>CAZWEO010000022.1:0-60339 GCA_964633115.1 uncultured Desulfobacterales bacterium
TATAGACGTCTTTTAGCAATCTATACCACACAGCTTAACCCTTGAGCAATTACGATTCTCTGCTTGTCTATTCCTATGAATTAAGATATATAACCCTATTTTGTTGTAGCCCAATGGGGACTTACGCTAATTAGGACATTGACCTAATAACCCCAGGCTTCAATCTTAACGCTGAGAAAGAGGTGAATATGAAAATTATCGTAGCAGGTACCGGCTATGTAGGTCTTGTGCATGCGGCCGTATGCTCAGAATTTGGGCATGAAGTTATTGCCTATGATAATGATGTGGATAAAGTAACGGCGTTTTCTAGCGCTGAGCCAGAACGGATTCAACAGTATGTTGATGAGCCCGGTCTGGCTGATATCATCCAGAAGGTCAATGGGAGACATCTATTTTTTTCCAGCGATCTGGCCGATATTGTCGAAGGCACCGATGTAATCTTTCTATGTCTGCCGACCCCGCCGAATCTGGATGGTTCTACCAATCTGAGCTATTATGATGCCGCAGTTGAGGATATTGCCAAGCAGTTGCAGCAGCGTCAAGATCCGAGACGGGTGGTGGTGGTCAATAAAAGTACGGTGCCAATCGGTACGGCAGCCCATTTGAAATCGGTTATGGATCAGCACCAGGTTAAGAATTTTGGCGTGGCATCAAATCCCGAGTTTTTGGCGGAGGGTACTGCTGTTCCCGAAGCCAGAAAACCGGACCGTATTGTGGTGGGCTGCAATCATGAGCAAGATTTTATATTACTGCAACGGGTTTATGCCAAATTTGTTCACCATGTTCAGACCAAATATATTGAGACAACCCCAGAGACAGCCGAAGCCATTAAATATGTAGCCAATACCATGCTATTGACCTACATTTCTTTTTGGAACGGGGTTGGAGCTAAACTGGGAGAAAAAATTCCCAACATAAAGATCGATGATTTACGAATGGGCGTGACTGCTGATAAACGCATCAGTACCTGGGGATCGTTCGTAAGTAACGGGGCCGGTGGCAGTTGTTTTGGCAAGGATATTGCCTCGCTGATCTACCAGTTGCGACGGGTCAATGTGAATACCAAGATGCTGGAAGCATCATCTGAGGTCAATGAATATCAGAAAGTCTACCTGGTGGATCGTGCCATAACCGAGGCTGGATTTCAGTTCAATAACAAGACTATTGCTGTTTTGGGCTTGGCGTTCAAGAAAAATACCAACGACATGCGGGACGCATCGTCCATTAAAGCAATAGAATCGCTTTTGGGCAAAGGGGTTTCCAGCATCAAAGCCTATGATCCCTTAGCCAGCGGAGCGGCCAAACAGGTATTTGATCCTTCCCGCAATGTGCTGTTTGAAAAAATAACCTATGTGGATTCAGCCAGATCGGCCATTGAAGGCTCGGACGCGCTGTTCATTTCTTCAGATTGCGAGGAATTTCGCGGCTTGTCGCGTACCATTGAGGATTCGGCGACGCCGCCATATTTGATTATGGATGGTCGCCGCATGATTCCTGATTTTGAAACCATTGTGACGAAGGGCTATACCTATATGGCGGTCGGCTCCATGGTAATGGCGGGGATCTGAACGCCACAGTGGCTTGTAGCTTATATAAAGTTAAGAATCCTGATTAGCAAAAGCTATAGATTAAAAAAGCTATTATAATAATAGCGGCGCAGCCGCATCAAAGAAAATTACGAAGTAATTTTTTTTTGGAGGATATGAATGGATTACAAAAAGACCTTGAATTTGCCCAAAACCAAATTTCCCATGAAGGCAAACCTAGCCGTTCGCGAACCCGAGCAGATCGCGGCATGGGATGCAGACAACTTGTATGGTCGTATCCGTGAGAAATCCGAAGGCCGGGAATTATATATATTGCATGATGGCCCGCCATATGCCAACGGCAATATTCATATCGGCACAGCACTCAATAAAATTTTAAAGGATATTATTGTGCGATCGCGGCAGATGGTGGGATTCAATGCTATTTATGTCCCTGGTTGGGACTGCCATGGCTTGCCCATCGAGCATAATGTCGATAAAGAAATGGGCCAACGCAAGGCCGAAATATCTCACGCAGACTTTCGCCGTAAGTGCCGAGCCTATGCCGAGAAGTGGATCGATATTCAGCGCGAGGAATTCAAGCGTTTGGGGGTTTTAGGGGAATGGGAGAATCCCTATTTGACCATGAAATATCGCTATGAAGCCATCATTGCCACAGAATGCCTAAAGTTCGGACTTAATGGCAACCTTTTCAGAAGCAAAAAACCGATCCATTGGTGCTGCAGCTGCCAGACGGCGCTGGCGGAAGCTGAAATTGAATATCATGACGAAACCTCACCATCGATATTTGTGAAGTTTCCCATGATTGATGATTTGGCCGAGATAATGCCAGACCTCCAAGGAAAAAAAGTAGCCGTCATCATTTGGACGACAACACCCTGGACCATACCGGCCAACTTGGCCATCACATTGCATCCAAAGTTCGTATATGCAGCGGTGGATGTGGGCAATGGGGAAGTTTATATTCTGGCCCGGGAATTGGTGGAAGCATGTATGCAAACCTTTGGGATCAGTGAATATGAGATTCTAGCGGAATTCGAGGCCTCCGCGCTTGAACGCAAAAAATGTCGCCATCCCTTATATGATCGAGAATCCCTGCTGATACTCGGAGATCATGTCACCCTGGATGCCGGAACCGGTTGTGTCCACACCGCACCCGGGCATGGACGTGAGGATTACGAAGTCGGTTTAACTTATGGGATCGACGCTTATTCTCCTGTGGACGATGATGGGCGATTTACCGAGGATGTTGAATTTTTCAAAGGTGGATTTGTTTTCGAAACTAATGATGCCATCAATGACAAGTTGGCCGATGTAGGCGCTCTGCTGGCTCGAGCCGGGCTGAAGCATTCCTATCCGCACTGCTGGCGGTGCAAACAGCCGGTTATTTTTCGGGCGACACCTCAGTGGTTTATTTCCATGGATGAAACCGGTTTGCGGCAAAAAAGCCTAACAGCGATCGACGCGGTTCAATGGATACCGCATTGGGGCCGGGACCGGATATATGGCATGATTGAAAACCGTCCGGATTGGTGCATTTCACGGCAACGTGCCTGGGGTGTTCCCATCGCAGTCTATTATTGTAAAGACTGTGGCGCACCGCTCTTGAACCAAGAGATCATCAACAATGTGTTTGAATTGTTTGAAACGTACGGGGCCGATGCATGGTTTGAAAGGGACACATCCAATATAATTCCGGCAGATGCAACTTGTGATAAATGTAGTAGTCAGGAATTCGTTAAAGAGACCGACATCCTGGATGTTTGGTTCGACTCCGGCGTTAGTCATGCCGCTGTACTCGAAGACCGTGATTATTTGCGCTGGCCTGCTGAGCTGTACCTGGAAGGGAGTGATCAGCATCGCGGTTGGTTTCACAGTTCCTTGCTGACGGCTGTTGGGATTCGGGAGAGTGCCCCCTATCGAAGTGTTTTAACCCATGGATTTGTGGTGGATGCCAATGGACGCAAAATGTCCAAATCGGTGGGCAACGTCATTGCGCCTAAAAAAGTAATCAATAAGTTCGGGGCTGAAATTTTGCGCTTATGGGTGGCTGCTTCCGACTACCGAGATGATATTCGCATTTCCGATAATATCTTGAAACAACTTAGCGATGCCTACCGGCGCATACGCAATACCAGTCGGTTTATGCTGGGGAATTTGTTTGACTTTGATCCCGATCAGGATCGTCTCCCCTACGAAGACCTGCAGGAAATCGATCAATTTGCGCTGCATCAGCTGCATGCGATTATTGAAAAAGCACGTAAGGCCTATGAGACCTACGAGTTTCATGTCATCTATCACGCTTTATATAATTATTGCACCTTGGACTTGTCTGCTTTTTACTTGGATATTTTAAAGGACCGGCTTTACACATCACCACCCACTTCTCAGGCCCGGCGCAGTGCCCAGACGGTCCTGCATCATATCTTAGATGCCATGGCGCGTTTGATGAGTCCAATCTTGCCGTTTACGGCTGAAGAGATTTGGAAATATATGCCTGGTCAGGCTGAGACCAATGAAAGTATTCACATGCTGGCTTTGCCGGAAGTTGTAGCGACATGGAAAGATGATGAGCTCGGTCGTAAATGGCAGCTATTGCTGGATATCCGTGGTGAAGTTACCAAGGCGCTTGAAGCAGCCAGAGCTGATAAACTGATAGGCCACCCGCTGGATGCTGCCGTGACCCTGGGTGTTACCGCAGAGATGTATACTGAGTTACAAACATTTGAAGAGGATCTGCGCTATATTTTTATTGTATCGCAGGCACACCTGACGCAAACCCCTTTGAAAGAACAGACTTTCCAAAGTGATGAAGTGGAGGGATTGAGCATAGCGGTGGCACCTTCCCCGGGGGAGAAATGCGAACGATGTTGGACTCACAGTACCAGCGTTGGTTCGCATGACGCACATATATCCATTTGTGATCGGTGTGTTGCCGCAATGGAACAACTTGATACCTAATAATTCGGCTTCGTAAAATGCCCAACTTCTGCGTTGTGCCTAATTTTGCAATTATTCAACGTACAATTCGTACGCCTCATGATTACAAAATCGGCACGCCTTGAATTTGAACATTTTACAAAACCTCAGAATTTTAATCTTCTGTGATTCTATAATCAAACGGATTTAAATAAACGCAGATGCACTATTTAAATAATCAAAAATAAATTGGGATTGAACTTTTTGTTATCAAACCGCTATGTAAAGTTACTGATCATTGCCGGAATGGTCTGCATTTTGGATCAGGCAACCAAAGTGTTGGTTGTGGCTACCATCGCTGTTTACGACACCATTCCGGTTATTCCGGGTTTTTTCAATCTAACCCATATATACAACCCGGGCGGGGCTTTTGGTTTTTTATCGCGCAGTACATCCGAATTGCGACACCTGTTTTTTCTGGTCTCGTCCTTTGCTGCCATGGGTTTGATTGTGTTTCTTTATGTCAAGACCCCTCCCAATCAGCGATTGCTTGAATTGGCGTTAGCGTTGATTTTGGGTGGTGCCTTTGGCAATATCATTGATAGAATTCGGATCGGAAAGGTCATCGACTTCCTTGATGTGTATATCAAGAATTTGCACTGGCCTGCATTTAACGTTGCCGATAGCGCCATTACCATCGGTATCTGTCTATTTATTTACCACCTCCTTTTTATAGAACTACCTGGCAAACAGTGAGACGATGTAAAGAATATCTGGTTTTAAACCAACGTCCAACATTGAACATCGAACACTGAACATCGAATATGGAATTCTTTTAAGCAAACCATCAAAATTGCTTCCGAAATGGATTTAAAAGTACGCTTGGTTCGGATGAACTAAATTTGTAACCTGAAGGCCCACTATTTTTCGTTTCCGTAAATCCACATGGGGCAAAAACAAGCATCAGTATGGCCATCATCAAATACAATGAAATCAAATCACATCTGCGGATTCTAACGGAAAAAAAGTCATCTGAGCTTTATCCCGCTTATTTGTTGTACGGCGAAGAACTGTTGGTGAAAAAGGCTTTTAAAGCCATCTTGGCGGTATTGACACCAGATGCCAACCAACAACATGGATATGAAGCCTGGGATGGATCATCCGAAAATATAGTTGAGGCCATCCGACAACTCAACACCTACGCCTTGTTGGGTGATGGCAAGGTCGTAGCCTTGCTGGAGACGCCTCTTTTTTCGCAAGGCCAAAAACCAAAAGCATCAAAGACTCATACAAATAGTTCTGAACCGGCCCCGGATAGAGTAGCTAGCGTACTGATTGATGCGTTGGCCGATGGTTTTCCGAATCGTCATTATTTGATTATTACTACCGAGTCCGTGGACAAGCGCCGCCGACTATACAAAGCCATGGAAGCAAACGGTCTCGTGGTTGACTGCTCGGTACCAAAAGGTGATCGCCAGGCAGACAAAGTTGCTCAGGATGCAGTTGTCCGCAATATCATGCAAGAGCTATTGTCTCAGAGTGATAAATCCATTGATGCCGCTGCTTTTGCAGCTATATCCGAAATGACCGGTTTTGATTTACGAACATTTCGAAACAATCTCAACAAACTTATTGATTTTGTTGGTGAACGCAAACAAATTAATGTTGATGATGTCGCCTCAGTTTTAGAACGCAGCCGCAAGGACCCTATTTATACCTTTACCAATGCCTTGGGGGATAGAAACCTTGGCGATTGTCTTTTTTATATGGAATCATTGTTATCTAATGGATATCATGAGCTGCAACTATTAGCAGCGGCTATCAATTTTATGCGACGTCTATTGGTGATCAAGGCTTTTGCGGACGAACACGCGCGCGGTGGCTTACATGCAAACATATCCTATAATGAATTTAGGGAACGGGTTATGCCATTGGTGAAGAATCATGACGAAGAATTAAAAGCACATCTAATGGCATGGGAACAGACGTTGTCAAATTCGGAAGGATCTCAACCAGAGCCATCAAAGCAGCGTATGGGTTCCGATCTTTTAATCGCACCCAACCCGAAAAACGTCTATCCTGTATATAAACTTTTTCAAAAGGCTAGCGCATTTTCAAAACAGGAACTCTTCCTGGCTTTAAAAACTCTGAATCAAACCGATATATTGCTCAAATCATCGGGGCAGCCGCCCCATTCGATATTGGCGGATGCTATAATAAAAATATGTAGCAAAACCGATAGAACTCAGGAGAGCGGAGATGGCGGGTAGAAGGAATGCAAGTCATCTAAATGAAAAATAAAGGGAGTAATGCGTTGTGTGAAGCGAGTTGCCAGTTTAGCTTTGGACATTGTGCTATAAGCAGCATAAAAGCCTAAAGTGAAATATCGAATATTGATTACAGAATTTTGAATATCGAAGATTGTTTTTGGCCGTCAGCTCACTTCATCATTCATTTTCAAAAATATATCGTATGCTATTAGGCTGAAGACTGTTAGGCGCTCAAAGCTCGATGTTTAAGGCACGATACTTGGTGCCCCGCTTGGCAAATCAAATGATACCATTTATCAAACAGCAAGAGCGCAAACTGGCCTTGCGTCTACTTGAGTGGCATTACCAGAGGAATAATATAACCATGCCGCATATTGGCCAATTGCGGGAGCAGGCGAACCGTGTGGTAGATGATGCGCATCGCATAGCCCGTGAGAGGGGTAGCAATGTGCTCGCTATCATCAAAGAGCTGATCGAAGATATACGACGGGACAAATAACAGGAGTCAGAAGCCAGGAGACAGAATCGAGTTGCGAGTTACGAGTCGCGGGATTTGCGATGCGAGTCAAAAGTCAGAACTGATTAGGCTATTAGACTGAAGACTGTTATACTATATTCAAAAGGGCCCAGTATTCTAACAAGCTTACGTCTGAAAGGTTTTTATAACGAAAGGTTCTAATATGCAGAAAATAAAACAAAAAATCCAGGTTGGGATTGTAGGAGCAACCGGATATGCCGGGGCAGAACTGGTCAGGATATTATGCGGCCATCCCGATGTTGATTTAATGGTATTGACTTCGCGTCAATATACAAATGTCCGTTTTGATCAGGTCTATCCGGCCATGCAAGGTCATGTCGATTTGGTTTGCGAGGAACTGAACTTAGACCGCTTAAAATCAGATTGCCAAGTTATTTTTATGGCCTTGCCGCACAAGATCCCCATGTCAATCGTGCCGGAGTTAATGACTGCTAATAAGCAGGTAATCGATTTGTCGGCTGATTTTAGGTTTCGTGATGCGCAGGTGTATGCGCGGGCCTACCAGCCCCATGATGCCCCGGAGCTTCTCACACATGCTGTTTATGGTCTGAGCGAGGTCTTTTATGCAGAGATTCAGAAAGCCAACCTGATAGGCAATCCTGGCTGCTATCCGACCAGTGCCCTTTTGGCAACGACTCCTTTGCTTCAGGCCGGACTAATCGATCCAACCAACCTCATCATCGATTCAAAATCTGGCGTAAGTGGCGCCGGACGATCTTTATCTCTGGGAACGCATTATTGTCAGGTCACTGATTCATTTAAGGCCTATAAGGTCGCATCGCATCGTCACAATCCTGAAATTAACGCGATTCTAAGTCAAATAACCGGTACCCCAGTGGGAGCGACCTTTGTTCCCCATTTGGTTCCCATGAGCCGCGGGATGCTGACAACCCAATATGCGCACTTACAGGAAAAGGTTAGCGCCAATGACATTCGGGATTGTTTAGAGGGGTTTTATGCAGACAGAGCCTTTGTACGCATATGCCCACCTGGTCGTTTACCAGAAACGATGCATGTCAGAGGCACCAATTATTGTGATATTGGCTTTGAAATTGATGAAGTCCAAAGACGAGTGATCCTCATCTCAGCCATTGACAATTTGGTCAAAGGTGCCGCCGGGCAAGCTGTTCAAAACATGAACATAATGTGCGGTTTGGATGAAGCTGATGGATTGAATCAGAAACCATACCCGGTATGATCTACTATTGGAATTGGGATCTGAATCGAATCGATTCTGCAATTGAGAAACTGCTGTAACCGGTTTTTATGGAACCACTGATGCGGGTCAATCAACTTGACATGTGTGTGCGGATACACTAAAACCGTTGCATCGAAGTGGCATCATATCTCTGCTTTAATTATAAAGATTCACAATCAGATAACCCATTACAAGTAAATTAACGAAAGGAGTGTTGTTATGACTGCTACCCTGATCAAAGGAACCGAAATACGGGAAGAAATTTTAGAAGAAATCACGAAAGAAGTCGCTGAAATCAAGGAAAAACATGGTGTTGTGCCTGGTCTGGTTACCATTCTGGTAGGAGAGAATCCAGCGTCCATATCCTACGTGACCCTGAAGATTCAGACAGCCCACCGGGTAGGATTCAAAGAAGTTCAAGATACTCAACCAATCGATATCTCCGAGGAAGATCTGTTGGCTTTGATTGACAAATATAACAATGATGAAAGCATCAACGGCATCCTCGTGCAGTTACCTCTGCCCAAACATATTAATGAGAAAAAGGTACTGAATGCCATCAGTCCAGATAAAGACGTGGATGGATTTCACCCGGTCAATGTAGGTAGACTCATGATTGGGGGGGATGAAGTCAAATTTCCGCCGTGTACACCTTATGGAATCCAGGAGATGATTGTACGCGCTGGCGTAGAAACCAGTGGTGCCGAAGTCGTGGTTGTGGGTCGATCAAATATTGTGGGCAAACCGATTGCTAACATGATGTTGCAAAAAGGCCCTGGCGCCAATTCAACCGTTACCGTCGTGCATACTCGCACAAAGGATCTAGCGGCGCATTGTCAACGGGCCGATATTCTCATCGTTGCTGCCGGTGTTCCTGGCCTGGTCAAACCGGAATGGATCAAACCGGGTGCCTGCGTAATCGATGTGGGCGTAAACCGAATTGGGGAAAAACCGAGCAAGAAGAATCCCGGCAAAATGGTGGCGATCCTGCAAGGTGATGTGGATTTTGATGCAGCCAAGGAGATTGCCGGCTCTATTACACCGGTTCCCGGTGGCGTCGGACCCATGACCATTACCATGCTGATGCTAAACACATTGAAATCGATTAAGTTCAAATTGGGAATGATATAAGGTGGTTGTTAGCTCTTGGCTGTTAGCTCACGGCGGCAAACAGCCAAGAGCTAAGTGCAAACAGCAGATTTTAGCGGTACTTGACATACAAATATCAATCGTGCTAACAATAATTTGCTAAAGTTTCATTCAAAACAATCCGATTATTATAGCGTATATGTGTGCAGCGCCATGAAGCGGTCTGTGCAGAATAGTTAAAATAAATTCAAGCGTCCTGAATTAGTTGGTGAAGATCATAATAATATGCCCATGAAAAGAATATCTTTTTTCCTAATGAGCAACACCGGTTCCCGGGCCAGGCAAATCTCATTTCCAGGCTTTGTCTTACGTTTGTTGGCTGTGTTTGTGGTTGTGATACTCGGCATCAGTGGATATTTTATTTATGACTACCATAAGTTAAAAAGTGTACATATCACCAACCAGTTGCTGTACGAGCAGATCAAGGCTCAAAAAGGCCTCATAGCCAATCAGAACACACAGATTCAAACCTTTGCCTCGGAAATAAATAAACTCAAATCGAAAATAGTCACCCTCAATAATTTTGAAGAGAAAATCCGGGTTATCGCAAATCTCGATCAAAGAAAAGATCAAGAGGGACTATTCGGTGTAGGCGGATCCATACCGGAAGATCTATCAACCGATATTGATTTGCAACGGCGGCCAACCAGTTTACTACGGGAGATGCATCAACAGGTCGATCAATTGCATGTGGCCACCACCGGTCAGAAAAGCGATTTTTCAACCCTGCTGGATGCTTTGGAGGGCCAAAAAAATCTATTGGCATGTACTCCGGCCATTAAGCCTTCCAAAGGTTATCTGACGTCTAGATTCGGATATCGTATTTCACCATTCACCGGCCGTAGGGAATTGCACAAAGGACTCGATATTGCCAATCGTGAAGGGACGAAAATTATCTCCCCGGCTGATGGGCATATAAAATTTGTCGGTCGCAGAGGGCTATTAGGCAAAATCATGATAATTGATCATGGCCATGGCATGGTGACGCGATATGGTCATCTTAATGGCTATCTGAAAAAGCGGGGTGAAGCGGTTACCAGGGGTGAGGTAATTGCTGAAATGGGTAATACCGGACGCAGTACCGGCCCGCATCTGCATTATGAAGTCCATCTCAATGGGGTTCCTGTTAATCCGATTAAATACATAATTAATTAGTGACGGTTCCATATTCCAAACAAAACTATCTCCCAACCAACCCTCCAAACCAATTGCCATATGATGCTGGATAGCTAGGATGCTGGAAGGCCAGGAAGACTTAGCTACAAGCATTGAGCCTTAAGTCTTTAGCTGCGTATGGCCTATTGCTTACGACTAAAAGTTGAACCATGGCAGTCTAGCGTTCCGGCACTGCAATATCCTAAAATTAACATTGCCTTAGCTTACCTTCTGTATTAGTTTAGTGCCCGTCCATAAGATTTTAAAACCATTTTATTTTTGGAGGCAGCGAATTATATGGTGATGAACTTTCTGACCAAACTGTTCGGTAGTAAGAATGAGCGTGAGTTGAAAAAGCTGCAGCCTTTCGTAGAGCAAATTAATCAGTTGGAAGCGGACGTCCAGGCCATGGATGACGCCCAGCTGAAACAACAGACCGTTCGATTCAGGCAAAGAATATCAAACGGCGAACCGCTTGATGATATTTTACCCGAAGCTTTTGCCACCGTGCGTGAGGCGTCGATACGTTCATTGGGCATGCGGCATTTCGATGTTCAACTGATTGGCGGTGTCGTGCTGCATCAGGGTCGCATTGCCGAGATGAAAACCGGTGAGGGTAAAACCCTAGTGGCCACGTTACCTGCCTATTTAAATGCATTAACGGGGAAAGGGGTCCACATTATTACGGTCAATGATTATTTGGCTACACGCGATACCGAATGGATGGGCCAGATATATCGGTTTCTGGGGCTTTCGGTCGGCACAATTATGCATGGATTGGATGACGCCGAGCGCAAGGTAGCTTATGGTTCCGATATCGCATACGGTACGAACAATGAATTCGGGTTTGATTATCTGCGCGATAACATGAAGTTTGACCGCCATTCTCTGGTCCAACCCAATTTAAATTTTGCTATCGTTGACGAAGTGGATAGTATTTTAATCGACGAAGCACGCACGCCTTTGATAATTTCAGGTCCAGCTGAAAAATCCACGCATCTTTATTACCAAGTAAATGCCATCATTCCCAAGTTAAAGTCCGAAAGAGATTTTACCGTTGACGAAAAGGCAAGAACAGCTGTTCTCACTGAGGATGGCGTCGCCAATGCTGAAAGAATTCTGAAGGTCGACAACCTGTATGATCCCAAATATATTGAATTGTTGCACCATATTAACCAGGCGGTGAAAGCGCATGCCCTTTTCAAACGTGATGTTGATTACATTGTGAAACAGGGTGAGGTTATCATTGTGGATGAGTTTACGGGACGCCTCATGCCGGGCAGGCGCTATAGTGAAGGACTGCATCAGGCTCTGGAAGCCAAAGAAAATGTCAAAATCGAAAATGAGAATCAGACACTCGCTACCATAACCTTTCAGAATTATTTCAGAATGTACAACAAGCTATCTGGAATGACCGGTACAGCCGATACGGAAGCGACCGAGTTCAAAAAAATCTATGACCTGGAGGTGATGGTCATTCCCACACATAATCCCATGATCCGCAAGGATTTTCCTGATGCTATTTATAAAACCCGCACGGAAAAATATGAAGCGGTTTTGGATGAAATTGTGGAACTCAATCAAAGTGGCCAGCCAGTTCTGGTGGGAACCATATCCATCGACGTAAGCGAGGGGCTTAGCAAAAAGTTAAAGAAAAGGGGTATTCAACATGAGGTTCTTAATGCCAAGAACCATGAAGGGGAAGCCGAAATCATCGCCATGGCCGGCCAAAAAGGTTCGGTGACGATTTCGACCAATATGGCCGGTCGCGGTACCGACATCGTTTTAGGCGAGCGGGTCACGGATCTGGGGGGCTTGCATATTTTAGGAACCGAGCGTCATGAGAGTCGCCGGATCGACAACCAACTACGCGGACGATCTGGTCGTCAAGGGGATCCAGGCTCATCACGTTTTTTTCTATCCTTGGAAGATGATCTTTTACGAATTTTTGGTGGTGAACGGATTACCAATATCATGGAAAAGCTTGGTATGGAAGAAGGCGAACCCATCGAACATAATTTGATCAGTCGCGCAATCGAAAATGCCCAAGCCAAAGTGGAAGGTCACAATTTTGATATCCGTAAACAGCTGCTCGAATATGATGACGTCATGAACCAGCAACGGGAAGTGATTTATCGCCAACGTCGTCAGGCACTGGACGGTAAGGATCTTAAAGAAACCATCCAGGATATTATGTTTGATAAGACTTCTGAAATTGCAACCACTTTTGCAAATGAACGGGCTTTACCTGAAGAATGGGATTTTAAAGGCGTGGATGAGGCTGTTTTTAAACAATTTAATTCCCGTACGGGCACGCCGGATGAGGACACGTTGAGTGGATTGACTGAAGAAGGACTGGCGCAGTTGATTTATGAATCTGTTCAGACGGTTTACCAGGAGAAAGAGACGCTTATCGGTGAAGCCGACTTCCGCAGCTTAGAACGCTATATTTTACTGCAAACAGTTGATCAACTCTGGAAAGATCACCTGCTTAGCATGGATCATCTTAAGGAAGGTATCGGATTACGCGGCTATGCCCAGCAAAATCCCTTGATTGTCTATAAAAAGGAAGGATTTGAAATGTTTCAGGGTATGATTGAGAGAGTTAAGGAAGAGACGCTTTCGATCCTATTTCGAATCCAACCGGCTGAACCCGAATCCTTAACCGATATGCAAAAAACCCAAGAGCAGCAGCTGGTATTCTCCGGGGGAGAAACATCCACAACTAAAAAGAAGCCGGCTACCCGTTCAAGCGGCAAGGTGGGCCGCAATGCACCTTGCCCCTGCGGGAGCGGCAAGAAGTATAAGAAGTGCTGTGGGCGCTAGACCAGTGAAGCCAAACAAAAAAACATCGAACATTGAACGTTTTCCTATAAAATATCGTTAGATTGATTAGAATGCCAGCACAAATTAAAATTGAAGATTTAGATAGCCAGAATGATTTCATTATCGGTGTCATATCAGATACTCACGGATTGTTACGTCCCGAGGTTGTGGCGGCGTTTGTGGATGTGAATTTGATTCTACATGCCGGTGACGTGGGTGATCCAGATATCATCTCGGATCTGGAAGCCGTTGCGCCCTTGATTGTTGTGCGTGGTAATATGGACTATGGTAGCTGGGCTGAACGATTACCAGTTGTGCAATCTATCCAGGTCGGTAAACATGTTATTTTGTTGATACATAATGTGGGATGGATTGATCGCGATATTGATTTAACAAATTATCAGGCTGTTATCAACGGACATACCCATCGTCCGCTTATCGAAAAGCAGAATCAACTACTCTATTTTAATCCTGGAAGTGCCGGTCATCGTCGACGCCAATATCCAATTTCAGTTGGCAAACTGATTGTACGCAATGGTCAATTGGTTCCAAACCTCATCGACTTGAAACTATAAAATCGTGGAACACGATTTTATTACCGGTAGCGCATGCTTTTGGGACTCAAGCAGCCTGACCTCTTTACAAAACAGGGTTGGAATGCTTATAATAGCCCTGAGCAAACTAAAACACAGCTGTCGAAGGTCACCATTCTGGGTCCGTTAGGGCTCATCAGTTGACAGCCAACGGCTGATTCTGATGATAGGTATAATTTAAGTTTCGAGAAGGGGGAGAACAACAAGTGGGTGTTGACGCGCCAGAGTTGGAAACCCAGGAACGCACCCAGGATGACCAGCAAACCCAAGAGCCCCCCTTATACCGTGTATTGCTCCATAATGATGATTATACCACCATGGCTTTTGTTATTGAGATTCTGATGGGGGTATTCAAGCGAACTATCGCGGATGCCACTCGCATTATGATGAACGTCCATCGCAAAGGTATTGGGATTTGCGGCACCTATCCATATGAAGTTGCCGAAACCAAGGTCGGAACGGTGGAAATGCTCGCCAAGGCCAGCGGCTTCCCGTTAAAGTGTTCCATGGAGAAAGTCTAGCATATGATCAGCAAAGAACTCAGCGAAACACTTGGATTCGCCGTAAAGGAAGCCAAGAAAAGACGCCACGAATATGTATGTGTCGAACACGTGCTGTACGCGATTTTACATGATGAAAACGGTGTTGATACAATCGAAAATTGCGGTGGAGATGTCACCAACCTAAAAAAAGCCCTGGAGACCTTTTTTTCTGAGCGCATCGAGCGCATTCCCGAAGACTCAGAATATGTACTCCAACAAACCATTGGGTTCCAACGGGTCATCCAACGAGCTGTCAATCATGCCCGATCGGCTGAGAAGCAGGAGGTGGCCGTTGGTGATATTCTGGCCTCCATTTTTCAGGAAAAAAATTCGCATGCTGAAAATTTCTTAAAACAAGAGGGCATCACCCGGCTGGATATACTCAATTATATTTCACATGATGTCAGTAACCCCTCTGTTCGACCCGATGACGCGGAACCTGCCACCCGTGAACCAGGTAAGAAAAGGAAAAAATCGGATCCTTTGGAGCTGTTTACCATCGATTTGATGCAGCGAGCCGCACAGGGTAAATTGGATCCATTAATCGGCAGACAACTCGAATTGGAACGGACCATGCAGGTCCTATGTCGACGACGTAAGAACAATCCGGTTTTTGTAGGTGATCCGGGTGTCGGCAAAACCGCCATGGCGGAGGGCTTGGTCCAACGTATTGTGGCAGGAGAAGTTCCGGATATTCTCAAAAATATTCGTGTATACGCCCTTGACCTGGGTGCGCTTCTGGCTGGCACCAAATTTCGAGGAGATTTCGAGCAGCGTCTCAAAGGCGTGATCTCTAAATTATCCAACGATCCCAATGCGATTCTTTTTATTGACGAAATCCACACTATTGTAGGAGCAGGGGCCACGAGTTCCGGTTCCATGGATGCTTCCAATATTTTAAAGCCGGTGCTAGGCTCCGGAGATCTACGTTGCATCGGTTCAACCACCTACGAGGAATATAAAAATCACTTTGAAAAAGATCGAGCGCTCTCGCGACGGTTTGAGAAGATTGAGATATCCGAGCCCACAACGGATGATACCATCCGCATATTACGGGGACTCAAATCGCGCTATGAAGAACATCACAATATTATATTTACTGAACCATCCCTGAAAGCTGCCACCGAGCTATCAGCCAAGTACCTGAATGATCGCTATCTGCCGGACAAGGCTATCGACGTCATCGATGAGGCTGGGGCTTTTGTAAGGCTTTCTGGATCGTCTAGACGCAAAAAGATCCATCCGACCGATATCGAGAAGATTGTAGCCAAAATGGCACGGATTCCCACCCAGAGCGTGTCTACCCCGGACAAAACCAAACTCGCAGGTCTGGACGATTGGGTTAAACGCTATGTATATGGTCAGGATGAGGCCATTGCTTCGCTGGTGACATCTATCAAACGTTCGCGGGCGGGACTGGGTGTGCCGGGTCATCCCATCGGGTCATTTTTGTTCACTGGACCCACCGGCGTCGGTAAAACCGAAGTGGCCATCCAGATCGCCAAAAGCCTGGGGATCGAATTCTTACGCTACGATATGAGCGAGTACATGGAAAAGCATGCCGTTGCCCGCCTCATTGGTGCGCCCCCGGGGTATATCGGTTTTGACCAGGGCGGGCTTCTAACCGATGACGTTCGCAAGCACCCTTATTCTGTGCTGCTACTCGATGAAATTGAAAAAGCGCATGAAGATCTTTTCAATATCCTTTTGCAAGTGTTGGATCATGCTACCTTGACGGACAACAACGGTAAGAAGGCTGATTTTCGCAATGTCATTATTCTGATGACTTCCAATGCCGGCAGCCGCGAAATGAGTTCTCAGACAATTGGATTCGGAGATCCCAAAAAAAATTCCGAATTCAAAGGCCAGAAGGCAATTGAAAGAATATTTAGCCCTGAGTTCAGAAACCGTCTGGATGACATTATCACCTTTAAACCGCTGACACCTGAAATAATGGAACGGATTGTCGATAAATTTGTTCAAGAATTAAATGACCAATTGACTACCAAAAAGGCAAGTGTTTCTTTATCACCGGCTGCACGGCGATGGCTAGCTCGCAAAGGCCATGACCCCCAATATGGCGCCCGACCCTTGACGCGGCTGATGCAGACAGAAATTAAAGATCCGTTATCGGATGAAATCCTGTTTGGGAAACTTGAAAAAGGTGGTCAGGTCTTGATCGATGTGGCTGAGGATAAGCTTGAGTTTCAAATGGCTGAAGATGAGCTTGAGTTCCAATACTCCTGACACAATGTCATGCCCGTTTACCTTTTATCGGAAACACACCGCTTTCCGAATCCACACTTAGCCACTGGTGAGGGATTACTGGCCATCGGTGGTGACTTAAGTGTAGATCGCCTGCTGCTTGCCTACCAGAACGGTATTTTTCCATGGTTTTCCGAGGGCGAACCTATTTTATGGTGGTCCCCGGACCCGCGCCTAGTCTTATTCCCTCATGAATTCAAGCCGTCCAAGAGTCTACAGAAAATTATGCGGCGATCAATTTTTGATATTACCCTGGATCAAGCCTTCCCAGAGGTTATTCGTGAATGTGCTAAAATTCGTATTGAGCATCAAGAAGGGACTTGGATTGTTAACGACATGATCGATGCTTATTGCCAATTGCATGATTCCGGTTTTGCCCACTCGGTGGAAGCCTGGCAGGCCGGCAAACTCGTGGGAGGTCTTTATGGCGTTTCCCTGGGCAGGTGTTTTTTCGGGGAATCCATGTTCAGCCGGGTCAGCAATGCATCCAAAGTCGCTTTTGCCGGCTTGGTTGATTTTCTAAAGTTGCAAGCTTTTGATTTGATTGATTGCCAGGTAACTACCCGGCATCTCATCAGTCTGGGTGCCAAGGAGATAGCCAGGGAAAGTTTTTTAAAACTGCTGGCCAATTCGTTGCGGAAATCGACCTGCCAAGGAAGATGGCACGCTTAGGATACAGCCACACGATCCTTGCCAGCTGCCTTGGCGGCCAGCAAACAGCTATCGGCGGCCGAAAGGAATGCATCCAATTGGCCTTGATAACTGGCGATCCCGCAGCTGATGGTGATACCTTCCAATGCCTGGCCTTCCGGATTTGAGAATTGTGTATCGGATACTTGGGCAACGAATCGCTGCGCTTTGCGTTGGGCAATATCCAGACTGCATCCAGGCAAAATGACGGCAAACTCATCTCCGCCATATCGGAAGACCGTATCAGACCGCCGAACAGATTTATTAATAATGGTGGCAACGTCCTGCAGCAATTTGTCACCGGTTTTGTGACCGTAGGAATCATTATATTTCTTAAAATCATCAAAATCGATCATCATGAGTGCCAAATCCCGCTGATCTCTGTCTGCACGGGTTGCCTCTTCAATCAGTCGCAAATCAAAATAACGTCGATTATACAATGATGTCAGCGCATCTTTGGTAGCCATTTTCTCAAGTTTTAGGTTTACTGATAGCAATTGCTTGGTTAAGTCATCTAATTTGTTAATATTTTTTTCAAAATCACTATGGATACCATTAAACAGTCCGTGAATGGCTGCCAACTCGCTTTGATCCTTGCTGAGTTGCGGTATTTCTCCCCTGATCTTTTCTGATTTCGTTTGAATTTCGCTGGCTAGTTTTTCGATTGATCCGATCCAATGATATCCTAAACCAATTCCGAGAATCGATGGGATCAACATGACCAGAACGCCCAATCCGAACATAGGATTAAGTGCGTATAATTGGGATTCACTCAGCTGGGGTACAATATAACGTAATATGATCAAGATCATCAGCAAGATCGGTAGGGCAGATGATAGCAGGTAGATAACCATAAAGTTTCTACGAAAATTGGCACGCAGGATGGAGGATAGAATCGCCATTTAGTATTCCAAATAGAGTACAAACCCTAATAAGGAAAAATCTATGTTGAGAACTCTCGAACCGAATGTTTACTCTTTACGATTGATAATAGCTGCCATATAACCGGCTCCAAACCCATTATCAATGTTTACAACAGCAACGTTGGAACTACAGCTATTCAGCATGGCAAACAAGGCAGTCAGACCACCCAAACTAGCCCCATATCCGATACTCGTGGGAACGGCGATTACCGGACGAGCTACCATTCCGGCGACGACACTCGGAAGGGCACCTTCCATGCCGGCTACCACGATG
Organism: uncultured Desulfobacterales bacterium; assembly: GCA_964633115.1. Classification (GTDB taxonomy): domain Bacteria; phylum Desulfobacterota; class Desulfobacteria; order Desulfobacterales; family B30-G6; genus B30-G6. The sequence goes on from CAZWEO010000022.1 coordinate 18,890, forward strand.
AGAACCTCCGCCTGTTGGATCTGATCTCGGTGGGCAAAGAGGCGATGGATTCCGGCCACGCCCACATCATAAAGGGTTTCAACCCGATTGCCCATGGCTTCAGCTGTCAATTGTGCTTCTTTGGCAACGGGAATATCAGAAGTTCCCGCAGAAATAACTAATATTTCACCCCGAACTTTTAGGGCTTCCTTTTTCTGGCCAACCAGGACCATGCGGGCATCCGGATCGTAGGTGGCGTTTTTATACAGGGGTACGATTTTTTCGGCTTTGTGGGCTTCTACGCGCGTAACTAAAATTATAGGTTCCTGTGAAATCATTCTTTCGATAATACCAATAATTTGCTTGGTGGTTTTACCTTGGCCAAAAATGACCTCCGGAAATCCTTTACGCAGCGAGCGATGGTGGTCGATATGGGCAAAATCGATGTCTTCGTAGGGGAGTTGCTTGATTTGGTCGATTGCTGCAGCAATGCTGGTGGTTCCCTTGGCAACCGATTTTAATAGCTGGTCTAGCCTATCGTTGTCCATTTTATAAATCCCTTAAGGCGGCAAGACGCGATTTAATCGCTTTTGCTATTCAATAGTTTGTTCCACAATACCCCCGGGTTCAACATTGGCTGGTTTTTCGGCGGAAGACGTCCCGGGTTTGCTTTGGGGTGCAGGTTGCTCCGGTTTTAGTTTAACTGGTTTTGAGGCCGATGATTGTGACGATGGTTTCGGGGATGCGGCACCCGATGATGGTTTCTGATCAGCTGCTATCTTCTGAATTCTTTTGTCTAATAATTGGATTTCTTGCTGCAATTGCTTGGTTTTGTCAAGCAGCAACTGGCGATAACCAATCTCCTTAAGTTTCAGGGCTAACTCGAGTTCACCTTTGTCGATGGCACTATCACCGAGGCTCGCTATGTCCTGTCTGATAGTATCCATATCGGTTTTGATTTCCGATAAGCTATTGGTGAAGGATGCAAGGGTCGCCTGCCGCTGGTTTCCACCGGCCACAATCTTGTCATTTAATTCGTGCAGTGAGCTTAGTCCAGTTTTGAGGTTTTCAAGGTCCGTGGTAATCCCTTCGGGCATTGCCTCGTTGACCTTCTGAACCAAATTGTCCACAACCCGGCCTAACTCATCGCGGTTGATCATGGATTGTGACATTTGGGTCATACTCTTTTGCAAATTGGTTAGTTTTGAACGCAGGAATGCAGCATCTTTCTCGAGTTGCGGTAATTTTTTTGCATGAATATCATTTATTTTAGCTTGTTCGAGAGATAGTGAAGAAAATTTAGAAGCTAGATCTTTTGAAAGCTTCTGAACACCGATGGCACCGGTATCATGTGTTCGTGAAACCCGGTCTTTAATATCCAAATAGGCGATTACCCCGATGACACCGATCATGCAAGGGATTAAAACGGTAAGCAGGGTAACCCGATGACCCAATTTCTCCATTTTGAGATCGCGAAGTTCATCCTGACGGATATTTTCCGGTTCGTCGTTTCCGCTGATTTTAAAAGTAGGGCTTTGATCTTCTTCCATGGTGATTATTCCCATTCGATTGTGCTGGGTGGTTTGGAACTGATGTCATAAACGACCCGATTGACACCGCGAACTTCGTTAATGATTCGGTTAGATATATTAGCCAAAAGCTTGTGCGGTAGTCTGGCCCAATCGGCGGTCATGGCATCTTTGCTTGTGACAGCCCGAATAGCTACGATATGCTCGTAAGTCCGGCTGTCACCCATTATACCGACACTTTTCAGAGGTAACAATACGGCAAATGATTGCCAAAGTTTCTTATAGTACCCACCTGCTCGTATTTCTTCAAGCAATACCGCATCGACTTCCCTGAGAATATTCAAACGCGGACGCGATATTTCACCAATTATGCGGATCGCCAGACCAGGGCCTGGAAAAGGCTGTCGCCAAATAAGATCTTGGGGCAGTCCAACTTCCCTACCAAGTGCCCGAACTTCATCCTTAAATAAATACCGCAGTGGTTCTACCAGTTTCAGTTTCATTTTCTTGGGTAATCCACCCACATTGTGATGCGATTTTATTACGGATGTCGGACCACCAAATGCGGAAACCGACTCGATCACGTCGGGGTAGAGGGTACCTTGGCCCAAAAATTCCGCACCCTTGATCTTTTTTGCTTCAGCCTCGAATACTTCCATGAAAACCCGTCCGATAATTTTGCGCTTTTTCTCTGGATCAGAGACTTTGGCGAGAGCTGTCAGAAATTTATTTTTGGCACTTACAAATTTGATATTGATATTAAGGTGTTGCTTGAGTCGTATTTTTAGCTGGGATGCTTCTTCTTTGCGGAGCAATCCATTATCCACGAAGATACAGGTAAGCTTTTTACCGATAGCCTTGTGGAGCAGAAGGGCAGTTACGGAAGAGTCGACACCGCCGCTTAAACCGAGAATAACCTTACGGTCGCCGACCTGTTGCCTGATCTCGGAGATGGCCCTTTTTGCAAACGATTTCATGGTCCATGATCGTCGGCAAGCACAAACATCGAATAGAAATCGTCTGATCATGGACTTGCCCTTGAGTGTGTGCTCAACCTCTGGATGGAATTGAAGCCCATACAGCTGACGGCGGCGGTTTTCAGCGGCAGCGATGGGTGTGTTAACGGTTCGGGCAGTCGCAACGAATCCCTTGGGAAGTTTTTGGATGGAGTCACCATGACTCATCCATGTCTGGTTTTTAGTACGGATGTCTTTAAACAGATCTGACTGTTTCTTAACCTTTAATTTTGCGAATCCATATTCTCTTTTTTTGGCGCTTTTGACTACACCACCCAGGGCATCCACCATAAAATGCATCCCATAACAAATACCCAGTATCGGTATTTTCAAATCGAAAACACCTGGATCCATACGCGGGCTACCGGATTCATAAATACTAGAGGGTCCCCCGGATAATATAATACCCTCGGGATTCAGGGAGCGGACGTCATTTATACCAATGTTTGGAGATTCAATCTGGCAATAAACATGGCATTCACGGACGCGGCGCGCAATCAACTGGTTAAACTGTGATCCAAAATCAATGACCAGTATCATTAACTTTCCTTTTGATGAAAATGGGTTTAGCTATTTTTAGGGTTGGATGAGGCTGTTTCCAAGCAGTATCCAAGATTGAGAAACTGAGCACAAACATCGCCCATTTTAATCTTCTAGGTTTGCGAAATTATGGTGAATATGTTAGAGACGGCTACAAATGTCAATACTTAAAAATTTTCAGACCTTATCATAACCAAGCATGCATGAAGCAATATCTTGCCGTGGAAATATCGTGTCTATTTTCAAAACCTTGGCATGAAAATTTTTAATGTTGCAGTTGTTAGCCTATTCAAATTATTTTGATACAAAGAAACTTGTGAGGTGAACTATGTTGGAAAGCGGTGACTTGCGAAAAGGCTTGAAACTCGAATTTGACGGTGACCCATATGTGATTGTCCAATTTGAGTTCGTGAAGCCGGGAAAAGGGCAGGCGCTGTATAAATGCAAATTAAAGAACCTGCTTACTGGCGCACAATTTGATAAGACTTTTCGATCGGGTGAAAAATTCAATGAGGCCAGCTTGGAAGATCATGAGATGGAGTATCTCTATTTCGATGGTGAAAGCTATTGTTTCATGAATACGTCCACCTACGAACAAGAATATATGCATAAAGATCAAATTGGGGATTCCAAGGATTTCTTAAAAGAAAACACCACCGTTACCATGATGTTCTATGAAGGCCGCCCCATTGATTTAACTTTGCCAAATTTTGTGGAATTGGACATCACCCAAACCGATCCTTGGGTTAAAGGAGATACAGCTTCGGGCGATTCTAAACCGGCAACTGTGGAAACTGGTTACAACCTATTGGTCCCACCATTTGTGGAGGAGGGTGAGCGGATTAAGATCGACACTCGCACGGGTCAATATGTTGAGCGGGTAAAAGCTTAGGCTGTAGTCTTTTAGACTGTAGGCTGTAGGCGATTATCGGTTAACGCCTACAGTCTATAGCCTAAATCGCTAAAAGCCTATATTGAGCTGTCTAATCCGTACTGCTATAGCGGGCCTGAATCGATCTCAAAACCGGGAGTCTGGAAAAGAATATATCGATCAGTTCCGGATCAAATTGGGCTCCAGCCTCTTTTTTTATGGTATCCAAAACTTCACTTTCATCCCATGCTTCCTTGTAAACCCGTTTAGAAGAAAGTGCGTCATAAACATCTGCCAATGCAACAACTCGGCCGAAAATTGGTATCTCATCGCCTTTTTTGCCACGGGGCTTGCCGTCGGGTGTTGTGAATTGAGGTAAAGGCTGGCCACTTTCCACATTAATATGTCCCGGATAACCACGACCATCCCAGCGTTCATGGTGGTTCAGGGCAACATCATAAGCAGCTTCATCAAAATCCGATTGTGAATTTAGAAACAAACGTGCGCCTAAATAAGTATGTTGCTTCATGATTTCAAATTCATCGTCATTAAAGCGGCTGGGCTTCTTGAGGATTAAATCAGAAATAGCGATCTTGCCGACATCATGTAGCATTGCGGCCATACGCAGGCTATCACGATTACGATCAAACTCTTCTTTGGGTAGGCCATGCCTTTGTGCCCACTGTTCGTAGATTTCTATGGAGTAGCCGCCCACGCGATTAACATACGCACCCGTTTCTTTGGGATCTCGCATTTCAGACATTCTGATCATCCGCAGCAAAATAGATCTGGTCATTTGGGCGCGTTCAAGCGCAACCGCGGCGGTACTAGCAAAATGGAGCATTAATTTTTCATCGCTTTCTGAAAAGGGAATTATCCGTTTGTCATCATCTTGGGCATTGATGATTTGAAGAATACCCAGAATATCACCCCGACGGGTCATCAAAGGAAGTGTAATCATCGATTGCGTTTTATAGTTTGATTCCTCGTCGAATTTTTTTCCGAAATGGTAGGGAGCGGAGCTATCAATATGATAGACATCAGGAATGTTGAGTAGTTGGCCTGTGGTGGCAACATATCCGGCAATGCTTTCTTCGTTCACCGGCAGGATAAAAGTTGAATAGATAAGCTTTTCGCCTTTGGGTAACCGTGCCTGCAAGGTATCGTTTTGAGTATAGGTAAACTCAAGCTTATCCACATCCCGATCTTTGATATAAATGGAGCCGGCATCAGCGCTGACGAAGCTGCGTGCATATTCCAATACGCGTTCCATCAGAATGTCCAGGTCACGAACCTGATTGAGTTCAATGCCGAGGTAGGTCAGTTTATCAAGCTTTTCTTTTTCACTTAGCATCGCATCATCCCTTTTTGCGTTCATAAAATGAGCTAGGGTATAGGGACATAAACATCAAAGTTGAACACTGATGCTAAAGAACTACGCGTCACGTGTCAAGGGAGAGTGACATAAAACCGAAGAACGATTTTATGTGGTGTTCTTTTTTACCAGGTACTTACTGATTCGATTACCATCTTTGCGTTCGACAATGATGGTGTAATTACCTAAGGTGAGTTCTTCCTTTTCCCCAGGAATTCGCCCAATGGTGTCTAACACGTAACCGGAAAAGGTATCATAAGCGGTAATATCGGGAATGTTCATACCAATAACGTCGTTAATATCTTCAATATCCGATTTTCCCAGGACGATCCAAGTATCCTTCTTGATGCGAACGATATGCTTTTCATCCTTATCGGTTTCATCTTCGATCTCTCCGACGAGCTCCTCTAGGGCATCTTCAAGTGTGATTAAGCCAGATACACCCCCATGCTCATCCACGATGATGGCCATGTGATTTTTGGTCTTCTTGAATTGCTGCAGGAGCGAATCCAGTTTTTTGTTCTCAGGGATGAAATACGGTTTGCGTATGATGCTGCGGATATCGGTTTGGGGAGAACCCATGGCCATGTTCATGAACAAATCCTTGATATGCAGGATCCCAATAACCTCATCGATGGAGTCCTGGATCACAGGAATTCGTGTGAAACCTGAGTCGATGATGCCCTTGGTATCCAGGGGTTCATCGGCTTCCACCACAAACATATCGGCTCTGGGTGTCATGATCTCATAGGCATTGGTATCATCGAATTCAAATATGTTGTGAATCAGTTCTTTTTCTTCTTCCTTAATCTCGCCTTCTTCCTCAACCACCTCCACAAAGGTTATCAGTTCTTCTTCGGACACGGATTGAGGCTTTTTTATGCGCCCGGTAAGCCAGGGTATGAAATTCAAGAATTTGATGACCGGGAAAAATATCATCGAAATCCAATAAATCGGAACAATGGCCATCCGCGCTATTAGCAAGTTGTTGCGGGTGGCGATGGATTTGGGAAATACTTCACCAAATACCAATAATAGGAGGGTCATTGCGCCCGTGGAGATGCCCACGGCATAATTGGGAAAGGCCTCGATGGCAAGTGATGTGGCCAGGGCGGCTGCGGCCACGTTGACCAAGTTATTTCCGATGAGAATGGTGGATAACAGTGTATGCGGATCGGCTTTCATTTTCTGGATCAGTCGGGATGTCTTACGACCGTCTTTGGATAGGTGAATGGCTCTGGTTTTGCTGATGGAAAACAGGGCGGTTTCTGAAGATGAAAAGAAGCCGGATAGAATGATCAATACCAGCAATGCTATCAACTGATCCATCATAGTGACGTTATCCTCTGAATTAAGGCGATAGTGTTATGCAAACGGAAACGGATGGATGCAAGAGTAACAAGAATCGGTTGCGATTGTTGTGACAGGGATAAGAATGGGTCTTCCAAGATTTATGACATCCTCTTGAAATGGCTATGGGATCATGTATAGTGACACTTCGTATTGCCGTAGCATGTCTCGCCTCAAGCAATCTAAGCGCGGCGACTGGGTATATAGCCATGGATTATATTTCATGGTAACGAGTTTATTATAATCAACAATTTTGAAAGATCAAGCACTTATCTATAAAATTTCAGGATAGACCACAACGTATCCGTCGTAATTTTCGACCCTTTTTTGGGGTTATAGAGCATAATATTTTCATGATTATCTAGGTAGTATGGGCCTATGACAGCTGATACAGAAATCGAATCCACCAAAGATATAGCTGAGTATATCTCTTCCTTAAAGGCCTCCAAACGATTAGGCGGTCAGGTGGTTTATCATAGGATCTGGGACCAAAAGTCAGCCAAATGGGGAAAGCCCCGGGATTCCTGGCCGGAGCAAATAGATCGTATGCTTCAGGAAGCCCATATTGAAAGCCTTTTCGTGCATCAGGCTCATGCCCTCGATCAGATTCGCAAAGGGCGAAATGTGGTCGTGGCAACACCGACAGCCAGCGGCAAGACTTTGGTTTATAACCTGACAGTGATTGAAAAATTTCTGAGCAGACCGGATACCAAGGCGCTTTACCTGTTTCCGCTGAAAGCGTTGGCACAGGATCAGCTGTTAAATTTGAACCGATTCACAAGCCCGCTGGAGGGGCGTCGACTCACTGCCGTGATATATGATGGCGATACCAGCTCATGGCATCGCAAACGTATCCGCGAAAAGCCACCCAATGTTATCATGACCAATCCGGAAATGCTGCACCTTTCATTTCTCCCGCACCACACCCGTTGGGCATCTTTTTTCAGTCGCCTGGAAACGGTTGTGGTTGATGAAGTGCATACCTACCGCGGGCTATTGGGATCACATATGGCTCAGGTTTTTAGGCGTCTGTTGCGGATTTGCCAGCACTATCAGTCCGTACCGAAATTCATCTTCAATTCGGCCACGGTGGCTAATCCAGCCCAGCTGACCGAACAATTGACTGGTCTTGAGATTCAAACCATCGATCAAAGCGGATCACCCAAGGGTAAACGACATCTGGTTTTTATCGATCCGTTGGATGGTCCTGCCCAGACCGCGATTTTGCTGTTAAAGGCAGCGCTTGAACGCCAACTTAGAACCATCGTTTATACCCAGTCGCGTAAACTGACAGAATTGATCGCTATTTGGGCTGGTACCCAAGCCGGTGAGTACGCCGACCGGATCAGTGCCTACCGGGCTGGTTTTCTGCCTGAAGAACGTCGCGATATCGAGGACAAATTGAGCCAGGGCGAATTGTTGGCTGTCATTACGACCAGCGCTTTGGAGCTGGGTATCGATATTGGTGATTTAGATCTCTGTATCCTGGTGGGTTACCCCGGAACGATTGTTTCCACCTGGCAGCGTGAAGGCCGGGTAGGGCGCAGCGGTCAAGAAGCGGCCATGATATTGATTGCCGGAGAGGACGCCCTGGATCAGTATTTTATGCGCAATCCCGAAGACTTTGTGGAACGCAGTCCAGAAGCGGCGGTGGTGAACCCGTTTAATGCCGATATTTTGGCGCGTCATCTGCCCTGCGCGGCCAGTGAATTTCCGTTGTCAGGTGATGAGATCCTGATGCAGACAACAGCGGTGCAATCGGTGGTATCAAAGCTGGAATCGGAAGGGGAGCTACTTCGCAGCGGTGAAGGCGATCTCTGGTTTTCGAGCAGAAAAGCTCCCCAGCGAGGTATTCAGCTGCGGGGTGCCGGAAAGCAGTTCAATATTATTGGTAGTGAGGATGAAGAGAATAAGGGTGAGATCGATGGTCATCGTGCGTTTAAAGAAACCCATCCCGGGGCTGTCTATTTGCATCGTGGCCAAACCTATTTGGTGGACCGTTTGGATTTGGAAACCAATACGGTCAAGGTTACACCCGCTGAAGTCGATTATTACACCCGGGTTCGTGCAAATAAGAACACAGAAATATTGGAAATTTATAGTCAAAAACCGGTGGCGGGTACCCGGGTCAGCATTGGCAAGCTTCGCGTGACCGAACAGGTTACCAGCTACGAGCGTTGGCGCATACGTTATAAAAAGCTTATGAATCGAGTGCCATTAGATCTGCCTGAATTGATGTTTGAAACCGACGGACTATGGTTTGAAATTCCAGCCGCCATCCAGCAGGCCGCCGAATCCAAATATCTACACTTTATGGGGGGCATTCATGCCGTTGAACACGCGGCCATTGGTATGTTTCCATTGATTGTTATGACCGACCGTAATGATCTGGGAGGCATCTCGATCCCATTCCACCCACAAGTTGGTTCGGCTGCTGTTTTCATTTACGACGGCATTCCCGGTGGTGCTGGGCTCAGCAAACAGGCTTTTCATCGGGCCAAGGATCTTTTAAGCGTAACCCTCAATGCCATTCAGACCTGCCCATGCGAGGCCGGATGCCCATCTTGTGTGCATTCACCCAAATGCGGCTCCGGAAACCGGCCCATTGATAAGGTCTCGGCCATATTTACGCTCAAAGGCCTGCTGCAATTGCCTGTAGATAGTGCATTGGGTCTACCAAAACCGAACTCAAAACAGACGGTCATCCCTGCCGAGTCGCACCAAAAACTGCAAGAATCAAAAATCCCTCCGATGAATAAAAGCAGGCGACCCGAGAAACCATTAAAAGCAAAATCAGAACCTGAATCACCTGCGTCGGATTCCATGATGGAAAGGGCAGCCAAGGAAGCGCAAACCACTGATCTACAGCCCCAAAAGACAAAGCATTCCCAGTCGAAAACAGTTCCCCAACGCATAGGTGTTTTTGATTTGGAAACCCAAAAGTCAGCTCAGGAGGTGGGCGGATGGCATCGAGCAGATTTGATGTTGGTGAGCTGTGCTGTGTTGTACGATGCCAAGGCCCAAGTATATCGTGAATATTTGGAAGAGGATATGCCCGAATTCATTACCCAGCTACAGCACTATGATTGTGTGGTGGGATTTAATATCCAGCGTTTTGACTACAAAGTTCTCAGCGGCTATTCCGACTTTGATTTTAAGAAACTGCCCACCCTCGATCTTTTGCAGGAAATCCATAAGCAATTGGGTTACCGGCTGTCCCTTGATCACCTGGCCCGTATCACCCTGGATTCAAAAAAATCAGCTGACGGACTACAGGCCCTGCGTTGGTGGAAAGAGGGCAAGTTGCGTGAAATCATCGATTACTGCCGCCAAGATGTGCGCATCACCTGGGAGATCTTTCAATATGGTCGCGAGCATGGCTACCTGTTGTTTCAGAATAAGGCCGGCAATACGGTTCGCGTGCCGGTTAAATGGTAAGACTACTTCATAGTTTAGGCAACGTTGAGGTATACCCAACATTACAATGTGAATCTTCAAATTGAGAAATATAGGTAAGTGAAAGAAGGGAGACACATTATGCGCGGCTTGAAAGGCAAGAATGTACTGGTGACGGGTGGGGCCAGTGGTATTGGCCAGGCCACCGCCACACGGTTTTTGGAGGAGCGATGCAATGTTTGCATCCTTGATCGCAGTGCTGAAGCACGCACGCGGGTTGCAAAGGAACTGCCGGAATTGACAGCAGTGATTGCGGCCGATGTGTCAAATTTAAGTCAGGTAAAGACAGCAATTGCGCAGGCGATTGATCACATGGGATCGGTGGACATAGTCATAAACAACGCCGGAATCAGTATAAGACATGACTTTCTCGATATCACCCCGGATGAGTGGGACCAGGTGCTGGGCGTTAACCTTTCAGGCGTCTTCTATGTGGCCCAGACCGCAGCGCGGCATATGATGGACAAGGGTTCCGGTGTGATACTAAACACTGCCTCCACAGCCGGCTCCACCGGGTACCCGCATTATGCCGATTATAGTGCCAGCAAGGGGGGTGTTATGGCTTTGACTCTGGCCATGGCATTGGAACTGGCCCCAGTGGTCCGCGTGAACGCAATATCACCCGGATATGTGCTCACGCCTATGCAACGTGCCGAGTACACCGATGAGATGCTGAATGCAGTCAACAGCAAGATCCCTTTGGGGCGACACGCCAAACCCGAAGAGATTGCGGCTTTATTTGCCTTTTTGGCCTCGGATGATGCCGGGTTTGCAACTGGCCAGGTTTACACGATGGATGGTGCCGAAACAACTGGGGGCTTATGCAGCCAGTGGTCTCACCAGTAGCATATTGGACGAGGGCTGAGTATAAATCGGCAAACAATTAATGCCTAATAGTCTTCAGCCTACAGTCTAATCACCTAACATGATTCACTTGGAACCTTGACCACGTGTCATCCCCATGAAAATGGGGATCCAGAATAAGCTTCATGCTAATAGATTTTTCTGGATTCCCTCTTCCGAGGGAATGACAGATGAGAAGCAGGCTGCGTGGTTGTACAACAAAAAGTGTCCCACTTTTCTATAGGGTTGGAGATACCAGAACAAATCCATCGGCTTGCTGCATAACGGGAGGTTCCAGTGGAGGAAAACCATAAAAATTAAAGGATAAGAACATGCGATTAAAAGAAAAAGTAGCGCTAATAACGGGTGGGACTTCAGGTATTGGCAGTGCCACTGCCCTGCGGTTTGCCCGCGAGGGCGCATTTGTCGTCATTACCGGGCGCAATCCAGAGCGGGGAGAACAAGTGGTACAGGACATCGTCGAACATGGTGGTGAAGCCATTTTCATCCGTTCTGATGTGCGTCTTGCTGAGGATTGCCGACAGGCGGTTGAACAGACTCTTGAGCATTTCGGTAAGATCGATGTGCTGTTCAATAACGCCGGGGTGTTCCATCCGAAAACCCTCCCAGAATGCACCGAGGAAGAATGGGATGAGACCATCGATTCCAGTCTGAAGGGGGCCTTCCTAATGTCAAAATACGTCCTGCCATCTATGATCGAGCGTGGCAAGGGTTCGATTATCCACACCAGTTCCGGTTGGGGTATCCAGGGTGGACCCGAAGCGGCGGCCTACTGCGCCGCCAAGGGTGGGCTAGTGGTGATGGCCAAAGCCATGGCAATCGATCATGGCTCGGATGGTATTCGGGTGAATTGCGTCTGCCCGGGTGACGTGGATACACCGATGTTGTATGACGATGCTGACAAGCGCGGTATGACTTGGGATGACTATGCTGCCGAGGCAGCCGACCGGCCCCTGGGTCGCATCGGCACTGTGGAGGAGATTGCCGAGGCCGTGCTTTTTTTGGCTTCGGATGAATCTTCTTTTGTAACCGGTACGGCGCTGGTTGTGGATGGTGGCGGTGTCGCGGGCTGATCAGCGTATTGATCCAATCGAAAAAGCAATCAGAAACTGACCCAGGTAATAGAGCGGCAGACCCCACAAACGGTTGACAAAATCATTTTTCAGAAAACGGTCCCGTGCCACAAAAATGTCGGAAATATAAAAACTGATGGCGCCCAGAAATACCAACCACCGGCCTGCATCAGGCTGGCTGTTGGTGCCCAGCAGGGACCAGGCTGCGATCACCATCAGGCTGATGACGACAATGTAGGCCAAGACCGGTTTTTGCATGCTACCCAAATGAGGTTTTAGCCACCTGTAGATGATCAAGCCAATCACCAAAGACGTTACAGTACCAACAATGGTTAATCCACCCACCTGAGCGATCCAAAAGAAACCAATCACATAGCAAACATGACCTAAAAGAAATGAAACTAAGCCAAAGAGGAACATGCGTTCCTGGGGCAGGGCTAGAAAAACATCACCTCCCAGGCAAAATATAAGACCAACAATGATAAACAGGGTAAACGGCTGCCAAAGTTGCACCTGGGATAGACCAGTGATGATAAACAACACTGAAAGAAAGGTTTTGGTGGGCAACAACCCCTTGCGATTTTCATTTTTTTCAAAATAGAGTAGACCGGCCAATAGGACTGGTGCGAGTGATAATATTATCTTCAATGGGTTTATTTCCATACAACTAGTTAGAAGTTAACAACCAAACGATAATTATAAAGCTCTTCCCCATAAAGAAGGATTCAAGGAGCCAAATCGATAGCTATTTAGCTGTTTAGACTGTAGGCTGTAAGCCGTGAAATGCTGATGGCTAATAGCCATTAACGCCTAATAGTCTTCAGCCTACAGCCTAATAGCCTGAAGTTATCCTTGAATCCTGGACCCCTACTTATACATATCTTGTCGGATCCGCCACACCCGCATCGGCAAACCCTTTTTTTCTGAGCAAACAACTATCGCAATGCCCACAGGCATTGCCGTTTTCATCCGGATCGTAACAGGAGTGTGTCAGACCATAATCGATTCCGAGCTGGACACCCTTTTTGATAATGTCTGCTTTGGACATCTGACTGAGCGGTGTGTGGATCTGCAAGCGATAAAGGCCTTCGACACCCGCTTTGGTGGCCAGATTGGCCATGTGCTCAAATGCTTGAATGAATTCGGGGCGACAATCCGGATAGCCGCTATAGTCAATGGCATTGACACCGATAAAAATATGCGGTGTATCCAGTACCTCGGACCAAGCCAGGGCATAGGCCAAAAATATGGTGTTTCGGGCCGGAACATAGGTGATGGGAATTTCCTCGGAATCATCGGTAAAATCACGATCCTTGGGAACAGTGATATCCTCGGTAAGTGCCGACCCGCCGATTTGGCCTAAATCGGTGTTAACGATCAAATGTTGTTTGGCACCCAATGCCTGGGTAATCGTTTTGGCAGCCGCAAGTTCAACACGGTGCCGTTGGCCGTAGTCAAAGCTCAGTGCATATATTTCAAAGCCATCATTTTGGGCAATGGCCATAACGGTTGTGGAATCGAGACCGCCGCTGGCTAGAACAATTGCCTTTTTATTTTGTTCTTTTTTCATGGTCGCTTTTTCTAGTTTGGTCCGGTTAACCCGGAGGAAAAAATGTTTATGACTTACGAAAATACGAGAACAAACAGCCTGTTAGCTGTTAAGGCTGTAGGCTGCTTACAGCTTACTGCTTCCCTTCACCACTAAAACCCTCCACCCCTTAACCCAAATATCACACCCCTCGCTCTATCCCCGGCCATATAAATTTATGTTGCTGCAGGTGCATGCGAACATCCAAACCATCAGCCAAAATCCAGGTGGCCAGCTCGGCGGGTACCAGTTTGGTTATATTGGGCGAAAACAAGCGCTTACCGCAAGGTAATTGGCTTGGCAGACGTATAAGAAAAGCTTTGGCGAAATCATAGTCATCCCGGTCACTGATTACAAACTTAACCTGGTCGCCAGGACTCAGATGTTGAAGATTGTCATGATTGAACCTGACCTGCTCACCACTGCTGGGACATTTAACATCCACAACTCGGCAACATCGGCTGTCTATCTGGCTGATATCGAGGCTTCCGTTGGTTTCAAGTATGACTTCATGACCGCTTTGCAGCAAATTTAAGATTAAGTCGGGGGTGGCTTTTTGGATTAGCGGCTCTCCACCGGTAATCGCAATTCGTTTACAGGGGTAGGTCCTAATTAAATTCAGTATCTCGCTAATTTCCTGGGACTGCCCCTCATTATAGGCATAGGTGGTATCACAGTATACGCAACGCAGATTGCAACCGGTAAGTCGTACAAATACACACGGCATTCCTGCATGGGTTGATTCGCCCTGGATGCTAAAGAAAATTTCATTTACAATCAACGACATGCGTAGGCTATATCACGATTTTTTGCCAATTGAAATATATTGACAGGTCAGGTCGCAGCATATATTTCGAGCTATGTGAAATGCTTGAAAACTACCCCCTTTGGCCTAATTTTTAACCGTCGTAAATGTTATGGGTGACCAGCGGTGCCAGAATCAACCGCAAAGTGAATAATGAAAATATTTAATAATAGAATATTAATTTTTTATATGGCGTTGATTCTGTGCGTTCATTTTTTTCCTGGTATCTGTGTGGCAGATCAACACATAAAAACAAAAGATGCGGACCATGACGGCATCAATGAACAGGTAGCGACATTTGATCACAAGGGTCAATTGATTAAACTGATTATTGATGCAGACGATAACGGTATAGTAGATCAAATTCAATATTACCAGGATGGCGGGTTAGAACGTTTGGAGGAGGACTCAACCGCCGATGGTATTCTCGATATGCGCTACCATTACAAAAATGGCTCGAAAACGCGTCTGGAACGTCTGGATCAAAGCGGACGGATTCAACAGGAAATTGAATTCGATCTAAATGGCTTACCGCTTGTGGTGCGCGAAGACAGCAGTGGTGATCACCATTTCGATACTGTCTTTTATTTTGAGAGCGGTCAGGTCGTGCGAATTTTCCGGCACCCAGCAGGCGACGATGGCGTTACTGTCACTGAGCTATTTCAAGGTGGTCAGATATACGAACGGAGTTTTGACGAAAACCAAGATGGCCGTATGGAAGAACGTCTTGTTTTTGGCGCAAAGGAAACCCTTATCAAAAGGTTTCGGGATACAGATGGGGATGGGGATATGGATCTGATAGAAACCTACCAAAACAATCAGATCCAAACTCAGCATTGGGACCATAATCAAGATGGCCATCATGAAAAAGTTGTTTTTTATAAGGCCGGGAAGGTACAGTATTTGGAAGAAGATACCAACCAGGATGGTGTGCGTGAAACCCGGGTGACCTACCGGAACGGTAAACCACTTTCACAGGAAGTGGATGCTGACCAGAATGGCCAGGCCGAAATGCGAATCTATTTTAATGCCAACGGTGAAACCAAATCTATCGAAAGAGATCTTAGCAACGACGGTAAGATGGATAGTTACCAGCATTATCGCAACAACCAGATCGTACTTGAAGAACAGGATACCAACACAGACAGTCGTATTGATCAAAAAATAGATTATCGGAATACAATAAAGATAAGTATAAGCCAAGATACCGATGGCAACGGTTCCTTTGAACTGGTTCATCGCTATGATCAACAGCCCTGGACCCGGGTTACGGAATTGGATACAGACGGCAACGGAACCCCTGATCTGCTTTCCTATTATCGAAATGATAACCTCGTACAAAGAGAGCATTTAGATACCAATGGCAAGATTGTCAAGCGGCTGGAAACCTTCGATAAAGTCGGTCATCTCAAGATAAGCCAAGAGGATCGAGATGCGGATGGCAGGTTGGAGCTGAGATGGCATTATGACAGTCAGGGAAATATAGCGCGCGGGGAACTGGATAACGACGGCGATGACTATAGCGACATTTGGTATGGATATGAAGGCGGTCGGCTGGCAAGTATATCCGAAGATACCAATGGTGATGGCAAACCGGATGTGTGGGACGAGCTGGATACATCTGAGCAGGTTGTTCGCCGCCAAAAAGATCTTGATTATGATGGTGTTGCGGATATTGTCGAAAAATTTTAGCTGGTTAGGATGTAGGCTGAAGACTAGTAGGCGTCTAATGCTATTTGTTTAGAGTCTAATTGAGATCGGCCCAGGCTAAATCCTAACAACCAATATTTCATAAGTATTAGATCCAGTCATAAACAAAGAAGTATGCTACGGAAAATTCAAAAAGTTAAGTTTGTACAACCGTTATTACGGAGGGGCATATGTTCGAAATTTTATTAAAAGGCGGCCTACTGGCCATACCCATTTTGCTTTGTTCGGTTGTTGCGCTGGCGATATTTTTGGAAAGATTAATTCGTATCGCATGGCTAAGGCGACGTGGGCGTGGTTTGGCCCATCAGGTGGCAGATTTGGTAAAACAGGGAAATGACGGTCAGGCTCGCGAGCTGTCGATTGCCAGCGAGTCTCCAATGGGTGCCGTCCTGGAACAGGCCTTGGAAGTAAAAGATAAAAGCCAGGAGACTTTGGAGGGCATTATCATGCATGCCACCGAGGAGCAACTCAGAGGCCTTTCCCGGTATTTGCAAGCGCTGGCGACTATTGGTAACATTGCGCCACTGTTGGGATTGTTGGGCACCGTTGTAGGCATGATCAAAGCATTTATGGTCATTCAGGAAATGGGTGGCAAGGTTAATGCCGCGGTTTTGGCAGGTGGTATCTGGGAGGCCATGCTCACGACGGCCATGGGGCTTTGTGTCGCCCTTCCGGTTATCATCGCCCATAGTTATTTGGTTTCAGAGGTCAACCGCTATGAGGCCAGACTACAGCGGGGAGCGGTGACATTTCTTAAGGCAGTGACAAAGTAGACCTCATAGTTGAGCTTTCAGCATTAAGCCTTAAGCTGGCAAGGGCTTATTGCTTACAGTTGATAGCTGCACGCTGCCAGCTTTTATGCTAATCGGGCCTAATAATAAATCATATAAAATTAGCTCAGGGCCTAGCCAACATAGTCGAGGTACACACGATGTTATTTCAAAAACGAGAACGGCGCTATTACCAGCTGCAGGCACCCTTAACATCGCTGATTGATATCGTATTCTTACTTTTAATATATTTTCTATTGACCACCAATTTTATGGTGGATGAAGGTATAGCGGTGAAGTTGCCGCACGCCAAAGCGACAGCACCTCAAACCGAAAAAGAAATTACAATTTATGTTGATTCGGCCGGTAAAGTTTACATGGATGAACAAATTGTTCCCCTGAATTTGCTGTACGCAAAAATCAAAGACCATCTCAGTGGTAGATCCGATCTGCCAGTGGTCATAAAGGCGGATCGATCCGTGATTCTGGACAAAGCCGTCAACGTCATGGATATCGTCAAAGCTGCCGGAGCCGGCAAACTGGTATTGGCCACTGAAAGAAAATGAAGGGTTCAAGGTTCATTGAGTTTATTGGGTTCATTGAGTTGAAGCTGAAAGACATTGGCAAAAAGCGGCTTAAAGTTTGGCCGTCAATTGGGGAATAGAGGAGGCTTGGGGAGGAGCTTAACAAACCAAATCGGAATCGGCATCGCTATCGGGATCGAAGAATATGTAACCGAAACCGATTTCGATACCGATACCGATGCCGAATTGAATAAACCCAACGAACCCAACAAACTCAACGAACGCGCAAAGGGTTGATGGTTTGAAGGGTTGGAGGGTTGCGGTTTACGAGTCGCGAGATACGTGTTGAGCTTTGAGCGATAAGCAGGAGGCACCTACAGTCTCCCGTGAAATATCGAATATTGATTGCAGAATATTGAATGTCGAAGTTTGCTTTTGGCCGTCAGCTAACTTCAACATTCATTATTCCATGTTCATTATTCATCATTCGCTTTTAAAAATGCATCCCAGCCTTTTAGGTGTATAGGCTCAATAAAAACAAGAACCAAACGCTATGCACAATGAAATACACAAACCAAACTGGCTATTTAGAGGACTTATGCTCCTTTCTGTTGGCCTGCATCTAATCGTGCTGATACATGTGACGACCATATATCAACCCAATCTGGTTTCACGAATTGAGCTGACGCTTCAATCTATCAAATCACGGCCACAACCTAAGGCTGTGGTGCCACCAGCACGATTTGAACTGCCAATGCAAAATTTTGATCGGCAACCGCCTCCCTTTAATGTGGGTCGAAATTCAGCCATTACAGCTCCTCATTATCTGCCACCCAAACCAGTAATGGCCAAGCGTCTTCAAAAGTTGCCATCCTCGCCGCAAATTACTGATATCAGCGACCCGGTTGCCACTGTTTGGGAAGATACGCCGGTGGCAATGCAGCAGGCAGCTGTGGCACCTGCACCTTCTCCAATTAAGCAGGATACAGGTTTGGCTGAGATCCAATACATCGATCGTATCAAGCAGAAGATTGATGACGCCAAGGAATATCCGCAAAGGGCACGCCGGCGCAATTTAGAAGGTGTGGTCAAAGTTTTATTTACAATCGGTGGCAGGGGTGAATTGGTGTCCATCAGCGTTTCCAGCAGTTCCGGTAGCCGGATTCTAGACCGTTCTGCCGTCAAGGCTGTCCAAAAAGCGGCTCCTTTTGATCCCCCCCCGAATAAGACAGTTACCATCGAGCTCCCCATCAAGTACCAACTGACCCGATCGTAAGCGCTAATGAAAATCGTTACACGATTTTATCCCCGTACGGAAACCCTGGTCCTCTGCGCTATGTTAGAGATTTTAGGGTAGGCCGTACACTTAAGATTTAAATTCGAAGCACGAATATCGAAAACCTAAACAATGTCCAATGATTTAAATTCAAATGACCAAAACAAACCTCCCGGCATTACGTGAAAAGTGTATGTTTAGGGCATTTGAGCATTCGAATATAGGGAAAAAGTAATATCGAACTTTCTTGGCTTGGGGATCTACTTCTTGGCAGTTGCTATTCCAAATCGCTTCTGGCTCATCTGTACATGCACAACAATAAACATCGCTTTAAGCAGATCATAGGCTGAGATGGCGGGAACAGATTTTGATAATAAGTTGGAGGTGAGCATCAAATGCTCGGATTGTCTTTTGAGATAAATAAGATCATTGAGGAACTTGGTGGCTGCCTGCCTATCTTCCGGCGATAACTGCCGGGCTTTTTCGTCGTTAAACTTGATGCGGAAGTGATGAATCTTAAGTGGCGGGGCAGCAACTAGATTTTTAATAATTTTATCACCCTTGAATATTTTTTGAGAATCTACCAAATGCTGTACAGCCTTTTGGACACTTTTTTGGGTGACAGAAATCTTATCCAGTAACATAGAATTAGATTCCGGACTCATAATCTGGTTGATAAATCGCAGTTTCTTTTCATTCTCAGCAGACTTGGTATCAAATTCCTGTAGCGCCATACGCCAAAAAGATAAGCTAATTTCTTTTAACCCTGGGGTGGACTTACTGCCTTTGGCTGATCTCTCTTTGATAATCTTCTTCAGTTTGATCAGATGCTTGGCTGTTTTTTCAAATAAGCGCTCACCGGTGACTACCTGATAGAGCATGGCTGCAGTGGCATACCAGTCCTGAAGATGCAATATCAGTGGCAGATCTTTGTAAACCTCCACAATGGTACTATTTCTTAACTGGTGGGTGGGCGTTGCATGGGAGGGGGTGCCGCCGAGCGGTGGCTGGCGAATTTCTTTGGGATCAGCCGCATCATAGGAAACTGCTGTTTCAACATCAATAAGCCCAATGGAGTACATAGTGGCTGATCCTAAAAACTGGGGGAATTTGGTTGGATTGCCTGCCACAAGTAAGTTATCCGGTTTTAAATCCCGCATGGCTAATTTTTTTTTGTCCAACCAATAGAGTAGATCCAAAAGATTGATGATCATGCTCGAAATTGCCGAACTGTGTTGTTTCAAATTCCGGGATAAGACATACGAACGAATCATACGGCGAAAACTTTCAACGGCCGCTCGCTTTTCGTTGAATAGCTTCATGGTCGTCGCATACATTTCCGAAAAGACGCTGGGCTTGGCGTCAAGTTCTGCCGTTGTGGGCTTACTACCCGATAAATAAACTAGGAACCACTCCTTGAGATTGAATTCAGATACTGCCCCGTCCATATGATGTTGCTGGAGCAAGTCATAAATGCGTGTATGAAAGGAAGTATAGACGGGATTGAGCTGATCACATATATCGGCATTCTGGGTTCCATAGCGGGCTTCAAAATCAACATTGCTCCAGAGCAATGTGGGGTGCTTTAATATTTCATCTGACATTTTATCTTCGATGCTATGAATGCGCTGGAGAATGTGTCCTAGAAAAAAGTATTTGGAGAGATCCATAAAATAGGCAAAGCCATCACCAATTTTTAAATGGGATTGGGACTCTATATTTTCGGTTAGCCATTTTATGTACTGTTTTTCCTGGGATTCTATGGGTTGATCGGAATTGACCTGATGCGGTATTATTTTTTTCAAGATAACGGCGATCCGCGGGACCAGACATTCCCGTGGTGCTAGTAGCAGTGCGATTTGGTTGTCCCGGTTGATGCTCTGGACATAACGTTCAAAATCAACCAAGGGTTTTGGCGTAACTTTAACCACGATATGATCGTCGTAGATAACATAGTAGCATTTGCTGCGGCTGCCGCTATCTTCCCCAATGGGGCCAATGGTCATACGCCGGGAAGTCCAGTCATCACCGGTTTTAACCCGCAGTTCATAGGTTGAGTTGCCATCTGGTCTGCGCGTATCCACGGGACGGAACATAGCTTCGGCCGTGGAAGGCAATCCTTTTTGGGCGCGAAAAATGGATAAGAAAAAATTAACGATTAATTCCTGGCCTTCATAAATACGTTGACTTTTACCTTGGCCCAAGGCATCGCCAGACCGGGCTTTTCTTTTTTTGCTTAATCGCACAATTTTTTTAATAATGAAATAAAGAGTCAGACATAAACCTAAGCCCATCAGAACAAAGCCAACAGTTGGCGCCCATTTTTTTATGTCCCACTTCTCAATCTGGGCCTGGGAAACAATGTCCATGGATTTATGTTTCCAGGGGGCCAGGTGGCGTTTGATAATGACCCAGATGCCATATCCTTTGTTAATAAGACCGCGTTGCTTGACATCAAAAACCTGGTCCATGCTAATGGCATTGGTTTCCTCTCCGGAGCGATAAAACAGACTATCACCGACGACCCATGACTCTTCGGTAATGATGGCTTGCTCGTCTTTTAAGATTATGACCTGAACACTATAAATATTTTGATATGTGAAGAAACCACCGACGGCGAATAAGGCGAGACAGATCAGAATTAGAATATTGGTCTTCATTTCGGGCTCTCGACAATGCTATCATCATGAGACTCGGAAATACGCAGGATGGATCAATATAGAGAAATCACGCTGTGGTGTCAATCGAAGATTGGAGATTTGAAATCGGGACTTTACTTTTCCTGCGCTTGAGACATGTCCTCGTATCGTTGTTCGAGAACTTCCCTGATTTTTTCAGCATCTTGCTTTAATTTTTTAACTCGAGAGGGGGAAAGGGAGATGGGAAAAGGGAGGGTTGATATGCCATCGTTATCTGGGTTTTTCGCACTATCCGCGATATTTTTTGGGGAAGATTTGGTTTTTGGGCTGGGTGCTTGTGAAGGCACCGCCGATATTTCCTCAGAAGGTCCATTGGGATTGGGATAGTCGGTGAAATGGACGACACCGTGTTTATCTTTCCATTTATATATTACACTTTTATTCTTTTTATCTTTGGCACCTTTCGGAATTGGAAGCCAACGGTCATCTACAGGTTTCTTTTTTTTTATTTTGATTTTCGGTAGCTTTATTTTATCTGGCGAAATAAGTGCTTGCTTGTCCGGACCTTTGAGAAAAAATGGTATTAGAACCGCCAACAGAGCCAGAATGATCAGGGAGATTATGAAATTGCGTAGCGTTTTATATGGTTTATTCCTTTTGCCCATAAGATTGCCTAACGATTTAATTTAGGATATTAGGTAGGTTCCTGTGCCTACCGCAATCAAACGCTGCTGGTCGTTGTGAAGTTCCATACGCGTAACTGCAACCTTATTGCCGATGCGCATAATGGAAGCAGATGCCTGGAAGGATTCACCTCGTCCAGGCCTCAGATAATCAATCCGAAGATCAACTGTGCCGACACGGCTTATATTTTCCCGGATCTCAGCTGCGGGACGATCCATTTTTTTCTGAATCATACCGGCAGTGGCTGTTAAGCCGCCAACAGCATCCAGAACCGAGGATATAACGCCACCGTGCAGTGAACCCTGAACATAATTACCTACCAGTGATTCATCCATATCAAAGGCGAGTCGCACCTGGTCAGGCTTTAACTGTAAAATACGTATGCCCAGAAGCTGATTGAAAGGGAGTTTGTTTTGGTAGATATCACCGAGAATGTCCAACAGCTGGCCCAATTTCTCGGTTTTCTCAAGCATATATATTCCTCATACCCTCTGCTATACTTATGATCGCTGATTTAAATATACCATGTTTACGGTGGGCTCACAAGTGCCGCCCATACTGGAAGATTCGCATTCTCTCGATTACATATCCCTAACAGACTCGGGGTCTGCGAGTGGATCCGCATGTCGATCTCTGGCCGGTTCCACGGACAGACGTTGGGGCCAGTAGCCGTGACGGAAACGGCATACCAATAATCGCATATCGCTGAGAATGGTCAACAGGCTAGGTATCAGGACCAGGGTCAGAACTGTGGCGAACAATACCCCGGAGGCCAGGGCCAACGCCATGGGAATTAAAAAGCGAGCTTGCAAATCGTTTTCTAAAATTAAGGGCATCAATCCACCGATGGTACTTAATGAGGTCAGGATGATGGCCCGAAAACGGCGGACCCCCCCTTGGATTACAGCTTCGAAATAAGGCAGGCCTGTAGCGAAATTTTCGTTAATGCGTTCTATCAGAACAATAGCATCATTGACCACAACACCGGTAAGGGCCACCATGCCGAATATGCTCATCATAGTCAGTTCATAGCCCAGAACCAGATGTCCCATAACGGCTCCGATTATGCCAAAGGGGATCGTAAAAAGAATCACGAACGGTTGGCTATAGGATCTGAACATGGTGGCGATAATGATGAAAATGCCAATGATGGCCAAAGGAAATCCAACATAGAGGCTGCCAAATGACTCGCGCATTTTTTTCTGTTCGCCTTGAATCGCGATGCGGATGTCGGGGTATCGCTTGCGGAGGTCCGGGAAAAACTGGTGTGAAATTTGATTCAAAATTTCAGTAGTGTTGGCCTTGTTAGCGTCTACACCGGCACTGACCGCGATGCGTCGCATGCCATTGGTGCGCGTAATGGTTGAAAATCCTGGCGCAAATGAAACATCGGCCACCGATGAAAGCGGAATTTCAAGACCGCTATGTGTGCGGATGCGGATGTTTGCGACATCTGATACCCGGGCTCTTTCATCAGCTGTATAGCGGACCTTGATGCGGATGTTGTCGCGACCCCGTTGCAGCCGTAAGGCCTCGTTTCCAAAATACCCTGTGTATACCTGACGCGCCAGGTCCTCCACCGTCAAGCCCAACGTACGGGCCTCAGGTTTGAGACGCAAGTGCATCTCGTTTTTACCTTTGGAAAAGTCAGAGCGGATCTGAAACACGCCGTCAAACCGCTTGAGGCGGTCCATAATTTCCTGGGAGGCTGCCAATATCACCTCCATGTCATATCCTTGTACCCAAATTTCAATGGGTGCGCCGGGCGGGCCCATGGCCATGCCTTCGAAAGTTAGGGATTGGACGCCTTGAATAATCCCAATTTCCTTTTCCCATGCCACCATCAGGTCTTTAGAATGCACACCACGCTTTTCGGATTGCAGCAATATAGCTTGGACTGCGCCGAGATTAGGTCCGGACTCCGGTATCTCACCCAAAGTCTGCCCCACCAAGGCCAAGCGTTCACGGATCATGTCTTCACCCGATAGGGTGGGAGTAAGGGCTGCCAGGCGCAGCAATGCGTCATCGATCTGTTGGACAGCCTGTTGAGTGGTTGCCGAGGGGGTGCCTTCCGGGAATTCTACCGTGGCCGTCATTATAAATCCGTCTATTTCCGGCATGACTACGAATTTGATGATACCGCTTCTAACTAAACCAATTGTGATCAGCAGAATACAGATGGCAATACAAAATGACACATAGCGCCAATACAAGGCCTTGCTTAAAAACGGTTTATAAATTTTTTCAACAAACCATTCCAAACCCGAACTGGTAAAGCGATGGAATGTTTCCAGTCTTCTGGTAAGGGGATTCAATTGTTGTCTGGACACATTCAGATCAGGCAAATCACCCAAATGGGCTGGTAGCAACATGAGACATTCCACCAAAGAGACTGCCAGTGCGGCGATGACGACTATCGGTAAAATGGCAATAAATTTGCCCATGATGCCACCCACAAATCCTATCGGAATGAAAGCGACAATACTGGTAATAACTGCAGCGGTGATGGGAAGACCAACTTCGGTAACACCATCCACTGCTGCCTTTATGGGTGGTTTGCCCCGCCGGCGGTGTACATAGATGGCTTCGCCCACGACTATGGCATCGTCAACCACAATCCCCAGTACCATGATAAGACCGAAAAGAGAGATCAGGTTAATGGTGCCGCCTACGGCCCATAATATAGCCAAGGCACCGGAAAGCGATACTGGAATTCCCAGACCGGCCCAGAATGACAGGCGTGCATTCAAAAAAATCCACAAGAGTAGAAAAACGATGATAAGTCCGATTAGGCCGTTTTTTACCAAAAGATCGATACGGGCTCTTAAAATTTCAGTGTTGTCGTAAAGCGTATCCACATGAATGCCTACAGGCAGGGATTGCTTCTTTTTATGGATATAGTTAGCCACCGATCCCGAAATTGCCAGCGCATCCTCTTCCTTGGTTTTATTAACAACAATCAGAACCGAGGGCTCACCATTAATGAAGGCTTGAATGGGATCTTCGGTAAAACCATCCTTGATGGTGGCGATGCGGTCGAGCGTAATAATATCACCACCGGCATTCGCGAGAATCGCAATGCCAGCCAATTCTTTGCCCGTATATTTTCTGCCAACTGTCCGGATGCGGATTTCTTCGCCTTGGGTACGTAAGGTCCCTCCGGCTAAGTTTATATTACTGCGCCGGATGGCATCGGACACGGCTGAAAAAGTCAGACCATATTCACGCAGGCGTTCTTCGGACACTTCCACGGCGATTTCATACTCTCTTGATCCAAAAATATCCACCTGCGAGAGTGTTTCCAGGTCTTGCAGTTCGTCTTTGAGCCGTTCCGCATATTCCTTAATACGGCGTTCGGTCATGTTGCCGGATAGATATAGCAGCACAACTGGATCTTTTAGGAGCAACTCGGTGATAATCGGTTTTTCGGCATCTACCGGGAAAGTTGAGATGGCATCCACTTTGGTTCGGATACGATCCAATACCTTGTCGACATCATAATCCTGATGGATTTCTATCAAAACAGTACCGGTATTCTCGCTAGAGTAGGAGGTATAAAGTTTGATCCCCTCAATACTTTCAAGGGTTTCTTCTAACTTTTGGGAGATGCCTTCTTCGATTTCTTCAGGATCGGCCCCGGGGAAGGGAACCGTGATGGTCACCATGTCCAGTGAAAACTCAGGGAAGTTTTCACGGACCATGGTTTTAACGGCGAAACCACCGGCCACGAATATGAGCAACAGGAGGATGTTGGCGAATACGATATTTCGAGCGAATCCGGCCAGTACGCGTTTCATCTGGTTTTCCTTATTACTTTCTCACGTAGTGTACATTGGGTTTATTGTGTTTGTTGTGTTTATTGGGTTCCAACAGCTACTTGGTTGGGATGTATTATTAAAACTACGAGTATTGAATATCGAACATGGAATATTGAATGTTGAAGTGGCTGACAGCCAAAAGCAAACTTTGATATTCAAAATTCTTTATTCAATATTCGATATTGTACTTTAGCAAAGCACCAAACTAATTGATTCCTCCATGCCTTCCACCGTTTCCATAACTCGCTGTTGGCTGTTGGAAGTTCGATGTTCAAAGTTCAGCTACACTGGTTTTTCCTTCCCATTCACCACTCCAAATCTCCAACCCATCGACCCACAAAACGTAACCCGTAACCCGCAACCCGCCAACTCTTTGATTAGTCTAATGACACGGCCAACAGTGTATTTTCCAGGGGATCGGTTAAGCGCGTGACGATCACTGTTTGGCCAGGGTTTAATCCTGTGGATATAAATACATCTTCACCTTCACTTCGAACCACAGTAACCGGAACAGTCACCAATCGGTTTTGGTCGTTGGCTACATAAACAGTATTTTCGAAACTGACCGACCAACGCGGCAGCCTGATCACATTGCGAAGTGATTTGCCGGGGATCTCAACCCGGCAAAACATGCCTTCAACCAAGGGAAAGGTACTGCCTTGATGCTGGGATTGTTCCTGGGGACTGACGTGAATTGCAACCGTTAGGGTTCGTGTTTGTGAATTGAATTGGACCACCCGATCCATCTTACCCATCCATGGCGGGGCATCGGGGTTGTCTGTCCAGGTTATACGACAAGACACCGGAATCGGATTTGAGAACCAAGATACAGATTGATTGGGTTTGTAAGCCTCTAACCGTAGCCACTGGCGGGCAGCTCTGGCATCCAAAGAAACTTGGATTTCCAAACTGGAATCATCTGCAAGTGATACTACGGCTTGCCCAGGAGAAGCGATTTGTCCAATCTCAACCGCAAGGCTCTTAACGCGTCCCTCAAAAGGTGCTGTAATACGGCAACGCTCCAAATTGACAGTGGCAATCGCGATGCGAGCCTGAGCCGCTTCAATGCTGCTGTTGATTTCCTGAATTTGAAGCGGGTAGAGTGCTAAAGCGCGTGCCATTTGATCAGCCTGATCAATGGCGGCGTTATAAGCCTGCTCGGCCTTATCAACACTCGAAAGGGTCCCCACATTGTTGACTTCATAAAGTTGCTGCAGGCGCTGAAACTCAAGCCTGGCCAGCTCTCGGTTGCGCTCGATGGTTGCTTGCCTTTCTTGATCAAGGGCATATTGTTTTTCAATTCTCAGTACGGTGTTCTCTAATTGCTGTAGCGCAGCAACGGCTTCTTTTTGTGTGGCGACATAGACGCGCGAATCGATTTTAAACAAGGTTTGCCCGCGCGAAATGATACCACCCACTTCGAGGCGTGGATGGACATAAACTACCCGACCGGAAACTTCGGGTGCGATGGAAACCGTATTGATTGACTTGACCTCGCCATATCCGCTTAATGTGGCCTGGATATCTTCCGTTCGGACGATCAATCCTTTCACTTGCAGAACGCGTTCTGATTGTTTAACCTCAACCGGCGGCTTTTTGAGTTTGGCGAGTTTATTCATTCCCAGAAATCCGAACACCAGTATTGCAATACAGATGATGATCCGAATGATGACCTGGGTGGCACGGACGGGTGACTTTGTTTTTGGCTGGGTACTCATCTTTCTTCTCCAACACGCGTTTGGGATTGCATATTTCAGTCTTTCTTATTTTGCTTTAACAGCTGGGTAATTTCCAGATTGTGCGGTCTGTTTTTGAAAAGCGATTTCGACCTCACGTACTGTCTGAATGCGCTGCGGATCCAAAAAAAAGCGATACAACTTCTCATTTCCAGTTTGGCGGTGTCCCAGAACCTGGGTCTCCAAATTGTAGAGCGCTTGAATCGATTTATCTGAAACCGGGTAATTTTTGTCATCAAGGGGAATCGCCGTTTCGTAGGAAAACGTGGAAATATTATTGATATCAACTAGTTTGATTTGGGCTTCCGGGGTTAAAATCAAGTTGCCAACACCAGCAAGATCCGGAATTGCCTGGGCCTGATGCACCATAGTTTTGATACAAACAATAAAAGATGCCAGATTAGAAAGGGCCAGATCCAATGTCCCGGTTGGCGAATTATTCATATCGGTTTCCATCTTAAGCCGTGTATTTTCATGCCATGGGTCGACAGCTTCACCTGGGACATATTCCTGTAGTCCACACAGTATTATTTGACTTTTTTCATTCTGAAAGTAATCCACAATAAACTCAGATGAGGCCGCATAATGATGGGGTGGAATATAGCGTTGAACCAATTTGTAATTTTCAATCTCTGTTTGAAGTTCTTGCCAGGCATTAAACTGTTTTTTAAATATCCGCAGCATAGCCACGGGTTGTGCCACTGGGAATAAGCGTAATCCTTGTTGAAGGGCGCCTTGGGTCTCAAGCAGAACATCCTCTGGATTCAGTACCTGAAGCAGTCGCGAACGGAGACCTTCGCGGTAGTGGATACGAAAGCAATATGGACATTGTTGCTTTACAAAATTCAGATTTGAAATGTCCTCATCTGACAATGTCGGTTTGGTGCGAATGTCCATGCGGGATGTCTTCAGTTAAGTCTTTGGCCAGCGTTTCCAACCAATCCGGTTTAACGCCGGCTTTCTGAATGAGGTAGTTCTGGGTTGACCCGAATTGTTTGTGGATATGTTCTATGGTGGCAATGATAGCTGTTTTGGGCGCTGTAATATAGTCACGCAAATCATCGGGATCGAGACCTACTTTTGAAAGTGTTTTTTCTATTTTCTGAATTCCATCGGCGTTATATACGTTTGAAAGTGTGTGGTCATCGACAACCTGATTTTCAGAGACACCCATACTGAGGAGAATTAGGGTGGCGCAGACGCCCGTACGATCTTTTCCGGCAGTACAGTGAAACACCAAAGGTCGGGTAGACTCCTGGGATAACTGCTTAAAAAAATGATACCATACGCTGTAAAACCGATCGATTTTTTCAAGATAGGAATTGATCATGAAATCCGGCGTGAACCAAGTAATGTCCCCTTGCATGACCCGAGTGATCGCTTGTGTAGGCTCAATGACGGAACTTACGATGGGTAGATGCAGCGTTTGGATGTTGGTGGCCTGGGGTAGTCGGTTGGGCTGCCGCTTTCTTTCTTGCTCTGACCGGAAATCACAAATGGAACGAATTCCCAGGTTGACCAGGGTTTGCTGATCGTCTTTGGTGAGCAAGGCCAAATGGCCAGACCGAAATACACAGCCCCATTTCATGCGCCGGGTTGTTCCAATTTGATATCCGCCCAGATCCCTGAAATTGGGAGCCCCCGCAAGTACGATTTTATCTTGGGGCTCCCCTGGGGACGTGACTGAATTCTGTACTGGGTTGGATTTTTTTTTCACGATTAGAGCCTATTTAGATTAGCATAAAAATTGGTGGAAATATCTGTATAGGATAAATCCCAAAAAGTTAACCTGTGTGGGATCTGTGTTACGAATGCCAAACCCGGGTATCTAAGCTAATACCACCAGCGCATCAACCGCTCGTGGTTTTCCATCAACGAGTTTAATCGGATTGATATCAATTTCGCTGACAACTTCATTTTCAAGCCCGATGGTGCCAAGGGCTATTAATAGACGTGCCAAGGCATCGCTATCCACCGGCGGTTTACCCCGGAAAGCCTCCAGGATTTTTTTAGCCCGGATGGATGCCATCATATCTAAAGCATCATAAGTGCTAAGCGGAGCGACGCGGATGGCCACATCCTCGAGTATTTCCGTTAGAATACCGCCCAGGCCGAAAACAACACAGGGTCCAAACTGGGCATCACGTTTGAGCCCGGCCATCAATTCGCGGTTGCCCGGTATCATTTCTTGAATCAGGACTTCGGATATATTAAGCTTTTTCTCACAGACAATATCCTGATAAGCCTGTGCTAACTGGGTGGCGTCCGTGAGATTTAATCGTATCAAATCACTTTCGGTCTTGTGCAGCAAATCTGCGCCTGAGGCTTTGAGCGCAACCGGATATCCAATTTCGGTGGCGATACTTTGAGCCTGCTCCAGGGATTTCGCTGTTTTTTCTAGTGTTACCGGAATTCCATAAGCCGCCAGCACTTGTTTCGATTCAAACTCAGATAAATTGTTGGCACCCCGTTTAATGGCCTCTTCAATCACTTTCATTGGCATTTAACTCCAAATTTATTCATAATAATTCAAAAATTAAGTTCTCAAAAAATGTCTGATCTACTTTTTGCGTGGAACGAATCAATCTTCTGATCCCGGCCTTAGCATCCCTTCAGATAGAAAAAGTGGCCTTGCTAATAGTGGTCTTTAGTGCGTATGATCACTATCGCGCCAGCTCATATAACGACGGCTGGAACCATATATGATTTGCGTTTCCCGGTCAAACGGGAATGCATGCTTGCCAAAAAATCGAATCAATGATATAAAGGACCTGTTTGATCATTCCCAAAAACCTGCATTGCCGTAAGTATTTATAACATGACCATTTCTAAATCAGCAACAGGCGTACGTTCCCGTACCCATTTTATTGCAGGTCCTGAGATGCGCGAGGGTGAGGACCGCCGCCAGGTCAATTGCTATATTTTAGAGGATAGACGATCTGGAGTTGCTTGCCGTCGGCGAGAACGGCAGCGCGAAATAGAATTTCGGATGGCTGTCCGCAAAGTCCGCTTCTATCCAGAGCATGCCCGCTTGGTCTAATCAGAATCAACAATATCAACAATAAAAAACCGTCAGAATAACAATTAGTATGCCTGACGGTTTTCGGGTGATTTGAATCCAAGTTGGGGATCTGATTGTTTTAAAATTTGAAATCCCTGCTGCAGGGGAATGAATTATATCCTTTCAAATGAGAGCAACGTAGTTGCATTTTATACAAGCTTGGAACAAGATTTTATTCTGCTTTAGCCTCTGAATTGAAGGCATCAATCTTCACCTGAAACTGTTTACGCTTTTCCTCATAGGCCTTGATTTGCTCATTAAAGGTCGTGATACGTTGACGGTGCGCCTCATAGACTTTCTGATCCTGTGGATCTGGTTCGGATTCCAGGATGGCTTTTCTTTCGGTTTCCAAATCATTGAAGGTCTGTGCCAACGCTTCTCTTTCCCCATTCATCTGCTCGATGCGATTGTTGCGGTTCTTCAGCGCCGCAGCCTTTTGGGCTGATTCAGAGATTTGTGGTTTCTCTTCAGGCGTCACAACTTCCCGATAAGATTGCAGCTTTTCACGTTGATCTTCGGGCACATCCATTAAGTTGTCTGTAAAGCGGAGTACACCGTTGGCATCTCGGTACTTATAAAATTCAGCACAAATCGGGATAGGTACCAGAGAAATAAGCGTCATCAGGATCAGTATTCTCGTTATCATTTTCTGTCTCCTTATTGATTCGGATGACAAAGATATAAGCATCTATATAAAACCTTAATCGCTCAGTTTAGGTTACCATTTGATACAAACCTTAATTAGTATATAAAACATACAAGATCAAATCAAACAATTTCTGAATCAGTTAAAACATAAAATACTGACCGGATGTCTTACCAAGAATTTTGAAAAGAATACTTTGCTGTTGTTAACCGGTATCTGCTATAAAGACCATAATATTTTAATCGGCACATACAATTATTTAAGGATGGTTTATATGGATTCTTTAAAGGGACAATTTTTGATCGCGATGCCATCCATGCTGGATTTCAACTTTACGCACACAGTAACCTGTTTGTCCGAGCATAACAATCAAGGCGCTTTAGGCATCGTGATCAATCGGATGATACCATCTTTGAAAGCTGAATCCATTTTTAAAGAGCTGAAGCTTGAATACAAACCCGAATCTGCCGATGCCCCTATTTTTATTGGTGGGCCTGTTCATGAAAATGAAATTTTCATTTTACACGGAAGTCCGTTTTCGTGGGAGGGCAGTGTCAAAATTACAGCAAATTTGGGCATGAGCAACACCATGGATCTTATCCGGGCAATTGCAAAGGGTGAGGGGCCGGATTCATATCTCATCGCGCTTGGATGTGCTGGCTGGGGACCTGGTCAATTGGAATCCGAACTGGCTCAGAATGCTTGGTTGAATTGTCCTGCCAAGCATGAAATCTTATTTGATTTTGGGGTTGATGATCGATGGGCTGCGGCGGTTAAAACACTGGGAATTGATCCAGTCTTGCTTTCGGATACTGCTGGACATGCCTAAAAAAACCTCCTGCTAAACGTTAAGCCACATATAGACTGGTTTCAGCAGGAGGTTTATTGGATTTAAGCTTTGGATTCGACTTTTTTCTTTGGTTTCGTCTTTGGTTTTTTCTTTTTCAGACAAACCTTGTCCTTACGTACAAATGCACAGAGTTTTGGATTGTAATACTCTTTGCAGTTTAATGGATTGTACAATGGGCATTCCGGATGTTTTTCTGACATGAATACAAGCTCCCCTTTTATCCGCCATCACAAAAGACCACGATTATAGCCGTGATTGAATATAATCATAATTTATAAGCATCAGCGCGATGTCCCCTCAAAAAGAGACGGATAACCGCGGCGTAGCTGAATGCGCCCGTCCTCCGCGGTAGTCTGCTACGGAGGATGGAATGGCGTGCATCTTAATGGGACCACACATCGAACCGTGGGGACCCATTTCTATTTTTTATTAATGGGCTATATATCATAAACATATAGAATTTACAAGCCATTACCTTTGACAAGTGTTCCAAACCTATGTAAATAGGGATCTAATTTGCGAAACCAAGCCAAGCCGGGATCCTATGGTGGTATGAATATATTTGAGAATGCTAAAATAGAGCTTCAGCAAGTCCTGACTGAAACACTGAATTGCTTGACACCCAGTCAAGAGATAGATCGAATCAGTGGCAGTTCGTTTAAGGAATGGCAAAGTGCCTGTCAGCGTATTCAAAAGCAGATGGATGAAGAAATGCTACGGGTTGCCGTTGTTGGCGCTATTAAGTCCGGTAAAAGCACTTTTGTCAATTCTCTGTTCAAAGACGATTACCTGAAACGGGGCGCCGGTGTGGTAACATCAATTGTAACCCGTATCCGGCGAGGGCCCTATCTTAAAGCCAACCTCCATTTCAAGTCTTGGGATGATGTCAATGCTGAGATAGCCCAGGCATTGACACTGTTCCCTCAACATGAATGGGAATCTGAGGAATCGCAATTTGACATTCGAAGAAAGGGCGATCGGGAGGCGTTGGCACGCGCCATGGAACACATTCAATCCAATCTACTGATTGTCAATGGTGTCCGTAACCCAAATGGGGTGCTGATTGAATCTTATCTGAAAGGATATGATCAGGTCGAAGATCTTATTGCTTCTGAAAACTTTTCCAAGGTTTACGAGGATGATCAGTTTGATGATCAGAAATTGTTTGTAGGTAGCGATCATCTTGCAGTTTATCTCAAGGATGTGCTCTTAGAGATTCGGGATGGAGACATGGCCGACGATGTCGAGATTGCCGATTGTCAGGGGAGCGACTCGCCCAATCCGCGGCACTTGGCCATGATTCAGGATTACTTGCTCAAGACCCACCTGCTCATCTATGTGATCAGCAGCCGAACCGGCTTGCGCCAGGCAGATCTGCGATTTTTATCCATCATAAAACAGATGGGTATCCTGGACAATATTCTGTTTGTAGTCAACTGCGATTTCAGTGAACATGAAACCGTCGAAGACCTCCAGAAACTGGTAGCGCGTATCAAAAAGGAACTGGCAATTATTAAGAACCATTCCGATATTTATGTGCTCTCATCGCTCTACAATCTGTTTAAGGCCTCCTTCAAATCCATGTCCCCCAAAGAAGAAAAGCGCTATTTACAGTGGGAAACGGAAACAGCCTTTATTGAGCTGTCCGATATCGAAACGCATCGGTTTCAAGAAGTCTTGTTTTTAAAGCTGGGCCAGGAACGATATTCACTCCTGTTGAGAAATAATATTGAGCGTCTGGACAATATTTCCAAGGGTCTGATTCATTGGACCGATATTCACCAAGACGTTCTTAACAGTGATGCTGAAGGGGTGGCCACATTGCTGGATAAAATGAACCACCATCAACAACAAATGCAGCAGATAGCTACCCTGGTGAACAGCACCTTGCAAGGCGCATCTCAAAAGATTAAGCAAGATTTGAAAAAAACGATTGACCGATTTTTCGATGCCCGCGCCAGCCTTGTGGTAAAGGAAATGCTGGCCTTTATCCGCAGCTATCAATTAAATTTGGAATCCTACGAAGCGATCATTGAAACCTCACGGTTCACGGAGTTGCTCTATCTGGTTTTTCAGGATTTTCGCGCTGTGGTAGACAGTCATATTGCCGAAGTTCTGCATCCCAAAATTGTGAGCTTTATGCAAACAGAAGAGGGCAAGATCAAGGCTCAGCTAGAGGCTGTTGCCAAACCTTTTTCGGCCATGGTGAATGAAGCCATGCAGGAATACCAGCAGGCTTTGGCCGATAAGTCGATTTGGGAAACGAATTCGCTGGATCAGGATATGATTCAGGTTGACCTCAAATCGCTTAAATCCAGAAATAACCTGAATTTACCGCCAGTGGAAACTGCGATGCGCTATTCGGCCAGAATCAAATCAGAGGCGGTGGTGCGCTTAGGCCTACATGCAGCCATAAAGGTATTTAGAAAACTTTTTAATAAAGCCGAAGCCCAGCAATACAGCCGTAAACGTAGTGCGCTTGTGGATGGTTTCAAACGTATGAAGTTGGAAACCGAGCGATCCATACGGATGCAATTCAGGGATTACCAGGAAAATATCAAGTTTCAATATTTGCTGCGCTTAACCGATGGCCTGGCACAGCAACTGAATACGGATTTAGTGGCCCAATTCGAGGCCTATTTGACGGATACCGCTGGCTTGATCAATCTGGTCCAGGAAGATCATAAGGACAAAGAAGGCCTAAAGCATGAGTTGCACAAGCTTGGGGAACACGCCCGGGGATTTAGCCATCGAATCGGGCAACTTCGCAATGAAATTTATACGAACCTGCAGACCTGAGACCCTTACTGATAATACATCTATACCCTGGGAAGGAGATACTATGAGAAAAAAGATGACGCGCATCGTGGCCATTGCCAACGAAAAAGGCGGTGTTGGTAAAACTGTAACAGCTATTAATTTGGCGGCGGGCCTATCTTTGAAGAGGCTAGCGGTTTTAGTTGTCGATATGGATCCCCAGGCCAATTCAACCCGGGGATTGGGTTTTGGCATGGACGACATAGACGCCAGCGCTTATGATTTGATGTGTCGACCCGCTGCAACTAAGGCAGACCAGGTCGTCGTCAATACCCCTTGGGAAAAATTGGACCTGCTGCCATCGCATGTTGACCTAGCCGGAGCGGAAATTGAGCTCGTAGAAATAACCGGGCGGGAAAACCGTTTGAAACAAGCTCTGGATCCGATTCTGAGTTCGTATGATGTGATCATTTTGGATACACCGCCCAGCCTGTCCCTATTAACAGTTAACGTGTTCAGTGCTGCCAACGAAGTTATTGTGCCTTGCCAGACCCATCCGTATGCATTTGAAGCTCTGTCTGAGCTTTTCGATACCATCGAGGCAGTCCAGCGAGAAATCAACCCGGAATTAAAAATCGGCGGTCTTCTGGCCACCATGTTCGATCAACGTACCCGTGTGAGCCACAATACGCTCAAAAAACTTCAAGACGATCCGCGCACCCGCAAACTGATGTTTAAAACCGTGATACGCGCCAATACCACCATTGCCGATTCTGCCGAAGTGGGCAAGCCGGTAGTGTTCTACCGAACGACGTCGTTTGGGGCCTTGGATTATAAGGAATTTGCAGACGAATTCATTCAAAAAAATTAACATCGTTTCACGATGATAATTTTTTTCGGTAGAGACGGAGACTATTTGAAACCACTGTGATGCTGCTGATGGACATGGCCAGCGCAGCCATGATGGGGTGTAATTCTCGCAGAAAAGTCGGAGCTGCGTGAAAAGGATAAAGGATGCCGGCGGCAATCGGGATCAGGGCTATATTGTAGAAAAAGGCCCAGAACAGGTTTTGACGGATGGTTCGCATGGTGGATTTGCTGAGTTGAATCGCTTTGCTGACACCCATGAGGCTGTTGCCGGATAGAATCACTCCAGCAGTTTCAATGGCCACGTCGGTGCCACTGCCAATGGCCATACCTACATCCGCGGTAGCCAAGGCCGGGGCATCATTAATCCCGTCTCCCACCATGGCGACCTTCTGTTTTTCAGCCTGAACCTTGGCGACGGTGGATGCCTTTTCATCAGGCTGTACTTCCGCATAAACCGTATCGATGCCGGCCTGGGCGGCGATGACCTGGGCTGTTTGCGCATTGTCGCCGGTTACCATGCCCACGTTTATTCCCATCTGCTCTAGTTTTTGAATAGCCGCTTTAGATTCAGGCTTAATCCGGTCCGCCACAGTCAAAAGACCGCACAAAAGGTCGTTGGCAACCACGACCATCACGGTTTTGCCGTGTGATTGCAAGGATAGGATCTGGTCCTGGACAGCGGTTGTTATCGTCTTCACAAGGGCGGGCCATTTGGGTTTGCCAATCAGGACATGCTCGTCGCCAATATCAGCCTCAACACCCATACCGCCGTGGGCCTGGAAATTTTCCGCTGATATAAGGGTGATGGCCATGTTTTCAGCCTCACGCACAATGGCCTTGCCCAGCGGGTGTTCGGATCCCTTTTCAACTGAAGCGGCCAGCCTTAATAGTGATTCTGACGACGTACAACGGTCACTCAAAGGCAGTACATCGCTTACTGCAGGTTTACCTATGGTAATCGTGCCGGTCTTATCCAAAAGGACGGTATCAAGATCTGCCGCCGTTTCCAAAGCAGCACTATCTTTGAACAGAATATTATTTTCAGCACCTTTGCCGGTTCCGGCCATGATGGCTGTGGGTGTGGCCAGGCCTAAAGCACACGGACATGCGATCACCAGTACGGCCACCATGCGGATCATGGCAGCCACAAAATCATCCCCCAGATACAACCACAGCAAAAACACTACCAGGGCGATGACGATGATGGCCGGTACGAATATAGCGGCCACTTTGTCGGCCAGGGCTTGTATGGGGGCTTTGCTGCCCTGGGCATCTTGAACCAGTTTAATGATCTGGGAAAGGGCAGTCTCTTTGCCCACACGGGTGGCCTCGAACTGCAACAATCCCTGACCATTGATGGTACCGCCAATAACCATGTCGCCAACCAGTTTATCCACCGGAAGCGGTTCACCGCTAAGCATGGATTCATCCACGGCTGAGGCACCTTTGACAATTTTGCCATCCACCGGAATTCGCTCCCCCGGGCGAACCACAACGATATCACCCTTCTGGACTCTGGTTAGCGGTATTTCCGTCTCAGAATCATCTTGGATAATGGTTGCAGTTTTAGGACGCAGGCCCATGAGTTTACGGATGGCCCCGCCGGTTTTGCCCTTGGTACGGGATTCCAGCAGTTTGCCCAGCTTAATTAAGGTTATGATGACGGCAGAGGTCTCAAAATATACATGCGAGCCCAATGAACTGAAAAGCAAGAGTGCCAATGAGTAGAAATAGGCCACCGACGAACCCATGGCCACCAAGACATCCATATTGGCGCTTTTGTTACGCAGACTCTTGAAACCGCCCACATAATAATCCCAGCCGGTATAGAATTGGACCGGTGTGGCCAAAAGCCAAAAAAGCCAATTGACCCAAGTTGCGTGACTCCAGGGACCAGTTAGCTGAAAATCTCGGGCCATGCTGAGCAAAAACAGGGGCAAGGTGAAAATGACACCCACCAGAAATTTGCGGGTCTGGTTGCGGATTTCCTGATTGCGGGCAGCCTGTTCGGCATCATCTTCTTCGGTTTCTTCCGGAATTATGACGCCATATCCGGTCTTGGTTACAGCAGCAAAGATGTCATTCGGGGTAACCACACCGGGAATATATTCCACAAAGGCGCGTTCAGTGGCGAGATTCACCGTGGCCTGGTTAACGCCGGTAAGTTTTTTGTTCAATGCGCGTTCAATATTGGCGGAACAGTTGGCGCAGGTCATGCCGGTGACCGCAAAATCGATATTTGCCTTGGGGGTTGAAAACCCAATACTGTCGATTTTAGCAAGCACATCCTTGAATGGAACCTGCTTGGGATCAAATGTAACCACAGCCTGTTCAGATGCAAAATTGACGTTTGCGTCGGCAACACCATCCAACTTGCCGACATTGCGCTCGATATTCATGGCGCAATTGGCACATGTCATGCCGGTGATGGGTATGGTTACTTTAGATTCGGTCATATTGACTAATTCCCGTTATAACGAATGACGAATATTGAACATGGAATGTAGAATTTTGAAGTGCGCAGATGGCCAAAAGCTAACTTCGTTATTCAAAATTATGTAATCAATATTCGATGTTCAAGGTTCAGCAACGCAGGTTTTTCCTTACCTTCAATCCTTTTTGTGACGCCTACAGTCTATGTCGTGCTTCGTTCCACAACAAACCAGGGATTCAGCAAGTTCTCCTTATTGTATTGGAGCGGCTCACCTGATTCGTACTCATAAATGCGGGCGCCGGCGGCTTGTGCTATGGCGTGGCCGGCGGCTGTATCCCATTCCATGGTGGGGCCCAGCCTGGGATAAATATCGGCTTGGCCTTCGGCCACCAAACAGATTTTGAGAGAGCTACCGGCAGGGATAAAATCAACCTGACCAAATTCCTCGCGCTTGACGTCAACGAATTGTGTAAGTTCCGGGGTTGCATGCGAACGGCTGCCCACGATGGTATAAGTCTGGTCCTTGTGTTTTGTCAGCGGAAGCTGTTGGGCCTGATTCGCTAAATCCGTCAGTTTTATTTCAGCTCCAGCAAGTTGCTGCGATATGTCTTTTAAGTGGTTCGGATCGTCGATCATAAAGGCACCCAGATCTTGCATGCTAAAATAGAGACGTTGTCTATCCGGTGCATAAACCACACCCAGAATGGGTTTTCCATCGGTAACCAAGGCAATGTTTACGGTGAATTCGCCATTTTTCTTGATAAATTCCTTGGTGCCATCCAATGGATCCACAATCCACAAAGTTTGCCAGGGTCGGCGCTCAGCCACCGGCAAGGCTTTACCTTCTTCACTGAGGATCGGTATACCCGAATCCTTTAGATGTTGGATGATAATGGCGTGCGACGCCTTGTCGGCCTGGGTCAAGGGTGAATCATCTTGTTTATAATCAACCGTAAAGTCTGTTTGATAGATTTCCAAGATGGCATCACCGGCTTCCAAGGCAGCTCGTATTATTTGGATCAAGAAGTTCTCGTTTTGCGGATGTGATGCCGCTTTGTCATTTGGCATTTTTCAACCTTTCCAGACTTTGCCTGGCAAAATCAATGCTTGGATCAATGGACAAGGCCACCTCATAAAAATAGATAGCTTTGTCGGTTTCACCCATTTCCCGGTAGTTTGAGCCGATATTGGCATAATCGATGGCCGAGCCCGGATTTAGATCCAGTACTTTAGCAAAATTTTCAATGGCTTTTTCATGCTGTTTGAGCTTGAAGTGACAGAAGCCCATGAGATTATAAATGTCGGTTCGCTCGGAATCGTGCGCTGCTCCTTCCTCGAGAACTTCCAGGGCTTCATCATAGTGACCCAAGTCTTTGTGAGCAATACCCAGATAGGAACAGATGCTGGGAATATCCTGTTTGGGCGGATCCAATTCCCGTGCGCGTTGAAGTAAGGGTAGGGCGCGATCGGGTTGTTCCAAAGACAACAGGGTGTTGCCCATGTAGAATTTCAGGTAATATTTGTCGGACAACAGCTCATCAATTTCCTGCAACCTTTTAAGTGCCTGATCCGGTGGATTTTTTTCCGTGATCAATTTGGCCGCAAACATGCCCACACTCGTCCCGGCGGCGCGTTCGCGAAAATGGGCGCCGGGTACAATTGTGTAGAATGCAGGTATATCCAGCAGCGCGTGGGTTGTATTGATTAGCAGCACATCAAAGTTTCGTTGTTCCAAGGCGGCCACGCAGTTTTCCACCTCTGTCTTAATATTGGTATTGGAAATATCCGGTAGACTGTCAATAGATACCTGTTTTTGTGGATTTATGATGAATCGGGCTGATTCCACGTCAATGAATTTAGGCAGTCCGCTGGCCACATAGTTGGCGCCGGAGTTGAAATCACCGGCCAGCTGAGCTGTTTCGGTGAGCGCCCGGCTGAGGGCTTTTTGGGGATCAGGTGTTGTTCCGGCGGTCCAGACGATTTCGCTCTTTTCAGGAAATGTACCTGGATCATAAGCCAGTACGCCCACGGTGGGGATACCCATGTCCAGCGTGAAATCAGATAGATACACAAAAATGTTGTTTTCACGGTATTTTTGCAGCATTTCCAGTACCAGCGGATCGGTTGCAGAGCCGGGATCGATGGCGGCCACTGAAATCTTACTTTGGCTCACCAGGGAAGAGACATGTCGCTCCACAATTTCGCAAACGCCTTGGGAAATGGCTTCGGCTACACAGTTGCCGGCCGAAGGGCCATTAAATTCATTGATGGTGAAAAACCAGTCAAAGGGGATCAGAACTGGCTTATTGTGGGTGAGGTTATAACCCCAGGTCCATTTCATGGGCAGTGATTCATATACCTTCTGGCTGATGCTAAGCTCCGCGGATTCATCATGCACGGATTTGGCAATTTCCGAAAATGGTAAGCTGTCTTGGTCTAAATTGGCGGCGGTACCAACAAAGAAATTTTTGGAATTTTTGCAGAAACTGAAAAAACTGAATCGTTCGGCCAATTCCATCACAGCGCTGGCTTCGGCCTGTTCAAGCGTGCCGCCTTTTCCCATCTGCTTTTTGGTACCGATTATTTCGTGGGCGTCGCGTCCACATTGGCTGAAAAAAACCGGAATGTCCAGGCGACCATTGTCGATTCTTTCGACCTTTTTCAATATATCCAGATCAACACTCTGGAGTTTTTTCCGGAATCGCTGGACCGTTTCAGCCGGCGATAAGATCTTGTCCTGGTCGTGGGTATAGGTTTTAAAAGCGTCTTCAATTTCAATTTTGTAAGCCATCCGCGTCTCCACAAATTATCTAATTTTTTGTGCTACCTTTTTATTTATGACACCTTGGCTTTGTGTACTACAAAGTGTCAAATCCTGTAATATTTTGGTACCCTACGATAAGCACGATAGACCATCCTGGCAACATGCCATGATAAGCCCATTAATAGCAGTTATACTTCGATATTTATAAATCTTAAGGAGGGCTAGTAACGGAAGGTAATTCTATTGGCTACAAGCTGAGTGCGATAGGCAGCATTATATCATTCCAGCATCCGAACATTATCGCATTGAAATGATTATTCTTGAATATCATTATCAAATGCGTTAAACAAAATCAAAATCACCCAGCCAATTGGCCAACCGAATTTAGTGGGGATGTAGCTCAGGTGGGAGAGCGCGGCGTTCGCAACGCCGAGGTCAGGGGTTCGAATCCCCTCATCTCCACCA
>CAZWEO010000023.1:0-53801 GCA_964633115.1 uncultured Desulfobacterales bacterium
AATAATATCGAACAACATAATAAATCTAACAACATCACTCCAACTCATCAACGGTGAAAAGACCACCCCACAGTATCCTTTCACAATCTCAGCCCGCAATGTCTTATGGCACTCTCATCCAGCATGGCAGATAGGCCGCCCTTTTCAGCCGGTATAAAACCCATCACCTTTTCCCAAACCTCGTCATCTTCCATGCAAAAATAAACGGTGACATCCGGTGCCAGGCGGCGGAGAGTTTCAACCATATGCCGGTAGATTTCAACCCGAAGCGGTTTGAAATATCGCATTTTGTTGTCGAGTCCGGGAATCAATTCACCATAAGGAATTTTGGATTCAGGGAAGCGTTCTTGAATGATCGGCTTTAGTTGCGGCATAAAGCGCAGTGTTCCCAAGCTGATCCAGACAATATTATCTGGTGATACGTGCTTAAAAATATTTTGGATAACCCCCTCATAATCCTTCTCACATCCTTCGTATATAACGATGGGGTCAAAATGAAATGCAATCGGATATCCCCATGAAGCACAGGTTTTTGCAGCACGAAGCCGGGCATTGAGGGAAGCCGTGCCCCGCTCCTCCGATTTGATAATTGCTGGTGTATTCAGAGACCAGGCAACCATGGTTTTACGCTGGTGATTTTGATTCCGTAGCGAATCGATAGAAACCGTTTTGGTTTTGAGTTCCAGTACAGATCTTGTCTGGGTCGCAAACCACTGTACAAGCCGTGCTGTCAAGTCGGTCCAATTGTCCCAGATAAGGCTGTCAGTGAACTCACCCGTCCCCACCCGTTTTATCCCCGGTATCGACAATGTTGCATTTAGCTCGGCGAACAGATCGTCATGATTCACAAAGAACTGACAGACGGGGGGATGAAAATAAGACTGTAGAATACAATAGGCGCAGTCCATGTTACAAAAGCTTCCAATATGCAGAATCTGATAGCCGCAGCAGCGGTAAGCCTTGGTGCCCGGACATGATTTAATAAAAGCGCCCCGGTTTTTGCTCAAAAGCAGGGTTTGCTTGCCCGCTTTTACCGGATCCCGAGCAGAAGATATATAACTATATGCCTCTCGGGCACTGCTGATTAAACGCACGGGTGCCTTGAGGTGGGCACAAATATCTGCTACCATTGCGCTGTCGGCGATTTCTTTTTCAATAAATATTAGCGATGGTTTCAAAATCAATAAATTTATCCGATTATCTACTAAGCTCAAGTTGAAAAACCAGTCTATACGTATTCAGTTTGCGGTGTAGTCCAGGCTTTAGAGCCATGCCGGAAACACAGGTGCAAAATTATGTCACTTGCCAATGGTAAAAACAAGAGTTCGCTTGTTTTGTTTTTGGTTGGTCTTTTGTTGATTAATCCGATCCTTTCCCTTTTAATCCCGCTGCTTGACATTGTCGATATAGAAAGTAAAAAAATTTCCACCGATGCTTGATTATAAGAGCAAAATAGAAAAATGGTTTCACTATTTGGGCATCAGTGTCATTCGCTACCGTTTGGCTATTCTGCTAATGACGGTTGTGGTGGCCGGTTTGGCTGCTACTCAGCTCCCCAAACTCAGTATCGCCACTTCTGTAGAAAGCATGTTTACGCAGCACGATCCGATACTCACCGATTACCAACAGTTTCGCAGTCAATTCGGACGTGACGAAGACATAGTGCTGCTGATCTCCTCCTCTGATATTTTCAGCCTTGAATTCCTGACCACGCTCAAGCAGTTTCATGAGGATCTGGAGAATTCACTGCCGCTGTTGAAAGAGGTCAGTTCGCTGGCCAATGCACCCTATATCGAGACCTTCGATAGCGGTGTGCGTGTCGGGGGCTTTCTCGATAACCTAGCGCGGACAGAGCAAGAGGTGCAGCAGTACAGACAGCGTGGCCATTCCTATCCAGGGTATCAAAACGAATATTTTACCCCGGATGGCAAGCATGCCATCGTCGTCATCAAGACCCAAGCTGTTTCGGCGTTGACGGCTGACGGCAAGAGGTTGATGGGTTATGCCAGAGGCGTCCACGGGGCTGAAGCACAACCTCCGTCCGAGAAACAACAGTCGATATCACAAATCGAAAATATTGCCGTCATCGGTATCGTTGAGGCCGTCATTAAGGAATATCAGGCCAGGGACTTCAGCATTGCCTTCAGTGGATCGCCTGTTTACCAGTATCATGTCGAGCCCATGGTGCGCGCTAACATGAAGAAGATGTGTATCGCGATCCTCCTCGTACCGGTTGTGCTTATGCCGTTTATGTTTGGTAGGGGCTCGGGTGCTTTCATGCCCCAGGTGACGGCCATTCTGGGCCTGATGGTGGCTATAGGAATGATGGCGTTACTGTCGATCCGTTTCAGTCTGACCTCGTCTATGTTGCCCTCCATCCTGTTGTCCATCGGCCTGACCGCACCGATTCATTTCCTGGTGGTCTATTATAAATACCAAAAACGGGTCGGGAAGTTCCGTGGCCTTATCGCCACCATGAAGCACTCCGGTTTTCCGATCACCATGACCAGCTTCACAACAGTGGCGGGGTTGTTGTCATTTTCCTTTACGGATATCGTACCGATCGCACATTTAGTGAACTTCACCATTATTGGCATTCTCGCCATCCTGGTGTTTACGCTCGTCACCCTACCGGCATTCCTCTCAATACTGCAGGTCGCCTATGGTTCCAAACGAGGTGAAGCAATCTATGAGGCTTCCATTTTTAACCGATCTATGTTGGCATTGGGTCGTCTCGGGATTGCCCGGCCCTACCTCGTTTTGTTTCTGTTTTTGGCGAGCACCCTTGTGTTGGGATTTAACATCTCCCGGCTTCATTTTTCCCACAACGAACTGCATTACTTTGATGATAATTCCGATTTCATGCGGCAGGTCCGGTTAATTGAAGCACAGACCAATGGATTTAGAGCG
Organism: uncultured Desulfobacterales bacterium; assembly: GCA_964633115.1. Lineage (GTDB taxonomy): Bacteria > Desulfobacterota > Desulfobacteria > Desulfobacterales > B30-G6 > B30-G6. The sequence continues at coordinate 2,911 of CAZWEO010000023.1, forward strand.
CTGGAATTTATGATTGATACACAGCATGATCGGGGAATCATCGACCACGACTTGCTCCAGGCTATCGAGCAGTTGGATGACTACCTTAGATCGGAGACGGATGTTCAGGGGCGCGCTTATATTGGTAGAACCCGATCTCTCGTAGATCTCATCAAAGAAATCTCTTGTAAAACAACAAAATGGGATCAGAGCCTATGCGTGATCCCTAAAGACGGATACGCCCTGGCTGAGCAGTTCGATCACATCAATCGCATTATCCCTGAGGTGCTACGAAAACACACGGATGCTGATTTGCGCACAGGTCGTTTGACCGCCATGATGTACTGGCGGGATGCTGTTCATGATGTTGATTTCATTGCCAGGGTGCGGGAATATGCTGCAACTTTATTCGACAGCGATGTTAAGGTAATCGTCACCGGTGTAGTTTCAATCAATTCCAGCATTTTTAAGGCGATGATGACCAGCTTGGCCATCGGTTATAGCTTGGGGTTTCTGCTGATTGCGGTATTAATGATCATAGCTGTTGGCGATGTGCGCTTGGGACTATTGGCCATGATTCCCAATCTGTTCCCGATTATCATTGCTCTGGGCGTCATGGGAAGTCTGGACATCCCGCTTAATACATACAACCTGATCGGCGGCAGTATCGCCATTGGATTGGCTGTGGACGACACCATCCATTTTTTCCATAATTTCCAAAGGTACTATCTGAAATCCGGTGATATCAACTTTGCAGTGAGAGAGACTTTGGGATCTGCAGGCCGAGCCCTGCTGGCAACAAGTCTGATTCTGGTCGCCAGTTTCTGGATGCGGCTTTTCAGTGATCTGAAGGTAATCGCTGATTTCGGTTTGGTGATGGGTATTGCCTTACTCGTGGCCTTTCTGGCGGATGTATTGTTCGCGCCGGCCCTGTTGCGGATGTTCTATGGATTTAGGCAGATGGATCCACTGAAACGATTGGATGTTTCGGGGGTGCAGAACATATGATATCTATGAAAAAAATCTTGACGTACAGTGCACTTTACATGATGTGTGTTGGAGCCATAGGTGGGGGGGTGTACCTTTGCATTACTTTCTATGCGCAAAAGACATTGTATATTGACAAGAAACAATGGCATCCAGCACAACCGGAAACCCAGCACATCGACCTGAACCGTTTGAACGATGCGTTAGACTACGTTGACACGCGACTACCCACCGCTCGAAGCTTGCTGTTGCTTCGCAACGGCAAGACGGTTGTCGAAAAATACTACTGGCATGGTGGTCCCAAAGCTACGGACTACTTGCATTCCCTGAATCTTCCACTCCTCCAGGTATTGATCGGTATCGCCATCGATCTTCAGTTGATCCAGGGACCGGAACAACCCCTATCTATTTTTTTCCAAAAACAACTGACGCAAACCCTGCATGATGGGACAGCGTCACTGAGGCTAAGCCATCTGCTAAGGGCGCAGGCACCCCTACTTTGGGGCGGCGGGCATCCGGATTATTGGGATTTGTTTTACGCTGCAGACCGAATTGAGGCCAGTCTGCGAGTAATTTCCAGGCAACAGACAAGTACCCAACCAGCAATAAACTTTGCCGCAGCATATTTGTTGAGCCAGGTGATTGAACAGGTTTCCGGTCAGAGTGTTTTCAATTTTGCTGACCGTAACTTGTTCCACCCCATGGGAATAACAACTTACGCAGCCGATGATGAAGACCTGTCACACGACCCAATGGTTGGATTTCAACTCAAAGCACTGGATCTGGCCAAAATAGGCTATCTGCTAACCCAGGAAGGAGCCTGGGAAGGCCGGAAGATCGTGTCTAAAGAATGGATTCGCTGGTTATTTTTCAAGATCCCTCACGCAGAAATTAATGATACTCCAGGAGGCAGCTGGGTTAAGCCAGTCATTAATGGGCATGAGAGTTTGGTTGTGTGCGGTGAAGGGGGGCAATATCTTGTCCTGGTTCCGACTTTGCAGATGGTGATGGTAGCCACCTCGACAAGTCGTTTTGCATTGCCGCAGAATAATGGGCATGACCGACTGCTGCAGCTTATTATCGAAGCTGTTTTGGAAACGCCTGCCTCGGAATCGGAAGGTATGGCGGCCAAACCAGGGCTGAAGTCAGAACCTGCGTCAGGACACTATACTGACATGCTTGCGCCTAATTATGTTTTCTCCACACCCGTACCACAAGGCATATTGGATTTTTTCCATCAATATGCACAGGATATTATCAGTAAAGACAGGCGCCGTATTGCCGCAAACTATGCGCGCATATACTATCACGGTCGGCCCCCTCTTTTTTCCCGAAATTTTTCCTCATCCCGTCTGGTGTTTGGCCGTAGTCCACCCCTTCTGGAGTTTGTTCACATTACAAAGGCACGTATTGAAAACAACAGAGCCTATATGCGAGGTAGTGTGAAATTTAATTACAGGACATACGGAGGCTCGCAAGGTGTGTTCCCACTTGATAACTTAATTAAACTGAAAGGCCGTTGGAAATGGCTCGGGTTGCCGGAAAAGACTGCCCTGCTGGATCGTGATGACTATTTTGATGCCGAACTGAGCGAAGAGCACCAACATTTCGTGGATGATTGTTCGGGTCCCCTGCTAGGGAAATCTTCGTTATTTGAAAAAGATTGTTTTGCGGAGACTTTCCAATTGGGCGGAGGAGCGCGAGAGCTGTTTGACGAACGTCTCCAGCCTTTTATGCAAAAGCGCTCCGGGGGGCGCCTGCATGTAACTGGAATCCAACGAAATGGAGCAGCCCACCAGGTGCAAGGCTATATCGAGGGCACTGCACTGGGTGAAATCAGTTTGCCGAATAACCTACAGATAGTTAAAGAGGATGGTGTATGCAAATGGCAAAGCCGAATGTTTTAACCTGACTTTAGGAACCTCCCCCTGCCACATGGAATTTAAGATTATGTCACTTTCAAGCCATAAAAACAAACGACTGGTTAGCCTGTTCTTTTTAGGGGGGCTTTTGTTGAATTATCCCATCCTTTCGCTTTTTAATTTAAAAAGGACCATTGGGGGCATTCCCCTGCTTTACATGTATATCTTTTCGATCTGGTTCATTTTGGTTTTCTGCATTAGTCTCGTGACTCGTCAAACAACCCAAGATGTTAATTCCCCCGACAATAAATGATAACAACCAAGACCATTCTCATCTTTTCCTTCGGTTATATCGGGCTGCTTTTCGCTATTGCCTATTACGGCGACAAGCGGGCCGATGAGGGCAAAAGCATTATCAGTAACCCTTATGTCTATGCGCTTTCACTGGCGGTATACTGCACAGCCTGGACATTTTACGGCAGCGTAGGCCGTGCGGTGGCATCCGGCCCCAATTTTCTCACTATCTACATCGGTCCCACACTGATGTTTGGCCTGAGCTGGTTTGTTTTGCGCAAGATAATCCGCATCAGTAAAACCTACCGTATCACTTCCATCGCCGATTTTATCGCCTCCCGCTATGGCAAGAGCACCACCCTGGGTGGTTTGGTTTCGGTCATTGCCGTCATCGGCATCGTCCCCTATATATCCATTCAACTCAAGGCCATCTCCAGGGGCTTTCTGATCCTGACCGAGCAAAACTTGCCAGCTGGACATATTAGCGTTTTTGCCGATACGGATTTTTATCTGGCTGTTTTGCTGGCCGTTTTTTCCATATTTTTCGGGACGCGCCATCTGGATGTCACCGAACGCCACGAAGGCCTGGTTGCAGCCATTGCCTTCGAGTCCGTCTTGAAACTGGCCGCTTTTTTGGCAGTCGGGCTCTTTGTTACATTCGGACTCTATGAAGGTTTCGGCGATTTGGTAAAGCAGGCCGCTTCGCTCCCCAGTGCGCACAACCTCTTCAACATCAGCATCGAACCGGGTACATACGCCAACTGGGGGTTTCAGATTTTTGTCTCGATGATGGCCATACTATTTCTGCCGCGCCAGTTTCAGGTGGCCGTTGTTGAAAATGTCAATGAAGAACATCTCAACAAGGCCATGTGGCTATTCCCGCTTTATTTGCTCATTATCAACCTGTTTGTACTGCCGGTTGCCCTCGGCGGGCTCCTGCAATTCCCTGGCGGAACTGTCGATCCGGATACATTTGTCTTGGCCCTTCCCATGTCCCAGGGTCAACCGGTTCTGACCTTGTTGGTGTTCCTCGGTGGCATGTCGGCCGCAACCGGCATGGTCATTGTGGAAACCATCGCCCTATCCACGATGATCTGCAATCAACTGGTCATGCCGGTGCTGTTGCGGTTCGAACCATTGAAACTGACCCAGCAAACCGATTTAAGCAGCCTGATACTGACTATTCGCAGAATCAGCATCATCCTGCTGCTGCTGCTGGGATATCTTTATTTTCGCTTGACAGGAGAATATCATCCACTGGTTTCCATAGGGCTACAGTCATTTGTAGCAGTAACACAGTTTGCACCCAGTGTTCTGGGCGGCATTTTCTGGAAAGGGGCCACCCGCTCCGGAGCCATCTGGGGGCTGACCGCAGGTTTCGGTATTTGGATTTACACCCTCTTTCTGCCATCTTTAGTTCAGGGCGGCCTGCTGCCGGAAAGCTTTATTACAGCAGGTCCCTGGGGCATTGAATGGCTTAGGCCCTATCAGCTCTTCGGTTTGGAAGGTTTCAGTCAAAAATCGCATTCAGTATTCTGGAGTATGCTGTTCAATATAGGCCTCTATGTGGGTATTTCTGTATTTAAAAATCCGTCGGCCTTGGAACACACCCAGGCCGCCCGTTTTGTGGATATATTCAAACGATCCGGGGATAAAGACCCGGCCTTAATGTGGCGTGGACAGGCCTCCCTGCCCGGGCTCAAATCACTTTTGACACGCTTTCTGGGGGGAAGTAAGACCAATACAGCCCTGGAAGCCTATAGTCGCAATAAGGAGATAGATTGGGAAAAGGAAGTTATCGAAGACGCCGGGTTGATAGCACACATAGAAAGTCTTCTGGCAGGTGCCATTGGATCGGCATCGGCCCGCGTGATGATCGCAACAGCCGTAAAAGAAGAACCACCCGGGATCGATGAAGTCATGGACATGCTAGACGAGACCCGACACGCGATTGAGTACAGTCATGAGCTGGAGCAAGCCACTGCCGAGCTCAAACGGGTGAATGAACGGCTCACAGAGTTGGATAAACTCAAAGATGATTTCATAGCCACCGTCACCCACGAACTAAAAACACCACTGACTTCGGTGCGCTCTCTGACTGAAATTCTGCATGAAAATCCTGAATTACCGATTGAGCAGCGCAATCAGTTTCTAAGTATTATTGTCAAAGAAAATGAACGCCTCTCACGCCTGATCACCCAGGTCCTGGATTTTCAAAAAATTGAATCCGGTGTTGCCGACTGGCAATTGGATACAATTGATATGAATGACATCGTCGAAGATGCGGTGGCTGCATCGGCTCAGCTGGTACAGGAGAAACAAATCCATCTTGATATAGACCTGGCACATCCTTTCTGCATGATAAGAGGAGACCGTGATCGGCTGATACAAGTCATGCTGAATTTGATTTCAAATGCGATTAAATTCTGTGATCGTAAAAACGGTCACATCCGAATCACGACGATCCATAAAAGCCATGGTATAAGGGTCGATGTAGCCGACAACGGCATCGGTATCCACAAAAAAGATCAGGAAATAATATTTGAAAAGTTCCGCCAGGTCAATGCTGTAACTGAGAGCAGACCGCCTGGAACCGGGTTGGGTTTGACCATCACCAAACAGATTATCGAATTTCATGAGGGACGTATATGGGTGGAGAGCGAACCCGGGAAAGGCACTGTTTTTTCTTTTATTCTGCCGATATCAACAGAAAAACAGCAATAAGCTTAGCAATAAGCAATCAGCAGCTTACAGTCTAATTGCCGAAATGGCTAAAGCGCTTCGCGCGTCATCCTCATGAAAATGGGGATCCAGAATAAGCACTGTGCTGAAAGCTTTGTCTGGATTCCCTCTTCCGAGGGAATGACGAAAGGGGTTTGGAGGGGTAAAGGAAACGGCGGGTTGTGCGTTATGGGTATCGCGTTCGAATTGAGCTTTTAGCCGCGTGCTATGGGCATCCTAATAGTCTACAGCCTAAACACCTAACAGCCTGATAAGTTAAAACTTAAGCCTGGCATAATAGGTCTTTTCCGAAGCCTCCCGGGCCTCGCCCAGTGTGTGGATCCCCATATCCGCCAGCAGTGAGATCAATTTAAGAAATATTTGAGCCGTCATGACAGCATCCCCCATGGCTGTATGACGTCCGGCTACGATGACACCCAATCGACCTGCAATGGCAGACAAGGTATGATTTTCATGAGCGGAGTGAGCCACGGCGGAAAGCAGCAGGGTATCCAAGACCGGTTGGATAAATTTAATACTTGTCCGTTGCTCGCACATCTGGAGCATGCGCATGTCGAAAGCAGCGTTATGGGCTACCAGTATGGTTTCCTCGGTGAATTTGAAAAAATCTGGAAGAATCCCATCAATGCTAGGCTGATTTCTCACCATATCGTCTGTGATGCCGTGAAATTTCGTTGAAGACGCGGGAATACGCCGGCGTGGGTTGATAAGTTTATCGTACGTTTCCTCGGACAAAATACGCCCATTGATTATTCGGAGCGCTCCGATGGATATGATTTCGTCACCACCAGCGGGATCCAGTCCGGTGGTCTCGGTATCAAATACGGTATAGGCCAGATCCGTTAGCAGGCGTGTGTCCAGATTGGGGCTTTGGCCCGGTTGATTGAATAAATCGAAGGCATAGAATTCAGGCCGGCTCTCAGGCAGTACCGAGGCTCGACGTATGGCTTTTTGTTCTTGTGGTCTAAATAGGGGCACATGCATCCGCAGGAAGGCGCGTTGCTCGCCCTGATGCTCACGATAGGGCCATATTTCAATGCCATGATGTTCTAGAATTTCCTTAGGATGCAAAGGCATGTGTTCATCCAAAAAAACAAGCTGCATACTCTCCCACAGTCTTATTTTCTCAATGCTTATGGGCTTGCCTGCCCATATTATATCCACAAAAGCAAAATCGCCCTGCTGTGAGCATTTACACTGATACCGGGTAACGTTGGCCGCCTCGCTGATTCGTTGCAAGAAAAATAGAAGCACCATCAAAATGGCATAGGTATCTACTTTGATCCAGGGTTCAGGCGAATCAGATTTATAGTTTAACTCTATATTAAGCTTGACAGATGCCTTTTTTTGAAGCGGCTCTAGCAGCTCGCCGATGGCGATAGGCATTGTGGGCCAGCGGTTGTGGGGCTGTCGTAGTGTTTGCTTACCTTCCCGCTGAATCAACTGCTCCAGTGACTGCGACTCGGTAGAAATGATTTCTAGCAAGTGCTGCCGTTGAGGCGTACTGACGTCCGGGTATTCATGTATAAACTCGATAGCTGATTTAATGCTGGCAACCGAGTGTCGGATTTTTTGCTGAAAGGATTGCAACAAAAACGCAGATCTTGCTTCGACGCGCAAGTCCTGGGTAATCTCGTTAAAAATGACGACAAAGCCGGAAAAGTCCCGTTGGGGGCTTAAGATGGGCGATGCCTCCGCGCGCAGCAAACGATTGGCCATGTCGCTGATCACAAAGGTTGAGCTGACATTCTCCTCATCGTTTTCGAGTCTCAGGTGGATTTCTTCCAGGGCGTGCTGAATAATATTCTCATCCACGAAATCGGATATGGGCCGCCCAATGCCCAGGTGAACCTGAGTGGGAATTTCTAACTCCAGCGTGGCAGTTTTTTCTACCGGGCCCGGTGACTGCGGTGTTTTGGCTTTTTCGCCAAAAAAGCGTTTGGCCTGGGAATTATAAAGAATGATTCTGCTTTCCTTGTTGCATATCAATACCGCATCCGGCAACTCCGCCATAATGGCGGCCAGAATATTCTTTTCTTCCTCTAGTTCCGCCTTGGCCACTTGGACACGCTTAAAAACACTTTTTTCCAGGTTTTCATATTTTCCAGCCGCAGAATTGATCTGCTGCACCAACGGCCCCAGCCCAAATGCACCATCCGACTGAATGCGGTGACCTGGATTGGCGGAGTATATCAGCGATATTTCTTCAGAAACCTTGGTAATGGGGATAACCAGTTTCCAGAAAATTCGTGCCAGGAAAAATCCTAGGGCGGCGATAACGGCCAGGCAAACCGATAATAGGTAGCCACTGTAGGCCCACAAACCGAATCGGGTCGGGCCTCCTTGTGTAGGTACCGGCTGGTGCCAGAATACCGGGACCACGGCCAGACCCAATAGTGCCATCACACCAAGCGACATGCTCAGGGCCCACCAGATTTTGTGGTTGTTCTTCATCCTTGCTCTTTGAGCAGTTTTTTTGCCGCAGCGATAATATCCTGGTTTGAGAAGGGTTTGGTAATATATTCATCTGCCCCCAGCACCATCCCCTTGGCGATATCCACATCCCGTCCTTTCGCTGTCAAAAAAATAATCCGAATATGCCGCCATTCAGGTTTCAGACGCACGATCTCGCAGACTTCAAACCCATCAATACCAGGCAACATGATGTCCAACAGAACTAAATCCGGGGTCTCTTTGGATATGGTTTCCAAGGCCTCTTCGCCACTCTGGGCCACCAAAGTTTGATAGCCATTCTGTTCCATCAGAAATTGCAGGGGCACAACAATGTTGGGCTCATCGTCGACAATGAGTATTTTTTTGGGCATAGAATGTCCCCACTCATTTGAATAGAAAACCAGGAGGTCAACGACCACCGACCTTGTCGGTGGCTTATGATTAGAGTTAAATCATTGTATAGCTTGTAGATGATAAGGGCCCGTCGGTTGGTATATGGCTGGAATGCACGCCAAAGATATTCGTGACGGTCTCACCTACGCGGTCCGACTTCCCGCGTCTGGACAGTAATGACCTTGTTCGGTTTAGCCCACGCCAAAGACAGAAAAGAACATGATCATAAAAAATACCTGCACAAAAAGGACCACAATCCACGTCGCCGCACAGAGGATAAGGGCTTTACCTATATGGGTTAGCTGGTACACTTTTTTAATACCAATGGCACCGGCGAGTATGATCCAGGCAGAAGTACCCAGAAATACGATCACAGACATGTTAGGGATCACACCTAAAACCCGCAAGACACCAGGGGCGCTGGCAAATGCCATGACACGTAAAACCGTCTTTCGATCCATTCGTGACGGTGTCGCACCAAAAACATGGTTGCCGGCATAATAGATGGTAAACGCCCATACATACCAGGAGAAAAAAGTCACCGCCAGGCCAACATTAACGGCCGTGCCACCCGCCCGGCTGAACATGCCGTAGCCCGTTGCCATGGCGAGCAAAGCCACGACCCAGACTGAGTGTCCCTGACTGGTGGGATCATTGATAATTTCATCGTAGAAGGTTAGATCAAGCTTGGCAGCCCGGATCATGCGAGTGAAAAGTAATTTCATAGTGCCTCTGATTCGAATAGATCGAAAGAAATTAGTCTAAATCCGGTGAGAGTGTCATCGGCGTTACGGCAGGGAAAAGCCGATGTCTGCTTTATCACTGTTTGTGACGGATACGTATTAAGTCATCCTGAATTAACTTGCGATTTTAAATATTCCAAATGTTTACGAATACCCTTGTCGGTATTGGGCTTATCACTAAACAAGCGTTGGAGTATTCCCGGGGGTTTGTCGATTTTCGGATCCAGCGCCAATCCTTTTTCATAATCCGCGATGGCCTTTTCGATCTCCCCCAGATGGCTATACGCCGATGCTCGATTGACATAGGCATTGGCAAGGTCGTCTTTAATTTCAATTGTTATATAATAATCGGCAATGGCCTTCTGATATTCTCCCATGATATTAAGGGTGTTGGCCCGTCCCAGATATCCGGCGGCCTTTTTTGGATCGATCTTGATGGCACGGTTGTAATCCGCCAACGCTTCCTCGGTTTTACCGCTATTGAGATTGGAAGCACCATCCATAATGGCATCGTCATATTTGGATACCCCCAAACCGCATCCGAATAGGGCAACAACAATAATTATGATCACAAAAATTAGTCGTTTCATTGGTTCAACATATCTCAGTTTATTATTTTTCAAACCCTGCGCATCAGAGTGTCAATAGTCGTTATTAAATCCGTTAACGATGTTACTCATTAGTCGAAAGCATTCAAAAAAGCAAATTATTATCAGATGAACGTTCCGAATGACCAGATTCACATATCATTTTTTTCCAAAAGACATATCATTGGTAGAAGTATAAACGAGGAGGCGCGAAGGCCTCCTCGTTTGGTTGTGATGACAATATTATTTGATTTTAAGGCTATAACCGCTTGGCCTTAAGATCCTTTTTCGGCCACCGCTACTTCGTCTTCGTAAATGTCGTGTTTTAAGGCCTTAAAATCGGTGGTGATGTTGGTAGACATCTCCAGTTTGTAGGCCAGAAACCACATCATGCCGATACCCAGGATCCACCAGATGATCTGCCAGATCCAGATTGACGGCATTCCATTTATCCAGGTGGCTGGTGTGGCAGGATTGCCAAAGATCGTGTTGCCGATCACGCAGCCCGGGCCGATGGCGAAAAAGTACCAGACACAGGTGATGATCCAGCCCCACTTAATCAAGTGGCGTTTTTCTGGAGCCAAGCTGGCATGTTCACGCAGAAAGCTGTGGTACTCCATTTTGCGGTCCTGCTCGGCCTTATCCGGTTGGGTAAAGTAACTCACAAGAATGGCCACCGGTAGGTTAAACAGAATGCCCCAGCCTGCGGAAAAAATTGTCAGCGGGCTATATCCCCAGGGCAGTCCCAGATCGAAGCGGAAGGTCAGGAACACCGCAAACATACCGCAGATCAGACCGGCGACAACACCCTGGCGGGTGAGCCACGGCCAGTAGAGCGTGGCGATCAGGGGTACGTACATCATAAACCCGAAAGATGTCGCAAAGGCACCTAGCATGACGATGGCACCCGGTACGATGGTGGCGAAGATCAAGGCCGATCCTACCACGATGAGCACGGTGATGCGTCCCCAGGTGGTCTGCTCGATTTCGGTCATGTCTTTCTTGATATACCGTTTGACAATGTCGCGGGTCAGCATACCACTGGCGGTGGACATATAGGCCGCACCGGTGGACTGCATGGCCGCCAAGGCACATACGGCCAGAATGCCCACGGCAAATGGTGCCGTGTCTTTCATCAGCCAAATCAAATAAGGCACTAGGTCGTTACCACCGCTGCTGATAAGCCTTTCTAAGGGTAAAACAGTGGCGGTTCCGATACCGCCGGGCATGATACTCAACACCCAGCCGGCCATGGACTGCATGGTGGTGAAAAAAATCAGGGCGAAACCGATGCCCAGGGTAGAGGCCCATACCTGTTGCAACGGAAAAGGTTTGGGGTTCTTGTTGGCAAAGGCCCACATGGAAAATGCTGGTGAGGAATGAATCCCCATGAGCGCAAACATGTAAGTCAGAATCATGATACCGGTCCAGGTACCGCCTTTGGCCATGGCGCCGGCCGGTACGAATTGGATCACGCCGGGTACGGCCACTTTATTGGTGACACCCAACGGCGTTATACCGATTAAGCTTTCACCCTTTTCCATAAAAAGCTTAACGGCCTCTGGATCGGCCCATTTGGGTACCTCCGCACCACCGCTGTTCAGCCAGACCACCACATCGCCGAATTTCGATGTCAAGCCATCGAAACCGCCGGCAAATGAAGACCCGATGAAACCCAGGGACACAATTCCCGCCCATAGCAGGATGCACTGGGCAGTATCCACGTAGGCCACCGAGCGGAGCCCCCCTAAAGCTACGTACAAGAGGACCACAATAGCCAGCATCCACATGCCCACATTAACCGAAAACAGACCGTCGGTTAATACGTTGAATAGCACACCAGAGGCCCGCAACTGAATGCCCAGGTAGGGTATGCTGAAAAACAGGGCCACGATAACCGTCAGGATACGAATGGCTTCGCTGTTCATATACTGAGAATACATCTCACCAGGGGTGACGAATCCATAACGTTTGCCCAACAGCCATTGCCGTTTGAGGAAAAACACGCCCGTAATCGGAATGGTAAGAACATAGAACGACGCGTATCCGTAGGGCAGACCATCCCGCCACATGAGGGCTGGATGCCCCACAAACGTCCAACCGCTAAACGAGGTCGCCGTAGCTGCCAATACAAACACCCAGATATTGAGTTGGCGCCCGGCAATGAAGTAGTCTGTTCCTTTTTTGGCCTTTAAGTAACCGGTGACACCGATGGTGATACAGTATCCCCAGTAAAGGAGAACAAAAAAGAATAGCCAATATACATGAGATCCCATGCTTTTCTCCTTTCAAAATTTGGATTTAATAATAAATCTTCTCCTTCTCCAACGTTTCGCTCGGAAGAGCATCACCTCCTTTTTAAGCGGTTTTTGGGGTTCATCATGAAGGCCTGCTGCAGTTTTACCGTCTGTGCAACAAGAAAACTTGCCGAATCTAATGTAAAAGATCCCGCGGACATCAATACAGTTGATTATTATAACCGTTCATTATCCGCTCAAGTTTCCGATTGAAGCAGCGAGCACTTCAATCGGTCAGCCTCGGTTCTTGGGTACCATACCCGTTAAATGTCATTCTGGTTCAATCCCATGCTATTAAAATTAGGTTTGGACCATTTTCTTGATTGATTCCACAATCTCCGGATTGGCCAAGGTGGTGACATCGCCTTCATCGCCTTGGTTGGAAATGGCCCCCAGAACTCTGCGCATGATTTTGCCCGAGCGGGTTTTGGGCATGTCCGGTACGATCCAGACTTTGCGCGGTTTGGCGATTTTGCCGATCTCGTTGGATATGGTGTCGGAGATCTTCTGAGCCATTTCATCGCTGGCTTCATACCCCGGTTTTAAAGCAATATATAAATCCGGTTCCTTGCCCTTGATTGCATGGTTCACCGGTACCACTGCGGCTTCAGCCACCTCTTCCGCTACCATAGCCGCAGACTCGATTTCTTTGGTGCCCAGACGGTGTCCGGAAACATTGATCACGTCGTCGATGCGTCCCAAAACACGCACATAACCGTCTTCGGCCACTACGGCCGCATCACCGGTCAGGTAGGGCCAGTCGCGCCAATCCTTAGAATTGGGATCCTTGTTATACCGGGCAAAATAGGTTTCCACAAAGCGATCCCTGTCGCCCCAGATGGTCTGGAACATGCCCGGCCAGGGATTCTGGATGCAGATGTTGCCCGCCTTGCCGGCACCCTGTTCAACCTCCGCCCCCTCATCGTCATATACGATGGGATGGATGCCGGGCATTCCGGGTCCGGCACTGCCCGGTTTCATGGGTATCAGTCCCGGCAGGGTGCTGCACAGAAATCCGCCGGTTTCAGTCTGCCAGTAAGTATCCACGATAGCGGCTTTGCCCTGGCCGACGACTTCATAGTACCATTTCCATACCTCCGGCTCGATCGGTTCGCCCACGGTGGTCATATGTTTAAATTCGTAATTGTACTTTGCCGGCTCGTCCGCTCCGATCTTTCGCAGAGCACGGATGGCCGTTGGCGCAGTGTGAAATATGTCCACGTCCAGATCTTGGGAAATGCGCCAGGCCCGCCCGGCATCCGGATAAGTGGGTACGCCCTCGTAGACCACCGTTGACGCAGCTACGGCCAGAGGACCGTAGACAATGTAAGAGTGGCCGGTGATCCAGCCGATGTCTGCCATGCACCAATAGGTGTCCGTGGGATGTATATCCTGGACGTACTTGGATGTTCCCGCCGTGTAGGCCAAGTATCCGCCGGTGCCGTGCTGACAGCCTTTGGGTTTGCCGGTGGTGCCGCTGGTGTACATCAGAAACAGCGGATCCTCGGCATTCATTTTTTCCGGTTCTACTCGTACCCCATAAAACTCCGTGAGTTTGTCATTGACGAATACATCGCGGCCTTCCACCATCGGCGTGGGGCTGGATATTTTGCCGTTGTAGCGCTGCCAAACCAGAACCGTATCTACCTTCTGGCCGTCTTTTTCGGCCAGATCGCAGGCGATATCCGCATTTTGCTTATGATCCAACAAGGTTCCGCTGCGGTAATAGGCATCGGCCGTAATCAACACCCGGCTACCAGAATCCACAATGCGATCAGCACAGGCCCGACCGCTGAACCCGCCAAAAACCTGGCTGTGGATGACCCCCAAACGGGCGCAAGCCAGCATGGTGATGGGCAGTTCGGGAATCATAGGCATATGCAGGGTCACCCGGTCTCCGCGCTTGAGGCCGGCAAAATCCCTGAGTAAAGCGGCGAATTCGTTTACCTTTACATACAGTTCCTGAAAAGTGATATGCTGGTAGCCCTCCTCAATGGGCTCGGGTACGAAATGGATCGCCGTCTTGTTTTTATATTCTTTCAGATGGCGGTCCACACAGTTGTAACTGGCATTGAGTTTACCCCCCTTGAACCACTTGTAGCAGGGCGCATCACTGGAATCGAGAATTTCATCCCAGTACTCGTACCATGTCAACAGATCTGCATATTCTTTGAAGCAGTTCGGAAAATTATCCAGACTGAAGCGATCATAGATATCTTCATCCGTCATATTTGCCTGGGCGATAAATTTAGTTGAGGGATGATATAGCCCCTCCTCCTGCCAGTGAACAGCAATCTGTGCCTCGGAAGTTTCAACAATTTCTTTATCTGCCATAAATTGACCTCCTTCATTTATAAATGGTTGTCTCTAAGGGTTCCTTGGGCTCATAATGCAAAGTCACGGCATCACATTAATCTGAAAAACGCTGGCACATCGGTGTTTTCGATATCCTAAATACGTGATTGCCCATAAAATTGTGTTTGCCAAAATTTTGCGATCCAGCATAAGGTCCTGATTCATTGTTCAGTGCGTATATTTTAGATGTCGATTAACGGCTACTTCATTACTGGCTTCTTTTTAATGCCCATCTCAAATATTTCAAAAGCCGTATCAAGCGTTTCCTTTAAATAGTCTTTGTCTTCGTTAATCACGCTCTTACTGGTTTCCCATAGCACAACACCGGAAAACAGAGACCAGGCAATGTCGGCAATTGCAGTGGGGTGCCGGTCTATGAAGACGCCTTTCTGTACGCCTTCCCTGAACAGTTTAGCCATTTCATTAAGCGCCAACTTCGACAGTTTTTTTATCTCTTCCAGCAACTCCGGTGTCAGGTTGCGCAGCAGCTCACTGGATTGCAGACGAAACATGTTGACCAGAATCAACGGGTCGAAATCATAGACATCGTACAAGGCCTTTTTGAGGCCCACTATTCGCTCTTCTTCGTTTAATTGGGTTTCGTTGTTGAGGTGTTCAAGCCGGATCAGCAGATACTGCAAAATCCGTAAAGAAAGAGAGGCATATAACTCGTCTTTGTTCTTAAAATATAAATACAGGGTCCCAGGGCTCAGCTCGGCTTCATTGGCGATATCTTCCATCGTAGCCCGGCTGAAGCCCTTTTTAGAAAAAACACGTTTAGCGGCCACAACGATCTGTTGACGCCTGCGCTCCCGTTCTCTTTTCTTTCTTTCTTGTATGCCCATAAAGTGAATGTCATTTAGTTATTGTATTTGATTACAATTATTGCTTTGTTTTTGTCAAGTAAAATTCCTTCAATTATTAATTCGTGGTTTAAAAATTAAAGAATGAGACCGGATCAATCAGAAATTACAGGAGTAACTATTTCATTTGGTTGGGTATTCAGGCAGGTCCAATGAAATCAAACTCGAGCTTGGACTGAAATTTTGTAATGCGGTTAAAGATCTCTTTAAGCATTTTCTGCTCAATACGGGTTAGTTGCTTGGGATTCACGTAATTGTTTGGTATTCCTTTTTCTTCAACAACTGATGTGACCTGACGAACAAATCGCGTTTGCAAAAGGAAACTGTATGCTTTTTCCAGTTCGTCATATTCATCGGGTTTCAATCCTTTTTTGAACCGAAGCTGTTCCAAGCGTTCTAAAGTGTTCGTCTCCTCAATTTCGTTTTTAAGAGCATAGATCCGCGCAAAATCCACAATGGGTAGCATAGCTTTCTTAATGTCAAACTTGTCTTTGTGCTCGCCTTTTGATTCCACCACAAAATTCCTAAAAAAACCAAGCGGCGGTTTAAAATACAGGGCATTTTCGGTTAAATGCCTGAAAAACCCCGGCCAACTACCAAGGGTATTGAAAAGATGCTTTCGGAGATTCTCAGTCAACTCCATATTGCCATATGCCCCCCGAAAATCAAAAAAAATACTGGCCCGCAGAAGTCCTTCGCCTTCCGCGTTATGTATCCAGTCTGAAAAATAAGATTTCCATTTCGAAAGTGGCTGACACCATTCCGGGTTTTTAGCCATCACATCACCATTACAGAAAGCATAGCCCGCCTGATCGAGCATTGTGCATACCCGCTCCCCAAATTTTAAAAAATAGTTCATGACCATTTTTTCCTGTTTTTCAGGGACGTCCTCGAAAATAATTGCGTTATCCTGATCGGTTTTCAAGGTCTGTTCGTTTCTTCCTTCGCTTCCCATAATCATGAACACAAATTCTGCCGGTGGTGATCCCAGATCACTTAGAACAAACTGTATTATTTTTTCTAGAATTGTGTCGGATATAGCAGTGATGAAACGGGTCAGATTACTAGCTTTGGCCCCGCCGGCGATCAGACTGCGTATTTGCCCGGGCAGTTTGTTATGCTGCTCAATGATTTGGGCCATATTGTTTGCCCCGGAAATCTCTCTTAACAAAAATATGGGTGATTGGCCTTGGGCCTCCAGTATGTCCCGGTTGGAAACAATGGCCTCAATATCCCCATCGTCATTTGTAATCCCGATATGCCGGATACCCGCCTGCATCATGCTCATTAACACCTCGAAGACCAGTGCTTGACTCGATACAGTGTGCACCGGAGAAGACATCACCTCGGCCACAGGTCGGTTGATGTCGTATCCCTTGCTAATCACCTTTTTAGCAAGATCTCGTTCCGTTACCACACCCTCACACTGCCCCTGCTCGTTTTTCAAAAACAGAGAACTGATATGGGACGCAGTCATTAACTCGGCAGCCTCACGAATTGTTAAGTGCGTTTCACCTAATATTGCTTTTTTCTTATATATGTTGGATATGGGTTGATTAAAAAACAGCAGCCCCTCTTCATGCGGCCGTGTCGTTTTGGAAATGATGGCAGCATAGGATTTTTCCAACATCCGTTTGCCAAACGTGTCCGTAAAAAACGTTGAAAACTCAACGTTTTTCTCGCAAATACTGAAAAAAATTTCCCGAGGTAAAAGATAGAATATAGAATCCTCCATTACCCTCAAAGTTCTTACCGAAATTCCATCGTTTAATAAAATGGAAATGCCGCCATAGATATCACCCTCACTCAGGATACTATGCATGGTTTTTTTCACGCCTTCTTCATAATAGCGTTCGGCCGATCCCTTCTGCAAAATATACACATGCCCGATTCGTGTACGGCCCTGAACAAAGAGAACTGTGCCTTTCGGATACTTGACCACAGAGAGATCTCCAGCGAACGACTTGATTTCATCCTCTGATAAAAATGAAAACGGATCCAAGCCAGCTAAAAAGATACCCATTTGGCCTGTTTCAACCAGGTCATTCAGGGATTTATCAAGAATATTCTTACTGAAATTTTCCAGGAAGTATTCATAAAAAACCTTGTATCGCCGACATAGCGACTGAAAGATGTCTTTAGGAATCGCATACCCACTACAAGCTTCGTCGATAATCGCGGTACGCAGAGAAATACTGCCGTTCATCATAATCGTGATGCCACCAAACACTTCCCCGGTTGTAATCAATCCCGAATGCATGCGGGCACCTTTTTTCTCATCGAAAAGTTCGATGACGCCCGATTTGACCACATAAATGCTGTCCAAGTTTGTTTTGTCCTGTTCGGCGAAAATGGTTCCCTTGGGATAATCCTTATGAACCGCAACCTGTGCAACACTACGGAGTTCATCCTGAGGTAAAATGGAAAAATGCGGCATGCTGGCCAGATAGTCGTATGATTCAGAACTCATATTTCACCTATCATTTTTATTAATTCGGGATTAGTTGAAACTTTTTGCAGAATTTCGATTCGGGATTTCAGTTCAGCTATATTCCTGAATTGCAGGTTCAATTTGTACGCCATAGATTCGAAATTAGTCGGTGGTTTCATCTGAACACCTTGACCTAAAGCCAGTTTTTTCACGCTATCATCGAATTGTTGCTGAGCTCGGGTCAGTTGTGGATAACGCCTGTTTTTTAAATATTGCCTTAGCAACGAAACTTTTTGATTCCTGTTCAGATCTGTTTGGTTAAATGTCTGATGAAGTTCCGGTTCTTTCAGTATTGCTGTGGGCATAATGTCCTCGCGCAATGCGATTTCTTTCAGGTATGTCAAAATTTCGCGTTGCTTGTTGTGACTCAACCGGAGATCAGCAAACAACTCTGATAGTATAACCACTGTTTTTTTATCCAAAACGGCCAATTCAAGTGCTGTATTTAGGGAGATGATTTCAGATATAATCCCCTCTTGAAGGATCATCGGCAGACGGCAAATTTTAATTATTTTTTTTACAAAAACAGTGTTGCCTGGCAGTCCCATGGATTGGGCCAAGATTGAATTCTCTTCTCTGTCGGGAGCGATGCGCTTCAGCAGATCCAACGACCGTGAAATTTCCACAAGATTAAGTTCGCGTTGTCCTGCGTTTTCCGCTATGGCCACCAATGCCAGCTGGTAGGCCGGGGTATCGCTGTGAATCAGCCGTGCCGGAATTGGGTCCATGTTCAGTTGGCGAAATGCCGCAATTCTGCGAAAACCGGAGACCACAATGTACCCACGATCGTTGTTAGAATATAGAAAAGGCGGGTTGAAAAGCCCGGCCACCTCTATTGAAGCGGCAAGAGGCTCACAGGTCTTTTCAGTTGTTATTTTGTAAGTGTCGTCATGCAAATCGATGTGGGCAAGATTTATCTTGATTTGCTCCCACAGCATTGCTCTAATTGCCCGTTAACTTTTCAAGTGCTTCCCTGTACTTTCGTATGGTGCTGCTGATAACATCTTCAGGGAGATGGGGCGGCGGGGGTTTTTTATCCCAATCGATACTCTCAAGGTAGTCCCGTAAAAATTGCTTATCATAACTCTTCTGTGAACCGCCGGGTACGTAGGTCTCCTGGGGCCAAAATCGAGAGGAATCGGGTGTAAGAACTTCGTCGATGAGAATTAACTCATCACCGATTTTTCCAAATTCAAACTTCGTGTCGGCAATTATGATCCCTTTGGATGCTGAAATTTCCAAACCCTTTTTGTAGATCGACAGGCTTAGTTGTTTGACCTTATCTGCTACTTCAGATCCCACTAAATCGGCGGCCTCCTTAAAATCGATATTAATATCATGCAAACCAAGTTCAGCCTTGGTGGAGGGTGTAAAAATCGGTTCAGGCAGCTTGTCTGATTCCTTGAGCCCTGCTGGCAATTTGATGCCGCAAACACTCTGGTCTTGCTGATAAGATTTCCAGCCTGATCCTGAAATATAACCCCGGACAACACACTCAATGGATAAGGGTTCAGCTTTTTTAACCAACATGCTGCGGCCACGCAGTGCTTGCGCATAAGGTTGGCAGACAGCTGGATAAGCCTCGACGTCGCTGGAGATCACATGGTTGGGGACCAATGATTGCATCGCCTCAAACCAAAATAGCGAAATCTGCGTAAGTATGATGCCCTTGCCTGGTATGGGATCATCCATGATAACATCGAAGGCTGAAATTCGATCGGTCGCTACCATGAGGAGCGTATCCCCCAGGTCATACATATCACGAACTTTTCCACGCTTGAGCAATTTTAAATCGGCAAAATTGGTTTCTTGAACAGGTGTCGGTATGCTTGCTTCGCTAGTCAATTGCTTTTCTCCTCAAATGCCTGAATGAATTTCATGAGAATTTCGCGTTCATGATCGCTGATTTCTGAAAATTGGATACCTGCCTCAAAAGTGTCCTCACCGGCCTTTTTCTGGAAAATCACACTCCCCTGGATATCCACCAGATCCTCTTCGAACCCGATCGTAATAGAAATATCCCAATGGGGGTCAATGGGATGATAGGTTTCTAACAATATGCCGGTTTCAGATACATTCAGCGTTCTGCCCATGCCCTGATGACAGGCCTCGCCGTCTTCACCACAACACACAAAGTTTAACAGGTTCGTTGTTTCAAATCGTGGGTGTTTCCGTTTTTCAATACCGTTCATCCTGTCCACCTAAACCCTGGGATGATTTTACCAAGTCAGCCGAAATGCTACGGCTAGGCCATTAACTCTTTTTGTTGAGTATGGAGCACCGTCGTCATGCTATGGATGCAGGTCGCATTATTTTCAATAATATTTTTGAAGGTAGTAGAAATATTATCGTATTCTTGTTGAATGATATCCGGATTTAATGTCTGGATTTTAAGTTCATTGGATGCCAATGCCGATGCGAATCTGGGCTCGTGTCCCAAGTCAAGGAAAGGCAGATACCCAAAAAAATCGTCGCGCTCCAACTTCGCCAGCGGAACAAATCCAAAATCGGTTTTCTGGACTAGGGATACGCGCCCTTGCTGGATACGAAACAATCGATTTTCTTCCTCGCCTTGTTCGATGACCTTCTTGCGATACTTTAAATAATCCTCTACATCAATTTTTTTACCGGTATATTCTACGGCCCGATCTGTCAGGTGTCGCAATCGCTTGTCCAAGCTCATTACAAATGCTTTAAATTCGTAGGACATCTTCGAGTATTCTTGTGCAAGAAGCTGTGAATCAAGCACACCGAGCTGGACATCTCCCACGGCCTTAGCGGAATAGGTGCGTGAATGGTTTCGTACCAAAAAGGATGCCACACTACCCACAAAAGAACCATTCCCAATCTGGTAAAGTGTCAAAGGACCTGTGTCGGTTTCCTTGACGATATTAATGACCCCCTCCAGAACCACCCACACCCAGTTCCCATGCCGGCCCTGTTCCAGAATGGCATCGCCGTCATAGAACTCTTCTTCATCCACGACGTACATATAATCCACCAGGGGTCCCCAAACAACCGGAAGGGTTGCATCCGCATCCGAATATTTGGCGGTCCGGGTATCCGGGGACACCGGCCCCAAACGTTCGATTTGACCGTCGTCCAGCATTTTAAGCCCATCCAGAATGATGCCCATGCGTCCTTTGGTAATGACGCGTTCACTGGAAATACTGGTGGGTGTGAATTCGAAATCGCCATCTGTCCATCCAAATAGCGAGTATAGTGCTTCTAGGCCGGATAATGTGCCGTTGGATGCATTAACCGGATTACCTTTATCGAAATAGAGGATACCGGGTTCTGGGGCATAAGGGCTCATGATTCTGAGGATGCCGGTACTGCCATTGCCGCCCAACAATTGCATCAGATCGCCCAGATTGAGAAATTCGATATTACCCCTAAGGATATTGTCGTCAGTCATGAGATGATTATTGCGCCCACTTCAATTCTTTTTGCAAGGCCGTTAGGGTTTGTTTAATACAGGCTTTTAAAGTGTCACCGACACCGGTACCTTTCATGGCGCTACCTGGAAACGAAGGCGCCTTCAACTGGCGGTTGAGGTCTTTATCCAATTGTTCAATCGACATCAATGGTATGCCATCATCAGCCAGGTCACGTTTATTATATTGCAACACCAAAGGAATTTTAAAGATATTCATACCATAGTCCTTTAGGTTCTTCTGGAGGTCTTTTAATGACAACATGTTTTTTTCGCGTCGCACCTCGAGGGAATCTGCTACAAAAACGACACCATCAACACCTCGCAAAACAAGTTTGCGGGTTGAGCTGTATTGCACCTGTCCCGGAACGGTATATAATTGGACCTTGACATCACAACCTCTTATCTTTCCCAATCCCATGGGTAAAAAATCGAAAAAAAGTGTACGGTCTCCTTCGGTATTGATGGAAACCATTTCACCTTCTATTTGCTTTGAAAATTTTTTAAAGATATATTCGAGGTTGGTAGTTTTCCCGCCGCGACCTGGACCGTAGTAGACGATTTTACACTCGATCTCTCGTTTTTTCAGGTTAAATATTGCCATACAGCGCGACTCCAGCTTTTTAATTTAAATTCATCACATCAGCGACCACCAGTTGCACAAGACCTCTTCAAGGGGCCATCCTCATACCAACCGTTCTACTGGTGGTTGCTGATTTTGGGTGAAAAATCTAAATTTATATATCATATTCAATCGGCGCTCAAAAGCTCTTTCTTTTTATTTGCTTGTAATCTTAATATCAAGGCAGTAATCCCCCTGCTTCGGCCCGGATTTGATCTGCGATTTGGCTGTAATGACGCCTGATCCGTTAAACATGGCGATGGGAGAGAAAAACTGAAGATCATTTAGGCTGTCATCTACATTTAAAACCTCGATGGTTCCGGCATCCTTTTTGGAAACGATCAAACTGAGCATGTTACCCGATTGAAAATTTACATCAAATTCGACCACCTTCCCTTTTGCCGGTCCAGAGTTAAAATAGATTCCGATGGAACTGATATCTATGAATTCCTCTTCCTCGGGTTCTTGAATCGCTTCCTCCTCAACCGATACTGCCGTTAGATCCCGCTGAATACCTTTGTTCTCAAGAATATCGGTCAGAAAAAGTCGGACCTTGGCCAACTGATTTGGGGGGAAATTACCCGCTTTGGCCCAGGCTTCATATTGATCGGCAGCTGCTTCTTCTGAGTTTAGTTGAATATGGCAACGCAATACATTTTTGGCGGCCACAACGCGATGGGAGTCAGTATCGATTAATTTTTTAAATTCACCCAGCGCCCGCTCGAATTGGCCAAACTTTGCCAGGGCGATTGCTCCCTCCAAATCAGCTTCTTCTTTACTCTCCGATTTTGAAAATGAAAATAGTTTTTGAATTAAGTCCTGAGCTTTTTCAGAAAGTTCTGGGGAAGATGGCCCGCGCTCAACCCGCTGGGTGTCCGTTTGTAATAAATCGATCTTTTTGGCAATGCCTTCGAGGATTTTTTCCTTGTTCTGGATCCTGTCGTGGTTGCGAACGGCTTGTTCCGCCTGGGTGTATTTTTGGTTGGCCTCATCAAGCAGACCCTGCTTTTTATATAGTTCGGCTTCCTTTAAAAGCTTTTGGATGGTTTCTTTGATTCCCATTATACTCCTCATGGCCACGTGCCGTGGCACATCATCCATTACCCACTTTATATTATCATCGCATCGATACTTATATGAAACAAAGAATACCCAGAAGGTGTAACCTCGCGGGTATACGCAACATATTCCTTTATCCTGTTTTAATGCAAATTGTCAATACCGGTTGTGTGGCTTTGTCCCAACCAAGAGTTAATATAAGTTATTAGAAACTTGTTCCTAATCGAAAGATATGAAGCATGAGCGATTCAGATATTAATTCAAAGCGACATATCCTGTTGACAATTCATCAACGCCTATGATCAAAATAGACTTACAAATGTAGCCGCGCATGCAGCGGGGTGCCCAAACAATATTCGCCGAATTCGATGTTCAAAGCAGTTAAAATGTAACCTAGCAGTTCAGCGAAAATAACTTATTATTATTTTAAGGAGCGCATAATGGATAAAAAAGTTACCGTAGTTGGAGCCGGCAATGTCGGGGCCACAGCCGCCCAACGACTGGCCGAAAAAGAACTGTGTGATGTCGTGTTAATCGATATTCTTGATGGGGTGCCTCAAGGAAAAGCCCTTGATCTGACCGAAGCCGCCCCCGTTGAAAAGCATGATGCCCATTTGACGGGTGCCAATAGCTATGAAGCATCCAAGGATTCGGATATTGTGATTATTACAGCCGGCATCGCCCGAAAGCCAGGCATGAGCCGCGATGATCTCATCAGCACCAATGCCGGAATCATAAAAGAGGTCACCAAACAGATTGTAGCAAACTCGCCGAATGCCATTCTCATAATTGTCAGCAATCCCCTGGATGCCATGTGCCACGTTGCCTTCGACGCCAGCGGCTTTCCTAAAAACCGGGTTGTGGGTATGGCCGGCGTGTTGGATTCGGCTCGGTTTCGTGCTTTTATTGGCATGGAACTAGATGTTTCGGTGGAAAGCATTCAGGCCTTCGTACTGGGTGGCCATGGCGATACCATGGTGCCCTTGCCCCGTTATTCGACAGTCGCCGGTATCCCTATCACCGAACTTTTACCCCAAGAACGCATCGAAGCCCTGGTTGACCGTACAGCCAACGGTGGCGCTGAAATTGTCAGTCTTTTAAAAACGGGTAGCGCCTACTATGCGCCCGCATCGGCAGCTGTGGAAATGGCTGAATCTATCCTTAAAGACAAAAAGAAAATATTGCCTTGTGCAGCTTATCTTCAAGGTGAATACGGCATACAAGATTTATTTATCGGCGTGCCAGTCAAACTCGGATCCAACGGTATCGAGGAAATCATAGAAATTTCTTTAACGGATACAGAAAAAACGGCGCTGATCAGTTCTGCTACGGCCGTCCAAGGTTTGAAGGATGATTTGAAGAAATTAGGATAAACAACAGCTATGAACAATAAGCCGTAAGCTGCTTGTAGCTTACGGCTTATTGCTCGAGACTGCTAAATACGCCTTCACCGCCTGGGCCACCTGCTGATTCATACCAGGCAACGCTGCCAGCATGTCCACATCCGCAGATCGAATTGACTCGATCCCACCAAAATGTGTTAGCAATATTGTTTTACGCTTGGGCCCCACGCCGGGGATATCATCCAGAACCGAGTGCAATCCGCTACGACCACGCCGTTTTCGATGGAAACGAATAGCAAAGCGATGGGCTTCGTCACGAATGCGTTGTAGTAGAAACAGCTCTTCAAGATGACGGCCGAATGCGACTGCATTCACTCGCCCCAGCTGATAGATTTTGTCTCTATACTCACCTTTCTTTTCATCTTTTTTAGCGATACCGACAATTTCAAAAATGCCTTTCAAACCCAAACCAGTAATAATATCGGCAGCGATGTTTAACTGCCCCTTACCGCCATCCACGACCAAAAGATCGGGCAGTGGATCGCGCTTATCTGCATGACCATATCTCCGGCCCAATACTTCGGCCATAGCGGCATAATCGTCCTGCATAACTGGCGAAGTTAGGCCGTAAGTTCGATAAGCAGATTTCTTGGGCTGTGCCATGTCAAACACAACCATGGCGGAAACTGCATCCCTGCCAAACAGATGGGAATTGTCAAAGCACTCAATGCGTTGTGGTAGACGATCCATTTTAAGGCGATACTTCAGTCCCTGCAGCAAGGCCATATCAAGTTCATTGGCCGCCTGCCATTCGCTGAGACCAATCTCCGCATTCTCAAGGGCCATTTGTACCAATTTTCTTTTCTCTCCCCGTTGGGGTTCGCGGATTTTTACGCTACCACCCCTACTCTGCGTTAAAACCGATTTGATGATATCGACATCATCTGGGGTGTGCGACACCAGAATTTCTGGTGGTATGCTATGGGTGCGCTCATAAAACTGACGTATAAATCCACCCAGTATTTCTGACTTCGATTCCCAAACGTTTTCAAATGGGTATTGATACTTGCCTAATAGAAAACCACCACGAATATAAAGCAGCGTGATCATGACATTGCCCGTATCCGTCCAAACACCAATCACATCGCGATCCTTCATATCGGTTGACACCGACCGTTGTTTTTCGAGTGTTTTTTCAATCGCAAAAAGCTTGTCACGTAGTTCAGCCGCCTTTTCGAAATGCCGTTTTTCTGCCAGCTGGATCATGTCTGCTCGAATCTGTTTAACCAGGTCTGGTGTCCGGCCGTTGAGGAATAATACAACCTCTTGAATCATCGTCCGATAAACTTCTTGATCCACCTCTTTGCAGCATGGCGCCAGGCACTGTTGCATCTGGAAGTGTAAACAAGGTCGTGTTCGCTGTTTAAACTCACGATCTGAACATTTACGCAACTTGAAAGTTTTGTTGACTACTTTGAGGGACTGCCTTACGGCACCTGCAGATGTAAACGGCCCGAAATAAAGGGTGCCATCCTTTTTTATTTTACGAACTATGCTGAGTTTGGGATAAGGATGCCGAGTATTAATGCGTAGACACGGGTAGCGCTTGTCATCTTTTAATACGACATTGTAGCGGGGCCTGTGTTTCTTAATCAGATTGGATTCCAGGACCAAGGCTTCCTTTTCAGATCCCACGAGAATAAACTCAAAATCTTGAATCCTTTGAAGCAGCGCATTTAGTTTGGCATCGGTCTGCCTTTTCTCGCTAAAATAAGACGACAGTCTTTTTTTCAATTGGGCGGCTTTGCCCACATATATGATGGTATTTTCAGCGTCTTTAAATAGGTAAACACCCGGCTCCGAAGGTATTTGGGCCAGACGATCCTTCAACTTTGGTTTGGCTGATGGCGTGGACATATTAGCGTGCAACTCTTAATTCCTGCTCTTAAAAAAGCATCGCTTTCTTCAACGCTGTAATCTGGTCCCGAAGCATGGCGGCTTTTTCAAATGCGAGTTTTTTGGCAGCGACCTTCATTTCAGCTTCCAACCGATCCAGCTCTGATTCAAGGTTTTCCTCGCTAATATATTCCTGCAGCGGTTCAGCAACTTTATCGACGCTGACATAGTCCGCTGCAACCATGGCCGCCAAAGACCCGCCAATTTCTTTTTGAATCGATTGGGGCGTAATCCCATGGTCTTTGTTATAAATCTCCTGTATGGCCCGTCTTCGATTGGTTTCATCAATTGCTTGCTGCATGGATGCAGTTGTTTTATCCGCATACATGATGACGCAGCCATTGACATTACGAGCAGCCCGCCCACAGGTCTGAATCAGTGAACGCGCTGATCTCAGAAAACCTTCCTTATCGGCATCCAATATGGCCACCATAGACACTTCGGGGATATCCAAACCTTCCCGCAGCAGGTTTATACCAACCAGCACGTCAAATTCCCCTGTACGCAGGTCCCGAATAATGTCCATGCGTTCCAGCGTGTTGATGTCAGCATGCAGATAACGCACCCGGATTCCAAGATCGGCATAATACTCACTGAGATCCTCAGCCATGCGCTTCGTCAGGGTAGTGACGAGAACCCGTTCGTTTTTGGGTACCCGCTTTCGTATCTCCGCCAACAAATCGTCCACCTGATTGTGGGCCTTGCGAACCAAGATTTCAGGGTCCAGCAATCCAGTGGGACGCACAATCTGCTCCACCAATTTAGACCCACCTTTAGCGAGTTCGTATTCCGCCGGCGTGGCCGATACATATACAACCTGATTAATTCTCTCCGCAGATTCCTCAAACTTCAAAGGTCTGTTATCCAAGGCTGAGGGCAGGCGAAATCCATACTCAACCAGGGTCATTTTCCTGGATCGATCGCCCTTATACATGCCATGTAGCTGTGGTACGGCGATATGACTCTCATCAATAAACAGCAGGAAATCATCCGGAAAATAATCGAGTAATGTGGGCGGTGGCTCGCCCACCTCCCGGCCGGTAAAATGACGCGAATAATTTTCGATTCCGTTGCAATAGCCGATTTCCTGAATCATCTCCAAATCAAACTGGGTGCGCTCTTCTATCCGTTGTTCTTCAATGAATTTTCGCTCTTGTCGAAAATCGTTAACGCGTTGCTGGAGTTCCGCTTGTATGGTCTGGATGGCTTTTTTTCTTTTCTTTGTCTGCGTGGCATAGTGACTGGCCGGGAAAATAGCTAGCTGCCCTATCCGTCGTCGGATATCTCCTTTAAGGGCATCGATTTCGGAGATGGATTCGATTTGATCTCCAAAAAAATCTATCCGAACTGCAATGCTGTCTTCATAGGCAGGAAATACCTCCAGGCGATCACCACGAACCCTGAATACACCACGATGGAAATCAAAATCATTACGCTCGTACTGCATGGCTACAAGTCTTGCCAAGACCTCATCGCGTTCAATCGCCATGCCTTCTGTAATCGCCAATTGCATTGCCAGATAATCCTTGGGCTCTCCGAGACCAAAAATGCAGGAAACACTGGCAACCACAATAACATCTCTGCGGGTTAATACCGACCGCGTAGCCGAATGCCGCAGCTTGTCAATCATCTCATTAATTGACGAGTCCTTCTGGATATAAGTATCGCTTGAGGGGATGTAGGCTTCAGGTTGATAGTAATCGTAATAAGATACAAAATATTCTACAGCATTTTTCGGAAAAAGTGATCGAAACTCACCGTAAAGCTGGGCAGCAAGTGTTTTATTGGGGGCCAGAACCAGGGTGGGCCTGCCGACCCTGGCAATCACATGTGCGACCGTGAAAGTCTTGCCGGAACCGGTGACACCTAAAAGTACCTGATGTGGTTCAGATCGCACTAAGTTCTGGCTGAGGGTTTCAATGGCGCTGGGCTGATCACCTGTGGGCTGAAAATCGGAAACAAGTTTAAATGGGGGCATAACTGTGGTTTATTGGGTTTATTGAGTTGGTTGAGTTCGTTGAGTTGGTTGAGTTTGAGTCAACTTTTAGCTCTGAGCATTGTGTCTTAAACTACTTAAGGTTTACCAATTACAGCCGATTTCTGCCTTCTGGCCTAAATCTGCGTACGCCTTACTGCCTACTGCTTACTAATGCGAATTCTGTCTTCTGACTCCTGTCTTCTGACTCCTGTCTCCTGCCCTCCGATCAGCGCTCTACTTTCCAGTGAGTCCCATCGGGCCGATCCTCGAGAACCACATTCATACCCGAAAGTTTGGTTCGAATCTGATCTGCTTTTTCCCAGTCTTTTGCCTGCCTGGCCTGTTTCCGATCAGCTATCAGTTTTTCAATTAGCATTGTATCAACGGTACCTGGTTTCCCCCTGGAAGTTCGTTGTGTTTTCAGGTATGCACTGGGGGTTTGGTTACCAATTCCTAAAATCGATGACATTTGTAAAATTCCATTCCTGGCGGCAGCCAAAGCAGCGCAAGTTTCGGAAGGAATCTGTTCCGAATTAATTTCATCCAACATACGGTTGGCATTGCGAACCGCATTAAAAATTTCTGCAATACCAGCAGCGGTATTGAAATCATCGTTCATAACATTGCAAAATTGATTCCAAAAGAGCACCCTATTTCCCATGTCATCTGGTTGAGGCCCATTCTCAAGAGTCTCTTCGATCCGTAGGATGAGTGCATAAATCCGGTCCAAAGCGATTCGTGAAGCTTCCATGGCTTCTTGGTTAAAATCGATGGGTTTGCGATACTGTTTTGAAAGTAAAAATAGCCTGACAACCTCAGGGTGATATTGTTTAATCACATCTTTGATTAACCGAAAATTGCCCAGAGATTTGGACATTTTCTCCTGGTTGATATTTACAAAACCATTATGAATCCAATAGCGCACAAAACCTTTGCCATGGACCGCTTCCGATTGTGCAATTTCGTTTTCATGATGAGGAAAAATTAGATCCTTGCCACCCCCATGAATATCAAACATTTCACCCAAGTAACGCGTACTCATGGCCGAGCATTCAATATGCCAACCCGGCCGACCTTGGCCCCAGGGGCTGTCCCAGGATGGTTCACCTTTTTTAGCCGTTTTCCAAAGTGTGAAATCAAAGGGATTACGTTTGCGGGGATCAACAGCGACACGCACACCCGCAGTCATATCTGCCAATTTGCGATTCGATAGTTGACCATAACCCTCGAACGAATCCACAGCAAAGAAAACATTGCCTTCAACGGCATAAGCGCTGCCATTTTCTACTAATTTTTTGATAATTTTGACAACATCATCAATATGTTCTGTCACGCGTGGCTCGAAAGTCGCTGGCTCCACATACAGAGCTTGCATGTCTCGATAAAACTCTTCGATATACTGATCAGCCAAGACATCGGGTTTGACGCCCAACTCAGCGGCCCGCTGGATAATTTTGTCGTCCACATCAGTAAAATTTCTGACGTAAACTACCTCATACCCCTGAGATTTCAGATACTTTTGGATTACATCAAACACAACAACTGAGCGGGCATGTCCGATATGGCAGGAATCATAAACCGTAGGGCCACATACGTACATGCGTACTTTATGGGCTTCAATGGTCTCAAATAGCTCTTTTCTTTGCGTTAACGTGTTATATACATGGATGCTCATCTTGATGTTCGTATTTCCTTTGCAATTCTCTTTAGCAATCAATTTTCAACTGAATTTGCATGGCCTAAAAGCTTAAATCAGATTTCGTGCGAGGTTCAATGTATCAACTAGGCTCATTTGCTTTCTGGGCCAACAAGGCTATGCACATGGCACCAATCCCCTCGCCTAAACCAATGAAACCGAGCCCCTCCTGAGTAGTCGCCTTAACATGGATGCACGTATTTTCAACGTTCAAGGCCTGAGCCATATTTGATTGCATCCTATCAACATATGGTGCCAACCTCGGGGCTTCTGCCACGATAACGGCATCGGCATTCATGAGTGTGCAACCCGCCTTGGCAATTAGTATTGCCGTGTCACCCAGCAGTTGCATACTGGAGATGTCCTGGTATTTTTCATCATTGTCAGGAAAATGCCGGCCGATATCGCCGAGGTTTGCAGCACCCAAGAGTGAATCAATAAGGGCATGTGCCAAGACATCCGCGTCTGAGTGTCCTTGGAGTCCCTTTTCAAATTGAATCTCAACGCCGCCTAAAACCAGCCTTCTATTTGGTACCAAGGCATGTACATCATAGCCGATACCCACTCTCATCATCATGGACCCCAACTACGTCGTCAATTTTTAAAAACATATTTCAATTGCATTGGATCTGCTATTACAACTTCCCTTTGATACCGAAAACATTTACAGGCTGATCCTTACCCTTGGCTAATATGGGTTCGTGGGCCGCTAAGCGAAAGAGCGACTGAACTTCCTTACTGGTATTTTCGGATAGGATTATTTCACCTGCTTTGGCTGCTGAGCATAGGCGCGAGGCTGTATTGACTGTATCGCCAATAACCGAATAACTCATGGTTTGCGTTGAACCAATGTATCCGGCAACCAAGCTACCGGTGTTAATGCCGACCCCTAACTTTATCTCTTTTTGGCCTCTTTCGATCAATGTGGTGTTGAACGCTTTTATTTCTGCTTGTATATCGATGGCTGCGTAGCAAGCTCTGGCAGCATCATCACTATGGGTCACGGGAGCACCCCAAATAACCATCATTGCATCGCCAATAAACTTATCAACAGTACCTTCATGCCGGAATACGATATCAACCATAAGTTCGTAGTATTCTTTAATATCTGCAGCACATCTGCAGCGGGGATATTGGCACTCATGGCGGTGAAATCTCGGATATCGACGAACATGACTGTGGCTATACGATTTTCACCGCCTTTTTCCACGGTTAACGCACCGGATACAACCATATCGGCAAGATCGGGTGAAAGCAGCCGTTGAAACCGCTCCCGTGTGGCGACTTCTCTGCGGCTTTTCTCCTCTGCCTTTTTGCGTTCATTAATCGTATATTGAGCATGTGACCCGAAAATAACAAATAGACAGATGACGATCAAACGTGGCCAAATATCATCATATCCGACCCCAAAGAGACGACTACCAATACTAAAATCATCAGCGATAAACAATGAGAGGATAATATCCAGAATCCAGTAAATCCCGGCAATTCCCAATCCGATCAGCACCATCTTGTCTGTCAATCCAACTCGAATTTTCATTCACTTCCCACCATGGGCTACTGCTGTTAAAGTGCGATCCGTGCAACATTGCTCGAAGCTTTCTTGAGAGTTAAAGCAGATAATTTTTTTTTTTTCAAGGGTGTTACA
Organism: uncultured Desulfobacterales bacterium; assembly: GCA_964633115.1. GTDB lineage: Bacteria > Desulfobacterota > Desulfobacteria > Desulfobacterales > B30-G6 > B30-G6. The sequence continues at coordinate 34,696 of CAZWEO010000023.1, forward strand.
CCCAATGGTATCTATGGCTTTTATTTCTTGACAAATTCTTCCATTTATGAGAGATATACTTTGTATATATTTATAGGTAAAAGTCATATATCTATTATATACATATATACCATCAGTCACTAATTAAACCAATCATCTAATGGAGCCCCCCCTTTTGGTTAAAAAAGACGAAATATCTTCCACAGAAAAGCTGCTGGGCTTAATTCGTCAAAAAGAGAATGGCGAGGAAGACCAGCCGTCATCCGAGGGTGCTCAGGCAATGGCGGAAAGCGTCCCTATGCCCCCATCCCCTCCGAAGACTCAACATCAGCCCTCAGCGCTTTCGAACGTTGTGCCCATGCGCAAACGGGTCACGGTCGGTATCGATATCGGTTATTATGAATTGAAGTTGGGAATGGTCAATCAAGTCTCTGAAAAACGCCAAGAATTGGTTGACTTCGTCAGTATCCCCTACAAATCCAGCATATCACCCAGCAGTTCTAAGTTCCCGGAATTTTTGCGATCTGCTTTGAAAAAATTTTGTGGATCCAGTAGAAAAATTGCCTTGTGGAGTGCCATTTCATCTGCAAAGGTCGAAACACGCAATTTAAAAATCCCCAAAGTTTCAAAGAAGCAAATTGACAATGCCACCTACTGGACCTTGAAAAAAGATATTTCCTTCAATGAAGAAGAGATGATCTTTGACTACGAGGTCCTGGGTGATGTGGTCGAAGACGGTATCAATAAAATTGAAATACTCGCCTATGTGGCCCCACGACAAGATATTGCTCAACAGAGAAATCTTTTCGAAAAGATCGGGTTCCCTTTAGCAGGGTTATCAATCATACCTTTCGCGTTGCAAAACCTGTTTCGGACAGAAGTTGTCGACACCTTAGGCAAAGATACATGCAGCCTATTTATTGGTAGGGATTGGTCTCGAATTGTGATCTATTCTGATGGCAATCTGGTACTTTCCCGGGGCATTAAAGCAGGCATCCGAAGCATGATCGAGGCAATAGCTCAGGGAATCGGCAAAAGTAAAATGGACATCGCCCAACAGTCGGTGGAATCTTCGGAAAGCAGTGTCTTCGGCATCGAAGATGAAAGCTATATCCTCGACACTGAACAAGCTCGCAAAATATTCCTCGATCATATTTCCAATACAGAATCGATTCGTCTGGAAGAAACCGGGCACGTGCTTCAAGAACATGATGTATTCGGTATGATCCAACCCGCGCTTGAGCGTTTGGTCAAACAAGTAGAAAGAACCTTGGCGCACTACTACCTTCATTTTAATAAAGAAAGGGTTACCAGGGTTTATATAAGCGGCCAAATGAGTGTCTATGAACGCTTATTTGTTTATATGAAGCAACAGCTTGATATTCCGGTTGACACCATGAACCCCTTCTCAGCCAAGCTGAGCTATTTGGGAATTGCCGCCATACCGAGCACATTATCGGAAAAAGAAGCCTTTGCACCTGCCATCGGCATGGCACTGTCTAATAATAATCTAACACCAAACTTTATCTATACATATAAAGATAAACAAAAAACAGAAAATGCCCGCAAAGTAAACCGGGGAATATTTGCCAGTATTTTATGCTTTCTAGCCATCTGTGTTGGTATTTATTTGTGGGGAAGCACAATTTTGGATCAAAAAAAGATCGAGCTGGCTAAGCTTCAATCCGAGATAGAAAAATTCAAGCCCTTGGTAAATAAAAATCTGATTGTTGACCTGGCATCCCGAACACAGGATAAGCGAAAATCCTTGAAAGAACTCGGCGAAAAGTACAAAAGTGTCGCCGTCATCAATGAAATCTCATCAATGACGCCCGAGGAGATACGCTTACTCAGCATTACAGCTGATATGGGGAGCAAACCGGAAGAGAACGAAAAGCCACCCATACAGCAGCTTGAAATGGAAGGCGTGGTCATGGGAAACCGACTAACATTTGATTCGATTCTGGCAGGTTATATTGTTAAGTTGAAAAGTTCCCCAATGTTTCAAACTCCCAGCGTCGAAAATAAATCCTATAAATTTCTCGACAACCAAGAAGTTTTAATATTTAGGGCAAAGCTAGATTTGGTATGACCGGGGGGATATTGGTGGTTTGACCGTTCCCAATATGCTTGCAATTAACTGATTTGAGCAGACGTTAAAACAACCAGAGTCGATTCTAACGAATTCAGAATATAAGCAAACAGGGCCCTAAGGATTACGGATACTTCAATGGCGAACAGCAAACTCCCTACGAGAAACGTGATAGTGATTTCAGTATTGGGCGGCGGTGTTTTGCTATTCATACTGCTGTCGATATTCCCCAATTATTTAGCCTACAGTAATATCAATCATGAAATTAGTTCGCTTCAAAATCAAATCGAAGAGCAAAAATTGCTTTCACCTATTTTTTCGGACTTATCCGCAAAAGCAAAATTTAAGGATCCCGATAACCTTCCATTTCCACCTCGGGCTCAATTATCCAAAAACGAAACTGGAAATATCGCTGCCATCATTCAAAAGATTATCCAACAGAACAATTTTTATCTGGTAAGCATCCTGACCGATGTTGGTGGTTTACTGGAAGACTCTGGAATCCTCAAAATAAGTATTGAAATGACCGGAGATTTTATGAACCTGCGTAATATGATCCTCCAGTTGGGGGCCCTGCCCTATCTGGATCATATTGAATTTGTACGTATTGACAGTCATTCGGAAACACAGCAATTCCAATTAAAAATATGGATCGCACAGGAGCAATAAAAGTCGCCACGCGATTTCATATGACGCGACTTCGTAACATTATTTTTTACTGTTTACGACCACAGACATGTTCGGTGACTTATAACTATAGAAATTTTTAAAAATAAATCGATGCAGTACGTTATTAACTGCGCCACGAAAACCTGGAAACCTTAGCTCCTTATAACCTTGACGCTATGCAGAATAGAGAACGAATCATTATTTTCCTGATGCTCATCGTTGTCGCTTATGGTGGCTATAACTTTTTTTTCGATGCCGATGATCAACCCCTCGTTACGAGCTCGCGACAAACACTTGCGGAACTAAAAAAGTTTGTCATTGATGCCGCAACCAATTTGTCTAAGGAATACATTTCGGCCGCAGATAAATACATTATCGACCAGGCTGAAAAGGTATGGCCGCAAGACCCGTTTTTAAAGGCTGCGGTACCTTTGACTTCTGAGCCGTTTCAAGCCAGTGCTGAGGTGACGGTACAAACCGTCCAAATGTACTTTACCGGTTATTTACAGACGGCCGATAAACAAATCGCAATCGTCAATGGCAGGGAATATGAGACCGGAGAACAGTTAAGCGATGCTGGCTACTATGTCAAACGGATTATGCCCAATAGGATCATTTTAGGAATTGATAATAGTTCCGACACAATTACACTTCCTATGGATGAACCTGTTAACGTTTCATTGGAATAAAAGGAATCGGCATTTAAAATGAAAAGACAAAACAAATATACACAAATTTTGCCATGGGTGCTTGCGCTTTTTTTCCTGTTTTCATTGCTGATAGGTTGTGCTCACGAACAGGAACAAGAAGATAGCGATCGTTTTTTCAAACAGTGGAAGGCCACGGCAGAAAAATCCAAAGGCTATTCACCCAAGTCCAAGAAACGTACCATCAAGCTCCCGCCAAGGTCTTTGACTGTTGCTGAATCGAAACAGCAAGAGGCCAAAAAAGAAAAACCGCTGCCAACCAAAAGAATCACCATGCGCATGCATCAAACGGATGTAACCGTATTGCTGCGAGCGTTAACCCGCGCGGTTGGCTTAAATCTTGTTGTGAATGAAAATGTCAAGGGCAGCATCAATATTGACGTACAGGATGCCGCCTGGGATCAAGTTTTTATGAGTATACTCAATACGCAAGGCCTTTCCTACGCATGGGATGGTGATATCATTCGCATCGTAACGCTTGAAGACAAAAATCGCAGCCTTGAACACCTGACCACCGAGCAAAAAATAAAAGCCCAGGAAAAAGACATGGAGTTGGTTGAGCCCTTGGTAACCCAAGTGGTGGAAGTTGAATTTGCCGATGCCAACAAATTGAAGGAAAGCCTGAGCTTGTTTCTTTCATCAAAAAAAGAGGGCCAGGCAATCGGTTCTGTTATGGTGGACGAGCATACCAATTCGCTTATCATCCAAGCCCTCTATAGCGACTTGGAGCGCATGCTGCCTCTGATTGTAGAGTTGGATAAACCGACACCACAAATTTTGATTGAGGCTCATATCGTTGAGGCTACTAAAGACGCCAGCATGGAGCTGGGGATTCAATGGGGTGGTTTGTATAACGATGGCGATTTATGGGTTACGCCTGGGGCCAATGCGCCCGGTGTTTTTGGAGCTCCTGTTGATACCGGCATTAATCCGAATTCCGGACTGGCAGTTGATACCGGCATTAATCCGAATTCCGGACTGGCATCCAATTTTCCGGCCGATACCAGTGCCGGCGGTTTGAATTTAGGCTTTGCACTTCAGGACATTGGCGGTGGTATTCTGGCCGCTCAACTCTCGGCCTTACAAACTGAAGGCAAGGTAAACATACTTTCGAGCCCATCGATTACAACGCTTGATAACCAGAAAGCCGTCATCGAAAGTGGCCAAGAAGTGCCCTACCAGACAGTTGAAAATGGTGAAGTTAAAATCGAGTACAAAAAGGCGGTTTTAAGCCTGGAAGTGACACCGCACGTAATTGGAGAAGATACCTTAAAGCTGAAAATCAATACCAAAAAAGATGAACTTGATTTTGCCAATGCTGTTGCCGGGCAACCTTCAATTGAAACCAAGAAAGCTTCCACAAACGTACTGTTATTTGATGGCCAAACTACCGTTATCGGTGGTTTAAGCAAGGAAAATTCCAGCAAAACTGAAAAAGGTGTTCCTTGGTTAAAAGATATCCCGATTCTCGGGTATCTGTTTAAAGGCCGGGGCAATAGTGATAGCCTAGATGAAGTCTTGATTTTCATCACACCGCATATTCTGGATGAACAATTTAGTGAAGATGTAGAAGAACCACCGATGGATGATACCTCATCAGGCTCCTAAGCAATTGCGCCGAACTTTGAATCTCATCTGGGTTTCCCGGCTGTTTTGAGGGATTTTGTGATTCATTGATAAATCCCAAATTCGAATATCGAAATACGAAACAAGCACAAATATCAAAGACTCAAATGACAAAAACATACAATTCAGCTACGCCCGTCTACTGCTCCTTTATAACATTTGAATTTAGATCATTTGATATTGTTTAGGATTTCGGATTTCGTGCTTAGGATTTGTTTAATGACTATTGCGTGGCTTCTCAATTTTGCCTCTGGCAAGCGAACCATAAATTGAGCACGAAATAATATGGATTACTTCAGTATTCTGAACCTTAATAAAGAACCATTTTCCAATTCTCCGGATCCAGACTACTTTTTTGATTCCCAACAACATGTTAGTTGCCTGCAAAAGTTAGAATTATCGTTGCGACTAAAACGGGGTTTGAACGTAGTCATTGGTGAAGTAGGTACTGGAAAAACCACATTATGCCGACAGTTATTGCGCCGTTTTTCAGAAGATGCCGATGTTGAAAGCCATTTAATGCTGGATCCATATTTTGGCACGCCACATGAATTTCTTTTAACTGTCGCCGAAATGCTGGGTGGGCAAAAGTTGCCTGAGGAAACCGAAAATTACAAATTAAAAGAACAAATCAAACAAGCATTATTTGCCTTAGGTGTAGATGACAATAAAACCATCGTCCTGATCATTGACGAAGGCCAGAAGATACCCATCTTCTGTTTAGAAATTTTAAGGGAATTTCTAAACTTTGAAACCAACGATTACAAATTGCTACAAATTGCCATTTTTGCACAAAAAGAGTTTGATCAAACCCTCAAAGCGCATGCGAACTTCGCGGATCGAATCAATTTATATCATCTGTTAAAACCCATGAACTTCCGCGATACGCGCTCAATGATTCAATATCGTTTGAATCAATCTAGCGGTGCCGCTAGCCGGCTCTCACTTTTCACGTATCCAGCGCTCTGGGCTATCTTTCGCGCAACAAAAGGATATCCACGTAAAATTGTCAATCTCTGTCATCGTAGCATTCTGACGATGATCATACAGAATAAAAGTAAAGCCAATTGGTTTTTAGTACAATCCTGCATCCGCAGAGTTTTTTCGGGTGGTAAAGGCCGCTCCTGGCAAATAGCCACTGTTGTAATATTATTGATGGTTATAGGCGCCATAGCCATACCCAAATGGTTGCCGACCAAACAAACGGTTCCAATTGCCAAAGAAACTGCAGTTGATAATCAGGCCTACACCCAAAAAATTACGCAAGTGCTGGCAACGCCAAACAGAGCTCAAACGTCTCAACAAGCAAATGCAGTATCCAAACTAAAACCGGTGGGTGAAAAACAGATAGCCGCCACAACAGATCAAGCCGTTATAGCTGCGATTCAGCCGGCCCTGGATACCTCCGATAAAACCCAACAAAAAATTATCCCGACCAATGAGTTTCCAGACGACATTCGCCACCCTGTTCCGGGTGTGCTGGGCCAATTAAAAGTTGTTCGCCGAGAAACATTGGGCGGTCTGATCCAAACAATTTATGGTGTTTTTAACAAATCCTATTTACAATCGCTAATCAAAGTCAATCCACATATCACCGATCCGAATACCATCGATGTGGGCGAAATCATTCTCTTTCCAGCAGTGCCCGTTCATGTGGATCATCAACCATTGAAAAGATGGTGGGTCGAAGTTAAACGTGGAAATAATTTAGAGGATGTAATCGTCTATTTAAGAAAATATCCGACAGACGCGGTATCCACACGGCTCATACCCCACTGGAACCGGTCTACAGGACTCCATTTCAGCGTGGTACTGAGCCAGTTTTTTTATGACCAAACATCGGCCCTGAATAAGTTGGAACAATTCGAACGCAACAAAGAAATAAAGGGCACCATTATTTCTGATTGGGGTAAGCGCACTGTTTTTTATGCGAATCCATTTCAAAACACGAAATCCCAGTCCGGGTAACTGGATAACCGAATATCGAATATTGTAATAAATAAAGCAGGTGACCGTACCGTGAAAAATAGAAATAAATTTGGAGAAATGCTCATCGAAGCCGGCCTACTGAATGAAGATCAACTTAAGCAGGCCATTATCGACCACAAACGAACGAATATGAAACTGGGGCAATACCTGGTTCGTGAAGGCTTTGTCAGTGGGTCCCAAGTGGCTGATATTGTTTCGCAGCAACTCAAGCTGAAGAAGTACAATCCTGATGATTACCCCATCGATATTGAACTTTCCAAAATTATTCCCCTTGAATTGGCCCAAAAATTTCAATCCGTTCCACTTAGAAGGACAAAATTCTTACTAACACTGGCCATGACCGATCCCATGGACATTACCGCGCTCGACTCCATAGAAGTTTACACCAACACGGAAGTGGAAGCGGTCATTTGCACCTATCAGGAACTCAACCATTTAATCAGTAGCCTATATGGTACTTATTCGGGTATTGACGGCGTCCTGGAAGGTATGCAGGAAATGCAGATCGAAAGAGACGATGACGAAGAAACTTCCCGCCCAGCCATCGAAGATGTAGAAGTAAGCTCTTTGCAAGACATGGCTGAAGAGGCACCCGTAGTGCGTCTCGTCAATTCAATTCTTTCACAGGCAGTGCGTGAAGGTGCTAGTGATGTGCATATCAGTCCTGAAAAAGACTATGTCCAGGTTCGTTTTCGCGTGGATGGTAAATTGCATGAATTGCCAGCACCGCCGAAAACCATGATACTGCTAATCATCTCACGCTTGAAAATTCTAGCAAACATGGACATCTCTGTATCCAGAATTCCCCAAGATGGTCGTTTTACGATTAAGATGGATGAAAAAGAAATTAACATCCGTGCGTCAACAATTCCGACCATTTATGGCGAAAATATGGTCCTACGTTTACTGGATACCAGTGGTGGTGTCCATTCCCTGGAAGAGCTGGGCATGTCCGTGGCCGACGTTCGCAAACTCGAACCCATAATCACCAAACCCTATGGTATGATCCTCAGTACAGGGCCAACCGGTAGCGGTAAAAGCACCACCCTCTATTCAATTTTAAAGCGTATTAATCAATCCGATATTAACATCATTACCTTGGAAGATCCTGTCGAATACCGAATTAATAAAATCAGGCAAATCCAGCTCAATAGAAAAGCTGGTATGACATTTGCCAGCGGTCTTCGATCGATCATGCGGCAGGATCCAGATGTTATCATGGTCGGTGAGATTCGAGACCCCGAAACAGCTTCCATTGCAGTTCAGTCTGCGCTTACTGGACACCGGGTTTTAAGTACTGTCCATACCAATGATGCTGCTGGCGCCATAACGCGCTTCATCGATATGGGCATCGAACCTTTCTTGGTGTCTTCAGTTATGCTGGTTTCGATCGCGCAGCGCTTGGTAAGAAAGGTATGCCCTTACTGTAAGAAGCCTGTAACACCACCAGAAGCGGCGCTGGAATATTGGGGCCTCAACAATGCCGAAAATCCAAACTTTATGCAGGGCAACGGTTGTTTCAATTGCATGGATAAGGGCTATAAAGGCAGAACTGGTGTCTATGAAATCCTGATCATCGATGAAATGGTGCAGGACATGATTCTAAAACGAAATTCATCCCAAGAAATAGCCCGGGCCGCCATCCAGACTGGTAAGCTGAAAACCCTCAAAGATGATGCCGCTAAAAAAATCCTACAAGGCATCACATCATTAGAAGAAGCGGCCTCAGCGGTAATTGTTTAACTCAACAAACCAAATAACAGGATACCATGCCGACATACAACTACCAAGCCATCAACGAATCCGGTTCCACCATCAGCGGTGAGATCGAGGCAGATTCCACTGAAATGGCCAATAACATTCTATCCGCCAGGGGCTATTTACCCTCTCGTGTAGCCGAAAAAGGCCAGGTGGTTTCAAGTGTGTTCATAAAACGCATAAAAGAACGAATCACAACCATTAAAACGCCGGAACTTATCATTTTTACCAAGCAATTCAAGACACTTATCCGTGCAGGCGTCCCAATATTGAAAATTTTCAAGGTAATTGAGAATCAAACTGAAAATGTTGCTCTGAAAGATATCATTCTATCGGTTTCACAAGATGTTGAAGAAGGCGCCAGCTTGCATGATGCTTTCCGTAAACACCCTAAGGCCTTCTCACCCTTGTACTGCAGTATGTTGCGGGCAGGCGAAGCCAGTGGTGCTTTGCCTGAAATTATGGAACGTTTAATCTATATTCTGGAGCATGAACATAAAATAAAATCCGATATCCGATCGGCACTCTCCTACCCTATTATAGTTTTTGCTTTTTTGGGGATAGCCTTTTTTGTACTTTTGACCTTTGTGATTCCCAAATTCGTAACCATCTTTGAGAGGTCCGAGGTCGCTTTGCCGATACCCACCCAAATTTGTATGGTGATGTACCAATTTCTGTCCAATTTCTGGCTACTCTTAATAGCTATCGTAGCCGGTGGCGTCATTTTTATGAATTATTATTTGAAGTCCGAATCCGGACAATTGGCTAAAGATAACCTCCTGATGCGTTTGCCTCTTTTGGGGCCTCTATTTGGAAAAGCCGCCATGGCGCGTTTCGCTAGCATTTTTTCCATCTTGCAAGCCAGTGGCGTACCTGTCCTTGATTGTATTCGAATCTTAACTGAAACTATCGGGAACTCAGCTATTTCAAAGGAGTTTAGCCTGGTAACCGAAAGATTAGAAGAAGGTCGCGGTCTGGCCGAGCCGCTTAAATCTGCCAAATATTTTCCACCCATTGTCATCAACATGGTTGCGATTGGTGAAGAGTCTGATAATCTCGAAGAGATGCTTTCTGAAATCGCGCTTCATTACGATTCTGAAGTCGAATATGCCATGAAAAAATTATCCGATTCTATTGGTCCCTTGCTGACACTTGGACTGGCCGTCGTAGTTGGATTTTTTGCCCTCGCCATTTATCTGCCCATGTGGGACATGAGCCAGATGGCCGGCTAAAAATAAAATGCTGCGCGTTTTTTACTAGTCTAAAAACGCACAGCATTTTATTTTGGAGCATTTTTTATGAAGGATATTCGCTTTAACATCAGTCTTTACATTATCATTCCCGTCATCATTGCCGGTATTGCTTTAATGGCAACCATAGCTGCTTTTAATATCACTATATTTTACACCAAACGCGGATTAGCACCCACCTGGCCGGTAGCCTTCTGGGGGACAATTATCATTTTGACAACCGCCATCTTTGGATTATTGATTGTAAAATTTATTATCGATCCAGTTAAACGCTTTGCGCAAAATACGGAAAGCTTGGGCGTCATCGGACGAAACACTGGTGAATCCGTTCGAATTCAAAATCAGGATGACATGGTTCGCTATGCCCAACTTTTTGATCAGGTTACAGACCTTCTCAGTCAGGTGGAAGCCCGCGAACTTTTTCCCAATATCGTGGGACAGAGCAAGGCCATGCGGGGCGTACTTAAACAGATTCTTCAAGTAGCTAAAACTGATTCAACCGTTCTTGTACATGGTGAAACCGGTACCGGAAAAGAATTGATTGCCAAAAGTATCCATCAACATAGTAAACGTAAAAACAATGATTTTATAGCTCTCAATTGCGCCGCCATTCCAGAAAGTCTCCTGGAAAGCGAACTTTTCGGCCACGAAAAAGGGGCGTTTACCGGTGCCACCAGCCGCAAGCTGGGCAAATTTGAAGTCGCTCATAACAGTACTCTTTTCATGGATGAAATCGGTGATATGCCTTTGGAAACCCAGTCCAAGGTTTTGCGTGCCATTCAGGAAAATCAGTTTGAACGCGTGGGCGGACTCAAACCCATCACAGTGAATGTGCGTTTTATTACCGCCACCCATCAGGATTTAGCCACGCTGGTAGAACTCGGTAAATTCCGCCAGGATTTGTATTACCGTTTGAATGTGTTTGCCATCTACCTGCCGCCACTTCGGGATCGGCGTGAAGACATTCCCCTACTTGTCGAGCGCTTTTTATCCAATCTGGATCGCAATCTTACTGTCTCTTCTGAAGCCATGCAGATGCTGGCCGCGTATAACTGGCCGGGTAATGTCCGCGAACTCGAAAATGCAGTTGAAGCCGGTGCTATCATCGCTCAAGACACAATTGAACCGCGCCACCTACCTGCGGCCATAGCCAATACCATGGGCAGAGCCACACACCATAAGTTGGAGACGTTTACACAATCCATGAACCTGGACGAACGTATCCAAGAATTGGAAAAAGGGATGATTATCGAAGCCTTGAAAAAATCAGGTGGTATCCAGAAAAAGGCTGCTGCATATTTAAACATCAAAGAACGGAGTTTGTGGCATCGAATCAAGAAATATGACATTGACGCAGCCACCTTTAAACTTCAATAAATGATGTTTTAGGCCTACAATTTTTGTTGGTTTGCGATTATATAAGTATATCAGTACGTTTTCGGCCTATTGGGTTCGGATGGTTTGAAATCCAAGCTATATTTGGTATTTTGTCGTTATTTCAGTATGTTTTGTTATCATCCTCAATAGATTCCAAAGCGAAAATCGTTGGTTTTTTATTTTTTCCCTGATTTTTATCTTTTTTGGCACCTTCTATGCAATGCAATCTTACACATTTACGTTCTGAAGCAGTCTCAATTGAGTTCAAGAAATAAATCGTTAACTGAAGGAGATACTCATGTTGACAAAACGCAAAACCATGAAACAGCAATTGAAAAAAGAGGATGGTTTCACGCTGGTGGAAGTCATCGCCGTATTGGTTATTCTGGGAATATTAGCCGCCGTTGCCATTCCCAAGTTTTTTGATATGCAGGATACCGCAAGGTTAAAAGCTGCGGAAGGTGCTGTTGGTGAGCTCAACGGTCAGGTTGCACTGGCCTTTGCCCAAGCTGCACTAAATGGTAACCCTACCGGGGAATACGATGGATTCACCGGCTATCTGGGGCCAGATTTTGTTATTGAACTCCCGATAGGCACTGCTACGCTTGCTGGAACGGAAATCGATCCACCCGTATCAGGTACATTAGCTTTAGTTGGCGGTGGGAGCTCTTATGCGATTACCTGGAGTGATACTGCCTTAGACGGGTCGCCGGGATTCTTCGCACTGCCATAGTAAAGCCCTTTCGAGAGGTCTCATGGATTGAAACGACCTTCTCATGGATTTTGGTCGGCAATCTCAGGATTCCATACCATCATGGGAAGGTCTCTATTCTTAAACAACAATGCTGATAAATCGTCTAAATGCACACGATGGCTTTACACTCGCCGAAGTAATTACAGTTCTGGCGATCGTTGCCATTATTAGCGCCGTCATCATCAGTCGTTCCGATTCCTCCTCCGCCGACCTGCCCGCCCAAACCGAAATCCTAAAGACTCACCTGCGCTACGCCCAGACCCTGGGCATGTCCGGAAGTACACCGGCTGATATTTACGGCATTCAGTGTGACACCAATTTCTACTGGCTATTTAAGGGCATTGACCCGGATGCAAACATCGTTCCCCAACTAGATGATCCCCGCTATGACACCGGTAATAACGGCAAACTCGACCTGAGTGAAAAAAATATAGACATTAACACCGCTTTTACTGTATTTTTTGACGACTATGGCATCCCGTATACAGCATACACAGATGAAAACACAAATACACCCCTGGCGTCAGACTACACCATCACTGTACGGCCCGATGGTGAGGCCAGCCCAACTAAAACCATAACCATTACCCAACACACCGGGTTTATTCCATAAAAATGTGTGCTATCAGCATAAAAAATCAAAAAGGCTTCACCCTCCTTGAAATCATTGTTACTTTGATTTTAATATCGATTTCCGCTGCGGTCATGTTTCCGGTTTTGGGGACCAATTTGGTTCGAAGTTCGGAACCAGTGGAGCGGCTCAACGACCAGCATTTACTTGTTCAGGAGATGGATCGATGGACAGGGATCTATCGGGATGAAATTCGCCTTAATGGTACAGTCAATATCGCCGCTTTTAAAGTCAATGTTGACACGAACGCCAATTATTTGGATAGCACTACATATATCAACAGTTTCAACGGTGGAGCTTATAACACACAAGGAACCAATACCATTTTACGCGTTATACTGGCTCAGAATGATCAAACCCTCGTGGCCTTGTTCGCCCAATAATTTTTTTTTCGATCGTGTCATTAATCAATCTCGCAACACCTTAATTACTAATTAATGTATGTCCAATAAAACACCAAACAAAAAAAATTATGGTTTCAGCTTGGTAGAGTTGATTGCCAGTCTGGCCATCGCCGGTATTCTGGCGGTAGCCTTGATGACAATCGTTACAACGGCTATGAACGGATTCTCTTTGTCCAGGGAAGCCGCCGGCCTCACCCAAAAGGCCAATCTGGCCACTGCCAGACTTAGAGTTGAACTGCTCAATGCTGAAGATATCATCACAGCCGAAGACAATCGTGTTATCTATACAGCCAATGGTGACACCAATGAAATTTTAAGGACAGGTAACAACATCACACTTGAAAAAACTGCTGGCGCCACAACCATTCCAGCCAAAATCCTGGTGGACAATATTGTTGCCAACTACAGTACTGATAAATTCCTGACTTATGAAAAGCAAGACGCTTCTGCTTGGTCGACATCCGACCTTTTTACAGAGCTGTATGCTATCACGGTCAAACTCAAATTCATTGACTATCATGCAGACCTGGACACCATGATAAACCCGCGTGAAAATCGCGTCAGAAATGCGCCGCTACTAGGTGTGCCATGATATTGAATTGTATGCATTCACTTAAAATTCAAAATTCAAAATTAAGAATTAGAAATTATCTATCCAATCCATCCGGTGCGGTCCTGCTCACTGTTGTGGTGATAATCATTATCATCGGCCTGACCGGCGTGGCGATTTACTCCTTAACGAGCACTTCCACTTTTACCCAGTTAATATCTCAAAATACATCCAAAGCCTATTACTTGGCCGAATCTGGATTTCGGGTGGTGGCCAGCGAATATAACAATGCATCGGACCCTAAAAATAATGCTTTTGAAAATTTGCACGCCACGACCTTGACTTTGCCAGACAATAGCGGTGCCTTCGATATCCGTCTCTATCCCTACTGGTTCTATACCGATGGCGTATATACAGCCAATACTTCAGCCGTCAGCTTAAAAATACCAGGTGGGACGCCATTGCGAGATCCATCCGTAACCAGCTCTCCGAGAATATCTCTGCCTGGCAGTGGTTCCCTAAAACTCCAGGGTAAAACGCAACTGGCGCCCATTACGCTTGCTCCTATACCAGCCTCACCCGGCGACGGCACTAGTTTTACCTACAATATCGGTGCAGGATTCCCCTATACGATCCAGGCCGATGAAGAAATATTCCTGGCCTATTCTGATATCAATACAGTGCTGCAAAATATAGCCCAGGGGGGCGATATGGATCTGCCGGGGTCCAGTGCGATTGCTCAAATTTTACCTGCCCGCAATGGGTCCTTCAGGGTATACAACGAAAACAACGACATCATGGACTACACCTACCTGGAAAAGGAACCGGCCGTCGTAGATCCTGGCAATCCCCCCACCACTATTACGCTCAGCGGTGTCGATCACCAAGACGCCAATGACGAGTCTGTGTTTCCGTTTAGTATCGATGGCAATTCAGAGATTTATTTCGGCCGCAACCTGGCGGTTTTTACCACAGCTACGTCAGGTCTTGGTACCACTGCTTCCACCAAAACAATCGGTGATTATACTGATGTGGGGTTGGATGGGGGGTTTTCGACCGGTAAGGATACCATTTCCTTTGAGGAAGATATTGCTGATTTTGCTTCCACCATGATTGATCCAACACCAGGGGATACCAGCGATGATCCCATTGTGATCGATACCGTTCAAAAAACCATCCAGCTTGGCCGTGGTTTGACCAACAACTATGGCTCGGTCTGGTATAAAGGTGATAGCGACATCGCCAACTGTATTGAAGGCAACTGCTTTCTGGGACGCGGAATTCGAGCTTATTTGGAATTCGAGTTCGATGATATTGATTCTTCAGCAGACAGCACCGACCATGGAGACGGCTTTAGCTTTGCCCTGATCAGTAGTGACACATACACGGATGGGGACACCGGTGAAGATGGTGAATACCTGGGATATGCCGGCGCCGGAGCCGGGCCCGGACTGACCGGCAATGGGCTTCAACCCCCCAAAATGGCTGTAGAAATCGACACTTATCCGAATTCAGGGGCCGGTGATGTCTGCGGCGGAGACAGTCGCCGCGATGACGGCGATTCCAATCACACCGCCATGGTCTACTGGGGTGAGGAAACACCAGGATCATTTGATGCCACCGGCGGCTGGATAAGCTTAGGTGCCCAAGACTGGAGCAGCAATACAGATAATTGCGATGAAGTTGGTGCAAGGTGTGGGACGCTCAGTTTCTGGTTCAAACGGGATGCGATTTCTTATGGTGGTATCTCAAGCGGTGACAGGTTGTGGGGTCAGAGTCCGGACATGGAGATACGCTTTTCGAGCGACGGTGCTGATATAATTCTGGACTGGGGTAATGAGGATTCACTAACTATCGAAAATCATCCTTTTAAGATAAATACATGGTATTTTGTGGCAATATCGTGGTCTACAGACCGGAGTGGTCCAGGCCCGGGCAGAATAAGATTTTCCTACGGCGATGAAAACAACTTTTATCATAAGTATGCTGAAAATAATGATTGGTGCTCAGGTGCATGTCCAACTTGTCCTTGCCCGAGTTGGCCTCCGGGTGTCAGCGAAAATCTATTTATGAATTCCGGCGGAGGCGATGGCAGTCAAAATTTTGCAGTAGATGGGCAAGGAACGGATTTAAGATATTACAATGAAGAACTGGATCAAGCAGATGAGATTGAAGGTATCTGGGACAATTCAAGACCAACCGATCCCAGTAGTGATCCAAGCCTTGGCTCCTACCACCCCCTTCAGTCTGATGAACTTGATGCAGTTACTGGCGTGAACGCATCAATTATCGGCAGTGCCGGGTGGTCCGCCGACACGCCTTCTACTTTTGATTGCGGTGCCAGCGCCGCCACCTATGATGACAACCGCCATGGTTCCGGTGGAACCGATACACCCCTTAACTCACTCAATACCAACTCAGGAAACGGAAATGACGGGTATCACCAGGTAACCAAGGCACCCCTCGATCCCAATTGGCTGGAAGATGGTCTTCTACATCAACTGCGCTTTGAATTGGTTCGGCCCCTGGCGTTGGCTGAGGATGGTAAGGTTGATACAGTCTATGACTACCAGATCAAGGTATGGATTGATTGTGTAGGATGCACGGCTGGAGAATTGGCCGGTATTGAGAACGTTAGAAGTACGTTCTCACGCTCACCCCAGATCGAATTGACGGTCCAAAACGGCAATTCACTGGAACTGGAGCAGGCCGTTCACGACAACCTCAAACGCATCCTTTTTGGGTTTACGCAGGGTACCGGTAGTATGACTCAGAATATCACTTTAAGCAATTTCGAGCTCTATTTCTTAAGACGCTATCCGGTTTCCAATTTGGCAACCTGGTAATAACATCGCTTCGCGATCTTATAGATAAAGCAGGGCTTTGAGCCCTGCTTTTTTTATGTTATAATGACAAATTGAATCCGATTCGTGCTACAGTCAGCACGAATCGGATTCAATTTGTCATTTGATAATAATTGTGTGCCAAGGCCAACAAAATTATCCCTTCAGCGATATCGGCAGGTTTATAAGGAATTCAGATCATTGGACGTCATTGACATCATTAACGGGGCCAAGATTTCAGGCAAAACCACCCTCTCGGAATTCGACTCCAAGCAGGTATTGAAATCCTATGGCATCCCGACCGTTTCAGAAATGGTCGCTGACTCAGTCGATAAAGCTGTTTCTGCGTCTGTACAGATAGGCTACCCTGTCGTTCTTAAAGGAATGGGATCCGAATTAACCCATAAGACCGAACGCAATCTGGTTTTTACTGGCCTAACAGATTCTGACCAGGTAAAATCGGCTGCCAAAATGATTCAAACAAATGCCGGGCCTGTTTTAGAAGGTTTTTTGGTACAGCCGCATGTTGTCGGCAAACGCGAATGGATTGCCGGTCTATCACGTGATCCCCAGTTTGGACCAGTGGTCATGTTCGGTGCCGGCGGCATTCTTACCGAAGCCATATCCGATGTCACTTTTCGTCTGGCGCCGTTGTCATCGCAAGACGCTCTGGAAATGATTGCTGAAATCAAATCATCTCCTCTTCTCGATAATTTCCGCGGTGAAAAAAAAGTCGATCAAACCCAGCTTAGCCAAATCCTTATCGCTCTGGGTAAGCTTGGTGAGGATCATCCCGAAATTGTCGAGGTGGATATCAATCCTCTGATTACAACCCCTACTGGAGACTTAATTGCAGTAGATGCTCTCATCATTTTAGACACCAAACGGAAAGTGTCATCCCCGGAGACGCAAAGCCTGGGTCCCGAAACTTTAAGGCCATTTTTTTATCCCAAATCCATTGCTTTTATTGGCGCTTCCGCTAGCTTAGGTAAGTGGGGTCACATGCTGGTGGCCAACACCAAAAGCGGTGGTTATCAAGGCAATCTATACCTTGTCAACCCAAAGGGCGGATTAATCGTCGGCCAGCAAGCCTACACATCTGTTGCAGAAATTGAAGATCCCGTTGATCTTGCCATAGTTACTATCCCGGCTAAGCATGTCATCAACCTGATCCCGCAATTGGCTGCTAAAGGCATCCACCATATGCTGCTGATCACCTCTGGTTTTTCAGAAACCGATGTTGTTGGAAAAAAGCTGGAAAAAGATCTGGTGGCGTCTGCGCGTGAGGTCGGGATTCGGATTTTGGGACCCAACACCATGGGTATCTGTAATCCCCATGTCGCCTTGAATTGTACCAGTCTGCCCGTCAACCCGCGGGCGGGCACGACAGCCCTGGTATCTCAATCCGGCAATATGGGTACCCAGTTCCTGGCTTTTGCCGAGCACCAGGGTATCGGTATCCGCGGGTTCTGTGGTTCCGGCAATGAAGCCATGACGACGATCGAGGATTTTTTAGAAGCCTTTGAATCAGATGAGCTAACCAAAACGGTAATGCTTTACATTGAAAGCGTTAAGGATGGTCGCCGTTTTTTTGAAACAGCCCGGCGTTTGGGCAAACTCAAACCAGTGATTCTGATGAAAGGCGGTCAAAGTAAGGCCGGTATTAAAGCCGCATCCAGCCATACCGGTGCCCTAAGCACGGATGCAAGCATCTTTGATGCCGTCTGCCGGCAAGCCGGAATTGTAAAAGTTGAACAGTCCATGGATTTGTTGGATCTGGCAGCAGCTTTTTCTTCCCTCCCCCTCCCCAAAGGCAACCGCGTTGGCATCATGACTCTGGGAGGTGGCTGGGGTGTGGTAACCGCCGATTTATGCAATGCTTACAACATCGATGTTCCGGAGCTATCAAGCGGATTGATCAAACAGATCGATTCACTGTTACCTCCCTACTGGAGCCGATCAAACCCCATCGACCTTGTGGGTGAACACAATGAAAAGCTGCCATTGACGATCATCGAAGAACTGCTGAAATGGGAAGAATGCGACGCAGTGATCAATCTGGGTATCATGGGCCGTAAACATTTGGTGGGTCTCTATATCGATGCTGTACGGCAATCGGATCCCGGCTATGATGATGTGTTTTTAAATGATATCCAAGCCACTTTGACTGGATTTGAGGAACAGTATGTCCAGAAAATCACCCAGCTTATGGAAACATATAATAAACCAGTCATCGGTGTCTCACTTTTAACGGATGCCATGGACCGAACCGTCTATATGGCCGGAGACAGCCCCTTTCGGGGTGTTTTTTACACAACACCGGAACGGGCCGTTAAAACCCTTGCCAGAATGGTAGAATATGGTCGTTATAAGGGCTAGATTGGCTCCAGACAGCCCGGGAAGCCTTTAGCTTATTCTTAAAGCTGAATGCTGCCTCAAAGCGTCTGAACTTTTTAGGAAATTTTACTAAAACCAGT
>CAZWEO010000024.1:0-53352 GCA_964633115.1 uncultured Desulfobacterales bacterium
GAGTAGAACGAGCACCCCACCGTTCTCTTTTAAGGGCGGGTGGTATGACCGACCACCCTTACAGATGCTGTTATATATATGGGGCCGTTCGTATTGCTGGCGGACAACGAGTAGGTGGTAGTATGTTCAGGTGTGAAAACCCGCATGCCGCTGGGCAATTCTTCGATGACGCTGTCACCGTCGTTGATAAAAACTGAGTTATATCCGTCAGCAGACCAGCTTAGGCTCACAGAATCGCCATAATCGATCTCATTATCGGAAACCACCAAACCAACCTGGGGTATTTCGACAACTGTTACCGTCGTCTGTGCGGTCACGCTGCCTCCAGAGCCCGAGGCGGAGATGGTATACGTCATGGTATCTGTGGGAGATACGACAACCGATCCGTTGGCTGAAACAACGCCGATCCCCTGGTCGATTTGGATGTTGTTGGCATAAGTAGTAGACCAAGAGAGGGTGGCTGATTCACGCACTAGAATCGAATCCGGATATACGGAGACCGTAGCAGTTGGCGGTTGATAAACTGTGATGGTCACATGGGATGCGGCTGAACCGCCAGGTCCGGTAGCGGTGATGGTATAGGTGGTTGTTTGCGTCGGTGTGACCATCATGGAACCGTTCAAGTCGACAGCGCCGATATCCGGTTCGATCACACATGTGTCAGCGTACTCGGTGAACCAGGTCAGGGTGGTGGATTCGCCCAGAACCAGTGTTTCGGGTTCGGCAACGAATTCAACAATTGGTTCCGGATTGAGCACGGTGACGGTGACCTCATCTGTGGCTGTGCCGCCAGGGCCAGTGGCAACGATGGTGTAGGTGGTTGTCTCATTCGGTTCAGCCGTGAGGTTTCCACTGGGATCTACTTCTTTGATATCCGGTTCGATGACGCATGTATCGGCACCGGTGGAATTCCAGGTGATAGTCGTTGACTCTCCGAATATAATGGTTTCCGGAGCTGCGAATATTTCAACAATGGGAGGCATCAGCGTCACGGTGACTGTAATGGTTTCCGTTGAGTTGCCGCCGGGTCCGATGGCCCCCAATGTATAGGTGGTGGTTTCCAACGGTTGAACTTCAAGGGATCCCTGCGGGGCTACATAACCGATCTCGTTATCGAAGAAGATTAGATCTGCATGGGCAACGTCCCAGGAAAGCGTGCTCACATCTCCGGGGATAATGGATAATGGATTGGCCGTAAAATTAATCTCTGGCGGCGGTATTGGGCTATCGACATTATCAATTTCGACACTTATTGAGGCATTGGGTGATCCGCCTAGGAAGACGGTAATATAATTGTTTCCTTTCAACGATACGTTTTTGTAGGTGATGATGTCATCACTTTGAAAAAACGAACCCAAAGGAATAAACTTGCGGTTGAAAAAGAGAAAGCCGGCATTGATGGATTGTTCCGGCGTGTTTTTGGCAATAGTTATATGACCGTCTCCGGGGTTGGCGACCGAAAATGAATGGCGGGAAAGGTGCAGGTGCAGTCCGCCAATTTCAAAATCCTGGGGTCCGAACACAGTAAGTTCGGTTGCAGAATTAAGAGGAGCGATAAGGAATAAGAACAAACATCCGAATAGTAAGATTTTAGAATACTTTTTCAACATGACAACCCTCCTCCATAAGCGTTGAAACCAATGCGTCACTGGTGCTTTATTATATATTGTTTATCCAGATGGGCTCGGATATTAGGTGATTCTAGGATGTCAAAAGGCTATCAAAAGACAATCCTGCAAGAATGCCCTATTTATACGGTCAGAAATTACGTATAAATTCACTGCTTCTATTTCATTTCAAAATAGTAATTTTTTGGCTCGATGGTATTAGAAATGATCAATGTAAATCCGGGATTTTGGTAAGTGCTGAAAAAGGATGTTTATTTGCTCAGATAATGCATAACAGACAAGGTGCGGTCGTTGACTATGACGGGATCAGCTGCTAAAAACAAATCTAATGACTGACCTCATCAAGGGTAAGATATCTACGCTTACATTGGGGGGGGAAATGATCGAATCCTTTTCATTTGGGGATATGGTCATCGATGGCCGCAGGATCACATCAGATCTGATCATATATCCAAATGGCCGCATCCAGGATGGCTGGTGGCGCAGCCGCGGGCATACCCTGATCCGCAAGGATATCCAGGCACTGGTGGACAGTGGACCGGAGATAGTCATCGTGGGCATGGGCGTCAACGGGTTGATGAAACCGGAATCCGGCCTGGGTAAGTATATTAAGAAGCAGGGAATTGAGTTCATGGCAGCGCCAAACGAAAAGGCTGTGGCCGTGTACAACCAACAAATTGGCAAAACCAAGGTGGGGGCTTGTTTTCATTTAACGTGTTAAATTTAGATATTTAAAATTCGGATTTGAGTAGAAGGAGAGGTAATTATGGGTATTAATGTGATTTCAACCGATCAAGCGCCGGCCGCCATCGGCCCATATTCCCAGGGCATCAGCGCGGGATCTTTACATTTTGTGAGCGGCCAATTGGGTATGGATCCGGCCACGGGTGAATTGGTGGGAGACGACCTGGCAGCTCAGGCTAAGCAAGCTTTGGCTAATTTGAACGCGATTGTTGAGGCGGCCGGATGCAGTCTGAATCAGGTGGTGGCTGTGGATGTATTTTTGACCAGTATGGGCGATTTTGTAGAATTCAACGGTATTTACGAGGCGTTTTTCGAAGGCCACAAGCCTGCCCGGGCAGTGGTGGAAGTCGCGGGTTTACCTAAGGGAGCCTGCATTGAAATGAAGTGTATTGTAAACGGCTGATACTTGATGGCTTCGTAAAAAGTTCAATTTTCCGACTTCGCTCTCTGAGCTACGACGGGACAAGCTGCGTTGTGCTTCATCCCGCTGTGAATTCGACGTCCACATTGCAGCAGTTGCTGCAATGTGGACGCTAAATACGCCTCATCACCCGGGATTCGCGACGTCTTGAACTTGAACATTTTACTTTGCCTACCCATTTTTGACTTCTTACGAATTCATCATATTTAGGATCGTAACCTATATTAGCTTTAAGCGATAAGCTGCACCACGCTTATCGCTTGATGCTTTTCACGTCTAACAGCCTACCAGTCTTCAGCCTAATAGCCTAAACTTTACGTTCCGGCACCTGAATTATTTTGTATTCATGCCCAGTGGCTTTCAGGAAGCGTTCCATGTTTTCGCGGGTGATGACAATGGTGCTGGTATTGACCAGGGGATGGAATTGAAAGGCGTCCGAATCCCACAGGGCCTGGTCAAAAAAAACTTCCACATCATGGCCCTTATCATTGTAGACCGCCATGGGTGATACGGCCCCGGGTTCAAGGTCCAGGTATTTTTGCAATCGCTGTGGTGATGCAAAACCGATGCGTTTGATCCCAATCTCGCCAGTCAAGCCCTTTAAATTGACCTGCTTGTCACTAGGCACCATCACCAGGAAGTGGCGTTTGCCCTTGTGGTCCCGCAAAAACAGGTTCTTGGTTTTAGCACCCGGCAACTTGGGTACCAGGCGATCAGATTCTTCCACCGTAAAAACGGCCGGATGATCATGGCGGTCGTAAGCGACATAATTTGCTTCCAAAAAATCATAAAATTCCTGCATAATGCCTTCCTTGGTTTTGTTTGATACCTTTTAATTAAAGTTTCAGGATTCAGTGAAGCGAAATGCTGGTACCTATACGCTTGTATGCAAGGCTTTGCAAGTATTACCCTATACGTACAAAGGAATCGACTTGCATTTTGAGCGAACCTCTCATAATAATAAGGAATTCAATATGCTACAAATCTAAAACAGTCATAGGAAAGGAGGAAGCGATGCCTGAAACTCGTCTGCTCTACCTCAGCAAAGAGGATGTCATCGCAGCCGGCGTCAGCATGGCTGAAATTATCGATTTGCTGGAAATCGCCTTTAAAGAAAAGGGTAAAAACCAGACCGAAATGCCGCCCAAACCCGGCATTCATCCAGGTGGCGGCGATAATTTCATCCACGCCATGCCGGCCTATATACCGGCCATGAAAGCGGCCGGCATTAAATGGGTAGGCGGCTTTCCAAGCAACCTTAAACTGGGACTGCCCTATATCACCGGACTGCTGATCCTAAATGATGCCGAAACCGGTCTGCCCGTGGCTGTCATGGACTGCGTTTGGCTGACGGGCATGCGCACCGGCGCTGCTACGGCTTTGTCCGCACGTTACCTGGCGCGGCCTGATTCCAAGGTGGTGGGCATCCTGGGATGCGGCGTACAGGGACGGACCAATCTGGAAGCTCTAAAGGAATTATTTCCCATCGAGCAGGCCAAAGTCTTTGATGTGGATGCCGATGCGGCAAAACAATATGCCGAGGAGATGCGAAATAGGATCGCAGTGGATGTGGACGTGGTGGCAGAACCAATGGCTGCCGTAAGTGACAGTGATATCATCGTGACGGCCGGGCCTATCATGAAAAAGCCACATGCCACCATTCAAGTAGGCTGGATGGCGGAAGGCGCCTTTGCCTCGCTGGTAGATTTTGATTCCTATTGGCATCCGGCGGCCTTGCATGAGGCCGCAAAGTTTTGTACCGACGATACGGCCCAGATGCGTCACTTTAAGACCCTCGGATATTTTCAAGACACACCGGCCATCCATGCCGACTTGGGAGAATTGGCCGTGGGAGCAAAACCAGGACGCGAGACAGCTGAAGAACGTACCATGACTGCCAACCTGGGGCTGGCCATCGACGATATGGCGGTGGCGCCGTTGATTGTGAAAAAGGCCAAGGAAAAGGGGATCGGTACCTGGTTGAGTCTTTGATTACGGCGATACAAATTTTTTGACCAACTGATTTGGCATTTAAACTACAAAGCGATTATATTCACACAACCTGATTATGAACAGATCTAAACATGCGATCATCATCGGCGGCGGCGTCATCGGCGGATTTACGGCTTATTACCTGCTTGATCACGGCTGGTCTGTCACCGTGGTCGACAAAGATCGCTTTGGTGAAGGCGCCTCCAAAGGGAACTGCGGCTTGATTGTTCCCAATCACATCCTGCCCATCAACTCCCTGGATACCATCATAAAGGGCCTTATCTGGATGTTCAAAAAAGATGCGCCCCTGTATGTCAGGCCGCGATTCATACCCAAGCTGATCACGTGGTTTAGCCAATTTGCGTATTATTCCCGACCCAAATCAATCCAGGCCTCAGCCCTGGCCCTGCATGCGCTACTGCAAAGCAGTTTTAATCTGTTTCCTGAATGGATAACGGCGGAGAATGTGGCCTGTGATTGGACCTTGGGTGGCTCCCTGCATGTTTATAAGTCGGAAAAAGCCTGGCAAGGTTATGGTAAAACAGATACTTATTTAGAACGATACGGTATTCAGGCTGAATCCCTGGACAAAGCTGCTGTTCGAGAGTTGGAACCCAGCTTAGGGAATGACATCTGCGGCGCTTGGCATTACCCTAAAACAGCCCACCTAAGGCCCGAGCTACTGCTGTCTGAATTGCGACGCATCTTGGAGGATCGGGGCGCACGCATATTGGACCACTGTCTGGTTCGGTCCTTTCAATCCCAAAATGGACAGGCCACGGCCGTGCACACAGAACAAGGCCTATTGACTGCGGATGCTTTTGTGTTGGCCACAGGTGCCTGGTCGCCTGCCTTTGCGAAGGCCTTGGGGTGCCAAATGCCGATTCAGCCGGGCAAAGGTTATTCCATCACCATGAAACCCCAGCCTGTTTTCCCGAAAATACCCTGCTTTTTTGAAGAAATGCGGGTGGTTTCAACACCGTGGTCTGATGCCTGCCGTCTGGGTGGCACCATGGAGTTCAACGGTTTGGATAGCAGTCTAAGCAGTCGGCGTTTAGCGGCATTGGTAACTGGTTTGCAACATTACACCACCAGTCCAAAACCGACTAGCATGCTGGATCCTTGGTGTGGCTTCCGACCCATGACCGTGGACGGACTGCCGTTTATGGATTGGTCTCCACGGCTCCAAAATGTTATGATTAATGCCGGTCATAATATGATCGGTATCAGCGTTGCCCCGGCCAGCGGAAAGCTGGTTGCGGAAATTATGGAGAATACCCGGCCGCATGTTGATCCGTACCCTTATCGATTCAGCCGATTATAAACAGTATAAATTCTAATTTGCATTTATTATCATCCTGAAAAAGGAGGATGACAATATGCCCGCCCATCCCTTCAAATGGCTTCCCAGCCAGCGACATAAAATGGCTTTCGTGGTCCTACTGATTACCACGGGTATCGCCATGGCAGGACTTCAGGTACTGGACGGTTATCTGAAAACCGATGCCGCCCCGCGGGGCATTGTGTCGTTCGAGTTTGCCGGCAGTCTGTCAAATGCCACGGCGATGTTGGCCTCCTGGGATTCACAGGCGAGGATTGCGGCTGGATTGAGCTTGGGCCTGGACTATCTATTCCTATTTGTCTATGCTGGGGCCATTGGATTGGGCTGTGTACTGACAGCTAAATCCCGGTTCCAGCGTGCACCCATTGGGATGACCATCGGCCATGCCCTGGCCTGGGGACAGTTGGGGGCCGCTTTGCTGGATGCGGTTGAAAATTACGGTCTGGCGCGGGTGTTGCTGGGAGCCCAGACCGATTTATGGCCGCTTGTGGCTTTCTGGTGTGCTGGGCCCAAATTTGTCATCGTGGCGCTGGGTTTGGCATATGTGCTAATCGGTTTTATTGTTTTAATCAGATGGAAAATACAGTGATCACGCCAGACAGGCTTGAAGCAATAGCTTAATGGATTGGTGTTCGCGATTCTATTTGGAGACCACAGTATGCATAGGACGAACAGCGGACTTATTCGAATCTGGATTTTTTTTATCATGGCGATGGTTTTCAGTGGTCAATTTACGACCTTAGCCTGGGGGCAAGAACGTAAAAAATCACCACAGGCTGTCCCGGTCCAGGTATCCGTGGTGCAAAATAAAATGGTCCAGGATCAAATTGCCATTATCGGTACCACTGAGCCGCTGCGCGAAAGTGTGGTGGCTTCGGAGGTACCCGGTCTGGTGGAAACCTTTTTGGTAAAGGCGGGCGATTTTGTAGCGCGGGGGACGCCCTTGGCCGTGCTTGGGTCTAAAGGTCTGCGTTTACGACTAAAAAGGACCCTGGCCGCCCATGGCGCGATCCAATCCAGGCTCATACTGGCTGAAAAAGAGCTGCAGCGGGTGGACAACCTAAGGCGCACGAACAGTATTTCGGAAAAACAATATGATGAAGCTTTTCAAAATCACAGTGTTCTCAAAAACGAATTGCTAATGAATAAGGCCGATATTGATCAGCTGGAGTACGAAATATCCCAGAAAAAGGTCCTGGCCCCTTTTAATGGATATGTTGCCGCAGAACATACCCAGGTTGGGCAGTGGGTTCATATCGGTGGACCGGTGGTTACGCTGGTGGATGTGAGCCGGATCATCATCAAGGTGGATGTACCCGAATCCTACGCCGTTAACATCCATGCCGGTAGTATTGCGCGCGTAGCCATCGACAGTTTGGATATAAAACCCATATCCGCTAAGGTTTACGCGATGCCTCCCATGGGCGATCCAAATGCGCGCACCTTTCCCATTCATATTCGCGTTCCCAATACGGATAAGCGGATCAGGAGTGGTATGGCCGCAACCGTCTCGTTTAGCGTGGGAGCAAAACGGGCGCTAACCCTGCTGCCCAAAGACGCCATCGTAACTAGCGGTAACCAACGCCTGGTTTACGTGGTTGCAGGGGATAAGGCCGCTCCTGTAACGATAGAGGTGGTCGGGTATCATGACAATGATGCCGCTGTAAAAGGTGATCTGAAACCGGGCCAACAGGTCGTAATCCGTGGCAATGAACGCCTCCGACCCGGTCAGCGTATCAAGGTGATTGACTGATGAAATTGGTGGATACCAGTATAAAGAGACCGGTTACCGTTATGGTGGGTGCCATTCTGCTAGTTTTGTTTGGCATCATTTCCCTTTATCGGATTCCGATCCAGTTGACACCCAATGTGGATTTACCAGAGGTTTCCATCGAAACCCGGTGGGCCGGGGCCAGTCCGCAAGAGGTGGAGCGCGAAATCATTGACGTCCAGGAAGAGGAGTTGAAAAACCTCGAAGGTTTGGACAGCATGGAGAGTGAAAGCCGGGATGGTTATGCCTACATCCATCTCATGTTTCAGATTGGCACCGATTCAGACGATGCTTTGTTACGGGTTTCCAAAAAGCTGGATCAGGTTAAGCGCTATCCCGCCGGAGCGGACAAGCCCCTGATCAAGTCCGGCGGTCGCCGAGAACAGGCCATCGCCTGGATGGTGGTACAGGCGAGCGCGGGTTACCAGGGCAACTTGAGCCAGGAGTATGATTTTATCAACGATCATATCAAGCCCTATTTGGAGAGGATAGACAACGTAGCTTCTGTCAACGTATATGGCGGCCAAGAAAGGGAACTTACGGTTACCATCGACACGGCTGCCCTGGCCGCCCGTAAAATTACCATTCCCGAACTGTTGCGCGCCTTGGATATCGAGAACAGAAATGTGAGTGCCGGCAGTTTTGACGAGGGTAAACGCCGGTATGTTACGCGCACCGTGGGGGAATTCAGAACCACCCGTGATGTCGAAAACGTGATTATCAAACGCGTAAACGGCATACCCGTAAAGATAGGCGATGTTGCCGACGTTCAGTTGGGCTATGAGGAATTGGATGTGGTTGTTCGCCATGAAGGTGCGCCCAAATTGGTCATGAATATGGTTCGCGAACCGGGATCCAATGTGCTGGTTATCATGAATCAATTGAAGTTGGTTTTAAAAGATCTTAATGCAACCATTTTAAAAGATCGCCAGCTCATGATCCGTCAGGTTTATGATGAAACCCGCTATATTTACAGTGCCATCAACCTGGTTCGACAGAATATTTTTTTGGGCGGTTTGCTAGCCGTGATCGTTTTGATTCTTTTCCTGCGCAATCTTTCCAGTACCGTTATCGTATCCCTGGCCATACCCATCAGTATCATTGCCACCTTCCTCATTATGACTCTGCTGGGACGCAATATCAATGTGGTTAGTCTGGCGGGACTCAGTTTTGCCATCGGCATGGTGGTGGATAATTCCATTGTGGTTTTTGAAAATATTTTTCGACATCGCGAAATGGGCAAGTCGCGCATTCAAGCCGCCTATGACGGCACCGTAGAAGTCTGGGGCGCTGTGTTTGCGAGCACTTTGACCACCGTAGCTGTCTTTTTACCCATCGTATTTGTAGCCGAGGAGGCTGGCCAGCTTTTTCGTGATATCGCCATTGCCATTAGTAGTGCGGTCTTATTAAGCCTGATTGTTTCCATCACTGGTATCCCCACGCTTGCGGCTAAAATATTGGTTCGTGTCAATAGTCCGAATCCACAGCTTGCCTCGCGTTTTAGTATCAAAGGAATTGCGGGGGGCTTTGCCAATTTGATCACTCGTTTTATTCATTGGATGTGTGGGTATGTGACTGTTCGGATTTTAGTGGCGGTGGTACTGACTACCCTGTCGGTGAGTTTTGCTTATGGGCTAATCCCCAAGACAGAGTACCTGCCCCAAGGCAACCGCGAAATGCTGTTTGGCATTTTAATCCCACCGCCCGGCTATAACAAACAAGAGATGCAACGCATTGCCACCGTGGTTGAAAAAGATATCCTGCCATTAATTGAGCATGATGAGAAAAGCCAGACAGCCGAACGATTAGGCCTTCCACCCATCGACAGTTTCTTTTTTGTTGCATTTGGACAGAACGCATTTATGGGCATCAATTCCAAAATCCAGGAGCGAACCCGTGAATTACTGCCCTATGTCTACGGGGCTCTACGAAAAATCCCCGGTATGATTGCGGTCGTCCAACAACCTGGATTGTTTGCCAGGGGTATCGGGAAAAGCCGCTCGATTGAGGTGGAAATTACCGGACCCGATTTGGTTCAGTTGATCGCTTTGGGCAAACAGATTTTTGGAACCGCCATGCAGGTGTTGCCGGGTTCGCAGATTCGTCCCATACCCAGCCTCGATCTGGGTAGCCCTGAAATGCAGGTGATTCCGGATCGGGACCGGCTTACCCGCTTGGGATTGACCACGGCCGACCTGGGAGCTACGGTCAATGTGCTTGTGGATGGCACCCGTGCCAGCGGATTCCGATTCTTAGGCGAAGAGATCGATCTAACCGTCAGAACTGAAACCGGACGTATCTCCAAAACCCAGGATCTATTGGATTTGCCCCTGATATCACCCACCGGTGAACGGGTTGTGCTGTCTTCGGTGGCTGACATTCGTTTGACCGAAGGACCCAGCCAGATCAATCACCTGCATGGGGAACGGGCCATCACCATCCAGATAATTCCGCCGGTGGCGATCGCGCTGGAAACAGCCACGCAGCGGGTCGAAGATGAGATTATCAATCCTTTGAAAGCCAAAGGTGCTCTGGATGGTGGCTATCGCATCCACTTGGCCGGAACAGCCGATAATCTTACCCGAACCCGTGATGCCTTGATATGGAATTTTTTGCTGGCGGTGGTTATCAGTTATCTGCTGATGGCGGCTTTGTTTGAAAACTTTTTGTATCCATTGATTATTATGTTCAGCGTTCCCTTGGCCGCTGCCGGTGGTTTTGTGGGCCTATTCTTGCTCAATCAATTCGTGGTCCATCAACCGCTCGATATCATCACCATGCTGGGTTTTGTAATTCTGGTGGGCATTGTGGTTAATAACGCGATTCTGATCGTGCACCAGACGCTCAACAACATGCGCAATGCCGGCATGGCAGCACGCGAGGCCATCACCGAGTCAGTTCGGTCGCGCATCCGACCCATCTATATGAGTAGCATCACCACCGTGTGCGCCATGACGCCCCTGGTGCTCTCTCCCGGTGCTGGATCGGAATTTTATCGCGGGTTGGGCAGTGTGGTCATCGGGGGAATCTTGATATCAACGGTTTTTACAATTTTCTTGATTCCGGCATTGCTGAGCTTGACATTGGATACTGTGGCAGGTTTAAAGGGTGTGTTTAATAGCAAGTCATAAAAAACTATAACTGTTTAAAAAAATAGGCTCCAACGCAATCTCAGGGCCACTTGCACGAAACCGATAATATTCTGAAAAAAGCGAGAAGGGGAAGGACTATATGAAAGCGCTGAATTTGAATGAAATTAAAACGCTAGAATACAAGCGACCAGAGATCGATCGCGGCTATACCAATCAAACTCTTTATGTGAATGTGTCTGATGCAGCTTTGGCCATTAAGCCAGTCTCAGAGGACATGAAAGGCACCTTTGTGGGCGGTAAGGGTTTTGACCTGTGGCTGCTGTGGCAGGCAGTCAGCGCCAACACAAGCTGGCAAGATCCTGAAAACACAATCTGCATTGCATCCGGCCCCATGGGCGGCACACCTTCCTATCCTGGATCGGGAAAAAGTATCGTGACAGCCCTGTCGCCCTTGACGGGGACAGTCGTCGACTCCAATGTGGGCGGCTATTTTGGTCCCTACCTGAAATTTTCCGGGTTTGATGCCATGGAGATCCAGGGTAATGCAGCCAAGGAGGTAGTGATCTATATTGATGGTATCGATGAGAAGATAACGATGTTTGAAGTCGCAGACTTGCCCGAGGATTCATACGAGATTTCGTCCCTGCTGACCAGTCATTTTGGTGGGGATAAGCCCAGGGGCATCTCGGTTGTATCAACGGGGTCCGGTGCCAAACACACCTTGATGGGTTGTCTCAACTTTACTTGGTACGATCCCAAACGCAAACGCGCCCGCTATAAACAAGCCGGCCGAGGTGGTTTGGGGACGGTATTCGCCCATAAGAACGTAAAGGCAATCGTAGCCAGATGGGAAAATGTTACCATGGACGGCAATAAACCGGCTGACAAAGATACCTTGAAAACGGTTGCTAAAAGTTATTCCAAAGAAATTGTCACCCTGGATCCCAAACAGAACGAAATGGCCAAAATCGGTACCACGCACCTGGTTCCGATTATGAATGATTTTGATCTGTTACCCACGCACAATTTTAAGTTTGGGCAACATAAAATGGCCGGTCTGATCGGTAAAGATGTCTACAAGGATATTTTTGATCCAGGTTTTGACGGATGCTGGATGGGCTGTACCGTGGCCTGTTCGCATGGCATCAAGAATTTTATTCCTTTGACCGGTCCCTACAAGGGCCAACACGTTTTTGTGGATGGACCCGAGTATGAAACCATTGCCGGTTGTGGATCCAACCTGGGCATTTTTGACCCCTATACTATTGCCGAGCTCAATTTTTACTGCGATGCCTATGGCATGGATACGATCTCTGTGGGAACCAGTATCAGCTTTGTAATGGAATGTTTTGAAAATGGCGTGATTGATGAGACTCATACGGGGGGTATGGATCTTAAGTTTGGAAACCGGGATGCGGCTTTAGAACTCGTTCACCAAATGGGCCGGGGTGAGGGTTTTGGCATGGTTGTGGGCATGGGTGTTCGCAAAATGAAAGCCGAATTTGTTTCCGCATATGATGCAGATGCAGCGTTTTTAAATGATATCGGCATGGAATCCAAGGGCCTGGAGTTTTCCGAGTACATGACCAAGGAGTCTCTGGCCCAGCAGGGTGGTTATGGTATGGCGCTCAAGGGGCCCCAGCACGATGAAGCCTGGCTTATTTTTCTAGATATGGTGCACAATTATATGCCTAGCTTTGAACAAAAGGCCGAGGCATTACATTGGTTTCCCATGTTTCGCACCTGGTTTAGTCTTTGCGGTCTATGTAAGTTGCCCTGGAATGATATTGTGCCCGAAGACAATAAAGATTCCGAGGAACCAGCCAAGGTCTTGAAGCATGTTAACTGGTATGCCCAGTATTTTAGTGCCGTGACCGGACGTAAAGCTGAGCCCGACGACCTAATTGCCATCAGCGAAAAGGTTTATAATTTCCAGCGCCTTTTCAATCTAAAAATGGGATTTGGCCAACGTGAGCAAGATATCATTCCCTACCGGGCTATGGGACCGGTAACTGCGGAAGAATATGAATCCCGTCAGGAACGCTATGATGGCCAACTGAAGGATGAGCACGGTGTGGACCCTGAGGATAAATCTACCGCGGAAAAAATTGCAACCATGCGGAAGTTGCGGGAGGAGAAGTACGAAACCCTCAAGGACGCTGTGTATGCCAGACGTGGCTGGACCAACAATGGCATCCCCAAGGTGGAAACCGTCAAACGTTTGGGTATCGATTTCCCGGACGTACTGGAACTTTTAGCGCAAAACGGAGTCACCGCGTGATCAGATTGGACGAGGACCAGATGCCCTGGCACAAAGGCATGACCGTTGCGGATCTGCTGGAGACGATTCCGGATGCGGATCAGTATGCAGTTATCAAGGTGAACGGCCGCTACGTGTCCCGTCCTGACTTTAAGCAATATGAGATTCCGGACCATGCTGAAGTCCGTTTGATTCCGATGATAGCAGGCGGTTAGGTTAAGGAAATCGTTTCCCGATTCAAGAATGCAAGTTTTGGTTTTGCCACTCGCTTCTTTTCATCAACACCTATCGATTGAAAGGAGGTACCATGCTTAAAAAAAACTACACCAAAACCGGAAAGTTTTGCCGGGTCACCTTTAAAGTGCCGTCTAATATCGAAGCCAAGAAGGCGGCTTTGTGTGGCGAATTTAATGACTGGAACAAAACAGCCACCATGATGCGACATCTTAAAGATGGCAGTTTTTCAGTTACGGTTACCTTGCCTGCAAACAACGAGTACCGCTTTAAATACTTTCTAGGAAACCAACGTTGGGAAAACGACTGGGAGGCAGACGGCTATATCCGCAATGATTTCGGTAGTGAAGATTCGGTGATCAAGGTGTGATCTGAGCTGTGACATTTTTTTCACAATAACTGCGTAATTAAAGTTAGAGAATTTTAAAGAGGTGATCAAAAAGATCAATATATTCTTATAGATAAAAACAACGACCACAACATGTTGGCCTTGCACGGTTTTTGCATATTTTCTAATTGATAGCTGTATAGACGTTTGAAGTGTTGGCAGACGCTTTCGATCTGAAGTTAATTCGACTTTTTCAGTCAACATGTGGATATGAAAGAATACGCGATTTTGAAATCGAGCCGAGAGGCCTTGTTGAGAAAGGCCGGGTATACCGAAGATCACAGTATCTTTAACTCGGTAACGTTAAAACAGATGCTCGGATTCAATATTGAAAGCGATCCCGAGGGCACAGGATCGCAGAGTAAGCAAAGCTGAATGCTGCTGTCAGTCCTACCGATTTTGACCTCGATTGAGACCTTATAAAAAGTTGTCACCTTTATAAAGTATTACCTCCACTGGAGCGAACCTATTTGCAGTCATCCGATGAATACGTTCTATTGTCTCCAAGCCTGAATAAAAATAGAAACGTTTTGTATTGTACAACCATACTGCCTGCTTCTTCTCCGTTAATTTGAATTCTCTCCTGGGACTCGACTGGAGGCTACCCAGTGAGCCACAGCCGAACTCCTCGTTGACAAGTCTTGCGGTGCGTGATGAATTCAAATTAATAAAGTGATTGTCTGAATACCTTTCCATATGGCATATACTTTCTGAATACAGAGTTGATGAAATCTACACCATAGCGATTGTCATAATCTCGTAAAACCTGGATTGTTAAGTAATAAGACTTTACTAATCTTAACGAATCCCATGCGGGACACATCTATGGCAACCGCTATTAACCAAGGAGATAACATCATGGCAACACCGACTCGCGAAGAAGCCTTTGCCCTGCTGAAGAAATACAACAAGTCCGCAAGCCTCATAATCCATGCCTTATCGGTAGAAGGCGTTATGCGTCACTTTGCGCAGAAACATGGCGAAGATCTGGATAAATGGGGCATCATCGGCCTGGTTCATGATATCGATTATGAAATGTATCCGGAAACCCACTGCCAAATGGCACGCAAAATTCTGGAAGAGAATCAGTTTCCTGAAGAGTATGTGCGGGCCGTACTCAGCCATGGTTGGGGGATTTGCACCGACGTAAAACCCGAATCGCTTCTGGAAAAAGTGCTGTATGCCACGGACGAGCTAACTGGTTTGGTTACAGCCACAGCCCTGGTGCGTCCCTCCAAAAGCGTACTGGACATGAAAGCCAAGTCGGTCAAAAAGAAATGGAAGAGTAAACATTTTGCCGCCGGCGTCGATCGAGAGATAATCGCCAAGGGGGCGGAAATGCTCGAAATAGAGATTGGCGAACTGATCAGCGAAACTATCATGGGCATGCGCAATGTGGCTGAAGAGATTGGCTTGAAAGGGAATGTTTGATCCCAACCGGGTTATAATTCCCTGCCGATATCGGTGAGGCAAATTTTCAGATTAATATGGAAACCCGAAAAATCTGTACCCTATCAAAACTATTTCACCAGGCACAATATTAACTAAATCTTACAAGGAGCAAGATATGAAGATTGCGGTAGCCGGAATCGGATACGTCGGTTTGTCCATTGCCACCCTCTTGGCCCAGGATAACGAAGTCCATGCTATCAGCACCACCGCTGCAAAGGTCGACCTCATCAATAACGGCAAGTCGCCCATTGTCGACAAGGAAATTTCGGAATACCTGGCGACCAAGGACTTGAACCTCACCGCCACACTGGACAAGGAATTAACCTATGCCAATGCGGAATGTGTCGTTATTGCCACTCCAACGAACTATGATCCCAATACCGCCTATTTCGATACCAGCGCGGTGGAAGACGTTATAGACATCGCTTTGCGGGTCAACCCCGGCGTACCGCTGGTCATCAAATCCACGGTACCCGTGGGATACACGGATTCACTCATCGAAAAATACGGCTGCCGGAATTTCATCTTCAGTCCGGAATTCTTACGCGAGGGAAAGGCACTCTACGATAATCTCTATCCCAGTCGCATCATCGTCGGTGCTTACGATGACATGGTAGAGCCAGCAAAAATGTTTGCCCAACTACTGGCCAAGGGCGCCGTTAAAAAGGATGCCGCCATCCTGCACACGGCGCCGACGGAAGCCGAAGCCATCAAGCTGTTCGCCAACACCTACCTGGCACTGCGCGTGAGTTATTTCAACGAGTTGGATACCTATGCTGAAAGCAAGGGTCTGAACACCCAGCAGGTTATAGAAGGCGTCTGTCTTGATCCGCGTATCGCTGGACACTACAACAATCCCTCCTTCGGCTACGGCGGCTACTGCCTGCCCAAGGATACCAAACAGCTCTTGGCCAACTACAAGGATGTGCCGAGCAACCTCATTGAGGCCATCGTCAAATCCAACAACACTCGCAAGGACTTCATCGCTGACAGGGTCCTGGCCAAAGCAGGCTACTTCGGCGCGGGGGATATCGGCCATAACGGCGTTCCAGGCAAGTCATGTACTGTTGGCGTGTATCGCCTGATCATGAAGAGCGGCTCGGACAACTTCCGGGCGAGCAGCATTCAGGGGGTCATGAAGCGCATCAAGGCCAAAGGCGCCCAGATCATCATCTATGAACCGACGCTGGCAGACGGAAGCGATTTTTTCGGCAGCAAGGTCGTGGGCGACTTCGCTGAGTTCAAACGCCGGTCCGACATCATTGTAGCCAACCGTTATGATTCTGTGTTGGATGACGTTGAAAACAATGTCTATACACGGGACCTCTTCGGCAGAGATTAATCACATCAGCCGGACTGGATTTCAAAAACAACTCAATCTGATTATAAGATTTTAGCTTTTTTGCGCAACGGAAAGGACAACAGATGAATCGAACAATCACTATTCCATGGATTATTTTTATCCTACTATTACTGACACCCATTGCCCATGCCAAGCCAGCAGCGTTAACCATCGTACACACAAACGACATGCATTCGCATCTTTTAGCCGGGCCCTCCAATCTGGATTATACGCCGGAGCAAACCGGTGACGACCAGACGGTTGGCGGGTGGGCCCGTATTGCCACGGTTATCAAATCCGTCAAACAAAGCCGGGACAATCCGGTCCTGGTTTTGGATGCCGGTGATTTTCTGATGGGATCCTTGTTTCATATGTTGGCCCGGGAGGAGGCCTTTGAACTGCGACTGCTCAAACAGATGGGCTATGATGCTGTTGCTTTAGGGAATCATGAATTTGATCTAAAGCCAGATGGATTGGCGCGTATCTTAGCAGCGGCCGAAAAGCAAGGACAGATCCCGACAATATTGTGTGCCAATATGGTGTTTGATCCGGATGATAGCGATGACGATAGCCTGAAAACTGCATTTGATCGCGGCCTCATCAGAGCTTACACCATCTTGGAACAGGATGGTCTGCGTATGGGCATTTTCGGCCTGGTGGGCAAGGATGCCGCCGAAGTGGCGCCGTTTGCATCGCCGGTTGAATTCAAGGATCCCATCGAAACCGCCACGGCCATGGTGGATCGACTGCGTAACACTGAAAAGGTAGATCTGGTGATCTGCCTGTCCCATAGCGGGCTAGCGGACGATCCCGAGCACTCCGAAGATCAGATTTTGGCCAAGGAAGTTGCGGGAATCGATATCATCGTCAGCGGTCATACCCATACCAGGCTCGACCGGGTGCTGGATGTCAACAATACGCTGATTGTCCAGGCCTGGGACTACAGCAAACAGGTGGGCGTGCTGGATGTGAAGCTGGATGATGGGATTGCCAAGCTTAATCAATATCATACCATGCGCATCGATGATAATATCCCCGGGGACCCTCAGATAATCGCTCAGATCCAGGATGCCAAAGACGACATCCAACGGCAGGTTCTTGCAGATCTCAACCTGGGGTTTGACCAGGTTGTGGCCCAAACCGATTTTAAACTGGGTATCCAGACTCAGGAATCAAATCTGGGCAATCTGATTGCGGATTCGATCCGCTGGTATATCAATCGAACCGAATCAGATACTCGTTATAATGATCATCCTGTCCAGGTGGCCTTTATATCAAATGGTGTGATTCGAGACCCCATTACCGGTGACGAGACTGGCGCTGTTTCGGCCAGCGATGTCTTTAGAGCCATTCCCTTGGGAATTGGTTTTGATGAACCCGATACCATGGGTTATGCCTTGGTTTCTTTTTATATCTCCCCGGCTGAATTGAAAAAAGCTTTCGAAATCCTGACCAGCATTTATCCGCTCAAAGGCAGCGACTATTTTTTACAATTTTCCGGTGCAAAAATAGTCACCAATCCTAACCGTATGATTTTTGACCGGGTGACGCATATTGAAATCGGAAACGAGGAAGAGGGCTATAGGCCGCTGGATTATTCGTCGGGAAACAATAGCCTGATAAGGGTGGCGGCTGATATTTACAATGCCACTTTTCTGAAAGTAGTGGGCGATTTTACCTGGCATATTCTTGATATCGTACCCAAAGATCGCCAAGGAAATCAGATTGATGATCTAAAATCTGTGCGCGTAGATGCTAGTGATAAGAAAGCTGGCATACAGGAGCTCAAGGAATGGCATGGTGTCATGGCCTATATTCGAAGCTTTGCAGACACAGATGGCGATGGCATAGCGAATATTCCCGGAAAATACAGAAAGCAATTGGGGCGCAATGTGATGGCTGCTTCCTGGAACCCATATCATTTGCTCAAAGGTGGGACCAAGGTAACTTGGATCGCATTTTCAGCCTTAATGGGGATTTTGGCCTTATGCGCATTATTGGTTCGTTTGGTCTTTTTTAGAAAGTAAACATTTCATTGAAGCTCATACATAGGGCCGCATCGACCTCACCGTTCAGCAGTTCGGACATTTCGAATCCCTGTTGGACCAGGATCAGGCCCAGGCCAAGTTCACGGTCCAGAGCCTGGACCGGATAGTTGAATTCTCCTCCCCAGACGCCCACACGCTTGCCTCTAAGATCTTCGACAGATTGATAGCCCTTTTCTTTGAGGGTCACCAGTAACAGTCCGTTGCGTTGAATTATTTGAGACAACAAAACAAGATCTGCTCCCTGGCTGGCCATTATCATGGAAGGTGCCAGCCAGGTGGTTCCAAATTCGAGTTGTCCTTTTACCAGCTCCGACATGGGATTGGTATCGGGTCCGCCATCAAGCATCTCAATTTCAATGCCGTGGTCCCGATAGAAGCCTAGTTCATGGGCTACATAGATTTGATATGGCATTTCTATAAACTTCTAGTGATATTTCCTTGCTTGAAATCTAAATATAGAATTATTATCCTTACAGCCAAAAGAATATTGGAAAGCGAGCAGTAAATATGCGGAAATCACATCGAATTGGGCCGTTGTGTACAGACCTGTATGAGTTAACCATGGCAGCAGTCTACTTTAAGGCGCGTCTACGTGAGGAGGCGACTTTCTCGATTTTTGTGCGTCCGTCCACAAAACGCAATTTCTATGTGGCTGCCGGTCTTGAAACGGTTTTGGATGAACTTTCAACTTTTAGCTTTACGGATGTAGAGTGTGACTATCTGAGGCAAACAAACCAATTTCCAGATGAGTTTATAAGTTTTTTAAGTACGTTACATTTTAGGGGCAATGTTATGGCCATGCGCGAAGGGACAGTCTTTTTTGCGAATGAACCGATGATGGAGGTCACCGCGCCCATAATCGAAGCCCAGCTTGTGGAAACATTGCTACTCAACATCCTCGGATCCCATAGTTTATTTGCCACCAAGGGGGCGCGTTGCGTACACGTGGCAAAAGGACGTCCGTTAGTAGACTTTTCATTGCGCCGAACCCAGGGTCAAGACGCGGGTCTGCGTGTCGCCCGCAGTACCTACATCACAGGGTTTGCCGGCACCAGCAATGTGCAGGCCGGCAGTCTATTCAACATTCCCGTTTCCGGAACCATGGCACATTCATATGTGACCACTTTTGAAAAGGAGATCGACTCCTTCCGGGCCTATTCAAAAGTTTTCCCGGATAATTCCGTATTGCTGATCGATACCTACGACACAATTGCCGGTGCCCGGAAAGCGGCAAAAGTGGGTCAGGAGATGAAGCAGCAGGGGCATGCACTCAAGGGAGTGCGTCTTGATAGTGGCGACTTGGTTCATTTAAGCAACAAGGTACGCCAAATTTTAGATGCGGCCGGTCTTGCGGATGTTCTTATTTTTGCCAGCGGTGGCTTGGACGAATTTAAAATAGAAAAACTGCTCTCCTCAGGTGCATGTATCGATGCTTTTGGTGTAGGGACGGCGGTGGGTACAGCTGCAGATGCACCCAGTCTGGATATTGTATATAAGCTGGTAAGATTCAATAACCGCAATATTCGCAAGTTAAGCCCAGGCAAACAAACCTTGGCCGGAGAGAAACAGGTCTTTCGGAAACTGGATGAACAGGGAAAAATGAGTAATGACATTATTGGTTTACGCGCTGAGAAAATTAAAGATACCCAGCCGCTTTTATCCCAGGTCATGCACAGAGGCAAAATTGTGAACGACCAACCCACCTTGGATGAGATTAAGAAAAACTTTAAATCAAATTTCAATGCCTTGGGAGATCGATTCAAAATAATCAACGAAACCCATCGATTTCCAGTTCATCTGAGTGAAAAGCTAAAGCAAGTACAGGAGGAGCTATGAGCTTGCGTGAATTACCAATACCAGAATTTTATCGTGAAGAGCGCGTGGCAGATGTCTGGCGGGTGCCGTATCAAGAGCGGGCGGTAGATGCCCAAAAATGGCGTGCAACTCATCAGATTAGGTCCAGTTCTCAGGACGATTTCACGATCTGCCTGGTGCTTGTTGATGTACAAAATACTTTCTGTACACCAGAGTTTGAACTCTATGTGGGCGGTCGTAACGGCAATGGGGCGGTCGATGATAACCAGCGGCTGGCCCAATTTATGTACAAGAATTTGTCATCTGTAACCCAGATATGCCCCACCATGGATACACATCAGGCTGTCCAGATATTTCATAGCCTTTTCCTGGTTGACCGAAAAGGCAACCATCCCGAACCTTACACGTTGATAACAGCCGCGGATCTTGAGCAAGGTATCTGGCGCTTTAATCCGAAGATGGCCGGACTACTCGAGGTGGGCGAGGACGATGCCGAGACCTATTTAAAACATTACGGCAGGCAACTGCAAGCCAGCGGAAAATATGATCTAACCATCTGGCCTTATCACGCGATGCTGGGAGGTATTGGCCATGCGCTAGTTGCGGCGGTGGAAGAGGCCATCTTTTTTCATACAATCTGCCGCAGCAGCCAACCGGAGTTTCAAATCAAAGGGAATCACCCCTGGACGGAAAATTACTCGGTTTTGAAGCCGGAAATTATGCAAGGCGTGGATGGCGAGAAAATTGTCGGGAAAAATCAAGACCTAATCCAAAAGCTTTTATCTTATAATGCCGTCATCATTGCCGGCCAGGCAAAAAGCCATTGTGTTGCCTGGACAGTAGCGGATTTACTGAAGGAAATAGAACAACGTGATGCATCCCTGACCGAAAAAATATATTTACTCACCGATTGTGCATCACCGGTAGTGATTCCCGGGGTGATTGATTATACCGATGCGGCCGATGAGGCTTACGAACGCTTTGAAGCAGCCGGGATGCATTTGGTGAAGTCAACAACGCCCATGTCAGAATGGCCGGGAATTATAAAATGAAACACTAACTTTAGCATTTCGGGTCAGTAATTTTTGGTCAATTCAAGAAACTCATTAAATCCGAAGCACGAAGATCGAAATCCTAAACAATAGGTAATGACATAAATTCAATTATTAAAATTTGGCATTGGGCACCAAGCCTGAATAACCGAATTAGATCATTCGAACATTCGGTATTTGGATTTATTTCGAATTTCGATATTCGGATTTAAGAATTGAAGAGGCTACACATTCATACAAGCAAATACTGGTTAGAGTTACTACAAATCGTGTAATCAGATCTGGATAATCATATTCCTAGGTAGGCCTTCTTCACATCCTCATTGGCGAGCAGATTTTGGCTGGAATCAGACAGAATAATACGCCCATTTTCCATTACATAGCCGCGGTGGGCGACCTGTAGGGCCAGGTTGGCATTTTGTTCCACCAGAAAAATGGTCGTTTTGTTTTCGATGTTAACTTTTCTTATAATTTCAAATATTTGTTTTACAATCAGGGGTGCCAAGCCCAAAGAGGGTTCGTCCAGGAGCAGTAGCCTCGGCCGGGCCATCAAGGCCCTTCCAACGGCCAGCATCTGTTGTTCGCCACCACTGAGGGTGCCACCCGTCTGATGACGCCGGTCCGCCAGGATGGGAAACAGCTCATATACATACTCCAGATCCTTTTGAACTTCGCTGGCATCGTTACGCAAAAAGGCGCCCATGTCCAGATTTTCGGCAACTGTCAGAAATGGGAAAATTCGGCGGCCTTCAGGTACCTGACTGATGCCCTGGGCAACGATCTGATTGGGCGTCAGATCTTGAAGTGGTTTGCCCATGAAAAGAATCTCGCCGTCTTTGGGGGGAACAATGCCGGAAATGGACATCAGGGTGGTGGTTTTACCGGCACCGTTGGCACCGATGAGGGTGATGATTTCACCTTCGGATATTTCCAGGCTGATTCCCTTGATGGCCTGGATGTTGCCATAATAGGTTTTGATGTTCTTAACCTCAAGCATCCAAATCTTCTCCCAGATACGCTTTAATAACCGCCGGGTTGTTTTTAATTTCTTCGGGTGTGCCTTCAGCGATCTTTTTGCCGTAATCCACCACATATATCCGATCGGACAGGCTCATCACCAGTTTCATATCATGCTCGATCAGCAATATGGATATCTTCTCCCGATCGCGTATGCGCACGATCAGTTCGTCGAGTTCCTTGGTTTCGCGGGCATTCATGCCGGCGGCGGGTTCGTCCAACAACAGGACGATTGGCTCCGTGGCCATGGCACGGGCAATTTCGAGCCTGCGCTGGGCACCGTAGGGTAAATTCTTGGCATATTCATTCACAAATTGTTCTAAGCCGATTTTTTGCAACATAGCATAACTGTCTTCCACGACCTTTTTTTCTTCACGGACAGTGGCCGGGTTTCGAAAGACAGCCCCGGGAATACCGGCGCGCATGCGGCAGTGGCGCCCGATCATCACGTTTTCCAGGACGGTCATATTCTGAAATAGACGTATGTTCTGAAAGGTGCGCGCCAGACCGGCCTCGGTCACGAGGTTGGGCTTGAGCCCATTGAGCCGCTTCTTTTGGCCAGCGGCGGGATAGACATTCATATCACCTTGGGTGGCAGGATAAATACCGGTAATACAGTTAAAAAAGGTGGTTTTTCCGGCGCCGTTAGGCCCGATGAGGGCCACGATTTCGCGCTGCTCCACAGTTAGACTGATATCGTCCAGGGCGCGCAGACCGCCAAAATCTTTGGTCAGGTTTGTTACTTCGAGAATCGGTTTCATATACTTAATTCGTTGATTGCTGGTCTTTTAATCCTTTGAACTGGTGTGTTTTGCGGACCGCGGTGATCATGCCACCCGGGCGGAATACCATCATAATCACCAGAATGGCACCAAATAATAACATGCGATATTCGGAAAATGCCCGTAAATATTCCGGCAGTAGGATCAGAACCATGGCACCGCAAATGACACCCAGAATAGAGCCCATACCGCCCAGCACGACCACGCACAGAATAATGATGGATTCCCAAATAGTGAAGCTGGCGGGGTTGATAAAGGTGGTTTTGGCTGCAAAGACGGCACCGCCCATGCCAGCCCACATGGCGCCCAGTCCAAAAGCGCTGAGCTTTGTTCTTCTCTTGTCGATGCCCATGGCCTGACAAGCCACCTCGTCTTCACGCAGGGCTACCCAGGCCCGACCCAGGCGCGAATCCTCCAGCCGTCGAACCACGAATATGGTAAAAACAGCCATGGCCACCATTACGAAATAGACCCAAATAATATTTTGGTGCAGCGACAGCTCCATGCCGAAGAAACCCGGCCGGGGGATGTTGGCAATGCCGCTGGGGCCAAAGGAAAATGCGTTCCAATTTTCCATCACCAGACGGATGATCTCGCCAAACCCCAAGGTGACGATGGCCAAATAATCACCGCGTAGACGCAGCACCGGAAAACCCAGGATGATACCGAAAAGAAATGCGAAGAGGGCGCTGATGGGCAGGAGGGTCCAAAATCCCAGGCCAAAATGCACATTCAGCAAGGCATATGTGTAGGCGCCCACCAGGTAAAAGGCTACATATCCCAAATCCAGCAGCCCAGCCAGTCCAACCACGATATTTAGCCCCAAGCCCACAACCACATAGATTAAGGCCGTAGTCATGATATTGGTCTGGTACATGGAAAAAACAAACGGAAATATGAGGACAAAAATGGATACGGCCACAATACCCGGAACACTAAAACGCTTGTCCGTAACGAGACGTTGGGTCAGTGTCAGGGTTTCGGTTTCTCCGGGCTCAGCCTTTTTCTGACCGGCTTCTTGTCTTTGGTGCAAATAGCGCCACAGGAAAGAAAGGAAAAAGGCGCCGATGCCTACCATCAACATGCGTTCCCAGCGCCATTCGATGGTTTTATAAATGGTATTGACCCGGATCACCATGATGGGAAAGGTCAAAAACATGAACCACAAAGCCACCAGGAACGATTTTTTTATTTCATTGATACTAAACATAATTAAATATCGGTTTTAGGTTTTAGGTTTTAGGTTTTAAGTCGGCGGTTAGCTATGAGCACCGCCTAAAACTTAATACTGAAAACCTAAAACAGCGTTATATTAAACTTTCTCGGTATCGTCTCTTCCCAAAATACCCGAAGGCCGGAATATCAGGGTAAATACCAGAAATAAAAATGCAAACACATCCTCGTAGTCACTGGATATATATCCGGTGAAAAAACTTTCCGACATACCCAAAACCAGGCTGCCCAAAACAGCGCCCGGCATGCTGCCGATGCCGCCCAAGACCGCGGCCACAAAGGCTTTGATTCCGGCGATAAATCCGATGTAATAATTGATCTGGCCGGTATGGTTGGCAATTAAAACCCCGCCGATGGCCGCTGTGGCAGATCCCACCAAAAACGTAACCGAAATGACCTTGTTGACATCCACACCCACCAGCATGGCCATGTCCCGGTCCTGGGAGGTAGCCCGCATGGCCTTACCGATTTTGGTGAATTTGATCATCAACGTCAAAAGCACCATAACGATGGCGGTAACAACATAGATAACGATTTCGGATGATCGCACGATATGTTCCACTGGCTCTAAAAATTTGAAATCCG
The DNA here is from genome assembly GCA_964633115.1 of uncultured Desulfobacterales bacterium. Taxonomy (GTDB): domain Bacteria; phylum Desulfobacterota; class Desulfobacteria; order Desulfobacterales; family B30-G6; genus B30-G6. The sequence continues at coordinate 25,199 of CAZWEO010000024.1, forward strand.
GAATCAAATTGGGAAAAGGCAGAAAGTTGGATGTCTGGGCCAGCAAAACGTAGTACTGCAGAAACATGGACATGCCGATAGCACTAATAAGGGCCGATAGACGCGGCGCTTGCCGCAAGGGCTTGTAGGCAATTTTTTCGATGGTGTACCCATATGCGGCAGAGTAAACGACTGCAACGATGCAGGCAATGACCAGAATAGCCACCTGATTCCAGCCTAGCATAGATAGTATGCCGGCAACGATCAGGGCGGTAAAGGCACCGATCATGTATATTTCACCATGGGCAAAATTAATCAGCTTAATGATGCCGTATACCATGGTGTATCCCAGGGCGATTAAGGCATAGATACTCCCACGCGTCAGGCCTCCCAGAAATAGCTCTATGAAATAATCCATCGAATTCTTGAACCTGTGTCGTAAAAATAAAAGTCAGGGGCCAGGCTTATTCAGCCTGCCCCCCGACATGTAATAATCACAAGGATTTATTTAATTTCGTAGTAGGCACCGTTTTTAACGCGGTACATGGAGAAGCCGACACCAAGGGCATCGCCTTTTTCGTCAAAACGGATGCTTCCAAGGGGTGTGTCCACATTTTTGGTTTTCAATGCATTGGAGATAGCATCATAATCCGTGGATCCGGCCTGCTCGATGGCATTCAACAGCGCCAAAGCGGCGGCATAGGCATTCAAGAAAAAGGCACCCGGATCTTCGCCATAGGCAGCCACGTGGGCTTCGTTGGCGGCCTGGGCCATGGGATTAGAGGATACATCTTTGGGTCCGGTGGCATAAACACCTTCGGCATAAACACCGGCAACCTTGATGAAGGTATCGTCCATGACGCCATCATCGGAGATGAAATAGATTTTCATTTTTCTTTTACGCATTTCCATGACAATCTTGGAGGCTTCGGGATGGTAGCCGCCAAAAATAACGGCATCCGCACCTTTGCGTTTGATTTTCTGAACCACGGCGGCATAGCTGACGGCACCGGGTGTAATACCCTCATACAGGACGACTTCGGCTCTGGAATCTTCTTCCAGAAAGCTTTTGGCAAATTCGGCCAGCCCCTTACCGTAATCGCCTTTGTCATGCAGGACGGCGATTTTTTTCACTTTCAAAATATCCAGGGCAAAATCGACTTCCAGGCGTGCCTGGGCATCATCTGAAGCAATGGTGCGGTGAAAGTTAGGATAGTCACCAGTTTGGGTCAGGCCTGGATTGGTGGCCGACGGTGACATGACAACAATTTTTGAATCTTTATAAATACCGAGGGCTGCTTTGGTGGCGCCGCTGCAGATATGGCCCAACACGACATTAACGCCGTCACCCACCAACTTGGTTGCGGTATTGGTTGCCACTTCGGGCTTGCAGACGTCGTCTTCAACGATAAGCTCAACCTCTTGGCCCAAAACGCCGCCTTTGGCATTGACTTCTTTGACCACCAGTTCGGCAGCCTTGATGGTCGGGATGCCGTAGGATGCCAGGTCGCCACTATGCGGACCGGCTACGCCCAGTTTTATCGTGTCGGCCAATCCTAGGCCAGTAATGGTTAGGCAGAGAAACAAGGTAGCAGCAGCAATTGCAAGTGTTTTCCGAACATGATTTTTCATCATTACATTCCCTCCTTATACGTTAGTAAGATGTGTTACCCTAACAAAATAAAATTTTATAAACGCCCAGAAGCGCTGAGTCAAGCTAAAAGAGGTATTAACCATCCGACTGAAGCATGTTTCCGGCCAAAGATCAAGAATTTGATAAAAATTATTGCTGTTTGGGCGCTATCCCGGTAAGAAAACACAAGATATGGGTTTTGCCTGAAAAAAAGCTCCAAACAGGTCAAACACCCCAATTGCCGAGTCGATAATCAGCAAAGGAGCTAACGCATCTTGAATAAAATAGGACTGATCGTAAAAGCGGATGTGGAAGCACGCAAACAGGCCGATACCTTTAAAAAATGGCTACAGGCCCAGGGCGCTACGGTGGTTCGCCAAACGTTAGACTGGCAGGCCGAGTCAGAGCCGGCGAGTATGCACAGCGTGGCACCATCGGACCTGTACTGTGTTTTTGTGTTGGGTGGCGACGGCACTTTTCTAAGTGCCGTCCGTTGGATCGGTGATCAGGATGTTCCGATTCTGGGTGTCAAGTTCGGTGAACTGGGATTTCTGGCTGAAACCGACGAACACAGCCTCATGAGGGTCGGAGAAGCTGTCTTGAACGGTGATTTTAAGACCAAACCGCGCATGCGCCTGCGGGTGGCGCTAAATCGCGATGATAACAAAATTAGCGAAGAAACCGTACTCAATGATGTGGTCATCAATCGGGGCGCTTCAGCTGGTTTGGCACATATTCGAACCTATATCGATGCCCATTTTTTAACCGAATACCGGGCGGATGGGTTAATTGTGTCAACACCCACGGGTTCGACCGCCTATTCCCTGGCCGCCGGTGGTCCAATTGTTCATCCCAATGTCAACAGCATGGTGCTCACACCCATTTGTCCGTTTACATTGACAAATCGTCCTTTGATAGTCCCCGATTCGGTCGAGATTAAAATTCAATTGGCCGAAAAATCCGCCGATGCCAATGTCACCTTTGATGGTCAGGTCGGCCGGGCCATAAGCGACCAGGACATTATCACTATCCGTAAAGGCGTTCACCCGATCCATGTCATCACACTGCTGGGTCATGATGATTATTTTGATCTGTTGAAGACGAAATTGCGTTGGTCTGGATCGCGGGTTTAACAATTCGCCCAAAGTGTTCCTCTTACAAACTTAATCAACAAACTTGGATAGTGTGATTTTTAGCATGAAAGGGTTCAAGGGGTCCAGGATCCAAGGGTTCGAGTGTTGCCGAAAGCTGTCAGTTTGGTGCAAACCCCTGGATCCCCACCCCCTCTTCCGAGGGGACAAGCTTTCATGGGGATGACAAGCGGTTGACAACCTAACAGTCTAATAGCCTTCAGCCTAACAGCCTCTAGTTACCTTGACTCCTTGGATCCTGGAACCCTTGGGCCCTTTTGATATAGGACTAGCGGCGCAGACCAGCGTCCGTGTTTTCACCCACAGGCTCGGGCGGTAGGTTTGGTTTGATGAGGAAGTTATTCTGCAGGGATTGGATGACTTTATCCACATTTTCGATTCCATCCCGAGCTTCCTGAATGATACGGCTTACAGATGTTGTGATTTCAGGGACATCTTGACTGCCTTTTTCGGCATTATTTAGAATGGCGGCGATGGTCGGTAGGTTTTTTTCCAATTCCACAAAGATATTTTTTAATACGGCCGCGCTTTCGGAAACCCCGTGGGTAATTTCCTTCACATCTGCAAGGCCGCTTTGCACCTGATCTACAGCTGCAGGCGTTTTAGCACTGGCTTCCGAAATATCGACCAGAATGTCACCCACTTTTTCGAGTCGATTCAAAATGACGTCTAGTAGCTGGGTCGATGTCAACAGGTTTCCAATGGTTCCTTCTCCGGTTTCGATCCCGGCGGTTACATTCATGATATGCTGGGCGGCTTGATTGATATGGTGGGTAGCTTGGTTGATGTTTTCCAGTGAGGAAAATAAAGACCCTTGAGGATCTTTGAGCATTTGGGTTAGATCGCCAATGTTTTGAATAGCTTGCACCAATTTCTTGGCTGTCTTTTCGACTTCGAACTCGGCTAATAAATCGTCGATTGATTTCTTGGCCTTGGATTGGATTTCACCTTCCTGGGGCAGGAGGGGCGTATCGGTAGATCCCGGAATGATGGAAACATACTCAGACCCCACAAATGTGGGGCTTTCCACGGTAACGACCGTATCTTCACGGATTCGGGATTCATATTTCTGTAAGATAACAAGTTTGATGCGTACCTTGTCTTCCACGGAAATGGCTTTAACCTTGCCAATATTGGTTTTAAACAATTTTACATCGGCACCAACCTTGAGATTATAGCTTTCATCAAAAGTGGTGTAGTAGCTGTTGTGATCGGCAAACCAGTTTTTACCACGGCCAAGGATAATGACGGTGGACAATAATAATATGCCAATGCAAATAAAAAACAGCCCGACAATTTTTTCTTTTCTATTGTAGGTTAATTCCATCTGGTTCCCACCATTATACCAGCACTAAACAGATCCCAACCCAGTCTGCAACGTCCCATTGGATATCACAAGATCCCTTTTGGAGAAAGTTTCTATAAAATTTTTATATTCCGATAAGAAAACGATACCCAGTTCGCCACCCAACATATCGAATAAAATATCGTTAAAAGCGTCCAAGTTGTTAATGCCAATGTATTTCTCGGGGTATTCCATTAGCAAAACCAACGGCTTTTTGATAAGTTCCCGAACGGCAACAGCACAACGGTAATCATGTTCGCTCAAGGCTGCTGGCCTCAGATCGAGCTTATTTTCGAGGGCGAAAAGATTACATAGTGCCGCGGAATTTTGATCCAGTTTGGCTGAAAGCGAATTGGTGAAATAGGTGCGTTGAAGCAGCAAATTTTCACGGATACTGCGATTGCTGATCAGAGCGGCATGTGACGTCACAAATCCAATATTTTTTTTAACTTCAAGGAGGTATTGATGGTTAGAAAAGTTAAGGATATTTTCCAAAAATTGGTACGATCCTTGGATGGGTGCAACCAGGGTTGCCAATGCCTTTAAAAAAGATAAGGCATCTTCGGCGGAATCTGTGGATATGGAAACGACGTCACCATGAGCCAATGAGAAATCGAATGGCTGGAAGGGCCGCCCCGTTTTCTTTGATTCAAATGAATAATTGGTGAGTTCAATAATGGTCATTTTACAGGTAGAATAATAAAGAGATCACTGCGCTGATGATGAGACAATAAATAAAACATTGTACGGATGCACGGGATGCTGCCACAGGTATTTGGGTAATATGTCGTTGGGTTTTGAATCCATGATAGAGACAGGTTACCGTAATTGTGATTCCGAATAATACAGCCTTTATGAGACCGACTGTGATATCAGCCACTGAAATAGCATTGGCGATCTGCAGCAAAAAGTCACCCAGGTGGATATAGGTGATAATCCAAACCAAGGCGTATCCCCCCACAATGGCGACGATATCAAAAACAATAAAAAGGCACACAATGGCGGAGGTTATTCCTACCAATCTGGGAACACACACGATCCAAAGCGGATCAATGCCCGACATTTCAAGGGCATCAACCTCATGCAAGACATTCATATAGCCAACTTCAATGGTTACTGCAGTAGCCGACCGAAGGATGATCAAAAATGCTGTTAGGATAGGTCCCAGTTCTCTGACAATAATTAGAACCGTAATTCTACCGAGGTCGTATTGCCCTGAGAATTTTGAGAACTGAATAATAATCATGCCACCGATGAGGATGGCAATCGGAATGATAATCGGCAGGGCCTGCACAGCCGTGAAGTAAACCTGCTCCATGGTGATGCGGCGAACCAGGGCCCGGCCATATTTGGATGGGAAGGTCAAGAGGCGCAAGATTTTATATGCAAAGGTGAACTGGGTGGCTATCTGGTTGAGTGAAGCCAGCGCTTGCCTACCGACTGAACCGATAACGCGTTGCATGGATCTCCATAATTGCTGGATTTTTGGGATGCGGTTATAATTACTTTCGAAAACGTCAATGGTTGACATAAAAAATCTTACACTATATAGTCTAAAAAGGTCAACAAAATTAGATAAATATGCAAAAGAACGCATGCGAGCGTATGCATTTTGCTATCCGGAGGGTTAATGAAGTTCCGCCTGATATGGATGATTGCTGGCGCTGTTTGCTTGCTTTTCGGGTATGCTGTTGCTTCTGAACAAGCATCATATTTCGAAATTATAGGGCCAGGAAGCATCGATTGGTGTTCTGGTGCTTTTATATCCAGTGGTGTTGGGCTGCCGCCAGCGAAGAAATTGGCGGACAGCAATACTGATCGAGAAAAAGCCTTCAATTCGTCTAAAACCCAAGCGATAAAAAATATGGTGGCGCTTGTCATGGCCACACGCATAGATGCCCAATCTTCCGTCCGTGATATCGCCTCTAAAAATGACCATGTAATGGCAAAGGTTGAAAACCTTATTAATGCATCCAAAGTGGTCAGGCAGAAGTATCTTTCCGACGGTACCGTTGAAATTCAAATGCGCATGAATATGTACGGCGGGTTTGCCCAATTAATTCTTCCCAAGGAAATCGAACAGATCGAAACCATCAAAACCGTATCAGCTGGGGAGAAAGAATCTTCGGGCAATGATTCGGTGTCACCGCCCAATGAAGTGACCAACAATTTTACAGGACTTGTTGTGGATGCCATCGGTACCCAGGCCTTGCCGGCGATGGTTCCGGCGATTTTAAATGAAAATGGCAAGCAAGTCTATGGTCCCGCGTTTGTGAGCCGAGAGTTTGCCGTACAGCAGGGCCTCTGTCGATATATGACCAATACCGATTCAGCTTTACAAAGCTCGATTGTTGGCAGTAATCCCATCTTGGTCAAGGGCTTACGTGCAGAAGGTGCTGATCGCTCAACAATCGTCATCAGCAACACAGATGCGTCTAGGTTGCTGAGCAAATCTGAGAACCTCGCATTTTTAAAACAATGTCGGGTAATCATTGTCACTGACTAAAGTGGAGGGTGCATGATATCTCCTACCAACACGCGAATTTTTATTTTCATTTGTCTGATGCTTTTGGTGGCATGTGGGCCAGAAACAATTTTATTGCGGCCCAGCTTGGACTCACCCTCACAGCATGTTGACAATGGGTATAAGTTGATGGCTTATGGCAAAACCGAAGCAGCCATGCGTGAATTTAAGCGATCGATAGAGCTGGATCCTAGCTATGCGCCTGCATACGTGGGGCTTGGAATCGTGTACGGCATGCAGGCGGATTTGGATCAAGGACGCGCCATGATGGAGAAAGCCAAAGCCTTAGCCCGGAGCGAGGAGCAAAGCAGAGAAGTCGAGATGGGATTTGAACGTCTGGACTTTATTGAGAAGGAAGCTAAATACTAAAGATTCGAGGGACAGCGGGTTACGCGTATCGTGTTTCGATTTGCTGACAGCGTTGGGCAACCCGCGCCACGTAACACGCAACCCGCAACTCAGAATATATTGGATCCTCGGCCCCTCGGACCCTTTCTTTTATGTCCCCACATCCCAAGAGGCCAAATAACGTCGTTGTTCGCGGGTTAGTTTGTCAATTTTAATTGCCATGGCGGACAATTTTTCTTTAGCAATTGCCATATCAATTTTTTCCGGCACGGAGTGTACATTCAAGTCCAATGTGTCGGATTTTTTTATCATATATTCGAGACACAGCGCTTGATTGGCAAAGCTCATATCCATAACGCTGGAGGGATGACCTTCTGCAGCTGCCAGATTGATTAATCGGCCTTCGCCCAGCACATTAATGCATCGATCGTTTTCCAATTGGTACTCTTCCACAAATGGGCGGATCATGCGTTTGCTTTTGGCCATCTTGCCCAATGAGTCAAGATCCAACTCGACATTGAAATGGCCAGAGTTGGCCACAATGGCACCATCTTTCATGACTGCGAAGTGTTCTTTGCGAATAACATTGATATTGCCGGTGACTGTACAGAAAAAATCACCGACCCTGGCGGCCTTACTAATGGGCATAAGCGAGAATCCATCCATTACGGCTTCGAGGGCCGCCAATTCATCCACCTCAGTAACAATGACACTGGCGCCCATTCCCCTGGCGCGCATGGCCAAGCCACGCCCACACCATCCATAGCCACAAACAACAAAAGTCGACCCGGCTACTAAGCGATTGGTGGCACGAATAATACCGTCCATGGTGCTTTGACCAGTCCCATAGCGATTGTCAAAAAAATGTTTGGTTTTGGCATCGTTGACGGCGATAATGGGATACTTCAAGACGCTATCGGCAGCCATACTTTTGAGTCGGATAACGCCTGTGGTGGTTTCTTCAGTGCCACCTTCTACAAATTTTATCAGTTCGGATCGTTCCGAATGCAATGTTGAAACCAAATCAGCACCATCATCCATGGTATAATGCGGTTTTTTATCAATAACGGCATTGATGTGCTGATAATAGGTTTTGTTATTCTCACCCTTGATGGCATAGACGGCAATTTTGTCAAACTTTACGAGGGCGGCGGCAACGTCATCCTGTGTGCTGAGCGGATTGGATGCGCACAATACGACCTGGGCGCCGCCAGCTTTAAGCGTCTGCATCAGTGAGGCCGTTTCGGTGGTTACATGCAGACAAGCTGCAATGCGTTTGCCTTTTAAGGGCTTTTCATTAAGGAACCGTTGTTTGATACGATTGAGAACCGGCATACTTTGGTTGGCCCATTCGATGCGCAACTTCCCGTCCTTAGCTAGCTTGAGGTCTTTGACGTCGTAGTTCATAAATATTTTCTCCTAATTTGACGGTTTCGTTAAATGCCCAACTTCGGCGTTATACTTCGTTTTGCAAACATTCAACGTACAACCAGTACGCCTCATGGATGCAAAACTTGTATGCCTTGAATTTGAACATTTAACGAAACCGTCTGAATTTGGTACGTTAAGCGTTCATATTTTGAGTGGTATTATTGATATAGTCATAAATTTGTAGATCTATAGTCCTGCTTTTTGTTTGATTTCGTCAGCTTTATTGGTCTGTTCCCAGGAAAATTCCGGTTCAGTTCGGCCAAAATGACCGTAGGCCGCAGTTTTACGATAAATGGGTCGTAACAGATCCAAATACTCGATAATGGCAGCCGGGCGCAAATCATATACTTCGCTAACAATTTCCTCCACCCGCTCTTTGGGGATCAAGCCTGTACCCATCAGATCCACCATGATGGAAACAGGTTCGGCCACACCGATGGCATAGGCGATTTGAATCTCACATTTCTTGGCTACGCCGGCGGCTACAATATTCTTGGCAATATGACGTCCCATATAGGAAGCGCTGCGGTCTACTTTGGATGGATCTTTGCCCGAAAAACAGCCACCCCCATGACTTCCTTGGCCCCCATAGGTGTCCACAATGATTTTCCTGCCGGTCAGACCGCAGTCACCCATGGGACCGCCGACGACGAATTTTCCCGTCGGGTTTATATAATAGCGGGTATCACCATCACGCAGTCCCTCTGGTATGGATTTTTTGATCACTTCTTCGATTATGGCCTCTCTAAGGTCCTCGTAGGAAATATCCGGTCGATGCTGGGCTGACACAACTACAGTATCCACGCGTCTGGGCGTTCCATTGTCGTATTCGATGGTGACCTGTGATTTGCCATCAGGTCTTAGAAAATCGAGCGCGCCACTTTTGCGCGTTTGAGCAAGTCGCCGGCATAATTTATGGGCATACACAATGGGCATGGGCATGAGCTCGGGAGTTTCGTCGGTGGCAAACCCGAACATGAGACCCTGGTCACCGGCACCCTGATCCTTATAGAGCCCTTCACCGGTATTAACGCCCTGGGCGATATCGGGGGATTGGCGGTCGATACTCGTGATAACGGAACAGGTTTGATAATCGAAGCCCATCATGGAAGAGCTGTAGCCGATTTCGCGGATTGTATCACGGACAATTTGGGGCATATCCACATAGCAGCTTGTGGTGATCTCTCCGGCTATAAAGGCGAGACCGGTGGTCACCAGGGTTTCGCAGGCCACGCGGCAGTTTTTATCCTGGGCCATGATTTCATCCAGAACCGAATCGGATATGGCATCCGCCACTTTGTCCGGGTGACCTTCGGTTACCGACTCGGAAGTAAAAAAGAATTTTTCTGTTCCCATGGTTTTCTCCTTGCAAATATGATTTTCTAACTAATGTGGTCGAGAATCAGGCACCAATCATCTGGCAGACCAGACTGTGGGCCAACTCCAAATCAATGCGGCTCATATTGAGGACCAGGTGGTATAAATTGGGGTTATCAAAATCCACCTTGCCCAGTTTGCTATATAAATTAATACGTCGTTTGTCCTCATTGGTGACAACCTGGGTAGCTTTTTTGGGAGTCATATTATAGCGGTCAACTAAGAATTTGACGCGATTTTCAAATTCATCCACTAAAAGTATGTGAAAGGCATCTGGGTGGTCATTCAGAATATATTGACTACCCCGGCCGATAATGACGACATCATTCTCATCGGCCATCTTGGCAATTATCAACACCAGGTAATCGAGATAAATTTGTTCATCCAAGTATCCGCGTTCGTCCTTAAGAATGCGATCGATCCATTTTTGGGAAACCATGGATGAGATCACACGGGATAACTTGGTACCAGCTTCCTTTTCGAAGGATTCCACCCATTGAGGGGATACATTGGCTTCCTTGGCGATTTCCTGAATGATTTCCGTATCCGCGAATGTGTATCCAAGATTGTCTGCAATCATTTTTCCGAGCGTAATTCCCCCGGCGCCAAATTGTCTTGAAATTGTCAGAACCGCCATTTGGCCTACCTCCAATAGATGCTTATTGTACAGGTGGTATGAGTAAAGTGGGAAAACCTGTTTTTTCCGCCAAAAACCGCGGTGTATTCCCAACCAGTTTTTCTTTTAAGGAAGGCTGGCTGGATGTGCCGGCAACGACCATGCTAGCTTTACACTCTTTGGCAGCCGTAACGAGCTCCTTGCCGGGATTCCCGACGTAAACACCGGGTGCGGCATCGATACCCTCGGCGATGAAGAGATCGCACAATTCATCCAGCTTGCGGCGAATATCCTTTCTGGTTTTCTGGACACCCATGGCAGATCCATTTTTCAAAGCCTTGGGATCGGCTACATTCACTATAGTGACTTTTTTAATGACCTGGTTCAGTTTTTTTAAATAGTCGATGGCCTTTTTATCTGTATCCGAAAAACAGGTGGCCAGTAGCGGTCGATCAAAGGGCTTATCTGCTGCGATGGTGTGGTCTGATGTATATTTATACACCAATACCGGAGTTTGTGAGCGCCGAATGATTTCCAATATTTCCGAAGATGAATATAGTTGTTCGATGCGGCCCTTTTTTTCATGACCAACGACCACGAGATCGATACCTTCCTTTTCAATAGCGGTAGTAATCTGTTTCACCAGGCTGCCCACAACAATATAAGCGCCAACCTCAAGCCCCCTTTCAAACAAGGTTTCGGCCCAGTTGATGAATCGGATATTGGCCATTTCTCTTAAGCGGACTTCCTCATTTTTCTGGTATCCTTTACCGCGTCGCAGGGCTACCTTTTCTCTTTGGATGACGTTGAGAAAGACCACGTGATCCAGGGATGCTTTTCTCAGATCCATTAAGGATTCAACTGCATCAAACCATAGTTCTTCAAATTTGGTAACGAATAATATTTTATGGATTTCCATTATTGTTGTTCCTTTTTACTGCCGCTCATTTGACCGCAAGTTATCGGCATGGGTTGATGATGCCAAACGAAAATTAAGCCTGCGACTCCTAAAAATGAGTTAACCCAAAAATTGATTGATCGCGGCCGAAAGTTCTTCGGGTTCAACCGGTTTTTCCAGATATATTTCCGGTTCAGGAATACTTTCCCCACCGAACTCCGTGAGGGCTTTCTGCGAACGGAGAAATGTTTTTTTGGCAATTCCGGAGAGCAAAATAACTTGAATCTGCCTGAGCGATTTGTCGGTTTTTAGCTCTCGGTAAAGCCGGATACCACTTTGTCTGGGCATGAGCACATCCAAAATGACGAGGTCCGGCCTTTCTGATTTCGCCAACTTGAGGCCTTCCTCTCCATCGCGTGCTTCAATGGGCGTGTATCCGTTTTCCTCCACTACGGTCACATTGAACAATCTCACATCCGGATCATCATCGACAACAAGTACTTTTTTGCTCATGGTAAGGCCTCCCAATGCCTATCAAAATATTTTGGAGCGGCGTTTTTATTCAAACAATAGCAATGATTCCTGAAAATGACGGAAAGCTAGGCTGCCGCAGCAGATTTACTCCCCTTGGGTTTAAAAGGCAGTTTCATGGTAAATGTTGTACCGATTGCCAATTCGGAATCAACCTCAATAGTGCCGTTATGTTCCTCGATGAGCTTGCGGGTTACAAGTAGACCCAGCCCTGTTCCTTTGGCACCTTTTGTGCTGAAAAAGGATGAAAAAAGCTTTTTCTTGACACCAGCAGACATCCCAGCACCATTATCCGAAATTTTAACCAGAAGGGTTTTCGGATCTGCCAATGCCGTCGAGACATGGACTTCATATTTTTTGTTGATATTGTCGTCGAAAATGCATGCATCGATTGCATTTGATAAAAAATTAAGTAGGCACTGGTGAAGCGTGTTGGGATCTAGGCTGACTTCCCCGATATCTTTAGATAAAGATTTAGCAATGCCGACGCCATGGGTATGCGCCATCTCCTTAATAAGTTCGCACACGTCATTGGCAATTTCATTGGGGAAGCAGTCTTGATATTCGGGTTCTCGCTCTTTGGAAAATGTCAAGAGATCCATAACAAGATCAGATGTTTGATCAATATTGCGCTTGATCATCTGCCAGCCATTAATTAGCTTATCCGTGTTATTTTTGTCAATCCCGATATCAACCAGATAGCGCCCACCTTTGAATCCGTTCAGTATGTTCTTGATACCGTGGGCCATGCCGGCCACAGTCTGGCCCATGGCAGCCAAACGTTCAGAATTGATCAACTCTTTTTGAAGCCTTTTGATTTCGGTTAGATCTTGAAAAAAGACAACACTACCCATTTCCTGGTCTTTTTCAAACAAGGGAGTAGCCGAGTAGTTGACCGGTACGTGCTGCCCCTTACGATTTGTGATTGCCGATTCTTCCCACAGGGTCAAATGGCGCAATTCGTTGATATTTATCTTTTCTTCCAAGGACTGAATGATTTCTTGCGGCAGCAGTTCTTTGGCGTTCATGCTTCCCAATAGTTCAGAACGGCTGTAGCCAAAAAGTCTTTCGGCTTCCGGATTAAACAGCACAATGTTCCAATCTGCATCGGTGGCGACGATGCCATTGTTTGAGCAACTGATCAGCCGGGACTGGAAATTGGCTTTGCGTTGGATTTCTTCCTGGAGAGTGGAGTTTTCAATGGCCACACTCAAGCGGTTGCCGAACAATGTCAGCACTTGGCGGTCTTCCGTGGAGTATTGCTTTATCTCGCGGCTGCCGGCACGAATGACGCCAAAAGCCTTTTTTTCTTTATCAACCAGGGGGATATAGGCCAGGGACTGAAATCCGTCCTCTCTAAGTACAACAATTTCTTCATTCTGAATATTATTAATATCTTCAAAAACTTCAAACTGGTTGGTCTGGGCAACTTTGAACACCATGCTCTCTTTCTCGCTAACCGTATGCTCGCCACATAAGTTGCCATTTTCACCATGGCTGTATTTCAAATAAAAACGTTGGTCGTCGGCCAGGGTAAACACACAGATGGTATCAAAAGAGAAAATATCGGTCACCTTCTGCAAGGCATTGCGTATACGGCCATCCAAATCAATCGGCGCGCTCAAGGTGGCATAGATGGAACAGAGTGTGGTCAGTTCCCGGTTACGCCTTTCGCGTTCTAATTCGGCGCGTTTTTCATCGGTGCGATCCCAAATGGTTTCAATGGCACCGATCACAACGCCGTCCGGATCGATTATGGGTGCGGCGGTGAAGAAAATCCATTTTTTCTCTTCATCCTGACGTCCAAAATACTCTTCAGCTTCAAAAGCCCCTTCGATCAGATCCGATTTCTTCCAATGGGTACCGTAATAGCGCCAGAAATCCTCCTCGCTGGCTTTATCAAGGATAAGATCAGCCATGGTGGGTCGTTGTTCATCATAGGAAGGCTTCCAGTGATGGTCGGTGCCGATGATCTCTTTGGCGCTGAAGCCAGTCAGTTTCTCGCAGGCCCGGTTCCAATGGGTAACAATATGATTCTTGTCGATCACAAAGGTCGGTATAGTACTGCCTTTAATGATCTGGGCCATGGTTTTTTGGCTGGCTCTGAGTTCTTTGGCTCTCTGGGCAAGTTCTGCGTTTTTTCTTTCGCGTTCGGCCTGGGCCTTTTTTTCCTCAGTTTTGTCCCAGATGGTTTCAATGGCGCCAATGATTTCTCCCTCGGGCGACCGCAGGGGTGCCGCAGTGAAAAAACACCATTTGCCTTCCTGGCCTAATTTGGGAAAAAAGACCTCGGCCTCGTAGGCTTCTGCCAAAAGGGCCGACTTTTTCCATTTGGTTCCATATAGGTTTCGAATTTCCCTTTCGGTGACCTGATCTAAAATAACATCAGCCATGGAAGGTCGTTGACGGTCGTAAAAAGATTTCCACTGATCTTTGGTTCCTACCATTTTACTAGTGGCTAACCCGGTGAGATTTTCGAGGGCCTTATTCCAGTGGGCGATGACGTGATTGACATCGATGACAAATGTCGGAATGGTGCTGCCCTGAATAATCTGTGACATGATCTGCTGACTGGCGGTTATGGCCTGGGTCTTTTCGCGCAGAGTAACATTATGCTGCTTGCGTTCTTCCTGGCGCATTTTTTCTTCGGTTTTATCCTGAATGGTTTCAATGGCACCGATAATATCACCATGGGCATTTTTTATGGGTGCCGCCGTGAAAAATAGCCATTTGCCCCCATCGCCAAGATGCTTAAAATATTCTTCGGCTTCATATGCACCTTTAATGAGATCTGATTTCTTCCATTTGGTGCCATAATAACGCCAGACTTCCTCTTCTTTGACACCGGCCATAATCAGGTCCGCCATGATGGGACGCTTTTTAGAACGAAAGGGTTTCCAATGATTCTGGGTCCCGACAATTTGATCGGCGGTATAACCTGTCAGTTTCTCACAAGCCCGATTCCAGTGGGTAACCACATGTTTTTTATTGATTAAAAATGTGGGAATGGTGTTGCTTTGGATGGCTTGAAAAAGGGCTTTTTGACCACTCAGCAGCTCATTGCGGTTGGTCTGGGTAAATACGTCCTGTTCCTTGATCAATTGGATGGTCGCATCATGAAATTGCTCAAACAGTTGCTCAAATTTGGCGCCATTTTTTTGAGCCTCTTCAAACTGATTAATGAGTTCATTTTTTTTTGCTTTAATTGAGAGCTGTTGTAATAGTGGCCTGGCCTTGAAAAAATCTATGAACCTAACCCCGGGCGGTTTATTCGCGATGATATCTTCCCCCAGATTGATATCTTTGGTCAGTTCGATAATTAAGTTCAAGTTTTCAAGTTTGAAAAGCTCCCTATAATCGCTGGTGGTAAAAATGCCCCGTTGGCGCGCATAGACGATGCCGACGGCTTCCGGATTTAAGTCCGCCACCCCGATAACCTGCGGTTTATTTGTGCTGAGGGTATCACCGAGTAAATTTGTTAACAGAGCCAAGCAGAAACGTCCGCCTCCGACAATGGCTATCTGCGCTTTTTCCAACTCGTTTAGCATATATTTCGATCCGATCACTTTCTTTAGGATAACAACAGAACCGGTAGTTCAGATAGTTCCGCAATCTGATGGGAGACGCCACCCAACCAGTATTCCTGAAACCAGTCTTTGCCAGTTTTGCCCATTACGATCATGGAAACCTGATGGTCCCTGGATAATCGGATGAGTTCCGGTACGGTTTTGCCACTGGACAAATGGAACTTGGCAGGTATACCCAATTGTTCGATCTGCTGACAATATTTTTTAAGTCGGCTCTTGCTTTCGGTTTCAAGGCGACTGCGCTGTTCTGAATCCATGCCCTTGGATAGTTTGGCATCAATGACATGCACAACATGGACCTCATCGGCCAGGCCCTTCAAAGCATCCATGCTATGCAAGGCATTTTCCGAGGGTTGTGACCAATCTGTAGCCAAGAGCGGCCGTTTAAAAATTTGGTCGTTGGTGCGGCTGAGTTGTTCTCCTTGCCATTCAAACTGCACCATATATTTACTCATGAGAACTGGCACCTTGCTGCGCCGCAAAATATCCATGATATGCGCGCCCACATATACCTTTTCCAGCAAGGTTCTTTTTTTTCTGCCCACAACGATCAGATCCACATCTTCCTGTTCGGCAATGGAAAGAATCTCCGCATTGGGAGCCCCCACCTCAATACGGATACTGCTTTCAATGCCATTTTGAGCTAGAACGGTTTGCCAATCTTCAAAGCGAATGCGTGCATCGGCTTTGAATTGATTCTCCGCTTCTTTGTGATAGCCGCTATAGGGTACAAAGGAGACATCGTCCCGGGGAATGATATGGGTTAACACAATCGATTCCAGCCCAGCAGTCTTTAATGCCATCATTGACTTCAATGAATTGAGCGCCAACTCACGAAAATGGGTATGAAATAGGACTTTTTTGAAAACCATGAATCAATTCCTTTTTAAAAGAAAATGAAGGAGACAATTACAAATATGGGAACCAAGAACACCACGGCGTATTTTAAGATATAGCCAAAGAAACTCGGCATTGGGGTTCCCGATTCTTCGGCGATGGAGCGAACCATGAAATTAGGCGCATTGCCGATATAGCTGCAAGCGCCAAAGAATACGGCACCTGCGGAGATGGCCTTTAGATAGATGGCATTTTCAGTCATCAGCAATGGTACGGCCTGGCTTTCCGTGAGGCCGGAATAAAAACTGCCTAGGGCGGTGTTAAAAAAGGTCAGATAGGTGGGTGCATTATCCAAGAAACTGGAAAGGGCGCCGGTAACCCAAAAATAATGGTGAGGTTCTTTAACCATATTGATCAAAAAGGCCAACTGGCCCTGGGTACCAGCCTTTAGAATCAGCAGGCATGGTATCATGGTAATGAATATGCCGATAAAAAGGTAGGCCACCTCGATGATGGGGAACCAAGTGAAATCATTATCTTCTCGAAGCTGAATCGGAGTCGCGATTAACGATCCAACGCCCAGCAGGATCAGAAGGCCGTCCCGCAGCCAATCCTGAATTGCACGATGAACCCCTAGTGTGTTAAATTCTCCCAGATCGATCATGCCACTCATCAAGACGGAACCCACAACGCCGGCTAAAAATAGAAAATTATAGGTGCCCTCGAGCTTAAGTGCTTCTTTGGCCTCTTCCTTGGGGACGGTTGCTTTTTCTTTGCGGTAATAATAGGAGTCCATAAAAAAATAGACGATCAACAGGAGGATCGCCACTACCAGCATGTGCGGCATAATTTTAAAGGTCCAGAAAAAGGTTACGCCATGCAGGTAGCCCAGGAATAAAGGTGGATCGCCCAATGGTGTTAGGGAACCACCGACATTGGCCACCAGAAAGATGAAAAAAACAACCATGAAGGTTCTATTTTTGCGGTAGTTATTGGCCCTTAATAAAGGGCGAATCAAAAGCATGGCCGCACCGGTGGTCCCCATCCAGGAGGCCAGGACGGCACCAATGATCAGTATGGTCGTATTCACTATCGGTGTGCCGCGTAGTGAGCCGCGTAGCAGAATGCCGCCCGAAATTGTGTAAAGCGACCAGAGCAGGATAATAAACGGTACATAATCGGCCAGGACAATATGCAATATTTCGTAGAAGGCATCTCCCTTGAAAATCCACAAGAAGGGAATTCCCAAGGAAGCGGCCCAAAAAGCGGATACCTTGCCAAAATGATGGTGCCAGAAGTTCGGTAGCAATAACGGCATCAGTGCGATGGATAGTAACATACAAGCAAAAGGGATACAGCTCCACAAAGGCAGGGATTCGCCCAAATTGGCATGTCCGTGGTGCCCTGACGCGTCGGGAGCATGGTCACTATCGTGGCTGTCTGATGCTGGCGTTCCGGCGAACACCGTTGGGCTCCAAGATAAACAAATGAACAAGAAGACTAGGACGGGCAATATTCTGGGGAAACGCATTTACAATCACCTTTCCTTATAGTATCAGTTTTTAAAGCGACTATAAGTTAAGTGGTCATCGATTTCGACGTACGCAGGTAACAGGCGGCACCATCATAATCATCTAAATAAAGACGAGCCATTGAAAGCACATCCTTTGTGAAGTTTCAATAGAATTCAGCGAACCAACAAAAATTAGAGAAAATAATCATTGCAATTTCGGATATGTATGTTAACGAAGACCTTGCTTTTTGATCCCGGAGCATTGGGGGATAGCGTGAGTCTTGAATATAAGAAGCATCGGGTCTGGGCAGAGAATCTGTCAATTGTCATGCAGATCGGGCTGACCATGGCCGGCTGTATCGGTTTCTGTTTCTATGTGGGTCTTAGCTTAGACCGCTGGCTCGGTTTTCGGGGCGTGTTTACGGTTGTTTTCCTTATTCTGGGAATCGCAGGAGGCGCCAATGTGGTCTATCGCCAGATTATGGAAATCATTGAACCGAAAAAAAGAAATCGCCCGGATATAAATCGTGGAAGCCATTCGTAAAACACAAAAAAAATTTGGATCCAGGGCACTGGCCACCGCGGTAGTGCTCGGGTTGCTGTTGGTGTTACTGGGCCAAAAACCGCTTGCCAAAGGCTTGGTACTGGGAACGCTTTTTTCGGTTTTTAATTTTGTCCTCATGGGACAAATTCTACCCATACTTTTGGCGCCCTCTCGGCGTCGGTCATTTCTGATTTCTTTTGGTTCGATTTTGTTCCGATATTTTCTGCTGGCAGTTCCCCTGTTGATAGCCGTCAAAATGACGGACTTTGATTTTTTGGCTACGACATTGGGAATTTTCATGGTGCCGATTGTGATTATGGGGGAACATCTATTTCGCATAATTTTTTCTAGTTGGATGCAAGGAACCTAAGTTATAGGATCGTTATGGGGGAACTTGGCAAAATACATCAATTGATCATCCCTTTGGGGGGCTACCAGATCACCTTGAATCTGGAAGTCATTCTAATGACCTGGATCGTGATCATTATCTTGATTTTGGTGGGCTTTTTGTCGACCCGCAAACGGGCCATAAATCCACGCTCAATGCAAATATTTGGTGAGCTATTTGTAGGCCAGTTTTATCAAATTACTGAAGATGCGCTGGATAAACGGATGGCCAAGAAATATGGCCCGCTGGTTTGTGCCCTGTTTATGTTTTTGGTGTTGGCCAACTGGCTTGGCATTATTCCCTATTTGGAAGAACCCACCAAAGATCTGAATACGCCCCTGAGTCTGGGTCTCCTGGGATTCGTCATTGCACATGCCGCTGGAATCAAGTCCAAAGGATTTAAAGCATACGCCAAAGAATATTTTGAACCGATGTTTTTTATGATGCCCTTGAACGTAATCGGGGAATTGGCCAAAATCGTTTCGATTTCATTTCGGCTATTTGGAAATGTCATGGGCGGTTCGATTATTATTCTGGTGGTATCTTATTTAACCTATAGCGTATTGCTGCCGCCTTTGCTCAATGCCTTTTTTGGTTTGTTTGTGGGTACGATTCAGGCATTTGTTTTTACTATGCTGACAGTTGTGTATATTTCGGTGCAGGTGAAATAGCATCATGATTATAGAGGTGGAATCACTTATCAGATTGTGCGCGTTTACAGGGGCCGGAGTCGCCATGGGACTGGGCGCTATGGGTGCCGCAATTGGGGAAGGATATACCGCCGCCGAAGCCAACATTGCCGTTTCTAGAAAACCGGAAATTTCCGGAGATATATTCAAAAACATGTTGGTGGGACAGGCAGTGGCTGAATCGGCCTCTATATTTGCCTTGGTAATCGCAATCTTGTTGCTATTTCTGGATGTTCCCACAGACCACTTACTCAAGGGCATGGCTCTTTTGGGTGCCGGACTCTGCATGGGTTTCGGTGCGGTGGGGTCTGGTGTCGGGGCTGGATTTCCCGGCGGCCAGGCCTGCCAGGGCATTTCGAGACAGCCATCAATCGCATCCCGATTGACAACCAATATGCTAATCGGATCGGCTGTTTGTCAGACTCCGGCCATTTTCTCGATGGTCGTAGCGCTCATGCTGCTTTTTATCGATTTTTCACATATGCCCTTGGCACCCACCTGGGCTGCTTTGATTGGTGCCGGATTGAGCACGGGCTTGGCGGCAATAGGGTCCGGTTATGGCGGGGGTTTGGCTGCCGGCTCAAGCTGTGAGGGCATTGCCAGAAATCCGGAGGCGGTGAATAATGTCACCACCGTCATGCTGGTGGGTCAGGCCGTGGCCCAGACACCATCCATTTTTGGCTTGCTGGTCAGTTTTATTCTGCTGTTTAAGTCTTTTCCAGAATCTTTCAGCTTGCAGGCCTCGATGGCTTTGCTGGGTGCTGGGCTATGCATGGGTTTTGGCGGAATTGGTCCAGGAATCGGGAATGGGAAGGCCGCCGAAGGTGCCGTGAAATGGGTTGCGCGCAATGTGAAAAATGCCGGTGACCTCATGCGGATTATGCTGGTGGGCCAGGCGGTATCGCAGTCTACGGCAATATATGCGATGGTGGTAGCGTTGGTATTAATTTTCGTAGTCTAAATTTGAATTCAAATCTGGGACTTGACTCAAGAATTTGCTTGAGGCTCAGCTGAACTCATCGCCGTAGTCATTCAGCAGGGGACGAATTCAAATTATCAAATAAAATTGCGAAGCAATTTTATTTAAGGAGGAACAAAATGGCGATTGAAGGTGCAGATATTGTAAAAGCCGCGGCGTTTCTGGGCGCGGGTATTTCCATGGGGCTGGGAGCCATTGGTCCTGGTGTTGGCGAAGGCATGGTGGCATCCAAAGCATGCGAAGCCATTGGCAAGAATCCCCGCGAAGCAGGATTGCTGACCCGTACCATGCTGGTGGGCCAGGCCGTATCGGAATCCACCGGGATTTATTCTTTGGTTATTGCTTTGTTGCTTTTATTTGTCGTCCAATAAAAACGGTTTCGTAAAAAGCCCAACTTCTGTGTTGTGCTGCATTCCGTAATCAATCAACGTACTTTAAGTACGCCTCTTGATAACGTAATTTGCACGCCTTGAATTTGAACTTTTTTCCGAAACCGTTTATCTCAAACAAATTACAAACAAATAAAAAAACGCGTAAGGTCGATAACAGAACGGTTGGCAAATGGAAGTAATCAGTAACATAGCTCTCATCAGCATCAATGAAACCCTGGTGGTTCAGCTGATTTCCTTTCTGATTTTTCTATTCATCATCAATCGGATCATGATCCGTCCGCTGCGAGAAACCATGTCCGAACGGGATGACTATATTCTGAAGATTCAGCAAGATACGATCCAAGCCCACAAACGGGTCGATGATATTTTGGCTACTACCCGGAAGGAGGAGCAAGAGATACGACAGGTGGCATTAAAGGTAGTTACTCAAATGGAAAATCTGGGCAAACAAGAGGCGCATGACATCATCAATGGCGCCAGGGAAGATATCGCTGCCCAAAAACGTCAATCCCAAAACGAAATTGAACAAGAGTTGGCAGAAGCTATGACCAGTGTACAGGCCGAAGCCCAGGTGCTTTCTCTGGCCATAATGGAAAAGGTCGTTGACCGTAAGGTGTCCACATGAGATCGGCGCAGATCAAATATTGGACTTCAATTGGCGCTTGGACCATGTTGTTGTTTTTATGGATCGGCATTGCCGATGCCAATGGTGCTGACGCCAGTACCGGCTGGCGCCCAACTTATGATCTGGTGATGCGGTGGTTGAACTTCGGTATTCTGGTGATTCTGTTTTTTAAATATGCTCGCAAGCCGCTGGTATCCTTTTTAAAAGGCCAGGCCCGTCAGATTGAAGAGAATATTCAAAGTGTTGAAGCAGAAAAGGAAGCCATTGAGGCCCGGGTCAACGAACTGGTGGCACAGCAAGCCGCAAGCCGTGAACGTTTTAAGGTCATCCAAGAGAGAATAATTTCTCACGGAGAGTTAAAAAAGCAGAGAATAATTGAAGATGCACACAAAGAAAGCCGCTTGCTATTGAAAAGTGCCAAACGCAGAATGGCTTTTGAAATCATAGCGGCCCGTCAGAATCTGCGCAATGAAATCGTGGATCAGGCTGTTGATTTGGCTATACACAAACTCCCCTATCAAATAACCGACCAAGACGCCCACGCCATTCTCCGGTCGAATATAGAAGATATACAAAGCATGCCCCAAACTTAATTCGGAATCTATGACCATCTTTTGAAATCAGGACATAATCGCGTAGGTTTTTTGTCCCAACCTATGAGAAAATTCCAAATCTCAACCATCAAATAACAAATAAATCCCAATAATCAAAAACCAAAGTTTGAAAAATTGGAATTTGTGATTTATTTGTTTTTTGGTGCTTGTCTTTTGTTATTTACGGTTTGGGAAGTCAGTACCTAAACTTACAATAAATCTTAAACGGCATTTTTACTGCTTGAGGTTCCCGGCAAAATGACAGGCCGCCAAGTGGTCTGGTTGAATTTCCTCAAGGCGTGGCTCTTGTGATTTGCAGATATCCTTAACGTAGAGGCAGCGGGTGTGAAAGCGACAACCTTTGGGTGGATCGATGGGGCTGGGCACATCGCCCCTGAGGATAATTCGCTTTTGCTTGGTGGTTGGATCCGTGGTTGGTGATGCGGACAATAAGGCCTGGGTATAGGGATGCAGGGGATTTTGATATAGCGCCTCACTGTCGGCAATCTCAACAATTTTTCCCAGGTACATAACGGCGACCCGGTCGCTGATGTGTTCGACCACACTCAGGTCATGCGATATAAAAAGATAGGTCAGGTTGAACTCTTCCTGAAGGTCTTGAAATAAATTAATGACCTGGGCCTGGATGGATACGTCCAGGGCCGATACAGCTTCATCACAGATAATCAACTGGGGATTGAGCGCCAGCGCCCTGGCAACACCGATACGTTGACGCTGCCCGCCTGAAAACTGGTGCGGGTAGCGGCGCATATGTTCCTTTTTTAAACCGACAACTTCCAGCAGTTCCAGTACCCTGGCGTCTCTTTCGCTGCGGCTCCCAACGCCGTGGACCAGAAGCGGTTCTCCGATAATGTAGGCCACCGATTTTCTGGGATTGAGTGAAGAAAACGGGTCCTGAAAGACGATCTGCATCTCTTTGCGCAGGTTGCGGACCTGTTCGGGAGTATAATCGAGAATGTTTTCTTGGTTAAAATAGACCGCGCCGGCAGTGGGTTCCTCAAGACGGACGACGGCGCGACCCAGGGTGGATTTGCCGCAGCCGGATTCGCCCACAAGCCCCAGCGTCTCTCCCCGGTTGATGGCGATATCAACACCGTCAACAGCTTTGACGGATGCGACTTCTTTTAGAAACACTCCTCCCAGGATAGGGTAATGCTTTACCAGACCCTCAGCTTTTAAAAGCGTTTTCGAATCCACAACGGTATCAGGCATATTTGAGACACCTCGCCATGTGGTTTTCACCCACCTCGTATCGATCCGGGGAGATTTTTTGGCAATCCGCAAACACATCCGGGCAGCGATCGCTGAAGCTGCAGCCCTCCGGCAAATTAAATAGTGATGGCACCACTCCCGAGATGGTTGCCAGTCGTTCGACTTTTTTATGACTCCCAAGGACAGGGATCGACTCCATGAGACCGATGGTATAGGGGTGTTTTGGTTTTTGGAAAAGGGTTCTCACATCGGCATATTCAACAATCCGCCCAGCATACATAACGGCCACATTCTGGGCCATTTCTGCTATAACGCCCAAGTCATGGGTGATAAATAGAATCGATGCACCGGTGTCCTCTTTAAGTTTGTTCATGAGATCCAGAATCTGGGCCTGTATGGTCACATCCAGTGCCGTGGTGGGTTCATCGGCAATCATCAACTTGGGGTTGCAGGCCAGGGCCATGGCGATCATGACCCGCTGGCGCATGCCCCCGCTCATCTGATGCGGATATTCATCCAGACGTTGTTCTGCAGCCGGAATTCCCACGAGTTGAAACATGTCAACCACGCGTTCACGCGTTTCCTTGGCAGAAAGCTTTTTATGCAGGCGGATGACCTCCCCCACCTGATCACCCACCGAAAACACCGGGTTGAGCGAGGTCATCGGTTCCTGGAAAATCATGGAAATCTGGTTGCCCCGGATTTTGCGCATCTGTTTTTTCGAGTAGGTGAGTAAATCATTGCCATCAAAAACAATCTGGCCGCCCACAATTTTACCAGGAGGTTCGGGGATCAATTGAATAATGGAGTGCGCGGTGACAGATTTGCCGCAGCCGGATTCTCCCACCAAACCCAAAGTCTGACCGGATTTGATTTTAAAGTTGACGTCGTCAACCGCTTTGGCCACCTGCCCTCTAATAAAAAAATGAGTTTGCAGATGAATAATATCGAGTAGTGTGGTGTCCGGCATTCGAGTTAATCTCTCAATCGTGGGTCAAGCGCATCCCTTAGACCATCTCCAAAAAGGTTAAATCCAAGAACCGCAAGTAGTATGGCGATTCCCGGGAAAGTCATTACCCAGGAAGCCCGCAAAATCAGGGCTCGACTGCGTGCGATCATGGCGCCCCATTCCGGTGTGGGTGGTTGGGCGCCCAGTCCCAGGAAACTCAAGGCGGCGGCATCCAGGATGGCCGAAGCAAACGAAAGCGTGGTCTGTACGATGAGGGGCCCCAGACAGTTTGGCAATATCGCTAGAAAGATGATGCGAAAATCACGCGCACCGATGGACCGCGCGGCCGTGACATAATCTTTGCCGCATTCCTCCAAAACGCTTCCTCGAACGATACGCGCAAAGCGCGGAATATAGGTAATTCCAATCGCCAGCATGGCATTACGCAGATTGGGACCCAGGTAGGCCACCACCACGATGGCCAAAAGCAAGTAGGGAAACGCCAGGATGATGTCCATGATGCGCATAATCACGCTGTCCAGTTTGCCCTTGTAGTAACCGGCCAGACATCCCAATATCGTGCCCACCAAGAAAGCCAAACCTACACTAAAAACCGATACCAGCAGGCTGACGCGGGCACCATAGATAAGCCGGGATAGGATGTCACGACCCAGGTCATCGGTCCCTAAGATATTTTTAGTGGATCCGTTTTCATGCCACAAGGGGGGTTTGAGCTGATCGTAGAGGGAGGTTTCGTTGGGACTGTGTGGGCTCAACAGCGGCGCGAAAATAGCAACGAGCACAAAAAAGGAGACGATCATCATGCCGGCCATGGCGGTCTTGTTCCGCCAGAGTTGGGACATCTGGTCCAGAAATGGATGACGATCTTCGGGATTTTTTCTTTGGGTTTTGGCGGCCATAGGATTACTGGACACTGATCCTCGGATTTATGACGGCATAGAGAATATCCACGCACAGGTTAATTAAAATGAAAAGCGATGCGATAAATAGCGTACCGCCTTGGATGACCATGTAATCGCGCTGCGAGACGGCATCGTACATCCATTTGCCGACCCCCGGCCAGGCAAAAATGGACTCGGTGAGAATGGCACCACCCAGCGTGACGCCGAATTGGATACCGATGGTCGTGACAACGGGAATCAGGGCATTGCGCAGGCCGTGTTTAAAAACCACCTTGAACTGTGACAGCCCTTTGGCCTTGGCGGTTTTTATATAATCCTGGCGCAAAACCTCCAGCATGGCCGAGCGGGTCATCCGGGCCACAATGGCCATGGGGATGGTACTAAGCGTTACTGCCGGCATGATCAGATGCCAGAGGGCATCCTTAAAGGCTGCCCAGTTGCGTGTCAACAGGGCATCCAGGGTATAGATATTGGTGATAATTTCAATATCGATATCGACGCTCAGGCGTCCCGAGATCGGCAACCATCCCAGGTTGACGGAAAAGATCAGCATAAAAACCAGGCCGAGCCAGAAAATAGGCATACTGACCCCCGTGAGCGCGCCCAACATGCTGATATAATCGAATATGGAGTACTGCTTAGATGCCGAGATGATTCCGAAGGTGATCCCGAACACGCAGGCAATCATAAGGGCTGCTACGGCCAGTTCGATGGTGGCCGGGAAGCGTTGCGTGACTTCAATCCAGACTTTCTGGCGGGTCCAAATGGTTTCGCCCAGGTCGCCTTTCATCAAACGTTTGAGAAACATACCGTACTGGATGTAAAGGGGTTCGTTCAAACCCAGGTGTTCCCTGATTTCATGCAGGGCTTCCTCGGTGGCCCGTTCTCCCAAAAGAAGTTCGGCCGGATCTCCCGGGGTCATGTGCAGCATAAAAAAGACAATGATGGACATGCCCAAAATGGTGGGTATCAGGATCAGTATACGTCTGAGGGCATAGGCTAGCATAGATATTCAGCGTTAAGCAGTAAGCAATAAGCTTTAAGCGGTAAATGGCTTAACGCTTACAGCTTATTGCTTATAGCTAAGAAAATTGGAGAGGGTCAGTAGCGACCCTCTCCACATACTTATTGGTTTTATAAATCGATACCCAATTTTATTTCAGGTCAACATTCTTCATCCGGACAGATCCGGTGGGATGAAGCTTGAAATTATGGACCTTCTTGTTCGCCGGCCAGATGACCGTTGAGTGGGCCACGGGGATAACCGGGCATTCATCAAAAAGTAGCTGCTGCGCTTCTTCGTATATCTTGGTACGTTTGGCCTGATCCACCGTTTGTTTGCCCTGCAGCATCAGGTCGTGATATTTCTGATTGTGCCATTGCGTCCGGATGGAGGACGATGCCAGACCGTCAAACAGCACTGCCAGGAAGTTGTCCGGGTCGCCATTATCACCGGTCCAACCCAGCTGGAACAGGTCCATGTCTTCGGGCTGCTCACGCTGCCGCTTGAGATAGGTGCCCCAGTCGTAGCTGACGATGCTGGCGGTGATGCCGATTTTTGCCAAGTCGGCTGCCATGGCCACACCAATTTTCTGGCCTTCGGGGTTATAGGGCCGTGCTACCGGCATGGACCACAGGGTAATGTCCCCCAGTCCTTTACCTTCAGGGAAGCCGGCTTTGGCCAGATACTGTTTGGCCAGTGCCACGTCATACTTGTAGCCCGGAAGCGATGTGTTGTAGCCCCACATGGTCGGCGGAATCGTGCTCTTGGCTACTTGTCCCATGCCCTGATACAGATTGTCCACGATGGCCTTGCGGTTGATGGCGTGTGCAATGGCTTTTCGCAGATTGAGATTGCTCTTCCAGGGCTCCTTGGTATGGTTAAAAGAAAGATAGCCAACATTCATACCCGCTTGGGTGGGCAGGATCAGATTGGAATCCTTTTTGGCCAGGTCGATATCGGCTGGATTGGGGAACTGGCAGATGTGGATGTTACCGGTTTTCAATTCCAGAAAACGAACCGAGTTCTCGGGAATGGAGCGAAAAACCAGCTTATCCAGGTAGGGGCCGCCGGATTTATCCCAATAGTCGTTGAATTTTTCCAGGATAATGCGGTCGTCCTTGACCCATCTGACGAATTTAAACGGACCGGTTCCCACAGGATTTCTTAAAAACTCCTTGGGGTTCTTCAGAAAAGCCGTGGGGCTGATAATATCGGCGAAATCCATGCCCATATTGGCCAAGAAAGGCGCCTCAACGCGTTTCAGCTTGATGACGACCGTGTACTTGTCCACCGCTTCGATGCTGCCGATGGTATCGTCCATCTCCATGGATACCCAGTACTCAGGTGGCCGTTCCTGGGCCGGTATTTTCCAACCCTGACCCATGAACTTTACGTTCGGCGTTTTCATCATACGACCGATGGAAAATACAACCGCATTTGCATCCATGGCTGTACCGTCATGGAATTTGACACCCTTCTGCAGATGGAAAGTATAGGTCTTGCCATCGGAAGCAATATCCCATGATTTTGCCAGACCAGGTATGAGTGCTGTGCTTTCATCGGCATAGGCCACCAGCGCCTCATAAATATTGTCGCAGACCAAAAAGGAGTTGCCGTCAGTTTCATAGGCCGGATCGAGTCCGACACTGTCCCCGCCACGGCCAAACACCAAGGTCTTGCTGAGGGCGGAACCAGGCATGGCAGCAATAATAAACAACAAAATCAAGCACAACGAAAAAAATCCTAGTATCCTCTTATGTTTCATTTTTACCTCCTCCTTTCAAAAAGCGGTGCGTGGAAAACGGTAACAGCACCTTGTTATGGGGTGGATTGGCTTGGACGGTAAGCATTCCTGCACTGTACCATAGCCATTTAAAAATATTGGCAATTGATTAGATGGCTTCATGCATCGAGCAGAAGTACCGTTATCAGATTGAACTAGCTTTGTCAAAGCAAAGACGCGAATTGGAATCGCAGTGAAATTTTTTATTGACATTGATTAAACTTGGGATTATAATCCCAAACAAGGTTAAAGAATTAAGGTCCAACATTGTCTTGGTATATTA
>CAZWEO010000025.1:0-52440 GCA_964633115.1 uncultured Desulfobacterales bacterium
AAGAGTGTTACCCTCTTTTCTCACTTTTGTTCGAATTCTTATTGTTCAATTACAAATAATAAGACTAACTGGTTCTAATGATGGGGAGGACGATTAATATGTACGCAGACAGATTCTGGAAAAAGAATTGGGACCCAGGCTTAGAAGACCTCAAGAAAGAAGATTATGAAACAACCTATGTCAAACTCATTGAAGAGTCTTTTCAGGATGTACCGGATAAAATTGCCATGGGATTTATGGGGGTGGACATCACTTTCCGTGAACTGGACGCATACGCAAATCAATTTGCAAACATGCTGGTGGACAATGGTTTTGAAAAAGGCGATGTCGTGGGCATCAACTTGCCGAATCTACCGCAATACGTCATTGCCGTTATCGGGACCCTGCGTGCCGGCTGCATCGTTTCCGGAATTTCCCCCTTGATGTCTGCTGCGCAGATTAAATATCAACTCAATGATTTGGGCGGGACCGGCAAAAAAGTCGCATTGGTCACGTTGGACGCGATATTTGCTGGTCACCTTGTCAAAATTGCAACCAACATACCCCAATTAAAGCTCGTGGTCTCCACGAGCGTGGGAACTTTTTTGCCTAAAATCAAACAGATTTTAGGAAAATTGCTCAAAAAAATTCCGAGTGGCAAGGTAACACCCTTGCCCGGCACAACCGTACTGGATTTTCAAAAGGATGTTTTTGGGAAGTATGGTAAACAAACGGTGGAAGTAGATATAACCCCAGATGACCTGGGATGGATCCAGTACACTGGTGGGACGACCGGCGATCCCAAAGGGGCGATGTTGACCCATCGGAACGGGTGCCACAATATTTTAAGCATCGTTACATGGCTGGGGTGGGCCCGTAATGAAGGCGTGCTGCTATCCGGCTTTCCTTTTTTTCACATCGCTGGTCTGACGGTCTGCCAATGCGCTATATGGTTCGGCTGGTCGCAAGTCATTATACCCAATCCTCGCGATACAGATCACATTTGTCGTGAAATGCTCAAATATAAACCCACCAACATGGCCAATGTACCCTCTCTTTATCAAATGCTGATAGAAAATCCGAAGTTTAAGGCAATGGATCACTCCGGCCTGGGCACCTGTATTTCGGCCGCATCCCCCTTCCCCAAAGAATCCCAGCTGGTTTTGGAAAGTATTATTGGGGAGGGCAAACTGCTAGAAGTTTATGGCATGACCGAAACATCACCGTTGTCTACTATGAATCCGTCCCAAGGAAAGAAAAAGCTGGGAACGGTGGGCATGCCATTCTTAAATACCGAAGTTAAAATCGCGGATCCGGCTAACAACGATGAGGTTCCTCTGGGTGATGCAGGAGAAATTTGCGTCAAAGGTCCCCTGGTTATGAAAGGCTATTTCAATAAACCGGAAGCGACTGCTAATGCCATCGACACCGATGGCTATATGCACACCGGTGATGTGGGCATCATGGATGAAGACGGGTATATCAAAATCGTTGACAGGACCAAGGATATGATTATCGTAGGAGGCTTCAAGGTCTTTTCCAGCAAGGTGGAAGACATACTGGCACAGCACCCGGCCGTTGCACTCCTTGCCTTGATCGGCGAGAAAAATCCTGATCGGCCCGGGTCGGAACTGGTAAAAGCCTATATTCAGCTGACACCGGAATCAGCGGCAGAGGCCGACAAGGAAAGCCTGAAGACCGAAATCATCGCCTTTGCCAAGGAGAAATGTTCTCCCTACGAGGTTCCGAAATCGATAGAATTCATGGATGAAATTCCATTAACCGCAGTGGGAAAAATAGACAAGAAGGTGTTACGAAAATAAATTTTCTGTTCAAGTAACAGCCGATATCAAACCAAATGAATGCTGGTGTTTGTAGGATTTTATTTTCGTGAAACGTAATTAGAAAATATATTTATATGACGCATAAAACCAAAATAGTAGCCACCCTGGGTCCAGCTTCCAACACACGTCCCGTGATCGAGGATATGATTCGTGCCGGCATGAACGTGGTGCGCCTAAATTTTTCACATGGTGAGTATGAAAGTCATGCTAAAGTCATCCAGACTGTCCGATCTTTATCACGAACCATGAATCGACATATCGGCATTATCCTGGATCTACAGGGCCCCAAAATAAGAACTGGCAAGCTTAAAAATGGCAGGCCAGTGTATCTTGAGTCTGGCACGCGAATCAAGATAACCACCCGTAAAATCGAAGGTGATGAAAAAATTATATCGGCCACATATCAAGATCTGCCACGCGATGTAAAAAAAGGCGACAGCATCCTGCTGGATGATGGTTTGCTTGAACTCACCGTTCTTCATAAAAGAAAAGGCACAATTACCTGTGAAGTAATCAACGGCGGATGGCTAAAAGAAAATAAAGGCATCAACCTGCCAGGTATAGCGGTTTCGGCGCCATCGTTAACTACCAAGGATGTCCGAGATATGAATTTCGGCATCAAAATGTGCGTGGATTATTTTGCGCTATCTTTTGTCCGTTGTGCCGATGATGTCAAGGAAATCAAAGAACGCATTCGCAAACAAGGCGCCGATACGCCGGTAATTGCTAAGATTGAAAAACCTGAAGCCGTCGATAATTTGGATGAGATCCTTGAGGTTGCAGACGGTATCATGGTGGCCAGAGGTGATTTGGGTGTCGAGTTGAAACCCGAACAGGTCCCCACAATCCAGAAAACCATCATTCGTGCTGCCATTAAGGCCTGCAAGCCGGTTATAACGGCTACCCAAATGCTTGAAACCATGTCCTCCAATCCGATCCCGACTCGAGCGGAAGCCTCGGATGTCGCCAATGCCATTTATGATGGTACTGACGCCGTGATGCTATCCGGCGAAACCGCCTCGGGTAAATACCCTGTCGAGACAGTCAGCATGATGTCCAGAATTGCGGCCAAAACCGAGAGTTCGCCCTTTATGGACTATCACCTCAACCATCCGAAACGAACCGTCGATCCCATAACCCGCGCTGTGACCCAATCGGCTGTTAAAATCGTACACGAGTTGGATGCGACCGGTATTCTGGCGTTTTCGGTCTCAGGCAGCACGGCCAAGCACATCTCCAATAATCGTCCCTGTAAACCTGTTTTTGCATTCTCACCGGATATGACCACCTGTAATCGTTTAACGCTCGTGTGGGGGATTACGCCGCTTTATCTTCCTGACATTACCAACGTCAAACGCCTCATCGAAGCCAGCGAACGCACACTGACCAATAAGAAATTGGTCAAAAATGACGATTTAATTGTCATGGTTATAGGGCTGGGATTTAAGACCGGGTCGACGAATATGATTAAGATACACAGGATTGGTCAAGACGATTAGCCTGAAAATTATTTTTAAATTTCAGACGTGTCGCTATCTCAAAATTAGATTATACTTCATATATCAAACAGTATCTCACTCATCCTTTTTCTTCAATTGTCTATATGTCACGTTTTATACCTCATTTTAGCTTTAAATATTTAATGGTTGCGATCTTGATCGGAACTTTGGGAGCAGCTGCCGCCTCAGAAATTGAGGGAAGCTGGCATATAAAAAATCAGGAAGGGATAGAAGCGATATTCATCAGCTTCAGTGCAGACGGTAGTTTTTACATTGATAGTCAGCCTCACTGGTATATCGGCAGCTATGAGCTTGCGGCAAATGATGAAACCTCGCACTTGATCCTGGAAGTGGAAGATGGGTCATCTTCTGAAAGAGCCGGCGAACGATTCACCTACTCGTACGAACTGGATACAGAGACACTTATTGTGGACATATCAGAAAATCCAGGAATATTAGAGAGTCAAGGCGCCAACGGCCGTGCGTTCTTTATCGCCATCAACTATGATTCAGATGAGGATGATGACGATGATGAGGAATTTTCGTTATATGCGAGTTGCTTTGTTCAAGCAGCAAATACTAAATGATATTGTTAACAGAGCTTCTTGAACTACATGAACAAACTGAATATCGAATGTTGAACAAGGAATGTTGAATTACGAAGTATGGAGTCGCTTCGCTGCATCGATTATGTGAATCGAAAACAATAATCACTTCAAAATTAATGAATTTGGTATTCAATATTCGAAATTCAAGGGGCTCACCCTACCTGCAGACAATCCTCCCCTAATATTCTATCGAGAGCGGCAATAATCTCATCAGCATTCTTTTCCGTAATCACCATGGGCGGTTTGAATTTGAGTACATTGTGCAGGGGACCGTCGGTGCTGATTAGAATACCATGCTCGCGCATACGGTTGATAATGTAGTCGGCCTCCTGGGCTGCAGGTTCGAGGGTTTGGTGGTTTTTTATCAGTTCAATGCCTAGATACAGTCCCTGACCACGGACATCGCCTATCAACGGGTATTTCTGTTTGAGTTGCTTAAATCCCTGCAATAGTTGTTTTCCCACCTTGGCAGCATTCCCTTGCAGTTGTTCCTTTTCAATCACATCCAGGACAGTTTTTCCAATAGCGCATGAAACCGGATTGCCGCCAAAGGTGTTAAAGTACTCCATACCGTTATGGAAGGCATTGGCAATTTCGGGCGTGGTCACCACCAAGGCCATGGGATGTCCGTTGCCCATGGGTTTACCCAGGGTGACGATATCCGGCACCACATCTTGTAACTCAAATGCCCAGAAATGGCTGCCTGCTCGTCCAAACCCCACCTGCACTTCATCAGCGATACAAATACCGCCCGCATTGCGGACATATTGAAAGGCATGTTTCAAATAGTTATCCGGTAGTACGATCTGGCCACCGCAGCCCAACATGCTTTCACAAATGAAAGCGGCCACGCCACGATTCTGTTCCTGAATCCGAGATATGGCTTTTTTGACATCTTCGGCATAAGCTGTACCGGTTTCCGGCCCCTGCCCTTTAAACGCCCCCCGATACCCATCTGGCATGCAGACAGTTTGTACCCAAGAGGGCGCCCCCTTACCTCCGGCACCGTCATGCTTGTAGGGGCTGATATCAATTAGCAGATTGGTATTGCCATGGTAGGCGCCATCAACAGAGATAATATCACGCTGACTCGTATAGTTGCGTGCCATCCTTAGGGCCAGTTCATTGGCTTCACTGCCGGTACAAACAAAAAAACATACACTCAAGGGTTCTGGGAAAGTTGCCAACAACTGCTGTGTGTAGGTAATAATATTATCGTGTAGATAGCGCGTATTGGTATTAAGGATTGTCATTTGGCGCTGACCGGCGGCGACCACCATTGGATGACAGTGGCCCACATGGGTTACATTGTTGACCCCGTCAAGAAATGCCTGCCCATCCTGATCGATAAGATATTGTCCACGTCCCCTAACGATCTTCAAGGGTTGTTGGTAGGCCACGCTAAAATTGCGGCCGATATGGCGGTTGCGGATTTCTAAAATTTCCCGTCTACTTCTTTTTACTTCCGGCAAGTCCGGCATAGAAATTCCCAGGATCAAATTCGGGTCTGGTGATATGGCTTTCCAAATAATTCGTTGGCTTGGTGGCGCCACACCGTCAAAATTGCCCTTCTGGCCAAGCATATCCGTTATGATTTGGAAATGAAGATGCGGCGGCCATCCGCCGTTGACGTTGCTGTCACCAATTTCTGCAATTTTGTCACCGGCAGTCACAGACATGCCAACTTTAAGATTATTAAGAGATTCAATGCTTAAATGACCGTAAAGCGTATAGAAGGTCATTTTGTCATGGATTGTATGTTCGATTATAATAGTGGGACCGTAGTCAAGCGTATCGGCATTATTTTGAAAACTGTGGATGTGGCCATCATAAAAAGCGAAAATTGCGGATCCCGGTTCCAAATGTAGGTCCATTCCCAAATGAATGGTTCGCATTTCCGGCATTTGATCACGTGCCTGACGATAGGCCTCCGACACATATATGGATCGCGCCTCGTCATAGCGCCCAACGCCGATTCGGGCACCGTGTTTGTGCATATGCCCGAAAATTAAATCTGTTAGATCCCGCGAGTAGTCACCCATATCTGCCGCGTTAACCAGTTCGCTGTCAACACCCAGGTCTAATACAATGGCTGTTTCCGTTGCAGGGTCTGACGAGGTGATCGATTCGAATTGTTTTTTGTTTTGAATCAACCAGGAGGCGATAGCTTCTGTATGCGTCACGGGTGGCAAAGAGCAGGCATCCCGAAAATAATAATGTGCGAATCTGGGATGGATGTTGATTAGTTGCTTTAACAATTCCCAGGCCGGTTTTTGAGAAATATTTAGATATTTATTATCGGGCGCTAAAGAAGATTGCTGAGCAGCATGACATAAACTCATACACAATCGCATGCATATCAAATCAAATAAGATGGATATTTCGATTTCTTCCAGCGGGTAGACCTGATGATATCCAGCCACAATATGTCCGGCAGTTGCTAAAGGATCTTTTTTGCTCATCATCGCATAAGCACAGGTTATGGCCAACTCATTGATCGTATGGCTGAAGACCATGTCACCATAGTCAATGACGCCATTTATTTGGTTTTGCCAACGATTAGGGCGCGCAACCAGGACATTATAGTCATTACCGTCATTATGAATGACGCTCTGTCGAATATTTGTCAGTTTCGGATAGGATCCCTCCAGGTAACGGTCCAAAAGCGCCTTGATGGTTTCTTGTTTGTCCTTTTCTGAAACCATGTGAATCAATTTATTGATTACTTCCGGTGCCCGGTTAAGATCCCAGTGAAACTCGCGATGCACCGCCGGATGATCAAAACTTTCCAGTGCTTTGTCCAGATTGCCATAATAGCGCCCCAAACTTATTAATAGTTCAGCATCGTGTGGGGCTGCTTTGGCCAAGGGCTTACCGGGCAAATATGTCAGCATGCGAATATAGTGCTGCTGTCCCTTATCACTCTTAACAATTTCTATATTATTGCCTGAGATGCATGGAACAATTTCCGGGCATACGCCTGCTTCAGCGTTAAATAAATCTCGATGTCTGTGGACATGCAGCAAGGCTTGATTCTGAAAATCCAGTGTATCGAATTCTTCGGTGGCATTGGCTATTTTGAGGACATATTCTTTCTGATTTGAACAGTGGATATGAAAATTTTGATCGCGTTCACTGGGCAGCGGTTTGAAATCGCCAGACACGTTGAAAATTTCTTTTGCAAACACAACCGTTTGTACTTCTGAAAAGTTCGGCGCTTGGGTAACAATTGAGGGCATCGTTCTCTTCCTTATGAGGTTAAATTTGAATTCTACACTGGAACTCGACCGAGGACATCAAGTGGGGTATGAACAAACTCCACGTCAAAGTCAAGTAGTTCGTGATGAATTCAAATTAGGGAAAAAGAAAGCCACAACGACTGTAATCAATGGAACAAAGCATAGAAACCATAAGACAATTTGAATGCCATACATGTCTGCCAGCCTGCCGGTGACGGGCGTCAGCATACCACCCAGGCCATACGCAAATCCCATCATAAAACTCGCAACCATGGATTTACCCTTTGGTGCTAGTTTTTGGGCCATTACAATACTTACAGGTATGGTGGCAAAAACCATAAACCCAGCGACAGCTGCAGCGGTGTAAACCCATGCATTTGAGGCCCACAGATATAACAAAAGCGTCGGGACCATCAGGGAGTGAGCAACGATAAATATGGTTTTACATTCGATTCGGTCTGAAAGATATCCAGCCAAAAGGCCGCTAACGGTACCGGACACCACAAAAATTGACGTAACCGTACCGATCTGCACTAATGAAAAACCTTTATCAGACAAGTGAATCGGCATAAATGTCATAAAAGACTGCCCCACAGCCGAACGTACCACCATCACCACCCACATGAGTACGAGTGGCTTCCAGACGCTTCCGAACATTTCTTTGAGAGATCCCCAGAATCCCTGCAGATGGTATCCTTCGCTAATGGGAATCGGAACAGTTTGAAATAAGTACATCCAGGTCGTAAGGCCGATGAGCATGGTAAATGGCATGGCCGTCAACCCAAATAGTGCCACATACCAGGTAATAAATATAGGCCCGATACCGAAAGCCAAGGTTCCACCGGTATTGAAGATAGACATGCAAAGACCAGTATTGCGGCCAGCATAAAGCGGCACCATACCTGTAACGGAGGGGTGAAACATGGACGAGCCAAAGGAACCTAATGATAGAAACAATATCAGCGCCCAATATGTGGGAGCAATACCAGACATGGGTACAAAGAATACCGAAAGACCCAGACCAACTAAAATGAAAAGCCGCGTTCGGTAACGATCGGCCAGGTAACCAACAGCGGGTTGAACCACAAATGACAAAAAGCGTATCAGCCCCATCATCAATCCGACCTGGGTCATATTCAAGGTCAGCTTGGAAACAAACACCGGCATCAATGGCGCCGAAAACGCACTGTAAAAATCTCCGGTGAAATGTACCAGTGTCAGCGCAAATATCACCTTTATATTGGTTTTGTTTTGCATACATCCATCAACGAAAATTTTTATCTAAATCAAACCACACTTTTTAATCAGCTGTATCTACTCTGTCAATATGGTTTGTATCTTTTAATGCAATGTTAAGGGATTTTCCGAAAGTCCGTTGTACTTACATTTTTTATTACGTTACACTCTTTTTGTAGACAGCCCATTGCGGCCGGAATCATGGCATCAATAAATCTGTTGCTCGGGGATGGATATGAAAAAGACTATCATCGTTGCAATTCTTGTAGGTATCGGCGTTCTGATCTCATTCCCCCTTTTTAGCCTGAGCTACTACACCATGGTGCGGACATCCACGCCGGACTTTTGTGCATCCTGCCATGAAATCAAACCGGCAGTCGTCGCCTGGCGGTCTTCGACCCATACCAACAATGCCGCAGGCGTCGTGGTAGATTGTATGGACTGTCATCTGCCCGCCCCTCAAGATACTTTAAATTTTTTCTTTGCAAAAACCTATCACGGGCTAAAGGATGTCGCCATCCACTTCCTGGGTGGCGAGTATGACCGCGCCAAGGCTCGTGAACTAGCATATGCGGCCTTTGATAATAAAGAGTGCCAGAAATGTCACCGCAATGTCCTCTATATGCCTACGCGGCGAGGGGCCATGTTGGCACATCGGTCTGTAATTTATGCCCGCCCGGGTTATGAAAAGAAATGCATCGACTGTCACTACGATCTGGTTCATTCGGACCGTGGTATCGTGATGTTTCGCCAGGGCCGTGAAACACGTTACCAGGCCAAAGGTCTGCGTCAGCTATAGAACCGAAGCGACAGCGTCGCTTCCCATAATAGCGTGAAACGATGTTATTATTGAAAGGAGTGTAAACCATGAGGAGACCCAATCCATACCTGCTGGTGGGGATGTTGAGCATTGTATTTTTGGTCGCCAGCGTCCTGATGGTGGTTGCCCAGCCAAACTTTGCCAAAGTCAAGGAGTATCGGATTGAGCGCAGCGTGCCACCTGAAGCCCAGGCCTGCATTGCCTGTCATCAAGTCACCACCCCAGGCGTATTTGCCGACTGGGCCAAGAGCCGGCATGCCAATGCCAATATTACCTGTCTGGATTGCCATTTGGTCCAGCCCGGTGACCAGGACATTGCCCAGGACCATGAAAAGTACTACAGCCGCTCGGATCTGCCTTGGGGTGAAGGCAAATACAAAATGTCAATTGCCTCCATCGTTACACCCAAGGACTGTTCCCGCTGCCATCCTGATGAGGCTACCCAGTACAGCAAATCGAAGCATGCCAACACCATCGAAATAATTTGGAAGCTCGATCCCTGGCTCAACAAAGGCATGAACAGTGACAACGAGCGTAAAACCGGCTGTTTTAATTGCCATGGAACCGTTGTCAAAATCGATGAAAACGGTAAGATTGATCCCGGTACTTGGCCCAATGCCGGTGTGGGGCGAGTGAATTTGGACGGTAGTAAAGGGGCTTGCACATCCTGCCATACACGCCATCGGTTTTCGGTGGCAGAAGCACGCAAGCCCGAAGCTTGCGACCAATGTCATCTGGGCCCCGATCACCCTCAGATTGAAATATACGAGGAGTCCAAACACGGCACCATTTACCATGCCTACAAAGATGAGTACAATTTTGACGCTGCCGGCGGTACCTGGACACCCGGAGTGGATTATCGGGCCCCCACCTGCGCGGCCTGCCATATGTCCGGCTCCGGCAAAGAGCCGACAAGCCACGATGTAACCCAACGTCTGTCGTGGGAAACCCAGGCACCTCTGACAGTCCGTCCTCAAGATTTCAAGCCATTCCCATCCGGAACCAATTGGCAAGATGAACGTCAGAAAATGAAGAATGTGTGCAGTTCCTGCCATGGAGACGCCTGGATTAACGATTTCTATGCTGGATTTGATAAAGCTGTGGAAGAATATAACGAGATCTATTTTAAACCGGCCAAAGCCAAGCTCAATGAACTTTATGAGAAAGGTCTATTGGATAAAACCAAGTTCTTCGATGAACGCCTGGAAGTCGAGTATTACGAACTCTGGCATCACGAAGGCCGCCGCGCCCGGATGGGTGTCATGATGATGGCCCCTGACTATGCCTGGTGGCACGGTTTCTATGAGTGCAAACTGCGATTCGCCAACTATATGGAAGAGGCAAATCATTTGATTGAGCACAATGAAAAGGCCTATGTTGCCACCGATTTCCCCGCGGCTACAGGTGATACCACCCGTCCTGCAGCCATATTTCCACCTGTCCAGTAACAAAACGCTGATTGATTAGCAGGGCATCTCATTGGCCAAATAATGAGATGCCCTTTTTTATCAACAATCAGCCCGGCACAGTAAATTCGTCCTACTATTTAAATCAACAGTGGCCTCAATTCCAACTCCAACTTCATCTTTTGACTTAATTCAATTTCTTATTTTTTTATTGCAACATACTACAATGTATGCATTAATTAATGCGTACCAAGACGATATCTGCTGGAATTTTTACGAATGTATTATCGCCTTGCCGATGTGACGGTATTTAAAAAGAACAAAATGATTGCCAGGGCGCTGATCAAAGCCCCCCACAGGCGGAATTCCCAATTTAGAGACAGGTCGGCCACAATCCGGATCAATAACCCTAAATGCAAAAGAAAAAGATGTAGATAAAACCGGCGATTAAAAGTAATTGATATCTTCAAGATTCCCGGAAAGATGATTGGTGCATGCCCAAAAATCATAGAGAAAGTAAATCCGATAAAAATCGTATGTAGATAGGCATCATAATAGGGACCTGCCACTAACCGCCCAAAGATAACCGCGATTATTCCGCTAATTCCTAGCCAGAAATACCCTATCAATAAACAGGCGGCAATAAATTTCGTTAAGCCTTCCCGTTGAATGGTTCTCATTGCCAAGTCATACAAGAATAACCAAACAGTTAAAAGAATCATTGACACCCCAAGTATGAGAGTACCAACATCCAGATAAAACAGGGATATTATAGCGGCTATAATTGACAGTATGATAATTCCAATGAAATAATAATCACTTTCGGATTTGGGTGAAAGAAAACGATTGAGTTCGATGCGTTCCCCGGCAATGGTGAAAACCAGAAAGCAGATCCACCATGGCACTATCTCAAAGACAAATACCCCGGAGAGAACCAGTGCATTTCCAATAAACCAGCAAAGCGCACCTAAGGTCATGATATAGGTTGGAAAATCACGATGAGTCTTTAAAACTGATAAAAATATCGCTAAATAAAAAAAACTACCGGCTGTCAAAATGGCCATCGGTATTGAAGATGAGGCCTCTATAACAAAAAGGCTGATTCCTCCGATTGCGGCAAGTAATGGGGCTAGGTATCCCCATTTTTTTTCTAACCCGACGGCCCGTTCCAAACCAATAACAGTTCCTAAAAAACCACAAACCATTAATGGTCCGTGCAACGATATCCATTCGGGATTTTTAACCGGCCAAGCCCAACCCATTCGGATTAAACCTGTCCATAATCCCATGAGTAAACAGATAACTCCACCGATTAAAAGAGGAGCTCTTTGGAATGCAGGTTTTATTTTAGGAGTAACCGCGCTTGTTTGATCAGTCGTAATTGGAAAATCAACCTTAAAGGTCCCTGGTTTCCTATTGAGTAATTTTTCACCAGCTTTTGACAAGCGATCTTTAGACCATTTGAAGTTTTCTGCCGCTTTGATTTCAACATTATAATCTGGGAATTTGTTTTGGACAGTTTCTTTTGCGGTTGAACGCATCATAGAAGAAGCAGGGCAGACAGGACTCGTTGTTCCCAAATGAATCAGAATTTGTTTGTCTTTGACAATAATATTTTCGATCAAGCCCAGATCGGAAATATTGACTCCTAATTCAGGATCGGACACTGATTTCAAAACGTCAAAGACATTACTTTTTATCTGTTCTTGATCCATTCGGAATTTCTCCATCTGAAAATGCGACGCTGCGGCGTTTCATTAAAAAACTAAAGGGCATACATATTATTGATTGAGCATTTTCTGTAGGTGCATGGGGAGGTTAATTGCGCGTAGAAACTTGGTTTCATCCATGTTTTGCAGAGCAGCATCTTTGAAATCAGTTTGATCCAAATTAGCTTCCAAAAAAGTAGTTTCATCAAGAGTTACCCCCCTAAATATGGCACCCTTGAGGTTTGCTCTGCTAAAATCAGCTTTTTCCATAGCGCTTCCCGTGAGATCGGCATTTTGCAGATTGGCACCCGATAAATTGCTGCCAATCATAACCGCACGAAACATATTTCCGCGGTTAAAAATACTGCCGGACAAGTCACTGTTGGCCATATTCAGATCTTTCATAAAAGCGTCCGTAAAATCAGCATTTCTTGCTCGAACG
Organism: uncultured Desulfobacterales bacterium; assembly: GCA_964633115.1. Classification (GTDB taxonomy): domain Bacteria; phylum Desulfobacterota; class Desulfobacteria; order Desulfobacterales; family B30-G6; genus B30-G6. The sequence continues at coordinate 12,783 of CAZWEO010000025.1, forward strand.
TGGTTTAATTTGGCCCCGAATAAATAGGCCTTATTAAGCTTGGCTCTGTCCATGGAAGCGCCATCAAAAGTCGTATGAAACAGGTTGGAATTGCTGAGATCTGTGTCATTCAATTGGCTGTTGCTGAAATCAGACCAACGCAGATCGGTTCGTTGTAAACTGGCTCCCGTGAGGTTACAGTCAGTCAAGTTGGTACCCCGTAAGGACACGCCATCCAGTAAAGTGCCGTGCAGATCAAATCCGGAAAAAGATTTGTTCCAGAAAACACAGTGTCTCAAATCTGTGCGGGGTTGGGGATCAGTGCAATCCCCTCTGGGCAGCTGTTCTGCGGTTACAGTTACCTGCGAGAATAACAGCAATCCGACAACAAAAATGGATCTCCATTTGAATTTAGCTGTACGCATGACATGCTCTAATTATTACCTAAATTGTCAGAATTAATTTGGTGATTATCACAATAACGTTCCGATATTCTGAACTTGTTTATTCAATTTCCAAGGGATCAAGAACCCCTTTTTTAACGATAAAAAATAAAATAAGCCCTAAGGTTACCAATCCTGCGATCATGAGCAATGTAACTTCAATGATCTGTCGTATGGAAGTATTGCGTATTTTTTTCAGTTCGAAAATGATTTCGGTTACTCCTAAGACACTGCCATTTTCAATGGTCTGGCCCTTCAGTCCGCGGTGACATATCTGACAACTCTCATCGGCGACAAAGGGGGTGACGTAGCGAAATCGGGTACTGTTGAGCCAATCCTCTCTTCCGCGCCCTTTCTGTAAAACCTCATCAATCAATTCATCTTTGCGTTGCGGATCTTCTTTGAATCCATGCTGTCTCTCTATATGACTACTACGGATAAGCCTGAACTCAAAGTCAAATTGGGTTTGAAGCGTTGTCAACAATGTTCTCATGTTAGTTGGATTTGCCCCTTTGGTCATATGTGAAAGAACACCGGTCCTGATAAGCTTGGAGATATTTTGAGCGTTTTGTCTAGCCTCATCAATATCCCGATAATAAAATTTATAGGGCAAGATGATCAGAAAAAGGACAACAAAAACAAAAGTTACCAAACCAAAGGCCATAAACAACTTTTTCTGGGTTCTTTTTCCGACGATGCCCCGATGGGAAGATGGTGTCATCTGACAGAAGGCTCCTTAGGTTTACGCCATTTGGGTAACATATATCGATCACGGAGAAATTTTGATTTTCGTCATATGGGATGCCACAGCGGCTATTTCTTCGTCACCAATACTGGTTACAACGGGGTGCTCAGTCATCAGAAGGGTGAGCTTGTTCTCTCTCTTTTTTTTAATGATGTCTGTCACCTGATTAACCAGATACCGTTCGTTCTGTTTGGCCAGGTTCGGGTAATTGGGAGCTATCGATATGCCCCCTTGCCCGTGGCAGGTTATGCAGAATTTCGTCTTATAAAGTTGTTCACCGTCCTGGGCCGAAACTGATAGGCAGGTCATCAACAGCATCAAAATAATTAGCGCACAGAGTTGGATTGTTTTTTTCATGATTCACCTCTTGAAGGTTCATAAAATCAGGTTGTTCAAATAATTTTATCCAGATACTTAACACCATAGCTTAGCGCTTCATCATCACAAATGTCCACGCAAAGTCCGCAGCGAGTGCAGTCCGATGCGTTTACATATTCAGACTTTCCCAGTTTGATAGAGTTATTCAGGACATGCGGAACCAAACAGACATTTTGGCATCGTTTACAGTTCGAGCAATTTTGTTTGTTCCATTTTATTCTTAAAGGAGATATCAGGCCGATAAGCTGGTAGGAGACACTCACCGGACAAAAATATCGGCACCAGCCCCGGCGGCTGTATAATATCTCGAAAATCAGCAATGCCGTTACCCACAACAGCATTAAGGACGGTCCGTACACCGTGAAGCGGCTGAGAATTCCCACCGGATTGATGGTTTCAAAAACAGTAAATCCGGTAATCAGAGCCAGTGTTAGAAAAAAACCATAAAAAAAATAGCGGATCCTACGATCAAAAAGGTGGTTTTTGATGATTTTTCTCTTTTTAAGAATTCGATGTATCTTTTCTCCTAGCTCGGCCAACCAGTGATACGGACAGATCCAGGCGCAAAACGAACGCCCGCCAAACATCAGGTAAACCAAAATAATTGTCACTACGCCAATGATCAGGTTCACCATTATTATTTTACTGGACAGGATCAGCTGAAAAGCCGCCAAAGGATCAATCAAATGAAATCCCAACAACCGTGAACCACTCAGGGATCCTTCCAGAATTTGAATATCGAAAAAAAAAGAGGCGAAAAACAAAAAGTTAACAAACAGCAGGACTGACCAGCGGAGATTTCGCCATTTGTGCTTGGCGTGTCCCGGCTGGGGATTATTTTCAGAACGTAGACCGGCGCCTTTAAACGTCCTTACTTTCTCCTGATTTTTAATTTTTTTATCTGGTCTATTTTTCATGCGTACTTGTATGTTAATGATTGATTACCTGCCTGATTTTCAGACCAACTAAGCCGCGGTGTAATTGTTATGGAAGCTACCGGTGTCGGGCATTTTTCCTCGCAAACCCCGCAGCCAACACAAGTTTTCCTGACAGACGGCCACAGATAGTCTTGGCCTGTTTCCGGATGGGCTCTAACGCCAAAAACTATTGGTTTTTCATCTTTAATCGGACATACATCAAGACAGACCTGACAAGCTGTTTGGGCCTGACTGGAGGCCCCGGCAAATTTAATCATCCAGGTTACATCAGAATTTTTAATCGTATTTAATAGGGTTGAAAGTGTTGCTTCCGATATTTCCGGCAAAGAAAATCTGTTCTGCCATATTTTTTTTTCATGGTTGGTCAATCTTTTTATCAGGGATGCCAGGATATCTTTTAGTTCTGTTTGATCCAGAGACGGCATTTTCTTTTTATGCAAATCCTCCAGTCGATATACCAGATCGTTCACACCCCGGACTGAAAGACAGGTATCCGGACCGCTGATCACGGCCAACCCCATTTCCGCATCTTTGCCCAATGAAAGTTCGTGGGCCAGCGCCCCGGTCGGGCATGCCAAGACACAGGGCAGCCCGCTACACAATATACAGCCGCCGTCCCTGGGAACAATATAGGGCGTCCCGATACCAAATCCCTGACTGATTCCGGCCAGTTTTATGACCTGCGGCGGGCAGACCTGCAAACACTGCCCGCATTTAATGCAGGAGGCTAAGAATATATCCTCTTCCAAAGCCCCCGGCGGGCGCAGCAGCAACCTGTCCTTTCGTAAAAGCGGAACGCTGACCGCCCCAAAGGCGATGGCGCCTCCGGCCACAACCAAAGTTGAGGTTTTGAAAAATTTCCTTCTTGAAATCGGTTCGTTACTCTTTTTCAATTTTCACTTTCAATGGTATTTATTGTTCAGTTTCCCCCCCCGGAACTGAAAACAGGTTATTTCCCAATACCGGGTTGTTTGTCGCTGGTTCCGAGATGTTTTACCGTATTTTCATTGACCAGAGTTTTGCCGATAAACATCCATTTTTTCACCGTGTTATAATCCAGCGCGTTTTCAACCGGAAAAAGCGTGGCGGCAAAACCGTAACCCATCGGGGTCCGAGGGTCTCCGTATATCCAATTGGCTTTTTGCGCTTCAATCCACTCGGTGGTTTTGAAGTCATTGACCCAGGTACGGGCATTATCTTTCCAGGGCTGCCGTTGCAGCCACAAAATTGCGCAACCGATATCATCAAAGAAATAGGCCTTCCCGTTGGGATCTATCACTTGAGCCGAGTAATGTGGATCGCTTAGCGCCATTTTGCACTCTTCACATGCCACCCGGTCCCAGACGAAATCGACCGCAAGCTGTTCTTCGTTCCCGCCCTTACAGGCAATGATGAAAAGGAAAACAAGAACGACCGCTTTTATAAAAAGCCTTTCAGCCCTCATTTTAGTACCAGCTTATTAGTCAGATAATGTAACCACTCGGCTTTAGCGGCTTTGATCATATACTGCCGGTTTATTCCTTTAAAATGGGTGATATTTTGTCCTTTGGCCTGTTTTTTAATCTCTTTAGCGGCCTGTTCGCTGTCTACCGGCAGAAACTCGATTCCCATCGGCCCCATGATTTCTGATCCGGTCACAAAAAAGGTTTTGCCGGACTCAAGCCAGCCTTCTTTTACATAGTCCCTAAAATAAATTTTTGCTATGGGTTTTAGCTTTATCCCGGTTTTATCCGGAAAAAGCAGATACACCAACAGTCCCACAGCGCTGTCAAATGCTTCATAGCTGCCGTCTTTAAAGACGATCTGACAATTGAACTGTGGATATCGGGCCGGATACATACCGCACAGAGGGCATTCCTTGTGGGATTCGATTTTTATGGGCTGCGCGGAAGCACAATTAGCCATCCCGCACAAGAAACTCACGAATATTATTGCCAAAAATCTTTTCATATCAATCGGCCCGTTTTTATATAATAGGCCACGAAAGGTAAAAAGCCTATCACAATAAAAGCCAGCATTCCCCAGAGAGAAACACTATTCATTTGTTTTTGAAAAAGCCTGGCCTTTTCGGCCAGCGTTTCCGGCCGCTTAATCGTTTCCAACAGCCCCCCGGTCATCCCGGTTGCCGTGGCTATGAACAGGAATAAATAGAGCGGGACTCCATAGTAGTGGTACTCAGCGCCCATAAAGCAGAAGGGGCAGCTATGGGAAAGCATTTCGTAAACATACGTACTGACAAAAGAAATAATCACTAAAATGGCCACTATAAAAAAGGCGATCCAGAGCGGTAATTCAAGAAGACTACCCAGCCACTTCCTTCCGGTATCCCGACGACTAAAAACAAAACGGTTCAGTAAAATCAAGATTGCAATGCTGAAAAATATTGGAAGAACAAAATTTGTAGAAGCTCCGGCAAGGCTTGCCCCCCAACCCTCTGCCCCCTTATTATAAACCGAACCACAGCATGAGGTAATGATCGATGGGTCCAAATCAAAAGCAAACGCAAAAAGCAGCACGGTCTCCGCCACAACGAAGGGATAAAGCAGCATCAATCCCAGGTATTTCTTTCGCACCAGCGGATAGGTTTCTACCCGGTTGTCAAGGTAATTGATCGCCAGCCAGATGAAATAAACAAAGAATGAAATTATTTTAAGGTCCAGCAAGGGATATCCGTATCTGTTCGATGACAACGTTCCCACCGCGCACATCGCACCGGGTAGAACGTTTGCCAGTTCATCCAACGCCATACCAAACAGGAAAAGCATCAAGATTTGCATAAACAGGGCAAAATTCATGACTGTGGAAACCAGATATGTCTTCTTTTCCAGCAGAAATTGCTTTTCGTCTGTGGAATTGTAATCCCACCCTCTAAAGATTTGGCAGGCATTGACGAAACCCATTGAAAAAACCAACAGCAAGGTGCTATGCCCGATAAGTAACCCCAGTATCCATGGATTTAGAATCATGACGATACAATCCGACCATCTTGCATTTCAAAAACCTGGTCCACAGCTAAATGTTGATAAATAATCGGATCATGGCTTGTAATCACAATTGCGCGACCTGATCGTTTTAAACGCTTGATATAATTAAGCAATTCATTGGTAAGGCGGCTGTCAAGATGAGCGCTTGGTTCATCTGCTAGAAGAAGGTCGGCATTATTTATCAACGCTCTGGCGATTGCCACTCTTTGCTGCTCTCCGCCCGAGAGATGGCTTACTTTAAAGTGCCTGCGATTTCCCAGATCAAACCGTTCCAGCAGCCGGTCCGCCCTCTTGCTTCTTTCCCTGGGACTGGTACCTTCCGGAATAAGGGGTAGTACGATATTATCTAAAACACTCATACCGGCAATCAGTTGAAAGTGTTGAAAAATAAAGCCAATGTGGTTGCGTTTATGCAAGTTCATGAATTTCTCCGGAAGTTTGGAGACATTCTTTCCGAGTATGATGACCTCACCCCTGGTCGGTTTTGTCTGACAACCGATCAAAGAAAGCAGAGTCGTTTTCCCGGAACCGCTAGGGCCTTTCAGTACCACCAGACAGCCTTCGTCAATTTGCAGAGATGCATTCCTCACTGCTGTCACTTCATTGGGTTTCCCCGGATTATAGGTTTTGACGACATTAATGGTTTCAACAATAAACTTACTCATAGACGTCTTGTCAGATATTACGCATAATCGCATCAGGATCGGTTATAGCAGCTTTCCAAGCCGGAAAGATCGTTACTGCCAGATACGGAACGACGGAAATTGTAATAATTAACAGCAGAAATTTGAGATCAACATCAGGTATCAACTGAAACGACGGATATATCGTCGACCAGCCAATAAAGATCTCTCTTAATCCGGGCGCCCGCAGCCAGTAAATATATGCATATGCCAGCAATATACCGGCCAGACTGCTGATGCCGGACAATATAAACCCTTCCCAGAATTTAGCCGACAAGACAACATCCGTATCCCAGCCGATAGCTTTCAGGATACCAATCTCTCTTTTCTCTTCCGGAGTCAGGCCACTGGCTTTATCCCAAATTAAAATTAAAAAGGCGAAGATCGCTAGTAGCAGGCCGGAAAGTACAAAAGCGCTCTTCCAGCCAAAGACAGAGGCGTAGGTGTTCTGAATCTGTGCGCTGGTGATCGTTCTCAATTCGGGAAAAAAACGTTGAATTTTTAAAGCGATATTTTCGATCTCCTCTGGATTGGGAACGTAAACAGCCAGATCGCTGAATTCATCAGGAGGTAGCTCCAGAACCTTCCGGGCGCCTTCTGTTTGCAGTATCATCATGTCATTGGATTGAAGTTCGGTCTCAGTTTTAAAGGTACCGATGATGTCAAAAGGAATTGGTTTTTGCCAGCTCGGTTGATAAAAAAAATAGGCCTCATCCATCTGTATATCTCTCAGCAATTCAAAGACCCCCTGGCCAACAATCATACGGAACGCCGGATCTCTTTGCGCCCCATCAGGAACGCTCTTCCAGTTAACGAGTTTCCGGTATTCGCCCTCTTCGAGTAGATTCAAATCCAGGCCGTAAATAGTGAAATTGGCTTGTAGCGAAGCCAGATAAAAATACCCCCAGACTCTGGCTTCCACCGATTCCACACCCGGTATCTTCCCAATTTCAGGGAGATACGAAGACAGCACATTTACTTGCCGTCCGCCCAATATTCTTTGGACCGTGATATCGGGCAGGTCATTGCTGGTAATCATCATCTCCCGGGTCAGGGATCCGGTGATAAAAAGAATGGCAGAAACAGCGAAAACCAGCAGAATGAATATGATCAGGATCAGAATATTTTTAGACCTGCGTCGCAACAGACTCTGCAGACTGTAATCGATGATGTTTTTCTGTCTTTCAAACCAGCTTCCGGAAATCATGGCGTATTTGATCCCATTCACTTCTGCACTTTACCAAAAACAATCACAGAAGGCATATTTGAATAATCAGGGGCCTTAAAAGCAAAACCGGCCGGAAAATGGTCCAGGCTGGCCGGGTAGTCCTGAAAGGGGGTTGCCAGGTCTGCAATCGAATAATGTCGTAAATACCTGGCAGCGCTGGTGATGGCCAAATTCGGCAAGCCAACCGCTTTCTGAAACGTACGTCGCAATTTCACCCGCTGTTCAGATTCACTCAGCTGATTGCGGAAATGTCGGTATTCCAACCCGCTCCACAAACAGAATGCAATCATCACTATTGCTAGCCAGGAGGTATGTCTCATGGTTCTATTCCAGGTTAACGGTTTTCTTGGCTTTATCCAACTTGTTTAACAATTCCGTCGTGATCTGATTAAACCGAAGTATTTTCAATCCATTATGGTCCGTTAAAAATATTCCGGCATTCTTTTCATTTTCAAAAGGGATCAGTTCATGTCCCATAGGCCCGAAAACATCGCTTCCAACAACATAGAAAGCGCTATCGTGCCGGATAAATTTTAGGGTATAATAATCTCTTACCAGGACAAGAATTATATCCTGTTTTTTTTTGGCTGTGTCGTATTTCTCCGAATCGAGAAAAAGTCGGCACATACATTTCATGCCATCAAAGCTGTGATGGGAGCCGTCCTTAAATTGAATCTGGGTGATCCATTTTTTATAAGGATGGACAAACATTCCACAAACCGGACAGCGATCCTTTTTAGTGACCGCAATATAAAGCTCTTTCTCGGCACTCTTTTTCTTACGGCTGAGATCCAGGGACCAGGTATTGGGAACAAACAGAATAGCAATACCGGTAAAAGCCAGGAGTTTAAAAAAGATCTGCCAATTTCGGTTCATATTACGATTTCATTTTTTTTCTTTTAGCCGCCCGTTTTTTACGAATCATGGCTGTGTCCCTGGCCATACCGAGATATGCCCTGGTCAGGGCCTCGTCTACATCTAACAGATCACCACCATGATTTTTCAGGGCAGCATTGGCGGCTTCAGGAGAAGCAAAGGCCATTTTGCTCTCTTTGGTCATTGTTCCCGGTAATTCAGACCCTGCCAGATAGGTGGCGTCATCTACGTTTATCAGCGGTTTTATCTGGCTGTCAGACCCAAAATCAGCGGCATAGATGGCTTTTGGCCCTCGATCCAGATTCAGACTCAGGCTGATGGCCAGGCAGTGAAGGGAACAGGTGCCATCCGCCAGGTTGTCATCATAGTGCACAAGGTGGCGGCTGTGGTTCCACATGGTCCGGTCCATACCGCAATAGGGGCATTTCGGATATTTTTTTAATTCATCGACAAGAGGATAGGGGTCGGGCGTGCTTTTCGGGATAAACTGCAAGGGAGTGCCGTCTCCGTCGCTCATGGACCCCTGTTTGAGCCAGCCCTTGCCCGGCATCATGGCGCCGACACTATTGGCCCTTGCCTGGGCGGCGTACAGTCCGGTAAAACCGGTAACACCGGTTACCGCCATTATTCTCAGTGTCTCTCTACGGTTCAGTTTTTTGATGTGGCTCATTGTAATTCTCCTTTCCTAATATGGTCCATGAGTAGTGAGAATGGACGCAGTTTCTGATTTCGAGAGTACATCACACAAGATCTCCCTTTTTAAAACGAGAGAATCCTAACCAGGAAAAAAGCCAGCCTAAAGATAGAGGGTACAGTATGGTGAATGCCAGAAAACCGCCATATCCCATATTGTCCAGAATAACATAGGAAGCGGGACCCATTGAGGTTAATTCCGGATCGAACAGAAGCACGGCGCCGGCACGAAACACCATGATTGGATTCAGTAAAGACACAGCCACAATCACACTTTCCTTAATTTGCTGCTGAAGCATGAGTCCGATCAGGATAACGTCTATAAACAGCAATAGAATCAGCCAGATGAGGATGGAAAGTCCCAGACCCCATTCCTGCTTTTTGACCAGGGTTGAGATAACCATTCCCAGCCCTAGAAAACACCAGGAAAGCGTGCCTAGAAAAAGAGCATAATAGCCGGCAATCTGCCAGGGAATGGCGAGGCTCTTCATCATTCCCCAGACAATCCCTCCCAACAAGGCCGCACTGATCGGAATAAATATTAGAAAAAATCTGGAAACAATTTTGCCCCAAAAATAGGCGCCCAATGAGATCGGCATGGAAAGGAAATACTCAAGAATATTAGATTCCCTATCTCCCACAACACTTCTAACCGTTGAAATCAAAATCAAGATCGGTAGGACGGCAACACAAAGCTGAATATAGGTTATCAACAATCTGCTCAGTCCTGTGAATCCCATCACCCTCGCTTCGGTGATGCCCAAAACAAACAGCAGAATAACCGCACCGCCAAAAACCAGGCTGTAAAGTAGAAACCATTTGGCACGAACAGATTCTCGAAAATCCGCCAAGGTAACCTTAAGAAAAGTATTCATTTAAAATAGCTTTCAACGCTGTCCATCTTAGTTGATATTCAACTTCTGAATATGATTGGCAAAATGTGAAATGGAAGTAAAAAACCGTAGTCGTTCGGCCCCAATAAAACTGCCTTCAAATTCAGGTCCGCCGTTTACGTTCATAAAACCCCAATCTTTTAACATGCGGATCGCGGCTTCGTGATTTTTGGTTAGGGTTACCCGGCAGGCCAGTATTTGGTCTGCAAAATGTGACTGGTCGATACGCTCATCTTGTACAATTTTACCATAGTCCACTTCAACAATTCGATTGATCAGATTAATGATTTCGTCAACCCGGTGGCTGCTGAGCAGCATGGTAATATTTTCCATGGACCGTATCAATTGCAGAAAAAAGGCCTGTCTTCCCTGGGGATCCAAATTGGCGGCGGGCTCATCCATGACGAGAATATCCGGCTGCCTGCCCAGGGCCAAAGCGATCAATAGTTTTTGTTTCATGCCCCCGCTGAGTCTTTGGAACGGCTTTTTCACATTTTTTCCAATATCCAGTCCAAGTTCGGCCGCTTTTTGGTAAATAGCGTCCTCACTGGATTTCCGGGAGATGCCGGCTGAAAACTTTACCAGTTCGCCCACATTCATTTGGATCGGTGGCGGCAGCTGGGGCACATATCCGATTCGATCTAATATTTCTACCCTGTGGCGACGGGGGTTTTTATTAAAAACAGATACTTTCCCGTCAAATATGTATTGACCCAGGATCGTGCGGATCAAAGTTGTTTTGCCGGCGCCGTTGGGTCCGATTAAAGCGACACGGTCACCCGTTTGGACGGACAAATTGATGCCGTCAAGAATCGGAATCTTGCCAAATTTTTTTGTGAGGTTTTTTATTTCAATCATTGTTTCAGGAAGTATCTGTTAAAGTTAGCCTTTTTTTCCAGGGCAGCATCAGTCTCTTCTTGCTCATCTTCCGGGTCGTCATCTCCGTGCGAAGCAAACCGGGCCGGGATCCCGCCGCCTTCTTCATCTTCCTTGTAAATATCGATTTCCGGTGGATCATAACGAAGATTTGCTTCTGCAAACAGGACGGATGCGCTTGGAGAAAAAACCGGTTTTCGGTCGGTCATCAATCGCCTGGGTTCGGAGATGGGAGCCAGTTTTGCAAGCAGGTTGAGCACACCGATAACCGGCGAACCCGAAAATAAAAGCATCCAATCGTTATTCATCCAAAGTGTGTCAAGGTAGATATCGTGATTGTGAACAAAATCTCCGTATCCGTCTTTATCCCTATCAAAGCCCTCATAATCACTATAATAATTTCCTTCCCATAGATTTTCGGAAGCAACACCCTGTCCGTGAACCCGCACGGTTTCCAGGTTGTCGATAAACGCATTACCCTTGAAAATGTTACGAGCAAGGGTCGAGTTAAAATCAACGCCAACGACGTTATATGCGATTATATTTGCTTTTAAAAAGTTGTATCTGTCCGGCTGAAACGGAGAAAGATCAAAATAAAATCCGGCCGTACAGTAAACTATCTTGTTGTTTCGAATCGTCAGGTTGTCAACTTCCTTGAAACCGATCCCGACACCGGTACCTCCCAATGAGTATCGAATCGTATTTTGTTCAACGGTGACATCCCTGCTGTACATCAAAAATATTCCAACGGCATTATGGTGGTAGGTGTTTTGCCGAACCGTATTACCACCGGAGTACATAAAATGCAGTGAATATCTATTGTTCCAACCCTCATTTTTCTCGATGAGATTATCGTTGGAGTACCAGATGACCATATCCCGTGAATCGTGGATTTTGTTTTGACGAAAGATATTGCGATGACTGGCCCAGGCGCGAATACCATCGCCTCTTAGCCCCAATGCGATGTTTTTTGAGGAGATCTCATTGCCGACGATTATGTTGTCATGGGCCTCCTGAAGGTCAATTCCAAACAGTGTATTGTCTATTTTATTGTTGTGTATCCGGTTTCGGGAAGAACGAATCAGGATACCGGCATCCACCTGATCATGGCTGTCGCCTGAATTGGTGATATTCAGGTTTTTGACAACCACACCGTCGGCATTTAGCAGCAGTACAGACCCTTTTCCCAGCCCGTCAATGGTAACCTGACCTTTACCATCCAGGGTTACCGCTTTTTCTATGATAGCCGGGCCCTTATATGTGCCGGGTTCGAGCGGGACCGTTTCACCTTCCGGTGTCTCTTCAATCAGCATCTGGAGGGAAGCAACCGGCCCGGCGATGGCCTGGGATGCCAAAAAATTAATTATCAAAAGAAAAAGAACTGGAATCGTTTTCAAATTTTCCAGCATTCCATTATTCCGATTGGGGCGAAGCCCCTAAATGGTTGCAGCCGCATCTTTTAGCGCTTTTCGTCGGATCAAAACAGATAATAGAAGCAGAACAAAAACTCCCAATAGAAAATAAAAACCGATAGTGGGATAGGAATGGGTTGTAAACTGGGCAACTTTTCCGTCACCAAAGACCGTCGGCATAAAGGGTTTTATCTTAAAGGCGCCCCAGGGATGCAGGTTGTGCCCGAACCAGTACAACCACTTGCTGTAGAAAGCCAGGTAGTACCAGGGTATAAAGGCGGGAACAACCCCAAGCAGCCACCAGCCAGGTCCCTTGTAAAATAAATAGGCGGTCAACATGATAAAAAAGAGGAGATAAATAAAAGGCACAATTTGACGAACAGATACGGCTCCGGCTTCCATGGGGTCCATACCGATGTAATGGTTGATGGTATTCATTTCATTCACTTTGCCGCTCCAGTCCGTTAAATTGAAAAAAACCGGAATTCCGTCGGGAAAAGCCGCTTTTGGATACTGGGGCGCTTCCAGTGACACCCGCCAGACCGGCATGGTTTTATATCCGATTAAATAGGCATAAAAACCGGTGGGATGATATTCCCATATTTTATCTCCCATCAAGGGTATCAGGTCTTTACGAGGAGGTTTGAAAAATTCGGTGCCTTCCGGTATTAAAAAAGCGAAGGGTTGAAAAGACTCGTTCTCCTCGATAGCGTCCTCTTCATCCATTGCCACCGGATCACGGTATTCAAACAGCGGTTTCAACGTGTAGGTTCCCAAAAGCAACAATATGGCAAGCAGGGCCATAATTTTGCTTAATCGTAATCTCATTTTAATGCTGTCATCCATTCATCACCCTCTCATTCCACTATTCCAATAGTGAGGCAAATGATCAAACTACCAAAACACCCCACATCCTGTTTAGCTGAAAAATATCTGAAACCCAAAACGAGTTGTTTGCCGTCAGTCCTTCAAATGTGCGGGCATGTCTTCATCCTCGTCTTCCTCCCCACCGAGATCCCAGCCCCCCTCTTCGTCGCGACCCACCGGCATCCAATCCCCCTCTTGCATTACAAAGCGACTGGCATAATCGGTCACGCTCTTCATATCCAGAAATGAAAATTCTTTGATCTGTTTGACCATATCGGGATTGGCGTTTCTCCTTTTCCCGATCTGAATCCAGGAAAATTGCCTGATCAGATACAGGTAGGTCTGGCCGGCCAAGACCGGGTAATAAGCGGGTTCCTTTTTAGTGTCGTCCGTTTCGACCTGCTGGCCTTCAACCACCGGGGGATCTTCCTTCCAGTTGCCTTGACCATGATCGAGATGGCACTTGACACAATTTTTCTCGTACAGTGTTTTACCTAAATCCGGGACGGTTACCCAATTCGCATTTTCTACGATTACGGCCTCATGTTTTTTTAGTTCCTCGGCACCGATGACGTTTCTTACGCCATCAAGGAAGTCCTTTTTGCTTTTAAATTCATTTTCTTCAATGGTTTTCAGTTTTTTAAAATTTTCGTTGCCCACATCTTGCTGAATCTTGTCAAGGGATATGGGCCACACCTCCTTGCGCAGGTTGGATAAAATCCAGGATGGGCCACCTGGTCCTATCCTGGGTTTGGGATTCATTTTCAACGTTTGTATATAGGCGCAGGCATCACGGATATCCTGGGCGCCCTCGATCTGCATGGCAAAAGGATACATGGTTGGATTGTCCCGATTTCCAGCCCGGATATCGGAGATTTGTTTAATCAGAACCGTAGTGTGCTGACCGGCCAGTTGCGGAAAGACCCCCAACGGGTCCCCCCAGCCTGTCGGTTGATGGCAGGCAGCGCAAACCGTATAGATTTCTTCACCTTCTTCAATATCTCCTATAAGATTCAGGGCCTCCAAAGCTTCGGCGGCAGTTGCTTTCCATTTGCCGCCGGGAGGAGGCTTAGCAAGCGCGGCAGCTTTTTCAGCCGCTGCTTTCCTCATTTCTTCGGCGCTCATGGGTTTATCCCCCTCAGCGGCGCAAATTTCGAAGGCAATCCAAAAAATTACTAATATCACTATGATCAGCGGTTTGTAGTATTTCATAAAAATATTGCTTTTCAAAAATTTTTCCTCCTTATTGGATATTATTTTGCATCAATCATCAACTTTAACATTGGATAAGTATTCGGCAATGTTCCTGAAGTCATCATCGGTGATTTTATTACTTTCGATGTAAGGTCGGATGCCGCGCATGGCCTCTGAGTTGCCGTTTGTTCTGCGGCCTTCGAGTATGGCTTTCATTTGCTGGAAAAGATATATCTTCTTGTTGCCAGCATGCCGGGGATATTCTTCAAACCCGGGAATCAAATCTCCTTTGTGGTAGTAAAGCCTTCCGCCAATTTCAATAATGATATCTAGATACTTATCAGTATCTGCTTTTCCGAGAAGCTCTTCGATGGCCTGGGTGAATTTCCCTTTATCGCTGAATTTTTTCTTATACAGCGGTATTAATTTCTTGACGGTGGCTGTGGGTATTCCCTCTTTTACCATCTGCCGAAACATTTTTTTCTGTCTCAGATAATAGCGTTCCTTGCTTTCGGTACGTACCATGCCCTTTCCCTGGGGGCCATGGCAGGTATGGCAGGTCAGTTTTTCGAATAACAGCGCCCCATCTTCCGCGAAAACGTTGGCCGCCGGCAAAAATCCTCCGAGCAATAAAAGCGCTGCCGCTGAAAGAAGAATTGCTTTCATGATTTATCCTGTTTTAATACTTTAAAAATTAGGTTAGCACAATGTCCCCTGATTGTAATAACCTGCTGGTTTCATTACAACCAGGGGATTCAAATAAAATGATGGTTTACAGCTTCCGAGTTCACGGCTCAAAGTTGCTCTGCCGCAATATCTCCTGAACCCTGAGCTGCTTCCTATTCACCGTCAACAATTTTCTTGGCAAAAATCCCGCGGCTGGCGCATTTGACCAGGTACTGCCAGGCCATTTCCTCGTTGAGGAAGGCATCCTGCCATTCGCTTTTTTCGGCATGCTTTTTAGCTTTTTCGCGCCAGGAATAATGCTGTTTAAACTGTTCCACCGCATCCCAGAATTGAAAAGCGGCTTTTTCATTCAACAGCTCCGGCATTTCGGCGTCTTCAATATCGTCCTCTTCCTTGTCCCAATTTTGTTGCATATATTTTTGCACGCCCACCGCAGACCCTACCGGGTCATCCGAATTGCAGATCTTGGTGGACCCGGGGACCAGTTTGGGACAGACATAATTAATCACCCCGGCAATAACACCGATGGTGCCGTCGTTTTGCTTCACTTTTTCCTGATATTTCATCTTATAATGCTCGTCCGCGGTTACGCTCCCGCCCACCCACAGTAACACGATCAGCGTTATCAATGAAAGGACCAGCTTCATATGGTTGGTTTTCATGAGTCATCCCCCTATTGTTAGCGGTCATATGTAACATATACCGTGAAATTATTCCATGTTAAGCTATAAACGGCTTGATGAGGCTTACGGTTTTACAAGCAGATATCCCATCATTTCCAGATGTAGGGCGGAACAAAACTCAGTACAGTAGAACGGGAAAACACCGGATTGATCCGCTGTAAACTTGAAGGTATTGGTTTCACCAGGCTCCAGACTGCCGTTGACATTGTACATGTATACGGAAAAACCATGGGTCTCATCCTGGGCTCTTTCCAGATTGGTTACATGCCAGGTGATTTCGTCGCCGACGTTCACTTCAATAATTTCAGGACTGTAGTGACTCCTGATAATCGTTGAATTAACGGTAACCTTGTTCCCTTCCCTGACTACACTTTCTCTGCCCGGCTTAACCCGATGTTTGAACCATTTTTGTTTGTAGCGTTTGATCGGTTTTAGTTTGTCGGCCTTGATCATGACCGCGTAATGGGGTTCTCCCAGGGGCAGCGGCATATCATAAATCACCGACATGGGGCGACCCGCGGTAATGTCAATCAATTGATGGTTTTGAGGATGCAGGGGGCCGACCTGTTGAAATCGATCAATGGCCAGTTTGTTAAGGGCAATCAGGTATTTACCATCGGGTGAAACGGTATCGCCTTCGGCTGAAACCAAATGTCCCACGTTGTACTGGATGGGCACCTTTTCGATGAGCTCCAACTTCAGGTAATCCCATCTGGCGATAGCTGAATCCACAAACAACGATGTATATGCAATCCCTTTTTCGGAGTCGTACTGGGTATGCAGCGGTCCCAGACCCAGTTCCACCTGTCCGTGCAAGGATTCTTTCATGCTGAGAATCGGAATGTTGTAGGGGTCTCTGCCTTCGTAAGTCTTGCTTTCGATCAGTTTCATCATCTTTTTGAAATCGTACACGGATACATGCGTATCCAGTTTTCCGGAGACCGTCAGGTACTGCCCAGAAGGATCTATCATTACCCCATGCGGACTTTTGGGTTCCGGAATCAGAAACAGGGCATCATTTTCCACCATGGTCTTCATTGAGATCACCGGATGATCGTTGATCTTAGTAAATTTTCCTTCTTGGTAAAGTTTCTCAGCGGTTTTCAGGTTGATCATGTGCAGGTAGTCGGTGTCTTTGGATGACATGCCGGCTTCATGCGGCAATCTGTCTTTCCACTTAGTGTTGCCGGGACCGAACCCCCCGATATATCGTTCTGTATTGAAGGAATTGGTGAAAACCCAGCCTTCGCTGATTTTTTTGCCGGCATCCGACAAGTCCTGGCTATACGGAGGCAATTCCACTGAAAATGAGTTTTGCGTCAATATTTTGCCTCTTTCTCTACTGAACTTCCACATGGTCATGGCACCGCGGTATTTTTCATTGTATTCTTCCAGCGGCACGTAATCATTGGTAAAAGGCGCCGGGTACTGGGAGGCCTCGATAATATACTCCGTGTTGGGTGTCACAAACGCGGCACCATGTTCATTCTTCATGATCGGATTGGGTACAATCTGGACCGTACTGAAAGTCTTGAGGTCGATAACCGCCACACGTGGATTGGCCTTGTCATTGATAAAGCAGTATTGGCCGTCGTATTCGCCATTGGTTTCCGATATGGCCGGATGATGGGTATCCCCCCAGGTTATTTTCTTACCTCGAATACTTCCCTGATTGAGAATGCCTACGCTTTCCACATCAGCATAGCCATATCCCTGCCAGGGTTCCGGGGTGAAAACGGCAATGTATTTTAGAATTCTCATGGAGGGCACACCATAAACAATTACCTGTCCGGATTGACCCCCGGAGGAGAAGACAACATACTCATCTATTACTCCGGAAGGGGTATAAGTTTTGGCCGCGGCCAGAATGTCCGCCTGGGAAAGCCCTCTTGCTTTCATGACCTGTTCCAGGGATTGCGCATTGACAGTTGCGCAAAATCCCACAACGAGCATGGCGATAAGAACGAGCGGAAACACACTTTTCAATTTGTTTAACATCTGATCCTCCTTTCTTCTGCTTAATGAAATAAAACTCCTCATTTTTATGCGTGTAGATTTTAAAACCATCCGATGTTTTATCTGAATAGATAGGGCCGGTTGAAAAATAACCTTTTTGGATTTTCAACCATTGCCAAAACGGAAAATCCTTAAGCTACGATCGTTTTACGCGTAAGGATGTCTTTTTAAAAACAAACTGGGTCAGGTGGCCCAGCAAAGAAAATGTAAAAACTGCCCCCCACAACCCCGGAAGGGACAAGAGCAAGATACAGACAGCCCAAGCAATCAAAGTGAATATTTGAAATCCCTGGGGGAAAATCACATTTAGTAATTCCACATTACCTCCTAATAAACATGATGCTAATGGTCGGTCGGAGTTCTGAAAAAAAGCGGGTCTGAAATCGGGACCGCCGGTACGCGTTGCAGAAACCAGAAAAAGCTCAACAAAAAAATACCGAGTACCCCCAGGGTAATTGCAGCATCATAAACGTTGGGTGAAAAGCCCGGAAGACCGCCGCTTGCATCGATTAATCCCGCACTAGCGCGATTTTCCTGGATAGAGGGTACAATCAGGAAATATTTTTCCAGCCAGGCACCGATCAGGACGTCCACGGCAATCAGTCGTGAAAACCAGATGGAATTGCAGGCGGTCCGGCTCATCAGTCCGAAAAAGGGAATGATGAACATCAGGATCAAAATCAACCAGAACATCCATCCCCATTCCTGTGACTGTACTCTGAGGACCAGGTAAGGGGTCTCTTCGGGCAGGTTTCCATACCAGATGACCAGAACTTGGGAGAAGACCAGATAGGTCCACAAAGCACAAACTGCAAATGTCAGCTTTGCCAGATCGTGGTAGCGGTCGATGGTGATATAATCATCCAATTGAAAATGTTTCCGGGCGATGCCGGCAACAATCAACAAGGCGGCCGCGGCACCGATCAGGTTTGCGATGGCGTATTGCGCACCAAACATGGTGCTGAACCACTCCTGATCGATGGACATCATCCAGTCAAATGCCAGCAGCGTACTGAGAAAGAAAAAGAGCAGGCCCAATACCGGTGCAATTGTTTTGGCTCTTTTATCCGCAGTGGCCACTTCCGCTTCCTGCGAGCCGAAATTTTTGGCAAGTTGGTTGCTAAATGGGCTGCCAATGTCTCCGAGTGTCCCGGCCAATCCGATGTCCGGGCGAATCACGGTTTTCAGATAATAAGCAGCGGCTATAGCGAATATTCCCAGAAAAACCACATTCCGAATTATAAAAAATGGGAAGTTCAACCATCCTGCCTTGGTATGAATGACTTTGTCGTGATCCATCCATTCAAAAAAATGATCGGCGCCAAAAAAAAGGAGGCAAAGCAGGAGCGCAGCAATGGGCACAAAAGCACTGAGTGCCTCTGCCAGGCGTTTGATTGGTCGGCCCCACTTGGCACTGGTGATGGTAAAAATTACCGAAAAAATCAAACCGCCCAAGGCGATGCCGCCGAAAAACATGGTGTTGACAAGCAGTGCTTGCCAGGCCAAGTGGGACCTGTTTCCGATCATTCCCGCTATAAAGCTGATAACACCGATAACGACGAAACCCAGCAGCAGTTTTTGCAGTCGACCATCAACGCGGAAACGCGTCTGCTCCAGAAGAACTTTCATTTCGTTGTTTCTGCTCATTCCTGCTTCTCCAGTTCACGGATGTAGTTGACAATGTTCCATCTTTCTTTAGCAGTCACGGCATATCCCATGGCGGGCATCACTGCGCCTCCGTATTTGGCCTTATGATAAATGTAGCCGTCGCTGAAATGGGGTGTCAACGTGATAACAGCGGGTGCAATCATACCCAGTTCGTTGATTTTGGTTTTGGCGAAACCCTCTGCACTGATTTCACGGTTTGTCCCGTGACATACGGCACAGTAGATGTTGTATTTCTGCTTCCCGTCGGAGAGCGACATCGTGGTAGCCGGTTTAACGGGATTGGAGGTTGCTGTCTCGGAAAGGACATCTTTGATGATTCGACTGAAGCGATCGTTCGGATCTTCGATTTCACTGCCGTCGATGGATACGGCACCCACTACAAACGCGTTCATGCTACCTTCTTCCTGGGGCTTGATGCTGATCTGGTTGAACATGTCTGTAATAATCGTGAACAAAGTCGATTTTGCCGGGAGATCGGCGGCGATAAACACAAAGATGACGGCAAGCAGCAGGATCCTAAGTTTCAAGATTTACCTCCTCTGCCTGGTGTTTTTTAAAAATATTTTCTATCTTTTTCACATCTCCGTTCCCACAGTCTACTACAATACCGAAGCGGTCGCGCATAAAGCGGTCGTAATTTTTGTATTTGCTGCTTTTGGGAACAGGGTGCTTCCATGTGTCCCATACGATCAACAGAAAGATGGCCCCTATAGTAAAATAGATAGATAATAGCACCGAAAGCTCAAATGCGATCGGTCCCATAGGGGGCACGGCCACAATCGGCTTGCCCGAGACCGGCAGGATCCAGTCGAGACCCATTTTTGTGATGATCAGCACGGCCAGACCAAAACCGAGAAAGGCTCCGGCCAGCGTCGCAAAAGGCACCCGGCTTTGGGGATTGCCCAAGGCATGATCGATTTCATGCCTTGCACAGGGCGCATGCGTGGTTATTCGATCGAATCCTTCGCTTCTCAATTCCTTTATTGCGGCGCAGGTATCGTCCAGATACTCGAAGGTCGCCCAGGCGCCTGAAAATGGTGTTCTCATTTTTTCTTCCTGAATGGTGGTGTAAGTTTTTCTTTCATTTCAGCAATGGCGATAGAAGGCATAATTTTTACAAAGATGAAAAACCACATGAAGAACCAGCCGAAACTCCCGATGGTAATCCAAATCTCGGCCCATTCAAAATTGTAACTCCCCCATGCAAACGGAGTGAAACCATGGGCCAGGGAAGTGCCGACAATAACAAAACGTTCCAGCCACATGCCGACATTAACCAGCAGCGAGATGATAAAAAGAGCAGGAATATTGGTGCGAATCTTCTTGAAAAAGAGCATAAGCGGTACAAGACAATTGCAGGAAACCATCAGCCAGAAATAGGGACTCATCTCTCCAAAGGGCCGAAACCAAAAGAGAGCGCGCTCATATTTTGCCCCACTGTAATAGGCAATGAAAAACTCGACCAGATAAGAGTACGTCACAATCAAACTGGTAAAGATGATCATCTTGGCCATGCCTTCCAGATTCTTGATCTGGATAATCTCTTTAAAGCCGGGAAAGGCCTGGCGCAATGGAATCATTATCGTCAAAACCATGGCGCAACCGGAAAAGATGGCACCGGCCACGAAATAAGGTGCAAAGATGGTCGAATGCCAGCCGGGGAGACTGGACATGGCAAAATCCCATGATACAATCGAATGAACGGAAAAAACCAGCGGGGTTGCGATTGCGGCGAAAAGCAGGTAACCGCGCATATAGTGCAGCCATTGGTGGTTGGTCCCCCTGAAACAGAGCGCTGGAATACTGTAAAGCAGGCGCTTTATCCCCTTGGATTCATCACGTACGGTCGCCAAATCGGGAATCAACCCTAGGATAAAAAATGCGATGGAAACAGACATATAGGTAGAGATGGCAAAAACATCCCATAGCAGGGGGGATTTAAAATTAACCCACAGTTCGCGTTGGTTGGGATAAGGAAGGAGCCAATAAGCAAACCAGACGCGCCCCAAATGAATCAGAGGGAACAGGCCCGCTGTCATAACAGCGAAAACTGTCATGGCTTCGGACGCTCGATAGATGGAATTGCGGAAGGGTGCTCTCACCAGATATAGCACCGCTGAGATCAGCGTTCCGGCATGACCGATCCCGATCCAAAAAACAAAATTAGTGATATACACCCCCCAGCCAATGGGGTGATTGATCCCACTCCATTCCAGGCCATGTCTGATTTGAATGGCCCAGGCAAAGATTCCCATACTCAAAGCCCCAAGTATCAGAACCATACTAACCATCCAGGATTTTCCGGGTGGTTCCATGGAGCTTACAACCTGGTCATTGATATTTCCGTACGAAAGCTGACTCAAGGAGCCTCCTTATGCTTTGACGTTATTGTGATTTACTTTTTTTAAATAGGTGATTGCCGGTTGAAAGTTCAATTCGGGCAATTGAATATATTTGCGCTCGTTTTTTGCCTTTATCCGTTTGATATGGCTGTTATTATCCATAATGTTTCCAAAGGTAATCGCATCGGCGGGGCAGGCCTGCTGGCAGGCTGTCTGTATTTCTCCGTCACGCACATCCCGCCCTTGGTCTTTGGCAAGGTCTTTCATCTCCCGGATCCGGTGTTGACAGAAGGTGCATTTTTCCATCACCCCTTTGCTGCGCACCGAGACGGCTGGATTCAACTGCATGTGCAAGGGGCTTGGAAACTGATAACTCCGCCAGTTAAAGCGTCTCTGCTTATACACGCAATTGTTTGAGCAGTAGCGGGTGCCGACGCAACGATTATATATCATGGCGTTTAAGCCCTCAGGCGACTGGTAGGTGGCAAACACAGGGCAGACCGGTTCGCAGCCGGCATTATCGCATTGTTGACACATCTGGGGTGAATAATAGGTTTCCAACTTCCCGGTTCGCTTATTTTTTTCAAAAAATCTCTCAATCCGCAGCCAGCTCATCTCCCGGCCTAGATTCGAACGATCCTTTCCGACCAGGGGGATGTTATTTTCAGCATAACAAGCTGCCACACAAACCGAACAACCGGTACAGCGATCCAGGTCAATGATCATCTCCCATTTGTAAGGATCGTGATAAACTGGCACCTGTTTGCCTGCTTTTTTCACGGCGTTACTAACGTTTTCGGCTACAGGGTCATAAAAACTCTTTTTGTCCTTACGATTTAGGGTATAATAACGTTTCCGCAAGTGATGCTTTTGAGAAGAATCTGCATGCAATTTTTCACCGTCACCGACAGACAGCACTTGGATTAATCCCCTGCCCTTCTGGCTGCGGTCTCCAAATCCTGTTTTGCCATCAGCATCAGGCGTTTCGATATCTTTGCGAAACTGTCCGTCCATGGTCACCAGGTAAGCCTTTTTGCCCGTAGGTTGGATGCTCACACTTTCTCCAGCGAAAACAAAATCTCCTGAAAGGGTATCTTTGCGCCAGGGCAGGAGGGTCATCACATTGACACCGACCGTTTTCTCAGCGACGATCAACTCTGATTCCGATTCAAGAACAGGTAGCAATTTGCTTTTGTCGCGGCTGGACTTGTAATTGGGAAATGGTACCTTTCTACCCATACCGGCCGGCATGGCCACAGTTTCTTTGTCGATGCCGTAAAATATCCAGGCAGCAGCCTGCACTTTTCCATAAGAGCTTGTTATTTCGACCAGATCACCGTGTCGGATTCCGAGCCTGATGGCCGTATCGGGGTGAAGTTCGATCCAGGAATCCCAGACAACCTGGGTAATGGGATGCGGTATTTCCATGAGCCACGATCTGTTACCGCCTTTAGCATTGGCATTATGCAGATTCGAATTAACGGCCAACAGGCTGAGACCGTTTGTCCTTCTTGGTGGATCCGAAAATTCAACCGCATAGACTTCACTATTAAGAGCAATGCTTGACGGCTTGAAGCTTTCATAGTGCCCGCCATTTTGGAGCGACTTTTTCCAGAACTGCGCAAACGGCAGAGAGGTGTCGAGCATTTGATGCAGAATTTTCCAGGAGGCTTTGATGTAATCGCGGTAATTGGGCGCTTCAAAGCGATCAAGGCCAACCATCTGAGCCAATTCAAGCATCAAACCGCCCACTTCCATGGTATCAAATACCGGCACCCTTGCCATGACTGGTTGCTGTAAAGCAAAAACACCGTTTCTGGGTTGGGCATCCCCCCAGCTTTCTAGAAAATGGGAGGTCGGCAGATGCAAATCAGCAAGTTCGGAGGTTTCATCTTTTTCCGTGGACAGTGAAACCACAAACGGAACTGTCGCCAGAGCCTCTTTGAATCCAGAATTTTCAGGAAGCGTAAATACCGGGTTTACGTTTTCGATAATCACCAGCTGATAGCGACCTTCTTTCATAGCTGTGATAGACGCTTCAACTTCCGTCATACCATCGCCGCCCAAACGATAATCTGCACCGAAAACAACACTTTTCCCAATATTACCGGCGATATAGTTGAGAATGTTTACAGCAATTTGCAAGTGGGTGGCATCTGAACCGGCATTACAGTTTCCTCCGGCTATCGCCAGGCTGCGTCCGTTTCGCCCAAACTCATCGGCCAATCTTTCAAGTGTACCGGCAGCCAAATCGCTTTGTTGTGCGATTTTTTCTACGGAAATACCGCTCAGAAACGCCCCTAGACGCTGTTTTTCGTCCATAGACAGATGTCCGGCCCGTTTGAGCAGAATACGGCTGAGAGCCAAGGCGATGGAAGTTTCATGACCCACCGGGCAGGATAGCCATTCATCGGCATTGGTACCGGTCAAGGAAATGTGAGGTGCAATGTGAACATATCTACCTTTTGTCCCTTTATGATAACGGTGCATTCGGGTATAGCTTTTGGTCATCTGAATGGGATTCAGCCAGCTTTCCAGAAAATCAGCCCCAAAATTGATCAGCAGTTCGGCTTTATCAAGTGCGAAATGAGGAATTTCCTCTTTGCCGAACACGATGCGGTTGGCCATCTTTAAACTGTTTACCGGCGTTAGATCAAATTCCAGAGACGCCCCCCCGCCCATACCTTCAATCCAGTCGTTCAGCATTTCCGGAAAACTGCCGCTTCGAGGAGAACCAATATAAAGGATGCCGCCCGCGTTGTTTTTTAGCGCTTGCAGCTTAGCAGCCATTCGTTGTTTTGCTTCTTTCCAACTAACACCGCGCCGTCCTTCACTATTAGCAGCCATCGGACCGCTTACCCTCGCCGGGCTGTAAAGCCCCTGAAGAACGGACTGCC
Source organism: uncultured Desulfobacterales bacterium (assembly GCA_964633115.1). GTDB lineage: Bacteria > Desulfobacterota > Desulfobacteria > Desulfobacterales > B30-G6 > B30-G6. Next base: position 37,265 of record CAZWEO010000025.1, read on the forward strand.
CCTGCAGGCAGATTCGCCCTCCATTTATTGGATGTCGGGGGTTGCCTTCGGCTTTTATTGCTCTGCCTTCACGAGTTCGTACGATTAACCCGCAAGCAGCAGCGCATTCCAGGCAGGTCGTGGCAAAATGGGTCGAAACACCGGATACATAGTCATAGGGCGGTATCTGCAGTGGAATCAATTTTTCGATCGGATCGGAGCACCCGGCAGCAACCACCGTTGCACCGCCGATTGCGGACATCTTCAGGAAATTTCTGCGGCTAATATTATTTTTCATCCGGGTTCCTTATTACTTATGACAAGTATAACAGTCTGTTGCTCCTAAAATAGTTCCATCCGGGTGTTGAGCCGCTGCTTTGGCCATAATAGTTCCGCCCCGGGTTTCTCGAACAGGGCCGGCAATTTTGCCATCTACTGTCTGGCGACCCTCCCGATGGCATTTCATGCACCACCCCATGCTTAAATCAGTGACCATCGTCTCTGTGGATAAAAAGTCGTGCTGGTTAATCTCCCCATGGCACTCCGTGCAATCAAAACCGATTTGAATATGACGCTTATGAGAAAAATGAACGAAATCGGGCACATCATGAATTTTTTTCCAGGGAATTGACTCTCCCTTTGGTTGGAATTCCAGGAGTTTTTTGATGGCATCCTGATTTTTAATGGCTTTCTGAGGATCTTCATCGGAACCGGGAATCACACGGTGACATCCAAAACAGCTTGCCATGGCAGGGGCGCCGGAATTGATCGATCGGCGGGCGTAGATGTGACAGAATTCACACGGGACCCCACCCTTTTCGATGTGGGTTTTATGACTGAATTCGATCGGTTGGCTGAATTCTGACGGCTGACTGGTTTCGGCCGGCTGATTGGAACCGCCTGCCAACCCAACAAGGAAATACAAAAATGCCGACAAAATGATCAGTATGAAAAAAAGCCGCGCATGTTTTGACCGTGTTTCAGGCCTTTTTGAAAGTCTTTCGTCCAAAATATTTGCTCCTGTTTAGCAATTTAAAGATTGACTTTCAGAGCACTTTCAACAGCCTGCTTCAATTCCTGGCCGTTGATGGGTGATATAATAAAGTAGAAAACTCCCTGTTCCAATACCCTGGCCAATTCTTCCTTTGAATTGCCGGAGGATATAATAATCAAAGGGATCCTGGGTCTGCTTTTCTTTATGATCTTGATTAGTTTAGAGCCGACCATGTCGGCAAGATTCACATCGATGATGGCCAGATCAATATCTTTATCCAATATTTTTAGGAGCAGGTCGCCACTGTCCCCAACCCATATCAATGAATAGATCGCGATACCGTTTAAAACATCCAGCACCTGCCCCTTCAAACCTTCATCTGAAATGGCAGCCAGTATGGATTTTGTCTCAGGCATCGCAGTAAACCCTGATGGGACTTCCTTCCTTTCATTAATACCACGCTTTGATTACACACCGCATTCAATTTGGCAGTAACCCAGGCTTTGTTTAGGCGGATATTTTGCAATGATTGTGCCGCTAAATTATTTAGGCTGGAATTAGATGCACAGCATAAAAATTCACAATAATTTCTTTTAGTTATTAAAAAAAGGCAAGCGCTAAAGGATACGGGTATTGGGATGGGAGAAGAAAGGTTTGGGACTTATTTGTCCCATAAAAGGGTGTTGTCACTTAATGGTTTGATTTAGTAAAGAAATAATGGTGGGACCCAACAGCCCCAATCGGGACATTTGTGCCACAATTTCTATCCGGGCGGCCTTCCCATTAGCCTGTGCCGTTTAAGCATGCGATGTATGGTCTTGCGATTGACCTGGGCTTCAAGGGCGGCCTTTGATATATTTCCATTGTGTCGATTAAGAAGAGCGGACAGATATCGCTTCTCGAATAGATCCATCCAATCTTTTTTTGCCTGTTTAAAATTAAATCCGGCCGGAGCTAAGCTAGTGCCCGGCTCCTGAGCCAGTTGTATCTGCTCAGGAAGATCCTCCGGTACAATGATTTCGGAATCCGCCAGAGATACGGCTCTCTCCATGATATTCTGCAACTCGCGCACATTGCCGGGCCAGTGGTATTGTTCCAAAAGTTCCATGGCCTTTTTAGAAATCTCTTTTACTTCATTTTTACTGCCCTTGCTGAAATGCCTCAAATAATGATTGGCAAGCAGAGGGATGTCTTCTTTTCTCTCTCTCAGAGGTGGCAAGGGTATGGTTATGACATTTATACGATAAAATAGATCTTCTCGGAACCTACCCTTCTCTATTGCATTCTCGAGATTCTGATTGGTAGCCGTAATAATGCGCACATTCACATTTAGAAGCTTTCTTCCGCCCACACGCCTGACCTGGCGTTCCTGTAAGACCCGCAGCAGTTTGGACTGGAGGGTGATACTCAACTCCCCGATTTCATCTAAGAACAGGGTCCCACCGCTGGCGTATTCGAATATCCCTGGGCGGGTAACGTGAGCATCTGTAAAGGCTCCTTTCTCGTGGCCAAAAAGTTCACTTTCAAGTAAATTTTCGGGCAGAGATGCGCAATCAACCGGTACGAAGGGCCGATGAGATCGATGGCTGTGGGTATGAATGCTTCTGGCTACAAGCTCCTTGCCCGTCCCACTGTCACCTAGAATCAATATATTGGCCTCGGTTTTGGATACTTTTTTTATGAGTTTTAAGACGGCTAAAAGTGAAGCGCTTTTACCGATGAACCGACTGAACCCGTAAGCTTCCTTGAGCTGAGAACGCAGGTATCTATTTTCATCTGTGAGTCTCTTTTGCTTGATGCCCCTTTTAACCGCAATGCGTAGTTGCTCTGCTGAAAAGGGCTTTTGGATATAATCGAAGGCGCCCAATTTACATGCTTCCAGAGCGGATTTAATTGTACCATAGGCAGTAAACAGGAGCACGATGATATCCGGGTCTATTGTTTTTGCCTCCTTGAGAACATGCATGCCGTCCATTTTGGGCATTCGCAAATCTGTTAAAATAAGGTCGGGCGGATCCTCTTTAATAACCTTTACAATATTCTCGCTTTCCTGCAACAGTGAGCAGTCGTAACCGGATCGTTTCAGGATACGACTACAATTATCCAGCATTTCCGCTTCATCATCGATGATCAATATTTTTTCTTTTTGGATTGTCATGGCTACTCATTACTGAAGTTTGGAGCTTTTGGAAAGTCGATTGTGAAAGTCGTACCCTTGTTTATCTGGCTGACCACACTCATGGAGGCATAGTGATCCGTAATAATAGCTTGGCTGATAGGCAGGCCCAACCCGGTTCCTTTTCCGACCTCTTTGGTGGTAAAGAAGGGATCGAAGATCTTATCAAGATCTTCGTGCAAAATGCCGCTTCCAGAATCGGTAATCTTGGTCTGGATATTTTCGTTTTCTTTTTTCGTTGTAATCGTTATCGTTCCATCATCTGAAATTGCGTGAATAGCGTTATCGATTATATTGAAAAAAACCTGCTCAAGCCTGCCTGGGTCTCCCCAAATAAAAAGACATTCGGGATAGAGTTTTTTAATAAGCTTGATCTTTTTTCCGCTGATTTTTTGCTCCACAAGAAAGAAGACATCGCTTAGGATGTCATTGAGGTCGATTCTGGCAAAATCGGGTTCGGAATAAGTGGTTCTTGAGAATATGGAAAGGGTTTCTACGATCTTTGAAATTCTATGGGCATACTTGTCTATAGTACCTAAATCTTTTATCAGATCAGGGGAGACTCCTTTTTCTTGAGCCTCTGATTGAAGGCATTCTATTCTGTTGATGATAATTCCGATGGGATTATTTACCTCATGGGCAACACCCGCCGCCAGCCTTCCGGCAACTGCCAGTTTCTCTGTTTGAATAAGCTGATTTTGAGCCTCTTTCAAATCTTCGATCTTCACTTCTAAGCTTGTATTTAATTTGTTGATCTCCTCATAACCCTTTTCTACCTGCCTCTTTTCCTGCTCCAATTTATGGAACAGCTGTGACCGTTGAATGACAGAGGCTGCCATCGTGGCTATTGATAACATCATCTCCAGATGATCCTGTGCGAAAGCCTGCTTTTTTAAACTAGTTATCACTAAGATTGCAACCAGATTGTTGCCTGGTGATACAGGCAGGCACACATGCGATGCCACTTTGCGGTCAAATTCAAATCCCCGGCATCTTATATCTCTCTTGCTGGTATCCGAGTTGATAAATGGAAAACCATCCCTGGCAACAAGACATTCTTGCGTGTGTTTAAAACCATTGAGTAGCCCACTTCTCATGCCGGGTGGTCCCGAAAATATTATGTCGAAGTTGGCATTACCATCCAAAGATAAAATGGCACAACCATAAGCATCAAAGAGCTTCTTTGTTTCCTTGGTTAAAAATTTTAATGAGGCTTCCATATCCATGGGCATAAAGCCAATGGCCGTACTGATTTTGATCAAGGCTGAAAGGGCTTTAATTTTAGCCTGATGATGTGAATTGAGGTTCACTCTGCTCCTGATAGCTTATGACTAATTAATAGTCATTCATCAACGCTCGACAGCATTGATCATGGCATCGATATTCTTGGAATTGGCCCCTAAAGGTATCTCGCAGCCAGGGCTCAGAATGAAACCACCCCTACTTTGGGTTGCTTCCAGAAGATCTTTTGCCTTTTTCTGAATCATCTTCTCTTCATCGGAAATAAAGCTGAATGGCTTGATATTGCCGTTGATGCAATGGCGAGGCAATTTTCTCATTGCGGTTGCGATCGGAACAAGATAGTCGATATTGAACAAGTCCGCACTTGTTTCAGGAAAAAGATCCAGAATAGGTTCGATCTGACCGGTGATGTTTAACCAACATATGGGGTTTCCGCTATCCTTATATTTCTCGAATGCATGTTTTAAATGCGGGAGGATGTATTCACTGAAAACATCCCTGGTTATGACCGAACAAGAGGAGGACGGGTCGAAAACATGTATGACATGAGCCCCGGCATTTATTAAAGCCTTGCCAAAGGTAACCATTACGCGTGTGGTGAAATTCAATAACTTTAAAAATTCATGGGGGTAATCAACTATGCAATAGATAAGCTTTTCTAATCCCAGAAGCTGTCCCGCCAACGTCATGGGGCCCTGAACGGTTCCGACAACCGCCGTCTCTTCACCCACATTTTCCCTGAGGATCCTGCATGCCTTTATAATGACGGGCATTCTGCCATCTTTTTCCGGATCAGGTATCGAAAGATTTTTCCAATCATGAATATTGGTTAGGCAGTATTTATCAATGTACGGGTATACATCGCCTGGGTAAGATATCCTTGAGCCAAGCGCTTCTGCTTCAAGAGAATTATCTGCAAATGCGGTTACGCCATCATAGCCAAAACGCTTCCATGCTTCCAATTGACAAGAGGCCAGCAATTCTCCGCTGTTTAAATATTCTTTTAATGGGATATGATTGATCCGGGAAGCAAAACCAAAAACGTGCGCGAAAACAGGTACCCGATCTGTTTTTTGAAAACGAATGGTGGATTTTATACGATCGAGGGAATTCATTCTTCAGATACTTCTTATATAGCGAAGGCCGTCAAAGACAGTCTCTGCAACATAGTCCACGTTGAGATACTGTGCGCTTGACTGTCTGAGTGCGGCTCCGCCGGCAATAATCTTGATATCATTATACCCCTGATCCGCTGCATTTTTTCTGATATCTCTGATATGGGGAATTGTGGTGGTGATTAAACTCGACACCGCAATAAAATTGGCTTTATGATCAATGGCACTCATGACAAGATCAGCTGGATCAATGTCTTTTCCCATATCTATTATTTGATAGCCATAGGATTTCAGAACCATCGAAAAAATGTTTTTACCTATCTCATGAATATCCCCTTTAATCGTCCCTAAGATGATCTTTTGCTTCGGCAATGGGCTAACGTCAATCGACGTATCATCGCTTAATTTCCCTTCAGCACAAAGATGGTCGATTACATCCATGGCAGCCCTTCCAGCCAGCATCAGCTCCAAAAGACAAAATTTCTGAATCGTACATTTTTTATCCAGATGCTCCATCGCCTTTGTTACGCCATCGATGATAATCTTTTCAGCCTTAACACCAGAATTGATAAGTGTTCTGGCGATCACCACGGCATCACCGTTTTTACCGGCAATGATCGCTTTCTTCATCTCTTTAATCGTCACAATCATCTGTATTCACAAATTCATCGAAATGAGGATTTAATGTGGCCTATTGCATTCAGATCCGGGTTCCGGCGCCGATTATCGCGAACGGTAATCATTTGAGGCTGAAAAGTCAACATGAACAAGCCCTCACAAACGAATATCCTTTTTGGTTCAATACCGGTCGGGTACTCGAGCTTTGGCACACTGGATCCATGACGCGACGCATACCGATCCTTCACAAAGCCATGCCGCAAGCATATGTGGAAATTAACCCGGAAGACGCCGCAACCTTAGGCATAACCAATGGCAACCAAGTAAAGACTTTTTAATTAACGGTCCAGATTTATGTGAGATTATGACAACCGCTATGGTGTTGATTTCATCAACAAAAAATCTAGCCTTTTACGGAACATTGTGCCATATTATGATATATGGCACGGTCGTTCGATCAGGGCGTTACACCAAATCGTAGCCATTTAAACTGCTGCTGTATTTCTGTAGAAACTTCAGTTCCAATGCGGGCCATAAAAAGGTTCTCGGGCTTTAGGCAAATATTGGGTTCGTTGGTCTGCATTTCATGAAATCCAAAGGGTTCGAACAAACGGATTAGCATGTTGCGATAAGCCACTGCCGAGTTGCCGGTTCCATCCAAATCCCAGGTCCATGAATATCCTACCATGTATACGATTATCTCTTGAACCCGGGTTGGCATCAACAGCATTTCTATGATTTTTGCAGCAATGCCAAGCGATCGATAACGGCGGCAAACTTCAATGGCTTTAACTTCCATCATGATGCCTTGACCCAGCTCCAACCAGCGTTCACCTACCTCAGGATAGTTAAGCACACCAAAGCCGATTATATTTTTCTCTTCCAATGCCAGGGTTACATTGGCATTCTTTTCCAAAGCGTTGGCTTCCAAGGTTTCGCGCTTGGTGTAGAGGGACTTGTATTGCGCATGCATGCCGAATTGGGGATCAAAGCTATAGCATTTTATCTCTTCTGGCGTACATTTGGTGTTGATACAGATCTTGGTGTCATTGATGGTAAAGCATGTAGAAGGATTCAAGGATTCAAGGATTCGAGGATTCGAGTGGTTGGGATCAGGGTTGGCGGATTGTGGATCGAGGTTTGATGCGTTTTTTGAGTTCATTGAGTTTGTTTAGTTCGGTATCGCTATCGGTATCGAAATCGGTATCGATTGTGACGCTTAAGCCCCGATCCCAACTCCGATCCATGAAAACGGATATCCAGTGTTCGCCTCGGTTTGTCAGCTCTGCCTGGATTCCCTCTTCCGAGGGAATGACGGGAAGAGACGATAGCTGGCTAGTTTAACACTTAAACGCTCTTACCGATTGTCATCCCATGAAAGCTTGTCCCCTCGGAGGAGGGGGTGGGGATCCAGATTTCGCTTTTAGCCGACAACTCGTTCTCGATCCCGATAGCGATTCCGATACCGATACAGATTGGCAGCCCGCAATCCTACCAGCATCATAGCTTTCCAGCCTTATATTCTCTATCGGCTCTGAGCAACTCTTGAAACCTTGGCCCCTCGAGTCCTTGAACCCTATCAATAATCTGTCCAAGATGCGTGCAGCCTCTTGATCATAATTACCATGTCGTGTTTGTTACCTTCTGGATCAACGGCATAGTTCTTGAGTTCGCCACGCTGAAAAAAATCAAATTTTTTAACAGCCTCAATGGCTGCGTCTTCCAGGTTTTTGATCAGATCGGTTCGCAAAGTTTGCAGGCCTTTGTCCATAGCGACCTGAATCAAGTCTAGTAGAATCCAAGTTCCCAAACGTTTGTTGCGAAATTCCGGTAAAACAACGATACGGAAGCGTCCTACGTGTTTAGTGACACCGAAATCGCGCAGATGCAGACTCCCGTGACCCACAATTTCCTCTGCACATAAGGCAATAATCGAAAAGACTTGACCGTCGTCGATATGCCCCATCCATTTTTGAATTACATCGTTCCGATTGGTATCATAGCGCATACACCAGCGGTCTGTTACAGGTATACGATGATAAAAGTGTTCCAGCAGGTTCTCATCCTCAGATGCCAACGGTCGGATGATGGCTTCTTCGCAATCTTTAAGCACACATTCCTTGGGGTAACGCAATGGAGACCTCCATTTTCATAAAATCGTGGAACACGATTTTATTTGGGTTCACCCATAACCTCATCAAACATATCCATACTCCAGAGTCTCGATTCGGCAATGTTCTGGCGGAATTTGATAAAATCAATGGTGTCCTGGCCGGTTATTTTCTTGGTATTAAAAGCACCAAATCCCAGGAATGCTTCCCCGCCCATATTGGCAGCCAGCCAATGCCGGTTCGCATTTTTGCAAATATCCCAGAAATATTTCTTTTTCTGACGAATACCATCGATTGATTTGATCAGACACCCGGGGAAAAGATTGGCGAAGGTCCAAACGATTTTATCCACTTCCTTGTCCAGGAGCTCAAAATCCGCATTGGCCTGATGTTCTTTAACGAGTACGCGGCCTTCTTTGAGCGCATCGCCCTTCTTATATTCACCGTAGACGATCTCGCCGTCATCGACATAACGGTCGGTGACGATCATGGGATTGCGAACCCATTCACCATCTATTTTGAGCACGGGGACACATTTGCTGATCAAATTTTTAACTTTCATTTTATAACCTGACCACATTTCACAGGAAACGCAGTTCCACATGGCGTCTTCATTGCTTAGCATCCAAGGCAGAAAATCCGAAGATCCGCCATCCGGTGCTGAGCCATGCTTGGGACCCGCCTGGCCGAAGATTGCCAGATCAGAGCTTAGGGTCAAGTCGCAGGCCATACCAATTTCTTGCCCACCGGCCACGCGCATGCCGTTAACTCGGCAAATCACCGGTTTTTTACATGCCAGGATTGAATCCACCATATGGTTGAACAACTCCATATACTGTCCGTATTCATCTGGTCTTTGGCTATAATATTCACTATATTCCTTGGTGTTTCCACCGGTACAGAATGAATACGGACCTGTGGCTGTAAAAACCACTGCAATAACACTACGATCTAGGGAGGAATTTTCAAAACCAGCAATAACCCCTTTGACCATTTCCGTGGTGTAGGAATTGTACTGTTTGGGATTGTTTAAACGAATCCAAGCAACAAACAATCCATCCTGTACATTCCCCTGGGGATCTAACAAGGGGCGTTTTTCATAGACAACACACGGTGCATCTGCATCGCCTCCCCAGTGCACATCCGTATGCAACATATGGTCCTTCTGCTCATTGTCTCTTGGCATCCAGTCTAAGGCCATGATTGTTCTCCTTTTTGGTTTATATTTTCATTATTGTAACACAAACTAGCGTAAATTGTTCCATTAGCATTATCAACAGGATCCAAGGGGTCAAGGATAACAATAGGTTTTAGGCTGAAGACTTTTAGACTGTTAGCTGTGATCTGCCTACAGCCTACAGTCTAAACACCTAAAAAGCTATGAGTTGGATCCTTGAATCCTAAAAATCAGGTACTAAAACAATCCGCTTATCCGGGGACTTCTGGTGCGCTTCTTCGAATGCCGCTGCAATTGTGCTCATGGGTCGTGTCTGCACGAAGGGTCCGATATCAACTTTCCCCGATAAAACCATTCCGAGGACTTGGGGATAATATTCCGGTAGACATCCCCAGGTACCAATGATTTCAGCATCAAATGCCATCAGGCGGCTGATGGAATATTCAACTTTATGCATGCCGAATCCAACTACAACGAGTTTGCCCGTGAAACTCAGCAAACTCAAAGCTGTCTCTTGCCCCGGTTTGGTACCAGTGACTTCAAAGATTTTCCAACCATAGGCCGGGAGGCCATTTTGTTTGCGCACAGCTTTTATTTCTGCGCTTATGTCCCGGGGTGATTTATCACGCGCATTGATGGCCACATCAGCACCGTAAGACAATATCTGGTCGAGGCGATCCTCATCGATGTCGATGGCAACGACACAACCGGCGCCCAATGCTTTGGCAATCTGCACCATGTATTGGCCCACACCGCCGATGCCGATTACGATCACATTATCGCCAATTTGCATATCTGCTTTTTTGAGCGCTTGGAAAGGTGTCGTACCTGCATCAGCGACAACCGATAGGTGCTCGAGAGGGATATCACCTCGATTTTTAACCTCACACAGATCAACGCTGGGTACCGGAATATGGCTTGAAAAGCCGCCGTAAAGGCCGATGCTGTTGCCCGGCATTTTTTGATTCAAACATCGATTGCCCCGGCCAGTTTTGCAAAGATAACATTGCCGACAGGGCATTACAGCCGGTATTAATACTTCTTTGCCAATCCAAGCTTCATCGCCTGCGACAACCGTACCGGCTATCTCGTGACCAAGGGTCAAAGGTGGTTTGGACACGGTCGGTACACCGTCATAAAAATATCCCAAATCTGTGTGACAAACACCACAGCCGGCAACCTCCACCAGCGCATCACCAGGTCCTATGTTGGGAACAGGTATGGATGTTTTTTCCAATTTACCAGGTGTTACTTCCTTGGTTTCGCGATCTCTGGTAGTTGGTTGGGTCATTTGCCAAGTTTGGATCATATCAGGTACGTTTCCCATGAATAACCTCCTCCTTAGATAGTAAATATCGGTTGACGCCAACTATTTCTTTTCAAAATTCTTGGTCAGAACTCCATTTGTCACCGGCTTTGGTAGCTCACAATCAAGTGTATATCCACTTGACTCGCTGAATCAGTTGGACTTACAAATGCTTTTCGGCCGTGCCGGTGGTCGATGAAGGGAGTTATAATTTAGCTATAATGTAACTTCGGGCTCGGTTTCAAGTCAATAATAAAATCGCAAATTTGAATTCATCCCGCACTGAACTTCGTGCGGGATGAATTCAAATTTTTGCTTGACTATTTATGTAGCTAATATATAGCTATTGGTCAATCAACTCTTTAACAAAGTTGGATCATCTCCCAATTCGTTGCACAAAGGAGCAATAAATGAAATTAGATTCAAAAGTCGCCCTGGTAACTGGTAGCAGCCGCGGTGTTGGCAAAGCAGTAGCCCTCGGATTTGCCAAGAGTGGCGCCGATGTGGTCATCAACTATACATCCAATCAGGAAGCAGCCGACAACGTGGTTTCTGAAATTGAATCCATGGGCCGCAAAGCCATCGCTGTTAAAGCCGATGTGGCTTTGCTTTCTGATGTTAATGACCTGGTCAATACGGCTGTGGATACATTTGGCAAATTGGATATCTTGGTTAACAATGCCGGTTTCACCCGTCCTGCCATGATGGTAAAAATGAGCGAAGATCAATGGGATCAGGTGGTGGACATTCACCTGAAGGGTGCCTTCATGTGCTCCCAGGCAGCAGGCAGGCTTATGAAAACACAAAACAGTGGCAAGATTATTAATGTGACATCAGTGGCCGGCCTTGTGGGAACAGTCGGCCAGATTAACTACAGCGCGGCTAAAGGCGGCATCCTTAGCATGACCAAGTCCATTGCCAGAGAGATGGCACGCTATTCCGTCTGCGCCAACGTTATCTCATTAGGTATCGTTGCAACAGACATGACCGAGAAAATCCGGACAGATGAAAAACTCAAAGAAATTTATATGAATCGTATACTGCTCAAACGATTTGCGGAACCCGACGACATATCACCGGCATTTGTCTTTCTGGCTTCGGATGATAGCAATTATATTACCGGCCAGCTATTGTGTGTGGATGGTGGTTATGGAATGATCTAAAAGAAATGCGTTGAGCACATTTCCTTTATTATATTTTTATTAGGAGACAGGCAGAATGGGAAAAGTAGGAATCATCGGCGTCGGCCAAAGCACATTTGTACGATCATATCCTGGATCTATTCGGGAACTTGTTTTCGATGGTTTTAAGGATTGTATGCAGGATGCACAGATTGCGACCAGCGATATAGAAGCCTCAGTGGTCTGCTCGGCACCGGAATACGACAAGCAGCGTTCTCCAGCGGGTGTATTCGCGGAATACCTGGGCTTGAACCCGCAGCCAACCTTTTATGTAGAAACATTGTGTTCGTCCAGCACAACCGGTTTAAAATTGGCATATTCCCTGGTGAAATCCGGGCTGCATGATGTTGTAGCCGTTCTTGGATTTCAGAAAATGTCAGAAATATCCTCTTCAGAATCCCAAGAGCGTATGGGCCGGGGCGCAGACATTCAATGGGAAAGCCCCTTTGGGACAATGATGCCGGCATATTATGCAATGTATGCGCGCGCTTATCTGCAACAGAGTGGCGCCACACTAGACGATCTAGCACGCATCCGTGTCAAAGCGGCAACCTACGGCCAAATCAATGACCGCGCAGTTTATCGCAAACCGGTTACCTTCGATATGTTTCAGGATCCTGAGCATATAATGGGCCGAGCCGTTTCAACGCCCTTACGGGTGGGCGATTGCTGCGCCAATGCCGACGGCAGTTCTTGCATTATTGTTGCCAGCGAAGAAAGAGCAAAAGAGCTGGGCCTTGAGCCAATTTGGATCCGGGGGATAGGGTCGGCTACTACGAGCGTCAATCTGGCTGGGCGGGATCTCTTTTCAGGCCTTACCGTAGCACAACTTGCAGCCAACCAAGCCTACAATATGGCTGGCATTACGCCCCAGCAAGTCGATGTAGCTGAAGTCCATGACTGTTTTACCATCGCCGAAATGATGGCCTATGAAAATCTTGGATTTGCTGAGCCCGGCCAGGGTAAAGAACTGATTAGGGCCAAGGAAACCTACAAGGAAGGCAGTATTCCGGTTAATGTGGATGGTGGGCTTCTGTCCAAAGGACATCCCATCGGTGCAACCGGTGGCTCCCAGGTTCGCACAATTGTTCTTCAATTGAGAGGCCAAGCCGGCGACATCCAGGTCAAGGATCCTGAGATCGGCCTGGTGCACAATATCGGCGGTGTGGGCCTTTATGGGAATGTCATATTGCTGGGTCGATAATATTGAAGGCCATACAACAAAGTTAATATTTTTACAGACTTTAAGTTTAACTAAAGAAAATACCAAATGACAAGCACCAAATGACAAACAATTTCCAAATTCCAATATTTAAAATCCAATCAATATCATCCGTTTGGAATATTGAATTTTTGTCATTGAGTTTTGTTTGTGATTTGTTTTTTGATTCTTGGGATTTGATATAAAGGGGGCTTTAATGGCAAAGAAAAAGGAAGTGGATGACCGGTTTAAAAAATTTGGGACCGTCAGTTTCACCGCAACAACCAAAACAAATGAATTTATTGATTTTCTGAAGGATGGCAAGGTCATGGGGTCGCGGTGTATGGATTGCGGTCTGGTGTTCTTTCCCCCCAGGGCGGATTGTTACCATTGCTTGTCCAGTAATATGGAGTGGGTCGAGGTTAATGGAACAGGTAAATTGGTTACTTTTAGCAAATTGACATTTGCGCCGATCGGTTTTGAAGATGATGTGCCCTACTGCATCGCCTTGCTGGACTATGGTGCTTATAAAATTTTTGGTCGCATCGCATCAGATACGCCAGATGAAGATATTCACATCGGTATGGATATGAAAACGGTGGTCAATACCCTACCAAATGGTCAGATGAATTATGTTTTTGAACCCACAATTTGAATTTGATCCGCGCATAAGATCATGACGAGGAGCTTTATCGAGCCTCACACGAGAGATTCAGTCTAGTCGCACCGATAAATTCAAATTTACTTAAAACTTAAAACCTAAAACTATCCAAAAGGTAAAATCATGACAGAAGAAAAAACCATTATGGTTGAAAAAGAAAATAATGTGGCCACGATTAGCTTTGCAAGGCCCAAGCATAATGTCTTTAACATTGATATGATGACTACGTTCTGTGAGGAGTTAGAAAATTTGCTACAGGACGATGATTTAAAATGCCTGCTGCTTAAAGGACAGGGCGCCAGCTGGTGTGCCGGCGTCGATGTGGGCGACCACAAACCGGAAATGGCTGAGCATATGATCAATACCTTCAACCGATCGCTTCTGCTCATAGAAAGCTTTAAAATTCCGACAATTGCCGCCGTACATGGTGCCTGTCTTGGTGGCGGCATGGAATATGCCGTGGCTTGCGATGTGGTACTGGCCAGCGAAAAGGCCAAATTCGGGCAACCGGAAGTGAAACTGGGTTTTTTGCCTCCGTATGCTGCCATTCGCCTTCCCAAACTAGTCGGACCGGCCAAAGCAATTGAAATCTGTTGCTCTGGTAAAATATATACTGCTGAACAAGGCTTATCCATGGGTTTTGTCAGTCAATGCATACCTGCTGATCAGTTTGATTCTGCCGTGGTTGCATTTGTGGCCGAAATGCAGGCCAGCAGTGCATTGATCCTGCGTCTGAACAAACAAGCTGTGAACCAACATTTATCCATGCAGACAAACGATGCAGTTGAAAGCGTTAGTGATCTATTTCTCAACACGCTCATGAAGACGGAAGATACCTTGGAAGGTATTGCCAGCTTCTACGAAAAACGTAGACCGGAATGGAAGAATAGGTAAATCAAGGATCCGAGGATTCAGGGATTCAAGGGGCCAAGTGGTGCTTAACGTAGACCGCTAATCGTCAATACTGGATCCCCTTTTTCAAGGGGATGACGAACGGTTGAACCGAGTATGTGCTAGAACGATTGGCTTTTGTATCTTCCCGTCATTCCCTTGGAAAAGGGAATCCAGACAAAGCATTCTGCGTAGCCGATAATGGCTTACCAACTCTGCAGTTTTCTATGATAGAATGCGAAAAGACTGAAAATCGATATCGGGATCAAAGCGTTACGAACTGATTTCGATACCGATAGCGATAGCGATACCGAAAATATTATTCTTTGAACATCGAACACTTAATAATTCAAACCACAATCCGCAACATTCATTCGATATGCGCCTAATAGTCTACAGCCTAAACCGCTAAAAAGCTAATTTATGAACACGAATCCCGAACACCCTGCCCTGCTGATCATCGATATGGCTTGGGTTTGATTTTCGTAAAAACACGATTTCGTGTAAACGCGCGCCCCATCAGC
>CAZWEO010000026.1:0-50597 GCA_964633115.1 uncultured Desulfobacterales bacterium
GTTGAATAATTATAAATCATTTGGGTCTGGAGGTTAGAACCATGACTTTAGAGGAAATAAGAAAAAATAGAGCACTTGTTAATGTAATCGACTGGGACATGACACCTGAAGAAGCAGTGCGATTGTATCTTGAATGGGGCAATAACTGGGCCCGGGGCAATTATGTGATTCGATCAAAGGATGACGAAACCCATTATTTTGTGGTCAATACTTGGAAAGACGAACCGATTATCTTTCTAATCCGCAGGAACTCAGAAGAAGCCGAGGAGCTGGCTGAATTCAGAATGCCGAAAGATCTGGAACAGAAATATATCAGTGAAAATGGTCGGCACAAAGGCGTTTATGCTGTGTCCGGAGATGTGAAGCGGTGGTTGCAAGCGGAGTTGAATTGGAATTAGAAGCCACTTTAAAAGTTAATACCTATTGATAAACGGAGGAAAGTATGGAAAAAAAAGTGATTAACGCCATGAAAAAAGCAGGTAAACCCGTTCGTCCCGGGGATATTGCCAAAGAATTGGGTGTCGAGGGCAAAGAGGTATCCAAGGTAATCCAGGAATTGAAAAAACAGGGCAAGGTGATGTCCCCTAAGCGCTGCTTCTGGGCTCTCAGCGAATAACCTGGGCATTTCATGAAACTTAACGATATTATAGATGGATGGCATTACAACATAACAGGAGGATTCAATGAATTTTAATTCAGTGGATGAGATCATCGCCTATGCCCTGGATAAAGAGAAGGAAGCCGTGGATTTTTACACAGAGATAAGTCAGAATGAATCTCTGCAGGCGGTTAGGCAAACTTTTGAAGGTTTTGCCCATGAGGAAAAGAAGCATGTGAAAATGCTTGAAGATCTGGGCAACGATAAAAGTAAAATTGCGACCTATCAATTTGAGTGGATCCCAGACATGAAGCGCAGCGACTACATGGTGGATGTCTCCTATGAACCCAGCATGCATTATACTGAAATTTTGCGACTGGCCATGAAGCGTGAAGAAAAGGCCCTGGAGCTTTATAACGAACTGGCTGCTAAAGCAGCCGAGAAACCCGAATTTGTGCGCGTATTCCAGATCCTGTCTCAGGAAGAAGCCAAGCATAAGAATATTCTTGAGACGATATATGATGATTATATGGCGGAACAAGGCGATTAATGGGTGAAAATGTACTCATTGCATTTGGTTTGACACTTTTTGCCGGGCTGGCAACCGGCATCGGCAGCGCTCTGGCATTTTTCACCAAGCAGACCAATACTAAGTTTTTGTCGGCGGCCCTGGGATTCTCGGCCGGTGTCATGATCTACGTGTCTTTCGTTGAGATACTGGTCAAGGCCAGATCGGCCTTAACGGCCGCCTATGGTGACGTCCCGGGTACCTGGTACACCGTGCTATCTTTTTTTGGTGGTATTCTGTTAATCGGCATCATCGACAAACTGGTGCCGTCGTTTGAAAATCCTCACGAGGTCCGAAATGTCGAGGAAATGGAGGCCGGCCATGAGCATGACGATGATCGCAGTCAGAAGCTGTTGCGCATGGGGCTTTTCACGGCCTTGGCTATCGGCATCCATAATTTCCCTGAAGGCCTGGCGACCTTTGCAGCGGCCTTGAAAGATCCTTCGGTCGGCGCCTCAATCGCCATTGCCATCGCCATTCACAATGTCCCCGAAGGCATTTCGGTTTCGGTGCCGATATACTATGCCACGGGCAGTCGGACCAAAGCCTTTTACTATTCTTTTCTATCAGGCCTGGCAGAGCCAATCGGTGCGTTGATCGGCTATTTTCTTTTTATTCAATTTTTCAGCGACGCGGTGTTCGGTATTTTATTTGCACTGGTGGCCGGCATTATGGTTTTTATCTCATTGGATGAGCTCCTACCATCGGCTCAGAAATACGGGGAACACCATATCTCCATTTATGGCCTCGTGGCCGGTATGGCGGTTATGGCATTGAGCCTGCTCTTATTCCTTTAGTAGTGATTCCAAAATATAGGTGGGTTGAAGGGAATCGGGAATCTGCGGTAGCGCACCCGCCATTATGCCGGTTTGAATCCAGGCGGCATCAATGCCAAATCGGCGTGCGCCACGGATATCAGTTTCGAGCTGATCACCGATCATAACCATGTCGCGGGTGCGGCTATGGGCACCTGCTGCCTCAAATAGATCGGTTTCTGGTTTGCCCAGCCGTTTAAATCTTAAGTCCCTACGGTTGGGATAGCGCAATTTCAACGCAGCCTCGTAAATTCCAGCAATACTGCCCGCGGTGAAACCGATGCCCTGATCGGCCTTGGGGTATATCAGATCCGGATTGGGTAGTAGCATCTGAACATTTTGCCCCCTGTCAAGCTGACGACATAAAGAGGTAAAGGCCTGATCCACGGTTTCCAGAAAAGGATAACCGGATTCATCTGCAATCACGATGACATCAAAATCATACTTGGCACTAACAATTTGTCCGCCAGCTTGCGCTACATAGCTGCTACTGTCCTCAGGTCCCAGAACCACACAACGAGCCCCCGCCAACCCATGCATCTTGAAATGATCCTCGATCAGCCCTCCCGAAGTTAAAATGCGCGCTGCATCGATATCCAAGCCATAGCCTTGGTAGCGGCTGGCTGCTGTCGTGGGCAATTTGGAAGCATCATTTGTGAGAATATAATATGATTTGCGGGATTGGTTGAGTCGTCGGATAAGGTCAGCGGCACCCGGCATGGCCCCGGAAAAGTGCACCAATACGCCATAAGCATCAAACAGAAGCACTTCATATCGTTCCACCAAGCCTTCCATGGTGGTTTTCGGAATTGAATTCATCACAATTGGGTCTATAGCATACCCGGCATGTGAAAAGAACACTTTGCTGTTGCCAACCGTTATCTGCTATAAAGAGCATAAATTATAAAAGGTTCATAATGAATAGTGATCGCTTCCTAGAAGAATTGAAGACAATCGTTGGTTCGGATCATGTTTCTACCGGCCCTAGTCAGGCAGAAATCTATTCATATGATGCCTCATTAGCACGGGGTAAACCCGATGTGATTGTTTTCCCAGGCAATGCCCAAGAAATCGCTGCCGTCGTTCGCTGTGCGAATCAGGTCGGGATGCCCTTCGTTTCCAGAGGATTTGGAACCAATCTCAGCGGTGGAACCGTCCTGTCTGGCGGCGGACTGGTCATCGGTCTTGCGCGTCTAAATCGCATCCTGGAAATCCACCCGCATCGCCGTAGTGCAATACTGCAGCCGGGGGTGACCAATCTAGAATTACAACAAGCTTTGGCATCACACGGTTTTTTCTACGCGCCGGATCCCGCCAGCCAAAAAGTGGCTACTCTGGGAGGCAATGTTGGTGAAAACTCGGGCGGTCCCCGTTGTCTCAAATACGGCGTTACCACCAACCACATTTTAGGCATGCAGTTTGTCCTGCCGGATGGCGACATCGTCCAATTGGGCAGTGAGTCTCTGGATCCGCCGGGATTTGATCTGCGCGGTGTCGTAGTGGGCAGCGAAGGCACCTTTGGGATTGTAACCGAAATCACCGTGCGCATCCTACCATTGCCTGAAACCATTTTGACCATGTTGGCAGTTTATGATGATGTCAGTGCAGCCGCTCATTCTGTTTCCGATATCATGGCCGCCGGCATCGTACCCGCAACCCTAGAAATGATGGACAATCCCGTTATCCAAGCAGTGGAAGACAGTCATGCCTGTGGGTATCCGCGAGATGCTGCGGCAGTTTTGATCATCGAGGTGGAAGGTCCGCTGGTGGGTTTAAACGACCAGGCTGAGGCCATTGATACAATTTGCATGCAGAACAGTTGCCGATCTATTCGAAGGGCAAAGGATAATTCGGAGCGTAATCGACTTTGGGAGGGCCGGCGGGGGGCCTTTGGCGCCGTGGCTCGTCTGGCTCCCAACTACCTGGTAAACGATTGTTCGGTACCACGGACTAAACTCCCCGAAGCGCTTAAGCAGGTGGCCGACATTGTCGGAAAATACGGTTTCAACCACGGGAATGTGTTTCATGCTGGAGATGGCAATCTACATCCATTGATATTCTTCGATTCCCGAGATCCCGATCAGATGAAACGCGTCAAACGAGCTGGCTGGGAAATCATGCAGGCTTGCGTAAATTTAGGTGGAACAATTTCCGGGGAACACGGTATCGGCATTGAAAAGCGCGAGGCCATGCACCTGATTTTCTCAGAGGATGACCTGGCATGGCAGCGGTCATTAAAGTCAGCCTTTGACCCCAACGGCTTGGTGAATCCAGGCAAAGCGTTGCCAGCACCGGCCAAACCCGGCCAGGAACTGTTGAGCCCCAACCAAGAGCAGGTGAGGCCGTTTTGTATTTCAGACCTTAGTTCAGCCGAAAGCCAAATGAAAGAAGTCATTCAGCAGACGCTGTCACAAAAGCAATCCATAAAACCCCTGGGCCGAGCCACATGCAAGGATTTTGGTAACTTGCCAAATAGACCAACCACACCAATAAAAAGTGAATCACTTGATCAGTTTGTGGCGTTAGATCCCAATAACCAGGTGGTGGTGGTTGAGTCGGGTATGACCCTGAAAACGTTACAAGACAAGTTGGCAGCAAAAGGGCTCTGGCTGCCGTTGAGACCGCCATTGGCCTTGGGTGAACATTCTATGGGAGGTCTCGTCGCACTGGGGGCTTGTGGGCCTGATCGATTGGCCTACGGAGCGCCACGCGACCTACTTCTGGGACTTCGATTTATCAACGCCGCCGGACGTTTGATCTCTGCCGGTGGTAGAGTTGTAAAAAATGTTAGCGGATATGATGTGACCCGTTTGATGGCGTCTTCGGCCGGCACACTGGGATTTATCACACGGCTGACTTGTAAGGTGGCGGCTTTGCCGGAACGTTGTATAAGTCTTTATTTCCGGGGATCTTTGGAGAAATGCTCAAAGGCAGCCGTCCGGTTACTGGCATCCACTATAGGACCAGCGCATGTTACGGCGACACCCGTGAATGATACCACCCGTGACCTGCATGAGGCTGCATGGCGTTTGGGGGTTGGATTTGAAGGATTCTCGGTTACCATTAATTACCAGAAGGAAAAAACATATGAGCTACTGGCAGCCGCCGGCCTTGAGGCCGAAGGTGTAGAAGATTATAACGCTGTCACAGGCAGTTTTGGAGACATTTATGCAGCTATGTTGTCACGGGCCTTTCACTTAAGGGCCCAGCTTCCCTTAGGCTGCTTGCAGGATGTTGTGGTTTCAATTGGTCATATGGTGGCCGATAATCCAATCTTGCTGGATCTGGGATGCGGGACTTTGAGGGCTGGTCTGGATGATTTAAATGATGAAGACTGGGATGCCATTTTGGCAACGGCAGCGGCAAAAGGCGGCCAGGTTGTACTGGAAAAGGCACCGCCGGCCTTTAAAGCCGGGCATGATGTTTTTGGTACACCACGCCCGGAATGGCGGGTTATGCATCAGATTAAAAAAGCCCTGGACCCGAAAGGGGTGTTTTGCCCGGGGACACTACCTGGAAGATTGTAGAACGCCTCGCTTGGCATTTTTTATAAATGTCGCAAAAGCGGTGAAGGTGGTTTGGCCTTTCAGCAAAACATCGAACATCGAACATTCAACATCGAACGTCGAAGTATTAGCAGCCCGAAGACTAGCGATTTTCCATCATGATAGCGATAGTGAGCAGCGGCATTAAAATTCAGATATGATTCAAGGGTAGCTCAGAGCAGCTGATGACTTATCGCTAATAGCTGTGTGCAGCAATTTTATTATGGATATTGCCCGACATTACGACGAAATAGCCCATTGTAATAAATGTGGGTTCTGCCAAACTGCCTGCCCCATATTTCGGTCCACCGGTCATGAATCTGGTGTTGCCCGCGGTCGCCTGGCCCTGATCCGGGCCATCATAGAAGACCGATTAAAATGGGATCAGGCGCTGGAAGAACCGCTTTTTGACTGTTTACTATGCGGCGCTTGCACTGCCAATTGCTTTCCGGCTATTCCAACGTCGGACTTAATCATTGAAGCACGGGCCGAATATCAGGAAAGAGTTGGCAGAAAGAATGTTCATCGTTTTTTGTTTGAATATCTTCTGCCCTATCCGCGACGTTTGCACCTGGCCGCCCGGGCGGTCGCTTTTGGAAAAAACAGCGGCTTTTCAAAAATGGCGGCGGCCATTGGTCTACTGCGCATATTTGGACAAGATTTTGAACAGGCAGAGGAGATTATTGAAACCTTTGCGCCTTTGCCTTTTCGAGACCGCATGAGGCCGGGCCAATATGTTGGCAGCGGTGATTCGTTAAGAATCGCCTATTTTGTGGGATGTGGGGTTGATATTTTACGCCAGGAGGCCGGGGATGCTTCACTGCATCGTCTACGCGCTTTGGGGAAACGTGTTACCGTATTAGCGAATTGTTGCTGTGGGTTACCGGCCTGGACCTATGGTGATATAAGGGCTGTCAGGCGACTGGCAGACAAAAATTTAAAGGCCATATCGCCAGAGCGATATGACCTCATCGTCAGTGATTGTTCCAGCTGTGCCTCTTTTCTGAAGAAATATCCGCGTCTATTTCCCTTAGGCGATTTGTTGCATGAAAAGGCCAATCTCCTGGGTGAGAAAATTCACGACATAACAGAGATTTTGGATCTCAAACAAACTGGACGAAAAGGTGATAACGAGCCAGTGACAATCACTTATCACGATCCTTGTCACGCTTCTCGAGGACAAGGTTTGATCCAACAGCCTCGCAGCATCTTGAAAGGTTTGCCAGGTGTAACTTACGTGGAACTTCCGGAGGCGGATTGGTGTTGTGGCGGTGCTGGATCTTATGCCCTGTCCCATTACCGCTTGTCGCGCCGGGTACTGGATCGCAAGATAAGCAATGTAGCCAAAACCGGTGCCCAAATAGTGGCGACTTCCTGTCCAGCTTGTATGATCCACTTGAGTTACGGAATCCGCAAGCATGGACTTGATGCACGCGTTAAGCATATTTCGGAAATAGTGAACGCCAGGCTTTTAGGCTGAAGACTGTTTAGGAAAGAATTAACTTTGGAAGATTGGAGACGCAAATAATGAGTAAAATTGATCTATCTGGAATTTTCCCGCCCATTACAACACCATTTGAAAATGGCAAAGTGGCCCATGACAAGCTTGCCAGCAATGTTGAAAAACTGAGCAAAACAGGTATTTCAGGGATTGTGGTCCTGGGATCCAATGGGGAGGGTGTATACCTGTCAGAACAAGAAAAAAAAGATGTTATCAAAACCGTGGTCCAGGCGACACCGGACGATATGACTGTGATTGCTGGAACGGCCTGTGAAAGCACTGCAGAAACCATTCGGTTGACCTGCGCGGGTGCTGAGTTTGGGGTCCAGGCAGCTTTGCTAAACACACCCCACTATTACGGTGGCAAGATGACGGCAGACGCGTTGATCCAGTTTTACTCAATGGTAGCCGATGCCGTTCCGATCCCGGTGCTGCTGTATAATGTTCCCAAATTTACCCATCTGACCTTGGCGGCTGGTACTGTCGGGCAGTTATCCCACCATCCCAATATTGTGGGCATCAAGGACAGTTCCGGTAACCTGAATCTCTTGGGGCAGTACTTGAGCAAATCAGTTGCTGATTTCAAGGTGATGGTGGGAACGGCGGGTGTTTTGTTTGGTGGTATTGGCTTGGGGAGTGTCGGCGGTGTCCTGGCTCTGGCGAATATCGCACCGCAAGCCTGTGTCGAATTATTTGAAATGACCCGTCAGGGCCGTTTTGCAGAAGCCAAGGAACTGCAACTGCGGATGATTCCGGTAAATCTGGCTGTGACAGCTACCTATGGTATCGGCGGTTTAAAAGCTGCCATGGATATGCTGGGTTATTTTGGCGGCGATCCACGATTGCCGTTATTACCGGCCAGTGATACAGACAAAGTTGAGATCCGCGCAATTTTGGCAGAGGCGGAGTTACTGATGTAAAGATCCCTACGCTGCTCAAACAGCGAAAATCGCTGACGGATTGTTCATTTCACGTCACCTCAGTACGAAAGCCGAAAGTTGAGTATTTAAGTAGTTAATACCCATATCAGGGAAGCCAGATGACCATACCAGAAATTGTCATAACCGGTGCAGCACGAACTCCCATCGGCAAATATTTAGGCTCACTTAGGGATATTCCAGCCGCAGAGCTGGCTGCTCAGGTATTAACGGCGGCCGCGGAGCGATCCAGTATTGATCCCAGTCGTGTGGATGATGTTATCCTCGGACAGGCTTACCAGAACGGAGAAAACGTCAATATTGCGCGGGTAGCTTTGTTAACTGCCGGCTGGCCCATGGAAGTGCCTGGAGTTACCATCGATCGCCGTTGCCTCTCGGGTATTGAAGCGGTCTCTATGGGCGCGATGAAGATAAAAAGCGGTATGGGGGACGTTGTGGTGGCTGGTGGTGTGGAGAATATGAGTCGCACGGAATTTTATGTACCTGGCGAGTGGATAAAATGGGGAATAGGTGGACAGGACGATGCAAAGTGGGGATTTATGCCGCGTGGACATGGGGCCCTTTCCATGTGGGGGCTGCCCTTTTTTGACCGAATCCAACGCGCTCGGGTAATGTCACAGCCTATCAAGCGGTTTGGAGAACTTAACTCCATGATGACCTGGGCCGAGGCTGCTGCACAAGCGGAAAACATTACCCGTGAACAGGCCGATATGTGGGCGCTGGGTAGTCATGCCAAGGCAGTCAAGGCAATTGAATCCGGAAAATTCAGTCAGGAAACCATAGCGGTTCCCATACCCCAATTAAAATCGAAACCCAAGATGTTTACCAAAGACGAAACGCCACGCTCTGACGTGACCCTTGCAAAACTGACCCGGCTATCGACCATTTATCCGGATGGTATCTGTACTGCGGGCAATTCTTCCACGGAAAACGATGGTGCCGCTGCTGTGGTCCTTATGACAAAGGAAAAATCACACAATCTACAAATTCCCTATCTGGGCGAACTGGTCTCTTTTGGTACGGCAGCATGCGATCCACGCCTGACGTACCCGGCGGTTCCAGCGGCAGTTACAAAAGCGTTGTCGGCTGCCAATCTTAGTCTGGCCGATATGGAACTGATCGAAATTCAAGAAGCATTCGCAGCCCAGGTTTTGGCAGATGTAAAACTAATGGGTCTGGAGCATGAAGAGATAGCCGAAAAAGTTAATGTCAATGGCTCTGGCATATCACTGGGACATCCCATCGCCGCAACCGGTACCATGCGCCTAATGTCGTTGTTGCATGAAATGCACAGGCGTCAAGCCGCTTATGGATTGGTGGCCATCTGTGGCGGTGGCGGCCAAGGAATAGCTGCCGTGGTCAAACGATAGACGCTTCTAGTTGAGCGTTTCAAATTTAGTTTCTTAAAACCAGCCTTAGAAATTTCACTCACAACTTACCTATTGTAATCCCTTAACCCACGTATAGTTTTTAGGGTTTATACTGGTTGTAAAAATGACGTTCCCTTTGGTGTAGAAAGCAGTTCAAGTATTTTTTCAATGCGACATATCGATCCGAGTCATCACCTGTGCCCCACGGATTGGTTATGAAGTTATGCCGCTTGGTAGTAAAATCAGGTAGTCGAAACATCACCAATCCGTCAGGGCACTACGCTAGCCAGGCAGATTCAAAATGATATGTCGCATTGAAAAAATACTTGAACCGCTTACGTTATGGCTTTTTTCGAAACAAATTTCTGACAATTGTTATAGCATAATCCTCTACCGATGGTGCAAAGGTGAAAAACAACGAGCCTCCTTCAGGCCCTGCTTAAGCTTTGCGAATAAGCGCAAAAAAAATTAGAATAGTACTAAAGTTAATTTAGCAATGTGCCGAAACTATCATCAGCACACGGGTATGCGCATGTTTCCGGTTCTTCAGTTCTCAAATGGTTACTATCTTCACCTGAGCCTAAACTGTAAAATTTATCCGTATGCAGCGCGGCATTTCGTTTCAACGTGGATTTTGCCAAATCACGTTACTTATACACACACAATATTAAGAAAGAGAGGTATTGTCATGTATTCAAAAAAAGTATTAACCAGCATTGCCATTACGATGTCGATCCTATTTCTAAGCCTGAACTGCTATGCAGACATCAGCCCGGATGAACTAGCGAAAGCATCTGAAGCCCGAGCCGTGGCGACGTCTACCGATCCGCTTACTACAGATCTGATTGAGAAAAAGGTCAAGGAAGCTTGCGATCTTCTGGGCCAAAAGGGGATCGACGCCTTTGCGGAATTTCAGGGTAAAGATTCAAAATTTATATACGCCGGTACTTACATCTGGATCCATGATCAAAATGGTATCATGCGAATGCACCCCATCAAGCACAAGCTTAATGGTAGGAATCTGATCAATTTGACCGATTCTACTGGAAAGCTGTTTTTTGCAGTTATGAACGAGGTCTGTGAAGAAAAAGGCAGCGGTTGGGTCGATTACATGTGGCCGAAACCCGGAGAAAAAAAGCCTTCTCCTAAAATATCATATGTTAAGCAAGTCAAGTTTGGCGATGATATTTTTGTAGTGGGTTCGGGTACCTATGATGCCAATGTAATCGCTAAGATTAAGAACTAAATTGTTAGTCTGGCTATGTCGGATATAGCCAGACTAAACTGCCTTTTTCGGTAACACGGAAGCTCAAGCAAAGGAAGATCCCATGAAGAATTTATCCATAAAGAAAAAACTCATATTTCTGGTTGGTTTGGGACTTGTGTTCGTATGTGCTGTGGTTGTTATCGAAACGATTTCAAATGCAAGTATCAAAAACACCAATGACGAAAATTTCGCTTTAATGGAGCAGGCCAATCAGGAATATCGCCAAAAGGCCTTGGCCGCTCAACAGCGTTTGGATCAGATTCAAGGTGTTTTAAACAATGTA
The DNA here is from genome assembly GCA_964633115.1 of uncultured Desulfobacterales bacterium. Lineage (GTDB taxonomy): Bacteria > Desulfobacterota > Desulfobacteria > Desulfobacterales > B30-G6 > B30-G6. Next base: position 10,886 of record CAZWEO010000026.1, read on the forward strand.
CAATATGCGCGGATTGCAGAGAAGAGCTATCTTCAATTCTATATATCCGAATATGCGAAGCGACTGGATGAAACGGTCCAGCAGGCTCTAGAAGTTCTCAATAAAGTTGACGAGAACGAATTTACACAAACTTTGGTAGCAACCCTGCAGTCCTACCAGCTGGATTTTGGCCAAATCGTTACGTTACACCAGCAGATAGAAGGATTAAATAATGCCATCGCGAAACAGTTTGCGAATTTGAAGGCATTGTTGGAGGAGAGCGAAGCTTTGATCATTGCCAATCGCTTTGAAAAGCAAATGTCGGGTGAAGAACTTTCGCCGGCAGAAGCGCATTTCGGGACGATGCTAGCCCAAAGTCTTCGTACCGTTGATTTTCTGGCGTCCATGCGTTCTCAGTATCTTTTAACCGACAATGCTGCCTACATCGAGACACTTAAACAGCATTTTGAGTCCAAAATTGGTGGTGAAACTGCTTCTATCAAACAAGCCGCCAAATTTCTGAAAGAGCCTGTCTATATGCGTGCTGCCGTAGGTTATAAAGATATTATTTCAAAATCTTATGACCAGACTCTGGAAACTCAAAAACTATTTACACAGCAAAAAGAAGTTTCAGAACGTCTCAACGAATATGGAACCGTATTGACGAGCACGGGCAAACAACTTTTAGGTCAGATAAACGCGCAGATGAACACTGTGACTATCGCGTCATCCAAAACGATAGAGAATGCCAAACAAAGCCGGATCAGTTCGTTGGTAGACGCTCAAAAAACTGTGACCATGATTCTGGTATTTGCACTAGGGGCCGGCGCCCTTATCTCGGTACTACTGGCCGTATTTATCATTCGTTCGATTACCAAACCTATTAATGTAGTAATTGACGGGCTCAAGAACAGTGCCGACAACGTATCCTCGGCATCGGGCCAGATAAAGGCTGCAAGTCATTCATTGGCGGAAGGTTCGTCTGAACAGGCTGCTACCGTCGAAGAAACAGCATCCTCTCTGGAAGAAATGTCGTCCATGACCAAACAAAATGCAGACAACTCAGGTCAGGCCGATGGCCTCATGCAGGAAGCCAATCAGGTGGTAGCTCAAGCCAACGAATCCATGACCAAACTGACTGGTTCCATGCAGGAAATTTCTCAGGCTGGTGAAGAAACATCTAAAATCATTAAAACAATTGATGAGATTGCGTTTCAAACCAATCTATTGGCGCTCAATGCAGCGGTTGAAGCGGCTCGGGCAGGGGAAGCCGGTGCTGGATTTGCGGTTGTGGCCGATGAAGTTCGCAATTTGGCTATGCGAGCTGCTGATGCAGCCAAGGAGACGGCCGAATTGATCGAAGGAACCCTCAAACGGGTAAACCACGGCGGAGGTCTGGTTCAGGATACAAACGAGGCCTTTGTTAAAGTATCTGAACGAGCCTCCAAAGTTGGTGAGCTCGTAGGCGAAATATCAGCCGCCTCTTTGGAGCAGGCCGAAGGAGTTGAGCAGATTAACCGTGCGGTCAATGAAATGGATAAGGTGGTTCAGCAAAATGCCGCCAGTGCGGAGGAATCCGCGTCTTCGGCAGTGGAAATGAGTGATCAGGCCGATAATATGAAACAGTATGTCAATCATCTGGTCGTGCTCGTAGACGGTGGCCGCAAGAAAAAATCTGTAAAACCGGTGGAGGAGGTTGAGGGTCAAGAAATGGAATCCCCGCAATTACCAATTCCATCCAAATCCGGGCAGAAGTTAAAATCAAGAATCAGCAATCCAAAGGAATTAATTCCTATGGACGATGCGGATTTTAAAGACTTTTAAATTGGAATTCCCCGCCACGAAGCGGGATGATTTCAAATTATGGATTAAAATTCTTTTTTGCCTTGTTTGACGCCAAAAAAGGGCTCTGTCTTATCGACAGATCCCTTTTTGCATGGGCATCGGCGAGGCACTTTTAGCCTCAAATTTTAAGAATCAGAGCTTCAATATTTGTAGTTTATAAAATTTGATGTTTTGAATGAAAGAATAATGACACAATCAGACTAAAAATAATTAAAAAAATTGGGATAAGTTTTTTAATATTAACAGATAGATATAATTATATACTTACAAATTATGTAGATTTTGTGTATTTATAATCATTTCTGGCATTGAAAATGCTTTTTAGTATTCCAGAAGCTTGGACGATATTTCGTTAGCACAATACTGGTATTAGAAAGAGGTAGATGTTCACAAATCAAAATCAGCAGTTGAAGCAGATCAGAGATCAAAAAGGTTATACCTTAATTGAGGTTATTGCAGTGTTGGTCATTGTTGGTATTCTGGCAGGTTTAGCCTTACCGAAATTTTATGATACAACCGATACAGCCAAAAGGAAGGCCATACAAAGCGCGGTGGCTGAGTTGAATAGTCAGGCAAATCTGTCATTTTTTTATCATTTGGCATCCGGCGGTGAGGCCGGTGGTTATAATGGATTTAGTGGGACATTGGGACCTGAGTTTTTAATAACTGGGCAGGCTATCGATATACCTGGGAATGGTACCATAAATATGGTTGGCTCCGGTGTAACGTATAGCCTGGTTTGGACACCGGATCCGAGCTTTAACAGTCCAGGTCTATTTTCTATGGGAGCCAGATTATAGGTTTCGCCTCAGTGGTAAGAACGCAGTCTATGTTGTGTCCCTGAACAACCTTGCATATTATTTCCACTTTCCGCCGGATTCACTTAGCGGGTTTTAGCGATCCACGGATCGGCCCAAAAGCATGAGTCGTGACGAATTCGGCACCATGATTTTGTAACTTTTTTGTAAGACACAACAATAGGAAAGACACGTATGCTGGATACGCGTAGCACATACAGGAAAGTGGTTGATGATAAAAGAAGGCATCCCAGGTTAGAACTGCATTGCAGTGCGGTGGTTCGTGGTATGAATGGCATCTTTATAGTAACGGATATCAGCCTGGGCGGCGTTTTTATCGAACCGCAGGAGCCTGTGATTGTAAAAGTCGGTCAAATTACCGATTTAAAAATAAAATTGCCTGAGGCATCACATAGTGTCAAGGTCAAGGTCCGATTTGCCAATCAAACCAGTCGGGGCATTGGGTGTGAATTTGTAAATCTAAGCCAGGACAATCGAGATAGAATTGAAGACTGTTTAGAGACTTTTCGGTATACAATGCCCATTACCAAGGATCAAAAGCCACAGAAGGAGACTGAACCAAAAGCACCTAAAAGAACGATTCAATGCCCAAGATGTAAACGTGTTAAAAACGTCAAGTTGCCCAACGAAGATCATTCTGCCAAAAGGGTGAAGTTAAAATGTTCATGCGGTCATCGTTGGGTTTTATCATTAGGAAAAAGTTCGCCCACCAAAACACCATCTCAAACATCCCCGTAGCCTAAAAAGGTCAACGTCTTTTATAAATAAACGCAGTTATCTATAGCGGTTGTCATAATTTTGGATGGTAGACGATTCTCAATTTCGAGCAAGCTTGTATATTATATTGCTTTTGGTTATGAGGATAGCAATACAAACTTTCGTTTTTGGTTCTCTGCGGGCACAATCTACGTACCGGAAAGGCTGAAAGGGTTTATCACATGGAATGCCATTCAAACCTGACAAGTGAAGCACGAACCAATACAATTCGCCGGATAATAGAATCAGAATACGATCTGGGTCGTGTAAAGCGGATCAAGAAAATTTTAGGTGGCTATTGTAATAAGGGATATGCCTTATGGCTGCAAACCGAGAATCAGGTGGATCAATATTTTTTGCGATGGTATAATCCCAATATCGATGAAAAAGAGATCCGATTTGAACATGCATTACTAATCCATTTACAAACAAACGGATTTGATTTGGCGGCCAAGATCATCGCTTGTCGCAATAAGACCACCCTGGTTCAAACACCAGTGCCAGAAGACCATGCTAGTGGAAAAGCGCTGTGGGCCCTATTTGAATTTCTAGAGGGAGAAGACAAGTATACCTGGACCCAGACAAACTTGAGCGACAAGGAATTTATCAGTGCCGCCGAAATTCTAGCCCAGCTGCACCACAGCGGACATGGCTTTAAAAAGCCTTCCGGGACAGATCGTGTCCAGCCACCGATCATGCCCTTTATCGCTACTTTTAAACCTAAATTTGCTGCATTTTTAAAACTATCCAGAGATAGACGCTGTGACCGTTTATTTCAAACCAATTTTGACACGATTTGTAAGAACTTGGATCAAGCAATATCCTATACTAAAGTATTTAAGGGGATGCCACGAATGCCGATCCACTGTGATTATCATCCCGGTAATCTAAAATACCGCCATGAAAAGGGTGTGGGCCTTTTTGATTTTGACTGGTCCAAAATCGATTACCGTTTGTTTGATTTGGCGTTGGGGTTGGTATATTTTACCAGTATATGGGATGCCAAGCAGCAAGGGTTGCGTGCTGATAAATTTACTCTTTTTTTAGACACATATAATAGTGTTTGCTGCCGCCTTAAACATATTCAACCCTTAAGCAATCAGGAAAAGCAAAATTTGATCCCTATGTTGGGTATCGCAAATCTATACGTTCTCAACTGGGATCTAGTTGATTTTTACGGGACCTTTGAGCTCGATGATGATGAGTATTACACCTATATCAGTCACAACATCGGGCTGATGCATTGGATTTCGGCTCATACGGATGGACTTAAATCTTGGGTGGCGGAAGCTATGGGCTGATACGTATACGGTTTGTTATTTAATTCCTGCAGCCACTTCCGCTTAGGTTTGGGAGATGATCAGACATTGATTACCACTATCAAATCATTTCTGCCTCTATTCATCGCCACGGTTTTTTTAACCATGGGCAGCGGCCTGATGAGCAGTCTGTTGAGTATCAACATGCGGCTTCAGGGATACGGGGATCAGGTAATCGGGCTGGTCATGTCGGCCAACTACCTGGGGATTCTGATCGGTGTTTATTTCGGCCAGAAAATCGTTCAAAAAGTAGGACATATTCGTGGTTTCGCCGTGTTTGCGGCAGTGATGACGGCCGTATCATTAACGCATGGTCTTTACATGTCGGCCTGGTTATGGGGCCTACTGAGAATATTCAATGGCCTATGTGTCACCGGGCTTTTCATGGTGCTTGAAAGCTGGCTAAATGAAAAGGTGGAACCTACCTTTCGCGGCCGCTTGCTATCCATCTATATGGTTTTAGTCTATTTCGGGATTGGCAGCGGCCAGTTTTTATTGAATGTTAGTGATGTGCAGGGTCAAACCATATTCATGCTTGCGGCGATCTTATTTGCCCTATGTCTGATACCGATTTCAATTACCGGGGCGGTCAAACCCCAGCCCCTGGAGGTCCCCCGTTATAACTTTGTAAAATTGTTCCAACTGGCACCTTTGAGCATGGTGGCCGTATTTATTAGTGGGCTGATCAACAGTTCATTTTATGCCCTGGCCCCCATGGTAACATTGGACATGGGCCTGTCCGTAACCCAGGTTTCCCTTTATATGAGCCTCACCATCTGGGCCGGGCTTTTATTCCAATTCCCGGTTGGATTTTTTTCAGACCGAATGGATCGCCTAATGGTCCTTTATACCTTAGGCTTCCTGGTCTGCCTGGTAAGTGTTGGTATGATCATTTTGGGCAGGTTAAATCTGGGTTTGCTTTATGCGCTAACCATTTGTTTCGGAATTGTTTTTTCCATTTATACCGTGGCCATGGCGCGGGCTCAGGACAACATCGATAAAAAAGAGATTGTACCGGTCAGTGCGGCCTTGATTCTCTTTTTTGGTATTGGTGCCTGTTTTGGCCCCATCACGTCCTCGTTGGTTGTCTCAAAGCTGGGCCCCTTTGGTCTGTACTATTTTACGGCCTTTTGTGGCGGCAGTTTGGGACTGATTGTCTGGAGCTTACGCAAGAGATTATCGAGTACCTTTGAGGACCAGGTTCCAACGATACCTATACCCAGAACCTCTCCGGTGGTGGGAGCAATCGATCCACGAGGTATGGATGCGGGCGAGAACGATGATACCAACGCAGATGCATCCGAAATCAAACCGGATGAATACGAAGGTTTGACCAAGCCATAATAGCAAAGGGGCATAAATGTTTGCAAAAGGTTGGATTAAATATTGCGTCTCGTATAAAAATTAGGTGGATGGTAAAAATGGAACAGACCTTTCAAAATTGAAAAAATAAACCTAATTTACTCCCAAACTAAAGTTTGATGTCCTCTGGTACAATCGGTAACTTGCCAATTCGTCTGCCGGTGGCAGCGAAAACAGCGTTGGCGACCGCCGGGCCGATAAGGGGCACGGCAACTTCGCCCAGACCGGTGGGCGGTTCGCTGCTCGGTACGATATGCACCTCGACTTATCAAAAGCGACTTCAGCCACCAGTGCCATCATGCTGCCTTGGAAATCGTGGGCGGCGATACCCCGATGAATGTCCGTTTTGGGCGTATAAAACCACCCTGATTTTTGGGCAGCAAGTTTGAGTACATGGCGAAGACGCGGTGATTGATCCAACAGCTCGTAGCGGAGTTCATAGGGATCTCTGCCGGCAGCCGCAGCCAGTTCGTCTAAAAAACTTTCCACCGCAAAACAGTTGGTGGAAGGGGCCACCGAGCGCCACCAGCACAAAGGAACTCCGGGATCGTCCTGGGTAAACTCAACCCGCATGTTGGGGATGGAATAGGGCAACGGACCGGCACCCTTAACGCCCTTTTTCCCGGCGACGACTCGAGGCAGAATGATTTGAGCCAGGGCGGTGGCGGCATTTTTGAATATTTGGGGCATGGCATCGGGCAGCATGCCGGAGATGACTTTGGGCATGGTTTGCGCAAACACATCCGCGCCAACGATACGATGTTGCCATGCTACCGGATGCCCTTGCTCGTCGATTGCAGCCCAGAGCACATTGTGGGTGGCCGCGCGATAATAATCGTGTTGAATGTCCTGCTCACGTGTCCAAATCACTTTAACGGGCTTCCCGGTTTTTTGAGAAATTTCAACAGCCTGGCCCACATAGTCTACTAGCGCCCGGCGCCCAAAACCACCACCCAAAAAGGTGGTATGCACAGGGATCTGCTTGGGACTGAGCCCCGTAATTTTGGCGGCAATTTCCTGGGCACCTTTTGGATTTTGGGTGGGGGCCCAAATTTCACAACTGTTTTCGCTGACATGCGCCGTACAATTCATGGGTTCTGGTGTGGCATGGGCCTGGTAGGGCAGGTCGTATGCAGCTTTTATTATCTGTGAGGCAGTATTGAAATGCTCTTCGACATTGCCGCGCGTATAAAAAGGTTTGCCTTGCTTGGCGGCCAGCCCAGCCCAGCGTTTAAACAGATCATCGGAATTGAGGGCATCCACTCCGTGCTGCTGCCAGTCTACCGACAGCATATCCATGGCATTGCGGGCCTGATAAAATCGGTCAGCCACGATGGCAATTCCAGTTTGGATGTCGAAAACATGTCTGACACCAGGCATGGCCAGTGCATCTTGGGCATCAAACGATCGTAAGACATCCCCGAACCGAGGTGGCTGAACAACGGTGGCGTTTAACATGCCGGGTACATTGATATCGATTCCGAAAACGGCGCTCCCGTTTAGTTTGGCAAGGCTGTCCAAGCGTAAAGTAGGCTTTCCAATTAGCTGGAATTGATCCGGTTTTTTTAACTGCGGATTGTCGGGTAAACTCAGGTCTTTGGTATGCCCGATTAACTCAGCATAGGCCATCTTTTTTTGACTGGGCTGGTGAATGACATGGCTGTTTTCGGCCGAAAGTTCCTCGGCCACTATCATACATAAGGCCGTTGATATGCCCTGGCCCATTTCGCAATGACTGACCATGATGGTTACGGCATTATCCGGATGAATCTTAATCCAAGCATTGGCTTGGTAGGCGTCGGCGTAATTCGAATTGGCGGCCATGGTTGTGTTTGGGGGACGGCCACAAGCCTGCAGCTCCAGGCCAACTATCAGGCTGGAACCCACGACAGCACAGGTTTTGATAAAGGCCCTGCGGTTCAGCTGGAGCGCTGTGCGGGATCTTTGTTGTTTGGCCTGCAGCGATGTGTTTAATGACTCGGATTGCGCCTTAAGCATTGGTTTACGCCGGGTTGCGTTCATTGGATTCTCTGGATTGTTGATACCAGTATGCTCACGGCCTGCTTGCTTTAAGGAAACATCATTTAGCATGGCGATACTCCTTGGCCGCCTGATGCACAGCGGCGCGAATTGCCTGGTAGGTACCACATCGACACAGTACCGGGGACATCTCTCGATCGATGGTGTCGTCGTTTGGTTCGGAATCACTCTCAATTAAAGTTGAGTGCAGAGAGTAAGGGGGTTTCGGGGTCGATGTCCAGTTGGTGACGGACACCGTTCACATTGAGGGTAATCATGGTTTGTTCTCCACTTTTTTAAGCCTATCGACGGCCATTTGAATCCAATTCTTTTCTTGCTGCAGGAGCATGCGGTCATGTTCGATAAAAAATGGGTCCGATTGTAAACGGGGGTCGGATGCATCCAACGAATTGAGGTAAGCGTCCATTCCGGCTAAGGTTGCGTCTATTTTTTGAATGGCTTGCTGCGCAAACTCGGCCACTTCATCTGCTGAGCGCCGGACATTGAATTTGAGGGCTAGTTTAAAGCCGTAGTAATCTGGGTATAATCCTAAAAAAGCCTGGGCTTGCATGCGGTCGAATTCAGCTGCCCCGGCAGCCGTGATTTCGTACCAGGTAGCTGTTGGATAGAGGCCTTGTTTCAACCGTTGTGTGCTCTGGATCAGACCATGGGCGCTTAAGGTCTTGAGAGCATGATAAACAGAGCCCTTTTTTACCTTGGTCCAACGACTAATCATTTTGCGGTCCAACTCGCGAATGATGTCATAGCCACTGGCCGGGCTGATGCGATCAAGGGTGCCCAAAACGACAAATTTGGATATGTTCATTTGTTAGGTCACTTTTTTAGCTATGGTAACGAACAAAACATCTTGCCAATAGACAAATTAGAATAGTCAAATTTGACTATATTTAATCGGTGCGATGAGCTTTGTCAAGCACAATTTCAGCGTACATCTAATAGGAAGGATTCAAGGATCCGAGGGATTAAGGATTCTAGTGTTTGTTTTATAAGAAACGGCATAACATAGTATGTGATATGCCGTTCCAACACTTTACTTATTTGAATTTGGTGATAGTTTTTGTATATAGATGATGGCAATAGCATACAAACAATAATTATATCCGCGAGCGAATCTGATGCTAAGAAGAAAAAAAAATACTGATAGAATTACCCACGACGCCTATTTTACGGATTTGAATACTTTGATACGGGAGAAAGGGCCGGGTCATCCTGTGCTGGTTCTGGATCTCGACATCCTGGATAAGAACCTGGCAGCATTGCGAAACAATATGGGCGAACTGGACCGTTTTCGATTGGTGGTCAAATCTCTGCCTAGTCTCAAACTGATAAGCTACATCCTGGAGAGTTCCAAAACCCACAAGCTTATGGTGTTTCATCGTCCTTTTCTGAACCTGGCTTTGGCATCATTTGCGGATGCAGATATCCTTCTGGGGAAGCCGTTTCCGATCCAGGCGCTCAACACTTTTTACCGTGAATTAACTACCGCTTCCCGCCCGATCAACGATCATAATGTTCAGTGGTTGATTGATTCCCAAGAAAGGTTGATTCAATATCGCGATGCAGCCCATCGCATGCGCAGAGAGATGCGCATCAACATTGAAATCGATGTGGGGCTCCACCGCGGTGGGATTGCCGAGCCAAAACAGCTCGCCCCGTTATTAGAGGCAATTTCCGATGATCCGCGGCACCTGAAGCTGTCTGGTTTTATGGGTTATGATCCCCATGTGGCAAAATCACGTAAGTTGCTAATCCCAAACAGGGCGGCTTTGTTACAGGTTACCAGACGATATAAAAAGATGGTTAATTTCCTGAAGCGCGAATTCCCGGCGCTTTATAGCGAGAAGCTAACCTTTAATGGCGCCGGCAGTCCAACTTTCAGCATGTATCGCAAAAAAAGTCTCCTCAATGATATCTCGGTGGGCTCGGCTCTGGTAAAGCCATCCAATTTTGATTTAAAAAGTTTACGAACTTATGAGCACGCTCTGTTTATTGCGACGCCCATTTTAAAAAAGCTTGAAGGGGTTAAAATTCCATTTTTGGAATCCATCGGTTTTATCCTGAATAAACTGAAACCGCGTTGGCGCACGACCCTATTTATCTATGGGGGCTATTGGAAGGCTGTTCCCCACTCGCCTGCAGGCTTAGTCACAAACTCTATTTATGGCCGCAGCACCAATCAGGAAATGCTGAATGCGCCAGCGAATCTAGATATTGGGGTTGATGATTATGTATTTTTAAGACCCACCCAAAGCGAAAGTGTCATGCTGCAATTTGGCGACTTGTTCGTTGTCCGGGGTAGCGAGTATGTGGGCCGCTGGTCGGTGTTTTCGCAAGCGTAGCGGGTTGCGGGTGTCGAGTTGCGAGTTACGGGTTGCGGGTTGCGAGTGTCGAGTTGACCGGTTACGAGGTGCGGGTTGAGCATGGAGCTGGGAGCCATTGGGAGCCTATAGTCTACAGTCTAAACACATAAAACCCTGATGTAGGGGGCTCTTGTGGTTTTGCTATATCTTTGATAGCATATCCTAAGCTGCTGATCTGAATATTTATAAACAAAACCAAACGCCAGCCGACCCGAATGATTTAAAGAATAGGTCATTAAAGGTGACGGAAATGCCTCGAAAACCCAGTTATGCGGACTTGGAAAAACGCCTGGAGGCCTTGCAAAATGAAAACAGCTATTATCGCATGGTAGCTGAAAACGCCACTGACATGTTAAGCAAACACGATCCCGATGGTGTATGCAAATATGCGTCACCAAGCTTCAGGCATTTGCTGGGCTACAAACCGGAGGAAATGATCGGTCGCAATGCCATTGATTTTTTTCATCCGGATGATCTTGAAAAGATCCAAAAAAGCTATCGCGACATCCTGGAAAAAGAGATGAATGCGAGTGTCTCCTATCGGATTAAGCATGAAAAGGGTCATTATATCTGGGTAAGATCAACCGGCCGTACCATCCGTAATCCAAAGACAAACGAAATTGAGGAAATTATCGCCACTACCTACGACCTCACCGAGCTTACCCGTACAGAAAGGGAGCTCGAATCTCAAAATCGATTTATGGGAGCACTCTTAGATAACCTGCGGGTGGGCGTCTTTATGGTGGAAGCACCTTCCGGCAAGCCGATTCTGGCTAACACGCGGGCCATGGAACTGCTGGGTCGTGGAATTATGAACGGGGCCGAGAAAGACACCCTTGCAGAGACTTATCAGGCCTATCGCTTTGGAACCCGGGAGCTGTATCCACCAGATCAAATGCCGGTTGTACGAGCACTTCACGGAGAAAGTCGATCCATTGACGATATGCTGGTAGTCCATCCCGACGGGACCGAGGTGCTATTGGAGGTTTTTGGTAGCCCTATTAGGGACAACCAAGGTCAGATCATCGCCGGCTTGGTCAGTTTTTCAGACATCACGGAGCGTAAAAAGCAAGATGAGGCCCTACGCCAAAGTGAAGAAACCTTAAGAAGCATATTCAAGGCGGCTCCCATCGGGATTGGGATGGTCTGCGATCGGGTAATCACCCAGGCTAATGAGCGCTTATGTGAGATGGTGGGACGATCTCAGGCAGACCTGGTGAATAAAAATGCGCGCATATTATACCCCAGCGAGGCGGATTATAAATACGTCGGCAAAGCGAAATATGATCAGATTCGAGAGAAAGGCACCGGCACAGTGGAAACACGCTGGCAGCACAAATCTGGGATAATCAGCGATATTTTATTGAGTTCGACCCCGATCAACCCGGATGATTGGTCCGAAGGGGTTACGTTTACGGCACTAGACATTACCGACCGAAAACAAATGGAGGATGGGCTGCGCCAAGCTCAAAAAATGGAGTCCATCGGTAATCTTGCCGGCGGGATCGCCCATGATTTTAACAATATTCTATTTCCGATTATCGGTTTATCCGAATTGCTAATTCAAGATCTGAAGCCGGAAAGCTTGGAGCACCAAAATGTTCAGCAAATTTTACAGGCTGGCAAAAGGGGCCGCGATTTGATCAAACAAATTTTGGCATTTAGCCGACAATCGGAACATCGCATGATCCCTGTACGAATCCAGCAGATAATGAAAGAGGTCCTCAAATTGAGCCGGTCTTCAATACCGGCCGATATTGATATCGTGCAGGATATCCAGTCTGACTGCGGTCTGGTGATGGCTGACCCAACCCAAATTCATCAACTGGCCATGAACCTTATTACCAATGCGTATCATGCCGTTGAACCGAAGGGTGGGAACATTATGGTTCAACTAAAAGAAGTCGAATTAAATGACACAGCTATCGAGAGCAGCAGTTTGGAACCTGGCCCCTACGCCAGACTCACGATATCCGATACCGGATGCGGGATTGATGCGAGTATGCGGAATAAGATTTTTGAACCGTATTTTAACACCAAAGAAAAGAGTAAAGGAACTGGACTGGGACTATCCGTTGTATATGGAATCGCCAAAGAGCATGGCGGAGATATAAATGTGCAAAGCGAGCTAAATCAATACACTACGTTTGATGTATACCTCCCGCTTTTGACAGATGGTGAAGAGCTGCCCCAAGGAATTAAAAAGGCAGAAGTTATCGAAAAAGGAAATGAACGTATTTTATTGGTTGACGATGAAGAACCCATCGCCCAATTCGAAAAACAAATGTTGGAACGCTATGGCTACCAAGTCGAGGCACGTTTCAGCAGTATGGATGCACTTGCGGCCTTCAAAGCCAATCCCAAAAACTTTGATCTAATCATAACGGATATGACCATGCCCAACCTGACCGGGGATAAGTTAGCCAAGGAAGTGTTATCAATACGGCCGGGCATTCCCATAATCATTTGCACCGGATTTAGCACACGCATTAATGAACAAAAAGCACGTGCCATGGGCATCAAGGGTTTTCTGTTTAAACCTGTGGCCGGGGCCCAAATGGCCAAGTTGGTGCGTGATGTGTTGGATGAGGTTAAAGGCTCCCAGTGAAAATGACTTATTAGCGTAATCAATGATTTTGTTCTATATTTTTAAATCCCATATGTAGTGGCTTTGACAATCTAATAATCCTGCAATATTCTTGATATATCGATAACCCGGTGGACAAATGGCTATGACACAATATATCAAAAGTTGGCGCAGCACCGAGATAATAGGAGAGTTTCAGCTTTAGAACTTAGGGTAGCGTTTATTAATGTTAAGCATAACCAGGAGAAAATTTATAAAAAATTGTGCGATGGCTATAATGAGCTATTCACTTCCTGGTTGTGCGTCAGCATTTGGGTCAAATAAATATGATGAAAGATACGAGTATTCTCCAAATTATTACAATAGAAAGTTTAATAATCTCATAAAAACAAGTGAAGGTCCTAAACCAGGAACATCTTTTGATATGATTATGGAAGTTATTTTTGGTAAGGAAGAAAGATACCCTTCTTATCAATTACCCGTAAATCAGCTTGATCCTTCATTTTTTAAATCTTCTCCTGCTGATAATGAGCTACGTATCATTTGGTTGGGACATTCAAGCGTGTTAATTGAAATTGATGGTCGACGCATACTTACTGATCCAGTTTTGAGTGATAGAATAGGTTCTTTCAGTTTTACCAAATTGGATATTATGAGTCCTAAAAGATTTTACAAACCGCCTATTCAAATTGATTCTTTGCCAAAATTGGATGCTGTTTTAATATCTCATGACCATTATGATCATCTTGATAAACCTACTATTCTCTCTCTGGCCAATAGAAATAGAGATGCTAAATTTTTTGTACCTTTAGGTGTAGGAGAATATCTGAAAGATTGGGGTATTCCATCAAAGCGTATTATAGAAATGGATTGGTGGGATTCAAATACTTTAGGGGGCCATGACTTCACTATAATGGCAACTCCGGCACGTCACTATTCTGGGAGATTCTTTTCCTCTATTCCAACTTTATGGACATCCTGGACAATATTGGGTCCCCACCAGCGTGTGTTTTTTAGTGGAGACACAGGAATGTTGCCGGTATTTGACGATATCGGAAGGAAGTACGGCCCCTTTGATCTAACTATGATTGAAATAGGGGCATATCATAAAAATCTGGACGATATTCACGTGGGACCGGTACAGGCTATTGATGTACATCTTTCATTAAAAGGCAAGACACTGTTACCTATTCACTGGGGGACATTTAATATAGGAATACATGCATGGGCTGACCCTGTCGAAAGGATGATACAAACTGCAAATAATAAGTCAGTAGATTTCGTCGTTCCAATGCCGGGTCAACCAGTATCTACAGGCAAACCTATTGATTTAAAGAAATGGTGGATTAAACCTATATCTTAATATAGGTCACTAAGAACATCGGAAATTAAGCCCTACTACCACATATGGTATGCGCCATTGCCTGTAAAAGGTGTAGGTTACTGGCATAAGTCTTTCAGATCCGGTGGTGCTTTTTACAGTACCAGCCTATCCTTTGTTTTACGGGAATTTGTTTTGCTTCCGATAGTCTTTAATACAATCCCCAAGACAGCCAAGCCAACTCCAAAATAAATTAGATAGACAGGAATTTCGTTAGGGATATCCAAATGGGTGGTTATCCCCAAAATTCTGGATAGCCCTCCCGGCAATACCAGGAGCTCATCATTGATGGCGGTCAGGGATGTTTCCAAGCTAGTTAAATGCGTAACGGCACCCAGCAGGATGAACTGGACGCCCCGAATCGAATGGAAGTGATGGTCTGAAGGGTAAACTCAAGGCTGCTACCGACATGCGCACTCCTTTTGTATATGGGGACCGAGGAGATATAAACCCTGAAATAACGATGAATGATATCATAACAACCAAGAGTACCGAAAAATTACGTGATGAGATGGTGTTTTGGGCCAGCCTTGCACCGGCCTGGGCTTCACTAAAATTGAAAGCCGGGAAATCTAGGTTTGCGGCGTACTTGGCGGTGTGCCGCGTTTCCCGGTTTTTAAAATCTTGCAAACTTTGACGCCAGGCCTGGGCGGAGATTCTATCTCCGGTATCGATCCAACGATAATAATTCAGAATAAAGGCACGGTAGCTGGCTAATACTTCAAAAAGATCAATCTGATAGCCCGTTGAATCCATCAGGATAGAAAATTGCTGATGGTTTTTGGCTATCTTGGCTTTAATAGCTGCCAGGCTTCTTTTCATATTTTGAGCCTCAGCTACAGCTTCGTAGCCCTCTGCAATCATTTGGTCGATCTTGTCTCTGGAAATGTAGTAGAGGTTACTTAACACCGAGTTGCCGGCACTTACGATATCCCATTCAAAAATCCACAGCATGGGTGGTGGCAGCAGCCCCAGGGCCTTGACTTCCTTTTTGGCGAATTCACTGATGTATAGTCCTTTTTTCATTGTCTCAAATGAATCGAAGAAGATTTTTTTCAAAAGGGTGGATCAGGTAGGATGGCCTTCTCGAAATGACGTAAATTATGGGAATAGTCCTGCCCCCAATGATCGGCATCCGGTATTACACCCACCGAACCGAAGTCCGCTATTCGAAGTGGTAGGGTTGTTGGCACATCCGAATAAGGCACCGGGTCCGATTCAAGCAATTCACTTGACGACGGTACCTGCGGCAGTTCCTTGTCCAATGCGGAAATGCCTAAAAAACTATTGATTTCAGTGGCCGCAAAGTAGGCGGCCGCCGCACACACGATACAGGCGATTACACCATAGATAGCATTCCGGTTCATCCATCCTCCCTGGCATCTCAAACGCAAACGATGGTGTCAAAATTCATTGCAGAAACACGTGCATGTCCGCTGACCTCATTACTTCCATAAATGTCATGTATTCCGCAACCAAAATTTTGACCTAAAGTTTTACCCGCACATGGACAGCCCAATGGTGTCTATACCTGGGAATGCCAGAATCCACTCGCGGGCAAAAGGTACATCAACAAAGATCGGGCCATATTCTGGGACAACAATCGCATCGTGCATATGCAGGTTGCCACCGATGTCACCGTCAGAAAACAGGCCGAAGAAAAACTGAATCGGGTCAATGAAGAACGGAAAAAAAGGGTTGCAGAAAAAACTGCGGGTATTCTTAAAGCCAATGATGCATTGCGTCAGGAAGTGAAGGAACGCAAGCGTGCCGAGGCGATGACATTTGGGCGGAAAGTCAGGGTGAAAACCAAGGCTCAACTTTTCATGTTGTTATCCCGCAGTGAGATTGTGTTTCGGAATGATAGGGGAGCGTAAAGGTAAATCTACTTCCCTGGTGCTGCCCTTGGCTTTCTACCCAGATTTTGCCGCCATGCAATTCCACCAAACTTTTGGTTAAAGACAATCCCAGACCGGTGCCTTGAAATTTACGGCTGAGGGAATGCTCAACTTGTTCAAATGGACTGAATACCCGATCCATATCCGCTTGGCTCAATCCGATGCCAGTGTCGGCGACTTCAATTTTTAAATCCGGGTTGACGGATTCGGGGGCGTCGCTGTCTTCGTGGGTGTTATTCCCAAAAGGTTGGGCGCTGACGGTAATACGGCCTCCATCGGGAGTAAATTTGACGGCATTTGAAAGCAGATTATACATTATTTGTTTCACCTTACGCTGATCGGCTGTGATAAAATTAGGCAATTCGCCAAAGTGCAGGTTGACCGCCAATCCATGCTTCATGGCTTTCTCCTTGATCATGGTCAGGCTATTGTCTAAGAGCGATTTGAGGTTGAAATGCTCAGGATCCAGTTTTAACTTTCCGGCCTCAATTTTGGAGATATCTAAAATGTCGTTGATTAAAGAGAGCAGGTGCCGGCTGCTGTTCAACACATCGTTGAGGTACTCTGATTGGATCTGGTTGAGCTCCCCAAAGCTATTGTCCACTGTCAGTTCTGTAAACCCGATGATATGGTTCAAAGGGGTCCGCAGCTCATGACTCATATTGGCCAAAAATTCACTTTTTGCTTGGTTGGCATCTTCGGCATCCAGCATGGCAGTTCGAACCTGCTGCTCGGTTGCTTTTAGATCGGTGATGTCGACAAAGCTTTCTATGAGGAGCTTACGGCCTTTTTTGGTAAGCGGAACCACCGTTTTCAAGATATCAACTTGGTGCCCATTAGCGCCCACCAGCTTGCGGTATTGGCCGTCAATAGTTTTTCCGAGATCCGTAATCGGACACCTGCCTTTTTCTGCCGGGCATATAAAGGAATGGCAAATATGTCCCCTGACTTGTTCTAAAGATCGGCCCATAAGTTTTAAAGCAAATGGATTGGCATCGATGATATGATGGGTTTCGGCATCAATTACCATGATGCCTGAGGGCGTGGAGTCCCAGATGGCTTTGAGATGCCGTTCACTTTCGCTAAGCGCTTCTTTCTCGCGTTGCAACTGTGCGGTCCGACGAGCCACCGTATGTTCAAGTCCGGCCATTTGCTCTCTGATTTTATTATCCGACCGTTCCAGATCCGCCAACATGGCATTGAATGTCATGCCAAGTTGACCAATTTCATCTTTTGAGGTTACCTCAACCCGCTGGGTTAAATTTGAGTTTTCGCCACGTATGTCATTGATGACTTTTACCAGATCGGACAACGGTGAGGCCATGGAACGATACAAACGAATGCTGAGTAAGACCACGGAAAACGCACCCACACCGAATATGAGCATGGTCGTGGACCAGGCTGTTCGAGTTTGTTTGGATATATGATCCATGGAGTCGACAAAACTCTGTAACCCGTGGATGCGGACCTGGGCGATGATTGATTTCAAGTGATCTTGAAGATCAAAAAATTGCTGGTCGGTTGCTGCGGCAGTTTCGAGATCACCATCCAGCTTGGCTCTAACCCATCGCAAACCGATATGATACGTTTTGCGGTATAGCCCGTCGATTTCATTTATTTTGGCAATTAAGAATGGAGAATCGCCGGTGAGCTGCCTTAATTTGGCGATATGCTGGTTGACTGGATATTCCATGTTTCGCAATGGCGTCAACAATTCATCACGACCGGCAGAGGCGGCATTGCCAATCGTAGCCAAAACACGTTCGACATTCAATTCCAGGTGCATACAATTGAAAGCCAGCGGATATTGGGACTCTCTAATTTGGGAAACCCGATCGGATATCTTTGCCGTGCTGTAAATGTAACCAGATCCCAGGAGCAATAAAAGAATACACATCAGGGTCATGGCCGACAGCAGTCGTAATTTTAATGTTGGTCCGCTCAGCTTCATCTCATGGTCCTTTCATAATGCTTGCACCCAAAAGCGATATTGCCATATTGGCAGAGGTGTACAGGAACCCAGCATATCATACGTGCTAAAATCTTCTCTTTTAACCGAGTGAACACCCTGTAGATGCGGTATATCTAATTATATCGGTCTGTTTATGAATATCTTTAGCGAAAAAACCGATAACAGGATGCGTGATGGCTTTGGCGTATTAATATTTTCTATGATTTTAGAATGTTATAAATTTGGGCTAAAGTCTGCCAGAAAACGGACGATATAGAATATATGAACAGCCGGATCGATTTAAGAGATGACGGGTATCTAGTCATATTGTAATGCCGGAGCGAATCAAGAATTGGAGTGCACACATGTCGAAGCATAGTGTTCTGGTTATCGAAGATAATGACATCAATATGAAGCTTGTCAAAACCCTGCTTGAGCTGGCTGACTATCATGTTCTTGCGGCCACGGACGCCGAAACCGGGATCAGTTTGGCACGCGAAAATGTACCTGACCTGATTCTCATGGATATCCAGCTCCCAGGAATGAACGGGCTCAAAGCCACCCAAATTCTTAAACAGGATAAAAGGCTCAAATCCATACCGGTGATTGCCCTGACATCCTATGCCATGCAGGGGGATGAAGAAAGAGCCCGTGAGGCCGGTTGTACCGGTTACATATCGAAGCCCATCGACACACGCAAGTTTGCCGAAACGTTAAAATGGTTTCTAAATAAACCTGATGAACCAGGCATACAGCCGGAGACGGGACCTTCCCAATACCAGGCACGCATCCTGATCGTCGATGACGAGCCCATGAATGTCAAACTTTTGACCGCCCAACTTGAGGGAAATAATTACAAAATCATTCAAGCCTTTGGCGGCAAGCAGGCGGTTGATAAGGCCCTTACCCACCAACCGGACCTGATTCTTTTGGATGTCATGATGCCGGACTTGGACGGCTTTGCCGTCACACGCAGCTTGAAAAATGACCCGCAAACCAGCTCGATACCCATCATCCTGATAACAGCCCTCAATGGAACCGATGATAAAATCCAGGGTTTAGAGATAGGAGCCGAAGAATTTCTGAACAAACCGGTCAGCAAGACGGAACTGATTGCACGGGTGAAATCGATGCTGCGGTTGCGCCAATACCAGGAGCAGCTAACTATTCGATCTCAATCAGAGGCTGTTTTCTCAGAAAGTAGTGACCGTCCTTTTATTTCGGAAAAAAACAGCGTGCTTCCTAAAGTATTATTGGTGGAGGACGATCAAAAGGACGTCAAGCTCATAAAGAATTACTTGGCCGGGCAACCTTATGAGGTGATTACCGCCTATGACGGTGAGGAAGCGCTGGCACTGGCGCTCAAAGAAAATATTGATTTGATATTGCTAGATATAATGCTGCCAGGCACCGACGGATTCGAAATTTGCAACCGCATGAAGCAAATGGATGAGACCAAAAATATACAGATCGTGCTGGTTACCAGTCTGTCTGATCTGGAGAGCCGTATCAAAGGTGTCGAGATGGGTGCCGATGATTTTCTGGTAAAGCCGATCAACAACCGGGAACTACAGGTGCGCATAAATGCCCTACTCAAGAAAAAGGCTTATATGGACCAATTGCACGCCCAATATGAAACAGCTATGGATTCAGCCATCAAGGACGGTTTGACCGGCCTGTACAACCATGCCTATTTCAAACGTTTTCTCGAGATAGAAGTCAAACGTGCCATTCGACAGACCTATTCCACGGCTTTAATTATGATGGATCTGGATGATTTCAAAGAGCTTAATGACAGATTGGGTCATTTGGCCGGTGACGTCATTCTACGCGAAAGTGCCAAAATAATACAATCCTCCACCCGGGAGATCGATCTGGCTGTGCGTTACGGTGGCGAGGAATTTGCCATCGTGCTGCCGTATGCTGGCAAAAACAATGCCCTATCAGTTGCTGAACGCATTCGATCTTCCATTGAGGATTATGCCTTCAGTCTGGCCGGTGTGCCCCACCCCGAGCACATGACAATTAGCATCGGTATCGCCACCTGTCCTGAAGACGCACTGAGTGTCGAGGACTTGATTCAGAAATCAGATACCATGCTGTATAAGGCCAAAAAGAATGGTAAAAATCAAATCTGTGTCCATGAAAGCAAAATTGGTGTAGGCCAGCCCGCAGGTTTACCGGTGGCACCACCTGAGTTAATGCAAGCGGATTGCACGGATCGTCTGATTTGATCCTCCCTCCTTTTCTTTTTACACCTCGTGTCTCAATCGAATAGACTTGTGACATTCAGTCTCGTTACCAAATAGCGGCATTCCAATTGACAGGATAGCTTGCCATGGTGTAGTCCAGATGCACTATTTTATCCGTTAAAATGGGTGAATGTTGTTTGTAATCTAAGCCAATAGTGGTTGTCACAATAACGTTCCTTTTCGCGCTTAAATTCTGTTTTATTTCGGAACATATTCATTAGAAACAAGTTGGGATTTTTCTTATTGGTTACACATTCATAAGCCTCTAACGGGAGACGAATCAATTTTGATATTAAATGTTTCTAATGGGTGAAACCGCGGTGTCAGCCTTGTGTTATCATAGTTTCATTTTTGTGGTCTAAGCCAACAATTTGTTGTTCACCTGGCTGACCGATCATATTTTTGTCGCGCTCTATGGCTTCACTTATGTATCGACCTCAATATGCGGTTTCAATCCGCCTCAAAAGATACTATATTAAATCCAAGATGCTTGGCTTTCATTCTGTTTCTATTATAAAAATTTTCATGCATTACTTTTAGAGGATAGCTATAACATTTCAATATAAAGATTTTGTTTCATGCTTGGTTGTGCGCGTCAGGGTATGAAAATTTTTGACAACTTGTATAACTCATAGGGAGCAAATTTGAAATCACGCTATTTCTATGGATACAACATCGTCGGCGCGAGTTTCCTCATTCAAGGCCTTTGCATTGGCGCCATGTTTACCTATGGCGTTTTTTTTAAGAATTTTCAGGAGGATTTTGGTTGGTCGCGTGCCATGATATCCGGTGCCTCATCTTTGGCGTTCTTAATGATGGGTGGCGTGGGTATGCTATCTGGCGTGCTAAACGATCGAATTGGGCCGCGGATTATCCTGACGGTTTCGGGCATTTGCGTGGGGCTGGGATATCTGCTGCTGTCTCAATTGACAGCACCCTGGCAGCTGTATCTTTTTTACGGTGTCCTGGTTGGGATTGGCTTTAGTACCCATGATGTTATAACCCTATCCACGATTGCGCGCTGGTTTGACAAACGGCGCGGCACGATGACGGGTCTTGTCAAGGTAGGCACCGGCGCTGGACAACTTCTATTTCCTTTACTGGCTACCATCGTTATCAGCATGGTTGGATGGCGCAATGCATATCTTCTCATCGGCAGCATGTCTTTGGTAATCCTAATGTTGTTGGCACAACCGATGAAACGGGATCCCCAGAGAATGGGTCTGTGCCCTGATGGTGACCGAGACACAGGCAGCGCATGCAACATCAGTATTCAAAAAGGAAGTTTTTCCATGCGCATGGCCATGCATACGCGTCAATTCTGGTTCATATGTATAGTCGAATTTGCTGTTTTTTTCTGTCTATTTACCACCATCGTCCATATTATACCGCATGCCCGTGATTTAGGCTTACAAGCCCAAACAGCCGCGGCAGTACTGTCGACCATCGGCGGCGTCAGTATGTTGGGCCGGTTGGTGATGGGCTGGGCTAACGACCACATTGGTGGTAAACGATCTTTAGTTGTCTGCCTCATTTTGCTGAATGCGAGTCTGATCTTACTTTTGGTGGCTGGAAATATGGGGATGCTGTTTGGGTTTGCCATTCTATATGGGTTTGCACACGGTGGTCTTTTTACGGTGATATCGCCTACAGTTGCCGAGCTTTTTGGGACTGGATCCCATGGGGCCCTATTTGGTCTGATCTGGTTTTGTGGGACGCTGGGTGGGTCCATCGGCCCGTGGCTAACCGGGTATCTTTTTGATACCACCGGAAGTTACCAAATGGCATTTCTAATTTTGATCGCCTTTGGTTTGATGGGGCTGGCGCTCATCAGTGTTTTGCGGCCGTTGAAGCGGGCAGAGGCTGACAGTTAACGCGTTGCGGGTGAGTCTTTCCAAAACGCCTGGAAGGTTTAAATTTGAATTTCCCGCTGCGACTCGACTGAGCTCGCCGAAGTCTTGCAGCGTGGGATGAATTCAAATTTCATAAGACACCAAATGATCTCTGTGTTGTTGACCGCATTGGAGCGGCAATGACTTTCGCCCCAGGGCGAAAGGGTCGCGTTTCATAAAATCGTTCTACGATTTTATTTGCTATGCAGAATCTCTTGATGCAGGCTTTCGAAATCAGGGGGGATTTCAGCTGCATCCTCTCTTTTTACGATCTGGATGGCATCAAAATCACATCGATTGACGCATACGCCACAACCAATGCACCATTGATTATCCACCACGGCCAGCTCTGACTCAACAGTGATGGCATCTACCGGGCAAATCTCAGCACATTGACCACATCCAATGCATGTTTCCGTATCTGTTTGGCGCATAAAATAGACCGCCATAAGTTCGTCACGAGGTATTTTGCGCCGGCGAATACTGCCGACATTCCAGCAGGCGCAACCGCAGCAATTACAATTGTGCTGTACTTGGCCGGCTGCATTGTCCACAAAATGAACCAGGCCGATTTGGGCAGCATCGTTTACGACTTGACGTGCTTCTTCACGTGATATTTCTCGGCCCAGACCCTGTTCGATCAGATAATCGGCCATTTGATCGAATTTGAGGCAAACTTCCAAGGGGTGTTCACAGGAACGACCCAGCAATCCAGCTTCAACCCGGCAGGGGCAGTGCGCCAAAGCAAATCGTTGGGCCTTGTTTAGCACCGTGTCCATGCGGTCATGTGGCATGACAGCTTGAATTTCGGGATTTAAACTTTTCTGAATGGGAATATACCGATACGGTTTAACTTTTTTGGCACCAAAGGCCTCACGAGTTACCTGACGGTTGAAATATTTTAGAATCAGGCGTGTCATTTCCCGGGCTTGGGGTGTATCTTTGCCCTCCCAGAAAAATGCCTGGGGAAATCCAAACCCAGCCTGATGCAGGGCGTAGCCCATCTCACCATTTTCGGTAAGGCCGGAAAAAATCAATTTTTTAGCTGCCAAACCTTCCAGGATGGCGGCCACTTCTTGCGGTTCCAAGTCAGAGGACCTGGCCAATTCAGCCAGCGGCGTCGGTTTAAGCGGTATATGCGTGGTGGGAAGCAAGAGCGCTACTTGGGCCTCGGTTTTGCTGAAGACCGATTTTAAAATGTCCACCAAGTCATCTCTGTGGGGCAGGCCCATACCCAGGGTGGACAGGTGCTTGGCCAGACGTTCGTGTACATTGTTTTGCATTGAAGGCTCCAATCATGAAAAAGATCGCCATAAATATTTGCATACAATGTAACACAATGATTACTTGCAGTACACCATCGGTGAAATATTTTAAACATCGAACATCCATGAAACAGGAGACAGGAGTCAGAAGACAGAAATGATTAGGCTGTAGGCTGGAGACTATTAGATTGTTAGTCGCCTTTGGCACAAATGGTAAGCAGTATGGATTGATTTTTATGCTTTGGAAGTACCGCAGTTTTTGGGATCCCGCCGGCATTTTTTTTCTTTGGATTTTTCGGCCAAGCGAACAGTTCGGCGATCCTTGGCTTCCCGGTTACGTTGTTTCTCTTCATCGCTGATAAGCATCAGTCCGGGCACATGGGTAGGCTTGCCGTCAGCATCCAGGGCTACAAAGGTGAGATAGGCCGAGGCTGTATGCCGGATTTGACCACTGGTAATATCTTCGGCTTCAACGCGCACACCGATCTCCATGGAGGTGCTTCCCACCAGATTGACGCTGGCTTTGATGGTAAGGAGGTTGCCGATATAGACTGGATTGTGAAAATCGAGTCGATCGATGGAGGCGGTCACTACGTTACATCCGGTATGCTTGATGGCTACAACGCCGGCGGCATCGTCGATATGTTTCATAACCACGCCGCCATGGGTGATCCCGGCCAGATTAGCATCTTGAGGCTGCACCATGTGTCGCATGATAATGCGGCTATGTTGTACGGTTTTTTTATCCATAAATAAATTTTTGTTCCAAAATTTATTTCCAGTAAGGGTTGATCAAATCCTCGAATATGACAATGGCGGCCTCAGCACCATGACCGGCAGCGGTTACAATCTGTTTGTAGCCGCCGGCCACATCACCGGCGGTATAAATTCCAGGAATGTTGGTGCGGTAATTATCGTGCTTGATGAATCCGTCCTCGTTGAGTGCCAGCTCAAATTTCTGGGCAAGATCGTTGGTGGGATCATAACCGATGGCCATGAAAACACCATCAACCGGCATTTCAGAAGTTTCATCCTTGGCGTTGTTATACAGAACCACCTGCTCCACAAAATGCTTTCCACGGATCTCGCGCACCTCGGTATTAAACAGAATGGGGATATTGTTTTGGATAAGATTTTGAACCAGGATTTCTTGGGATTTAAGCGTGTCACGTCGATGGACGATGGTTACATCGACACCGGCGTTCTTTAAATAGAGTGCTTCGGTGGCAGCGCTGTTGCCACCGCCGACGATGATGACCTTGCGGTCTTTGAAGAGCGCACCATCGCAGGTGGCGCAGTAGCTGACCCCATGGCCGCCCAAGCGTTGCTCGCCCGGTACACCCAAATGGCGATGGGATGCACCGGTGGCCATTAGAACGGTTTTGGTATTGAACTGGCGCCGGCTGGTCTGAACTTTAATCGGTTCTCCTGGTTCAATGCCCATAACCTCTTCGCCGGGAAATATTTGCACATATTCCAGGGCATGGGTCACCATAATGTCCACCAGGGTTTTGCCCCCCACCTGCTTCAGACCGGGATAGTTCTCAACCACGGGTGTCAAGGCCACCTGTCCGCCTAATACGCCTTTTTCTACCACAACGGTTTTAAGCCCGCTGCGGGCGGCATAAATACCAGCGCTTAAACCAGCCGGACCACCGCCGATGATAACCAGGTCGGTTTCCACCTCAGTTTCCTGACTATCGGGTATAAAAACCGTTTGCTGTTCCAGCTTATCCAAAGACGACACAAACAACTCCTCCGATTGAGCACCCTGAGCAATCAAAAGATCGTTGGCATAGGTTTGGGGTACGGATTGGGCGGCATAGGTTTCAGCCAGCTCGGGATTGGCTTGAATATCGATGATTTCCAGGGAAACCAGATCAGGTCTTTCAATTGCAGTCTTGAGCGCATTTTGGGCCTGTTGTGGGCAGTAGGGGCAGGAAGCGCTTACAAATATTTTTATCTGGCGGGGTGAATCCAGACTTTGCATAACCTGTTTGGATGGCTTAGACAGTTGGCTCTGTCCCATCCCAATCAAGAGCATGGCTTCCAGAAAAATACGACCCTCCTCTCCCAAAGGCGCACCCAGCCAATGAATATTGTACGTGTCGGGTGCCAAAACCAATGTGGGCGAACTGTGAACGCCCAATTTTTGGGCTATTTCATGACCCAAATTATATTCCTGGAGAGTGATTTTATCGGTCAGCTGGCGGAAAAAGCGTAATCCCTGTCGGGCGGCATCGCTAAACACATCATTGATACCAGGCTGAGCAAACAAAAATATTGGGATTTCATTTTGAATATTTCGAAATAATTTTTCGATTTCCCTTTGAGCCTGTTCCATCTGGACTTCATTTTCATCTGCCATGAAAGTATTACCTCCCAAAATAATTAAATTGGAACAGCGCTGTATTGCGCTGTTCCAATTTAATTATAAGTAATGCAAAGAGATTGGCAAGTAGATATAATTATTCGCAGCGCCAGGGGCGCTGCGAATAATTATTATCGTTCGTCGATGGGCACAAAAGCACACTCATCCGGGCCACAATATTCGCCCACATAATCGGACTCGGGACGATAGAGCGCTGGTTTGGGAGCGGCATCAGCAAACTGCTCTTCGAGAACATGGGCGGCCCAGCCGGCTACACGGGCGATTGCAAAGACCGGTGTGAACAAATCAACGGCGATCCCCATGTAATAGTATAGGGTGGCACTATAGAAATCGACATTTACGTAAATATCGCTGCCTTTTTTATCTTTAAAAGCTTTTTTGCCAACTTGTTCCAGTTCTTTGGACATCTGATACCAAAGGGGTTCACCCACCCGGTCACCAAGGGCTTTTGACATGGGCGCCAGGATGTGGGCACGGGGATCATCTGTTTGGTATACCGCATGGCCCAGTCCCATGATCACACCGCCGGTTTCTAGAATATTGCGGACATAATTTTCGATGTTATCCATGGAGCCAATATCTAGCAGCATCTGCATGACCCGCGTATTGGCGCCGCCGTGGAGCGCACCTGAGAGCGATCCCGCACCAGCAGCGATAGCAGCATACATATGGGCGCGGGTTGAGGCAACTTGACGAGCAGAGAAGGTGGAGGCATTAAAGGAATGCTCGGCATGCAGCACCAGGCAGACATCAAAATAATTAGCCAACTCCTGGTCAGGAATTTCACCGTTTAACATATACAGAAAATTAGCGGCATGGCTCAGTTCCGGATTTGGGGCGATAATGGGTTGATCGTTGCGAATGCGATCCCAGTAAGCCACAATGGTGGCAAGTTTGGCGGTGAGACGCACGGCCATTTTTTCGGCAGCCTCGCGGCTGGTTTCTCGAATGTCCGGATCATATTGGGCCAGCACCGAAACAGCTGATTGAAGCACATCCATGGGTAGGGCGTCTTTGGGGCTGTTTTTCAGAATATCCACCAGTTGGTCTGGAATATTTCTCTCCTTGGCCAGCAATGACCGAAAGTCTTTTAGTTCTTCCTGATCGGGGAGTCTTTCGTGGAGCAGTAGATAAATAATTTCTTCGAAGGTCACCTCTCCGGCAAGATCCTTGGCAAGATAACCGCGGTAAATGAGTTTTCCTGCGGCACCATCCACATCACTTATTTTTGTGCTGGCGATGGTGACACCCCTCAAGCCTGTATTCAGGATATTATTGCTTTCTTGCATGCCTTTCCTCTTGAGTTGTCAGGTTGAAATGTCAGATTTAAATTAGAATTCTCCGCCGCTGTCAGCGCGGGAAGAATTCAAATTATAGATTAAGAACCATTTCTATACGAATGTACGTTGCCGCAATTCGAAGAACGCTATACGGTGGCCGTGGATGGCAACTGAATAGCAAGTTTCTTAATCATTATTCAGCGTCAACGCTGGATTTTCGCCGGATATAAGACTGAGGGCACGCTTAGGGCTGGGCTTGGCGATCGTTACGGGTGCAATCAGGGCATAAACCGGTAAATTCAAGGTTGTGTCCGATAATTTCAAAAACAGTGGCTTCGTATAAATCATCTTCAATCTGATTTAATGGGGCGATGGGTGCATCATCGACCCGATCACAGTTTATGCAGCGGATATGATAATGTTTGCTGGGATTCCAATCATAGCGCTTCAACGACCCACTGAGTTTGAGCTCCTGAATCTCACCCAGTTGAGTCAGTATCTCAAGATTTCGGTACACTGTGCCCAGACTGATCCGTGGAAGTCTTTTTTTCACCCGGCTATATAGCTCATCCGCACTGAGATGGCTGTTTGAGGCGCGTACCTCTTCGAGCATAATCGTACGTTGCTGGGTTGTCCTCAAATTTTTGGGCTTCAGTAGCGGTTTTCGTTCTATTTCACGTGATTCTAACATGTTAACCTGATTAAAAGGGTAATCATATCACCAATTCCTAAGCTAAAGATCCTTTTCTGTCAAGAGTTGATTGAAAAATAAAGATCGACAGAAAGTGTCCAAAAGGCTATGAAAGATACCAGACACGTATCCCCTAAGGCTGTGAAAAACAGATGAAAACCATACAAATTCGCAAAGGTTACGATCTGCCCATTTCAGGCGAACCAACCTTGAGTGTGGCCGCATCCACACAGCCCGAGCGGGTGGCGTCGCTACCGGAAAGAATCCCATTTATCAAACCGCGATTGCAGGTGAAGGCGGGCGATACCGTTCAAATCGGATCGATTCTGTTTGAGGATAAACGCAATCCCGCAGTAAAATTTCTTTCACCCGGTGGCGGTCAAATCGCCAAAATCCGATTTGGTAAACGGCGCATCATCAAAGAAATCATCATCAATCTGGACTCCCAGGAACAGCAAGTCACCTTTAAATCTGTGCCATCATCCGAGATCGGGCAGATGACACGCACGGATTTAGTGGAATCCATATTGAAAGGTGGGTTATGGAGCCTCTTTCGTGAATTACCATTTTATGATTATCCCGATCCAGAATCAATTCCGCCCGCCATCATCGTCAACCTGGATTCAAAAGAGCCGTTTCAATCCAGCCCAAAAGTGTATTTAGATGCCCGGCTGGATTTGTTAAACTACGGCCTAGATATTCTCACTAAACTATCAGAGCGAGTATATCTGACACTCACAGATAAATTTGCCATGGCAAACGAAATAGAGGACCTGGCAACACATCGGGTTCGTGGCCCTTATCCGGCGGGTGAACCAGGTGTTCTGCTTTATCACATAAAGCAGAGCCCAGCGGAAAATAGTTCCTGGACCATCAGCGGCCAGAATCTAATACTGTTGGCAGATTTATTGAAGAACGGCCGGTATCCTGTCGAAAGGACTGTTGTGGTGGCTGGTATCGGCGCCCCAACTCCACAGCACGTAGCGACACGCGTTGGCGTATCCTTGGAACAAATTTCGGGGCTTTCCAAACCGGGAGCAGCAGGTTTCCGATACATAAACGGGGGCGTTTTCAATGGGTACCGTTCAAGTGCAGATGCCTACCTGGGATTCTTGGAAACCTCGGTGATCATCCTGCCAGAAGGGGATTCACGTGAGATGTTTGGCTTTGCCCGGCCAGGGCTAGAAAAACCCAGCCATTCCCGGGCGTTCCTATCCGTATTAGGTAGAGCCCAACAGCCCATGGATTGCGGCATACACGGTGAGTTGCGAGCCTGCGTCAACTGCGGATATTGCGCCGATGTATGTGCCGTGGACATTTTACCGCAATTTACCTTAAAAAGTATTTTAGCCGGTGAAGTGGAGGAAGCTTTGAGCCATGGTCTCTTGGACTGTGTATCTTGCGGTCTGTGCACGTATGTCTGTCCCTCTAAAATCGATATCCAGGCGCATTTAAAGGAGGCCAGGGAGGCGTATTATAAGGAGATTTCGTAATACGGGTTTCGAGTTACAGGTTACGTGTACCGAGTTGCTGATAGCGACAGGCAACACGCTACACGTATCACGCAACCCGCAACCAGCAACCCGAAACTCGAAATCAGTTGATTATGCAATTCATCCAAAAACAATTCGATAAATACCGCAAGCATTTTGAAGCCGGGGGGCGGCTTTCATTTTTGTATCCTTTTTTTGATGCCACCGAGACGTTTTTTTTCATCCCCGGCCACAGCACCCAGCGGGATGCCCATGTACGCGATAGTTTGGATTTAAAGCGCTACATGAGTTTTGTTTTGGTGGCCTTGGCCGCACCATTACTTTTCGGTATTTACAATGCAGGCTATCAATCCAATCTTTTTTCGGGTCAAAGCGCGGCGCTTATTCCCGTCATGCTACAGGGACTTCGTCTGGTATTGCCTATAATTTTGGTTACCTATGCAGTTGGTTTTTTCTGGGAAACCACCTTTGCGACTATACGCAAGCATCCCATCAGCGAGGGCTTGCTAGTAACTGGCATGTTGTTTCCGCTGACGTTACCGCCTACCATCCCACTTTGGCAAGTGGCTGTTGGCATTTCCTTCGGTGTTGTCATTGGCAAGGAGATTTTTGGGGGAACCGGGAGAAATATTCTCAATCCAGCTTTGACTGGTCGCGCGTTTTTATTTTTTGCTTATCCCGGCAACATGTCCGGGGACCCTGTATGGGTGGCCGTCCATCAGGCCAAAGAGACGGCTGTGGATGCAGTCAGTATGGCGACCCCTTTGGCCATTGCCAAGCTCGCGGCTCCAGGTGATGCAATTGAAACAATTTTAATGCAGGCGGATTATTCCTTTTTGAAATTGTTGGGAGGGCTTTATCCAGGCAGTATCGGTGCCACCTCGGCGTTACTCTGTTTTCTGGGGGCGGGCCTTCTCATTTTGGTGGGAATCGCCAGCTTCAGAATTGTCGTGGGCGCTGTGATCGGCATCCTATCTGCCGGTCTACTGTTGAACTTATTGGCGGGAGAATCGAGTCCGGCCTGGTTTGGATTGAATCCCCTCTATCATTTGGTCATGGGTGGGGCGGCCTTTGGGATTGCCTATATGGCCACCGATCCGGTGTCTGCACCGGGTATGAATGCCTCGCGGTGGATCTATGGCTTTTGTATTGGTGCCCTGACCATCCTGATTCGGGTGTTTAACCCAGCATTTCCAGAAGGCATCATGCTGGCCATTTTGTTTATGAACCTATTTTCGGCCTTGCTGGATTATATTGTTATTCGAATGAGACTTAACAAGAGAATCCCCAATGTCTAGTTATGCCAAGTCCATACTGTTTGCATTGTTAACAGCGGTGCTATGTAGTCTGTTGCTGACGGCCGGTGCTGCTGGGTTGAAACAAAGGCAACTGGAAAATATTGAGGTGGACAAAAAGAGAAATGTCCTCAGAGCGGTGGGATTGATAGACAACCAAAGCCAGATAACCAAGCAGAGGATTCAACAGTTATACAAACAGCGTATTCGCAGTCTTTGGGTTTCGCCCGAGGGACAGATCATGGATGCAGCTGTAGCACCAGCAAAGTCGGTGCCCATCTATCTATACGTAAAAGACCAGCAGGTGGCCGCATACATTTTACCCATTAACACCAAAGGGTTATGGGGGAAAATTTTTGGATACCTGGCTATCGAGCGCGATGGGTCGACGGTGGCTGGATTTACGGTCTATAAGCACTCCGAAACCCCTGGATTGGGCGGCGAGATCGAGAAGGATTGGTTTCAAAAAAATTTTGAAGGAAAAAAAATCTTGGATAGAATTGGAAATCTCGTATCAGTTTCAATCGCCAAAGGATATTTACCGGATTCATTTCCACAGGACAAGTTGCCCAACTATGTGGATGGCATCAGTGGGGCTACGCTCACTGGCAAGTTTTTGACTTCAGGTCTGAAGCAAGTGCTGTTGGAATATGAGCCTGTTTCAATCCAATTTCGATCGCAACAAACGATACAAATCGAGGAGCCATGAAACTGACTAAAACCAGACATTTCACAGCGTTTTCAGTTCCCTTGCTGCAAGAGAATCCCATCTCCAAACAGATGTTAGGGATCTGTTCGGCTTTGGCAGTGACGGTTCAATTGAAAACGGCCATTGTCATGGGCTTGTCATTAACTTTTGTTTTGTCTTTTTCAAACCTGACTATTTCATTATTGCGACATGTTATACCTCGCAATATTCGCATGATCGTGGAGTTGAGTGTCATCGCCTCTTTGGTGATCATAGCCGATGAGGTTTTGCGGGCCTTTTTCTACGATATCAGCAAGCAATTATCGGTATTCGTGGGTTTGATTATTACCAACTGCATCGTTATGGGAAGGGCCGAGACCTATGCCCTGGGAAACCCGCCCGGGATGTCATTTTTGGACGGTTTGGGCAATGGCGCCGGCTATGGATCTGTATTGATCAGCGTGGCCTTTATTCGGGAATTATTGGGATCTGGTAAACTCTTGGGGTATCAGGTCATTCCTAACCTGGCCTATGAATGGGGTTATGAAAATATGGGCTTTATGCTGCTGGCTCCAGCCGCCTTTATCATAATTGGATTGTTGGTATGGCTTCAAAACACGCTTACAAGCGCTAGGTGACCATGGAAAACCTGCTCAGCATTTTCCTAAATTCGGTTTTTGTGGGTAACATCCTGCTGGCTTATTTTTTGGGCATGTGTTCGTTTGTGGCTATCTCCAAAAATATGGAGACCTCTATCGGCCTGGGTTTCGCAGTAGTATTTGTTCTCTCCATCACTGCGCCCATGAACTGGCTGATCTATAATTACTTGTTATCACCGGGTGCCCTAGCCTGGGTGGGTCTGCCCCAAGTCGATTTAAGCTATTTGAAATTTATTACCTTTATCGCCGTTATCGCTGCCATGGTTCAAGCTGTGGAAATGGTTATCGATCGATTTTCTCCGGCGCTCTATAATGCCCTGGGGGTTTTTCTGCCCTTGATCACGGTGAACTGTGCCATTTTGGGGACATCCCTATTCATGGTGGAACGTGAATATACCTTCATGGAGTCGCTTATCTTTGGCATAGGATCGGGCACAGGCTGGCTCCTGGCCATAGTGTCCATGGCCGCCACACGAATTAAGCTAAGATACGCCGATGTGCCCGAAGGCCTGCAAGGATTTGGTATTACCATGATCGTAACCGGCTTGATGGCCATGGGTTTTATGTTGTTTTCGGGAATAACGTTGTGATCTATCTCATCGGCACACTTGTTTTTACGTCCGTGATTATGCTGCTGGTCGGTTTGCTCTTGTTGGTAGAGGCCAAAGTGGTCTTAAAGGGTAATCGTTCGGTGGTAATCAATGATGATGAAGACAAAGCCTTGCAAACCCAAACCGGCACGAGTCTTTTAAAGACGCTGGCCAATAACGATATCTTTATTCCTTCCGCATGCGGTGGGGGTGGTTCCTGCGGCATGTGCAAGTGTAAGGTTGAAGCAGGCATTGATAGTTATCTTCCCACGGAACTGGCTCATATAAACCGTCGCGAAAAGCAGGCCAACATCCATCTGGCTTGTCAGCTGAAGGTGAAACAGGATTTAAAAATCCGGATTCCCGAAGATATCCTGGAGGTCAAGAAATACCCTGCCACAGTCGTATCCAATAAGAACGTGGCCACTTTCATTAAAGATCTTGCTTTGGAATTGGACGGCGATCAGGCTTTGGACTTTAATGCCGGTGCGTATGTACAGCTGAATATTCCCGAGTACGAACTTTCCTTTACGGAATTTCGAAAACGCGTTGGAAAAAAATATCAACCAGCCTGGGACCGCTTCGATCTCTGGGGACTACGCTCCAGGTCCCAAGAGGCTATTTTTCGCGCGTATTCCCTGGCAAATCCACCAGCAGATGGCAAGCGATTGCGTTTTACCATTCGTATTGCCACACCACCGCCAGGTATACAGGAAGCACCACCTGGCAAAGGGTCATCCTATATTTTTAATTTGAAACCTGGCGACAAGATCACCCTGAGCGGACCCTACGGCGATTTTTTTGTAAAGGAATCGGAACGCGAAATGTGTTTTGTGGGTGGTGGGGCTGGCATGGCACCCTTGCGAAGCCAGATATTGCATTATTTAGAAACCGTTGAAACCAAACGAACCGTTTCTTTCTGGTATGGTGCGCGCTCGCGGCAGGAGTTGTTTTTTGACCCGGAATTTCAGGCGCTTGAGGAAAAACACCCCAATTTTTCTTTCCAGGTGGCCTTGTCGGACCCCCAGCCAGAGGATAAATGGACTGGCATGACCGGCTATATTCATCAGAATTTACGTGATCAATACCTGCTGGATCATGAAGACCCGACCGAGATTGAATACTACCTGTGCGGACCGCCCATGATGATCGATGCCATCGAACAGATGCTGGATGATCTGGGCGTGGAACCAGAGATGATTGCCTTTGACAAATTCAGCTAGAAACCCATCTTTTCAGGCGGCCGACGCTCGGGCACATATTCGGCTTCTATTTTGCCCGCATTCCAATCTTCCGATACATACAGACTACAATAGCAGCTACCAAATTCGGCCACATCCGGCTCGCGGTAATCACAAGGACAAAATATATCCCGATCCGCTTCGCGGTCACCGCTGGCCAGGCGGCAGGGGCAGGCCATGTAACCGTACCGGTCTTTATTGACATTCAGGGATGTCAATAGCTCCAGGACATATTCACGGTCTTTGTTAAAAAAATAGCCCTTGGGCTCTTGAACCTTTCTGAGCTGTTCATATAATTTTTCCGGATCCATTAGAGTCCCAACACCTCCTTAATTTTCTTTTCTTTAAAACCGACGATAACTTCCTCGCCTATGATAATGGTTGGAAACGAACATCTTGGGTTCAATTTTTTTATGTCTGCTATGATGGCCTTGCGCTCTTCTCCCTCCAATAGATCGACATCGATGAATTCATATTGGATGGTGCACTCGTTTAAGAACTTCTTTGTGGATTTACAATGACTACAGGTGCTTAGCGAGTAGACCTTCACCGGTTTGTCGGACATGTCTGTTCCTTTCGATTAAATTTGAATTCCCTGTTGCCGCTCGAGTGAGGACCACGATAGAGCCTCGGTCGAAATCCACGACGACAACCCTTGCAGCGGATGTGAATTCAAATTACACGATTTGATTATGGCTTGACAAGGTTTTTGTTTTCATTTATCAATAATAGTAACCATTCTCATTAAGTTTTAATTGTCAACGACCGCTAAAACAAATCTTTCCACGAAGGGAGAAACAATGGAAAACAAAAAAGTATCAGCCAAAACAAAAGAAATCGATATCAATGCAGTAACAACCTGTGAGGCCACGAAACAAATGCTGCGAAAAGCCAAAAGGGACGGCATTGAAACAGCCTTTGATAGGGCTTTAAACATGAAAGCCTGTCCAATTGGCGCCGATTCAGCTTGCTGTAAACATTGCGCCATGGGGCCTTGTCGATTAAATGCGCGTGATCCCTACGGCAAAGTTGGTGTTTGTGGTGCCACTATTGATACCATTATGGCTAGAAACTTCGCCCGCATGGTGGCTGCCGGTGGTGCCGCCCATACCGATCACGGCATGAGCATGCTGGACCTGTTCCGTGAAGTGGTCAACGGCAATATCAAAGATTATGAAATTAAAGATACCATCAAGCTTGAAGCCGTGGCCAAATCAATCGGTATTGATACCGAGGGTAAATCCATCAAAGAATTAGCCTTGGAGCTTTATGACGAACTTGAAAAAACATATACTCAGGTTGACGGTGAGATCCCCTTTGCTAAAAGAGTTCCTAAAAAAACCCTTGAAACCTGGCGCAAGCACGGTGTGGTTCCCAGAGGCGCCATGCGCGAGATTATGGAATTGATGCATCGCAGTCATATGGGCGTCGATCAGGACTACCAAAATATTACCAACCAATGCAGCCGAACCGCACTGGCCGATGGATGGGGCGGCTCCATGGTCGCCACAGAGATCTCTGATATTCTATTTGGCACGCCAACACCCATCGGGATTGAAGTCAACATGGGCGTCCTCAAGGAAGATCAGGTCAATATCATCGTCCATGGTCATGAACCCAATTTATTTGAGTCCATAATTGCTTCTGTAAATGAACCCTCCTTGCTTGAGGCGGCCAAGGAAGCCGGAGCCAAAGGGATCAACTTGGTAGGAATGTGCTGTTCCGGCGCCGAAGTTCTGGTGCGCCATGGCATTCCGCATGCAGGTAATTTTATGTCGACCGAAGCCATCTTGGTTACCGGGGCCGTGGATGCCATGACAGTCGATGTGCAATGTATAAAGCAGGGATTGGTGAAGGTGGCTGATTGTTACAAAACACCTTTGATTACAACGAATCCACGCTGCAAGATCGAAGGTGCCACCCATATCGAATTTCATGAACATATACCCAGAGATTGTACCGACGATGTGGTTATCAAGGCCATCTCACGCTTTAAAAATCGAACGGCGGTCGTCGAGATTCCGAAAAACGTGAATATAGGTGTCCATGGCTTCTCGTACGAATACATTAGATATATGCTCGGCGGGTCCTTTAGGGGTTCATACCGACCGTTAAACGACAACATCATCAACGGCCGCATTCGGGGTGTCGCCGGTGTGGTGGGTTGTACCAATCCGAGAATGAAACAGGACTACGTGCATGTGGAGTTGGTAAAGGAATTGATTAAAAACGATGTACTGGTTTTACAAACCGGGTGTTCCCAGATTGCATTATCCAAGGCGGGGCTGACAACGCCGGAAGCAGCGGTGTTGGCAGGAGACGGCCTCCGAGAGGTCTGTGAAACTGTCGGGATGCCGCCGGTATTGGGTATTGGGTCTTGTGTGGACAACAGCCGTATCCTGATTGCAGCCTCGGAAATGGTCCGAGAGGGCGGATTGGGTGATAGCATTACCGATCTGCCCGTAGCAGGCGCAGCGCCGGAATGGATGAGTGAAAAAGCGATCTGCATCGGTCAATATTTTGTAGCGTCCGGCGTGTTTACCGTATTCGGCGTGACCTTTCCGATCGTGGAGGAAACCAAATTTCATCAACACCTTTTTGGCGGATTGGAAGAGATGGGTTTTGGGAAATGGGGATTTACCCCAGATCCTTATGAGATGGCCCGGATGATGATCGCGCATATCGATAAAAAGCGGCAGGCACTGGGCCTGGATAAAGGCAAAGAGCGGGTTCTGGTGGATATGGCCGACCGGCGGGCACTGGATGCAGCCTAAACCTAAATTGAGTGTTTCAAATTTTGAGAAGATTGAATGTAGAAATATTATCAGCGGAATAATATCATTTGATTTCCTAAAATTAGAAACCCTTTAAAATTTTTAAAGATATTTGACCTCTCCTCACCTATCTATATTGTTACAAAGTCATTTGTTTGGAAATTCGCCGGGGATGTTGTAATCACCTATATTTCGAGAGGGTTCGAATTATGAAGATTTCATTTGGTAGTCCTGTGGAACGGCTTTGATCGATTTTGCTTAAATTTAATACGTTCGAGTTTCTATCAATTCTTCATCATCCAATACCTTGCTAAAATGATCAGGATGAGCGCAATTGATCAGGTAATATGCTGCACCACGATCGCGGTTTGCAACCCATGTGAGACTCTCGAGAAAAACACCTACGTCATTGTGCCTGGCCATATCCATTAACAGGGCATAATAACCATAAAGCATTTCGCGTCCTTCTTGCGTTTCAATCAGTGGATATGAAGCAAATCCGGGCAAATCAATTCCTCGATACAGGAAACATATACTAATATCAACTATTTCTATGAGCTTTATATAACACGGTAGAATTGATCTGCTGGCAAATCCCCGGTACCGCTTATTAGGGATCTAAGAAGCTCAGAATACTCTTCATCTTTATCTGCTTCAGCATCAATTCGTTCATAGTCGGCCAATGAAGTATAACGCGTCTGAATCGTAGCCTTGCCTCTTTGTCCTGCCAAATTGTACATTAGCTCCACTGAGACTTCGGGAAATTTTTTTTCCAGATGTTCTTTCGCTTTGACAAGTGCCTCAAAAAACTCCGCATAATTTTCACTATAACTTATTTCTCTTTGATGTATAATCATTTGAACCTCCTTGGTCAGTTTTGCCATAATCTTATGCAAAACCAATTAACTATAATTAAACTTTTGCAATTTGTAAGTGATTGGAAATGTCCACAATGTGGCATTAAGGTTAAATCTTGGGCATTTATTTGCCTTTTCTACGAAATCATAATAAAATTTAAACCTATAGAAATTTGGAAGGAGTTCAACATGTCAAGATATTTTATTGATTGCCGAGACTACCCCAGTGATAAAAAATGTTCCGTTGCTCTTTCTGCTGATTCAAAAGAAGAGCTATTAGAAGCTGTTGTCCAACATGGAACAACTGTCCATAGTTATGAAGACACACCGGAATTTAGAAAAAATATAATGAAAGAATTTAAGGAAGGGCACCCTCCTGCTTAATACCGCTTTCTTAATTGTTACCACGAAAAATTGATTTTGATTCGTGTTTATTTAACTCCCACTAAATTCAAACAGAATCAGACTAGCGCGGCTCCAATTGGTATGTCGCGCATTTTATTTCATTTATTATCGCAAAATATTATCACTAATAGTGATACCAGGATATCCTGCAATCATAGATGGATGGAGGATCTAATATAAGATCTACAAACGAATTATAATTCTCCGATAGCCGTCTCAAACTAGAAGGGGCCATAAATTAGGTCGTAAACTATTATGTTGAATACCCAATACAAATCGAAGCAGGAACTTCTCAATGAACTTAACTCCGGGCGACAGGAAGTGGTTGAACTCAAAAACCGATTATCCAAAATGCAACGAGTCGCTGAAATGCAGAAATACGCTGATTTGATCATCGACAATAGTCCTGCGATCCTATTTCGTCGTCTAACTTCGGAAGACCTTAAAAAGAGAAGAATGGTGTACGTGTCTCCGAATATTTCCCGGTTCGGGTACAAAGCGGAAGACTTCATAAGCAATAAAATGATGTTCAGTCAGATCGTAAATCCCAAAGATAAGAAAAGGATCCAAAAGGAAATCCAACAATATGTAAGCAAGAATATTGATAGTTATTCACAGATCTATCGTGTCATCACCCGGGGCGGAGATCTCCGCTGGGTAGAGGATCATACATCTATAATCATCGATCTTGAAACCGGCATCAAATACCATCAAGGTATTGTGACTGATATTCACCAGAGAAAAGAGGCGGAAGAAAAATTACGCAAAAGCGAGGAAAAATACCGGCGCATAGTCGAAACTACCAGTGAAGGATTTTTATACATGAACAAAGGCCTGTTCATCGTTGACGTGAACAATGCTTACGGTCGTATGATTTCATGTGCCCAAGAGGAAATCATTGGTAAAAACCTGATAGACATGGTTACAGAGGAGAACCGCGCATTTTTATCCGCTAATATTGATAAGTTGTTACAGGGTAAAGACTATGAATTTGAAAGTGACCTTATCGCGAGCTCTGGATCGACCGTGCACGTTCTTATTCATGGGAACACCCTTGAAGATGAAGAGGGTAAATCACGGAAATGAACCAGCATTTACTATCGGATTTTTCCCACACTGGGCATTTCATGACACTGTTTTATGTTAGTATCGACTCTCAAAATCAAAAACTTCGATGGGTCCGTGCTGGTCACGATCCTGCTGTCATTTATGATCCAGATAAAGATCGTTTTGAAGAATTGAAAGGCACAGGTTTGGCTCTGGGTTTGGATGAAAGTTATGAATATGAGGAGAACTTGAAAGGTGGCCTAAATCCAGGTCAAATCATTGCTATTGGCACCGATGGGATATGGGAGACAAACAATAGCGAGGGCCAGATGTTTGGCAAGCAGCGCTTTAACGAGCTCGTGCGTGAAAATGCCCATCGATCTGCCAAAGATATCAATGATTCAGTGTTCAATGAGTTACAAAAATTTACGATTGGCTTTAAGCAAACTGATGATATTACACTTGTAGTAATTAAGGTTGGAAATCCTCTACAAGCCTATGAAGAACAATAAATGATAACAGCTTGAACCCACTTTCAATTCCAACTTCCGTTTGCGTTTTGTAGGCAGAAAATTGCTTCAAAATCTGCCCACAG
>CAZWEO010000027.1:0-50332 GCA_964633115.1 uncultured Desulfobacterales bacterium
TAATCCTTGTATTTGCCTCCCGCTATCGCTGGGGTAACAAGCCCGATGATGAAAAACAAAAGGACAAACAGGACAATAGCCGCTTGCGAAAAATGGTTCTTTTTCATTTTAAAGCTCCTTTCGATTGTTGCGTTTTAAAATCAATCTTTTTCAATGGGCAGATAGAAATATTTAAAAAAATAATATTGTATAAAATAAAAAACATATGCCGATATCAAAATGATGACAGGTAACATTTCAGGGAGGATGGCTTAAAAGCAGTATCATTAATTCCATGGTTGACCTTATTAATCAATATAATTATGGCATAGCCAATCGGAGATAAGTTAACTGAGAGTTTCTTTGACCGCCTCCTCAAAGGCATTGATGGCTATATCCGCATCCGCATCCGTATGCGAAGCCGAAATGAACCAGGGCTCATGCACACCGGCGTCGGGCATGACGCCGCGTTCAATCAATTTCCAGATGATTTGTTCATATATGGCATGGTCACTGGCAGCCACATCTCGGTAGTCATGCACCGCTTCCGCTTCGGTTATCACCACGGCGGGCATGGCATCCGGGCCTTGGACAAAACCGGGAAGTCCCTGGTCTTGGAGGACCGAAGCGATCCCTTCCTTTAGTCGTTTACCATGAGCGGCAACCTTATCAAGCGCTCCGGCATCGATTTCATCCAGGGTGGCACAGGCCGCAGCTGTGGCCACCGCATTGCCGGAATAGGTCCCGCCATGCGGGATTTTAAGGAATCCGATGTCCCCCATTACCTCCCTGGTGCCACCGATGGCGGCGATGGGAAAGCCGTTTCCCATGGCTTTGGCGTAGGTGGCCATATCCGCCCGGACACTTAAGTACTCCTGGGCGCCGCCTTTGGCCACCCGAAAACCGGTCTTGACTTCATCAAAGATGAGTACAATACCGTAGCGATCGCAAAGTTCGCGCACAAATTCCAGATATCCCGGACGGGGCATCACCGAACCGCAATTGCCCATAATCGGCTCCATGATGATACAGGCGATGTCACCCCAGTTTTCCTTAACCTTTTTTTCCAGTAGCTCTGCATCGTTGAAGGGGGCCATAATGATAAATTGACCCATTGCATGGGGCATACCGGATCCCTGGGGTACTTTTATGGGAGCTTTGCGATAGCCCACCGAATTTAGTGGCGGGAAGGTACTCCATAACACCATGTCATGAAATCCATGATAATGGCCTTCGAACTTTAATATTTTGTCGCGTCCCGTATAAGCCCGTGCTATGCGGATGGCGTGCATGGTCGCTTCGGTGCCTGAATTGGCATAGCGTACCAAATCAACACCTGTAAGGGCTTTGATTTTTTCTGCTGCTTTGATCTCATACTCATGGGTCATGGCGAATACATTGCCCATATTCAGGGCTTCCTTGACTGCATCCAGGACGACCGGAAAACCATGGCCCAGAATGGTCGGTCCAAAACCCATCCGGTAGTCCAGGTATTTTTTATCATC
Organism: uncultured Desulfobacterales bacterium; assembly: GCA_964633115.1. Lineage (GTDB taxonomy): Bacteria > Desulfobacterota > Desulfobacteria > Desulfobacterales > B30-G6 > B30-G6. Next base: position 1,485 of record CAZWEO010000027.1, read on the forward strand.
CTGATCCCAAATATAGGCGCCTTCGCCCCGTTTCAGAACCAAGGATTTGTCATCACCCCAGTAGCGATAGTTGGATGTTACACCGGATGGCATGCAGGCCTTGGCGCGCTGAAACATCTCTCTTGTTTTTTTGCCGCTTTGCATAGTTTATTCCTCCATATGTACCTGTAAAATTCGGGTACCAGCTATAGCGCCTTTTCGGCGAGTTGAATAATTCTTTGGATTTCCCGTTTTTGCTGTTTTGAAAGTGGACTCACGCGATGACTGGTGAGTTTCGCTTGGAGTTCATCTTTGGCAGCTTGGGCGGCATCGCCAAAGCCCTCTTTTTTAGAATCCCAGCGATGAGAAATACCGGGATACCATAATGCACGCATATGTTTAAGGGTGTGTTCGGTGTTCAAAAAATGTCCACACGGACCGACGCCGGCAATTTCGTCTACTGCGAGTGCGTCCGTATCCACACGAAAGCCTTGGGTCATGGTTTGAACTGATTGAACAACATCATGATCCAAAATCAGCTTTTCCGGGCGCAAACATGTGTAGGTTTCCATCATGCCGAGGCAGGGGGCCATATCAGGGCCGGTGGCACAGATGTAGAATGCATCCAGAGCGTCATCCTTGCCTACTTGCCAGGAAATGGAGTCATCGTGATCGGTACCGCCAAAAGAAGACATAACTGGAATGCCATAGTGATGACCCAGCTGGGTCGCAGCCGCATAAAAGAGAAACTGATTGTTGGTGGTAACCGTGCAGCTCCCTGTGTGCGGATTCATCACACCCGAGAAAAATGGATAGGTAACCGGCGTCCCGGGAAAGGCCAGTTGAAGCAGGCATATGGCGCTTAAAATTTCGGCATTGCCCAGCACCAGGGTTCCGGCTATCGAGGCGGGACTTGTTGATCCCATCACCGGCATGGTCGCAAATCCCACCGGCAAGCCAGCCTCGGCAAACACCAGGGCTGCCTCCAGGGCACCCGTATCATTGTTTAAAGGCGAAATAGGGCTCACGATCAGCGACAAGGGCGAACGGGTTTGGAGGTCATCTGAACTGCCGGCCATTATCTGCGCTATGCGAACGGCATATTGGGCTGTCTGGGAATCGACACAGCTGGCCGAGATCACGTGTTTTTGGGTGTTGGTAAAAGATGCATCCAATTCGTGCAGTGGTTGTACTGCGCGTGGTTTGTCCAAGGGGGTCACCATGGGCCAGTAAAAACCGATGGACGGCAGTGAATCGGCCACACGCGCCATCATGGCGGTGTCCGCCTTGGTGGATGGACGCTTTTGGCCCGTTGCTAGATCGACGGTCGTGATTCCGGTGCCGGCTGTGCCGCAATAGGTGTTGGTACCATTGAGAACGGCATCATGATGTCTTGACCCGCGCGACCCCATGGTGATGTTCCGGGGTACGTTTTCAAGTGAGGCCATAAGTACTTCCGGCGGAATTTTTACAATCTGAGATTCTTTATCTACTTCTGCACCCGCCTGGTCAAAGATATCCAGGGCCCTAGGTAATGGAAAGCGCACGCCGGTTTCGGCAAGCACGGCCAGGGTTGCCTGGTGAATCTGATCCAGATCTTGCCGGCTTACTGTCTCTAATTTCATGTCCGGTTTGACGACAATCGGAGTGATCCGTGCTTCGCTATTGGTTGCTCTTTTCATACGAATGATCCATTAATATACTGGATTCCCGCTTCCGGGGCTGTGTCACAATTCGCCAAAAACTGTCATTCCGGACGAATGTAGCAACGCGGAATGAGATCCGGAATCCAGGAAAGTAAGTATTAACAAAGAGCTCTGGATCCCGGCTCTCACCATGCATTGCAGGGTTCGGCCGGGATGACGAATTGTGACACAGCCTCTTCCGCGGGAATGACAAAAATAAATTGCTTACCTTTTTAGGTTTATCTTTTTGCAACGAATATCCGAAACACAACATTAGGTAATATACTCAGCTGAGGTTCAATTTATTTTTAAATAGATTAACGGAATTAATTTCGATGTCCAAAAGCTCGGCGATGTTCCATTTGGCTGCGATTCCTTTGGCACTGCCGGCAACAGACGTAATAATACCAATATCCAGTTCTTCACGAATTTCGCGCATAACTTCTTCATTGGAAAGATCGACGACATCGATCCCCAGTTTTTCAGCTACATAAGTTTTGGCTTCGGCAATTTTCATCCTGCGGCTCATTTGCATCCAGGCCACCAGATCTCCAGCAGTCCGGATTCCGCCCATGGCCGCGGCCATTATGTGTGCTGTGGGCATACCGAATATGTCGCCGGTTCCAACCTACAAACCATCGGCTTTTCCGATCAATGCCAGTGCTTTCGACGTTCGGGTAACAGCATCGATGGGCGGTACCTCGAACATGGGGACACCGCACACCCCCATACCCACGTTGGGGTGGACCGGGATATTTGCCACGGCCACACATTCTTTTACATAAGTAACGGCGCGGGCCAGATTCCAGGGGGTGGATTCACGCACATTGACATTGATAGCAGGGCCAAAGATATCTCCGCCGGCTTCCTCTACTATTTTTACCTGCTCATGTGGAAACATCCCGGCCAGTTGTTTGCCATTAAAGGTGATTTCGCCGTGCATTCCCATGACAAACTCGGATGACATTCCCACTTCGATGGCCATATTTGGGGATTTTTGTTTTAGTTCCGATACGGCTTGAAGCGTTGCCAAGAAATCGGCATCGCCGGCAGAAGCGGCTGTGTCGAAATTGATCCCCTCACAACCGACCTGGTCCATTTGCGTGCCGACATAGACCAAATCCCTTTTTAGTTGCCGGGCCGCAGCTTCCTGTGCTTCCTGGGCCTCCTTTATTTTACCGGCAGGAAGCAGGTCTGCCGGGTTGGGGTGCGGGCCGTCCGGGCGGAAGTACAGCCCCAAATTCGGTTGTGAACCGTAAAAGAAAGGTGCCGTGGTCAGCATCGAGGCATTGTAGTATTCCTGCTTTTCAAAGTTGATAATCGGTTTAACCTGCTTAAAGCTGTAGTCCGTATGCCCGGTTGAAATGGTATCGGCGCAGCAGACCCTTTCATAGGCCAAAAGAGACTGCACCCGGCCCATGGGCAAGCCTTGGCCGCAGTTTTCCTGGTCGAGATAGAACAGAGTCGCCACGGCATCGTCGGTTACGATTACCTCATCACCCGCACTGACACCAACCACCTTGGCCGGTTCAGCAAAAATGTCCAGCAGCTGATCCAGATCTTCCGAGGAAAGTGCCGGGATGTTGGCCCGTTGGGCAGCATCGTGGGTTCCGGCTAAAAGATCATCTTTGACTTCCTCAAGGGACATGGCGACACGCTGGCCATCACCCATGCGCGTAAAAATTTTTTTCCCCATGATCATACTCCTTGTCCGTTTCGCAGGATGAACACTACACTTGCCGAAGCGCGCGGCATGTTCATACTTCTGCACTCATTACGATTCGCCGGAGCTCGCTAGCCACGTCCTCCGGCAGTAGCTCGGGTTTGTGTCTTTTGATTAGCCGTGCTGCCATCTCGTTGGCGGATTGCATCATATTTTTCGACCCCATTTCCATCCATTCTTCACGCACACGCCGGTCGATGACGCGCGATTGGATTTGTTCTTTACGTAAATAATCGAGGGTGTGCTTTTCGGATAAAAAATGGCCGCCAATTCCAATTTTTTTGATCAGATCGACACCCATCAGGGTATCATTGCAATCAATACCGGAAACAACCCGTTTCACCATAGCCGCAATTTCATCATCGATAACCAGTTGGCCGAAGCTGAAGGTCATGCCCATCTCGAGCATGCCCGGTCCGTATATGAGATTTGCTCCAGCCATGGCAGGAAGAAGCGCACTGATGGTCTTCTCATGTCCTGCCTGGGCATCGGACACCTTTGAATCTGCCTAGCCACCGGCGACATAGCTGGGGAGGCCATAGTAGTTGGCCAGGTCGGTCGCTGCGGCGCTGATCATGGCCATTTCGGGTACACCCACAACGGCGGTGCCATGGCGCATGTCAAAGGTGGTGGAAGAACTACCATAAATAACGGGGGTGCCCGCATTGGTCATCTGGGCCAGAACAATCCCGGACAAAACTTCAACATTATGGGTTACCAATGCGCCCGAAAGAGAAATCGGACTGGTGGCACCCGCCATGACCATGCTGAGAACATTGATGGGTACCCAATGTTTGGCCGCTTCCACAATGACATCGGCACAGGTTTCGATAAGCTGCAATGGGCTGGTGGGACAAGCACACAGAGAAAGCAAGGGGCGTTTTTTTAAGGCATCCATGCCGCCTGCAACGACCGCTGCCATCTCAATCATTTTATGGGCGCGGTCGCCATCTTCAGCATCGCAATCATAGTGTTTGCTACAGTTCAATAAGGCCGCTTCAAACATGTGCAAATCATAAGAGCTGTCCGGTTTATCCCTGGCTGCCACCGGTGAAGACAGGATGTCCATATGCTGCAGTGCGTCGGTTAACCGTGCTATTTGAGCGACATCTTTTTTGGTGGAGTCCCTGATTTCGCCGGTTTCCAGATCCTCAGTCTGGACACCCGTCCCAAAGGTCGTAAATCCCACTTTTCTGCCACCCATTATAAAATCATATTGGCTGCTACGGCCGGCCAGTAATATCTGATTGGGACACATGGATAAGGCTTGCATGACAAGATGGTCTGGAAATTTTACGACACCGGTTTTTGTATTCACCGAGCAACCGCCCCTTTTAAGGATTCCCAAGGCCTCAGATGAGTCAACGCGGACACCGGTGGTGCCCAAGACATCCAGGGTGGAAGCGTGAATTTTATCCAAGGCATCACGTGATAAAGTTTTGAGCTCCCAACCGAAGGTTAGGTTTGACGTGTCAAGCGAGGTCGGGTTCATATGATCCCCCAGTCATTTTAAAGGATGTTATAGTTGGAAATTAAAAAGAAAGTACCCAATCAATATTCGAAAGTCAATAATAATTCACGATATATAGCAATGAAATAGCTTATTGTTTGCGATTTAGATCATTTAATATCGATTTCCACTTGACCAAAGAAAGTTTCCGGTGCTAATAGAATGGCAGCCAATCTTATGAAATGCGGCCATATCACCCCAACCCAAATGATTTAACCGCATACGAAAGGGAACTCATGGGCAATGATAATAGGGATGTTGATTATAAAATATTTCGTTTGCTTCAGAAAAACGGACGGATACCCAACACCGAAATAGCCAAAATTCTTGGCATCTCTGAAGCAACAGTGAGGAAGCGGTTGCAGGATTTAATTCAGGATGAGCGTATCCAGGTGATTGCCATTGTCAATCCGTTCAAGCTGAAATCAGGCATCATGGGCAATTTGAGAATCCAGGCCCATAAGAAGGAGCTTGAAAGTGTTGGCAAGGCTCTGAGCCGGCTGGATGAGATCTGGTATATTGCCCAGCTGGTAGGGTCAACGGATTTCGACGCGGAATATTATGTCGACTCCCAGGCAGAATTCGGCCACTTGATGGACAAGATTAATAAAATTGAAGGAATTACGAAAACCGAAACATCGCTGCTGGTCCGCTATGTCAAGTATGCGGGGGCACCGGCGTTTCCAGAGAAATAAGTAATTAAACCGCTTTCCTTTTAATCCTCCGCAACTCCCGTTCCACATCGTCACCCAGTGGCAAGGGTTGATAAGCGGACAATATTTTATCGACTTTTTTTCGGGCCGCATCAACGATATCCGTGTCACTGAGACTGGCGGATTCTTCTAAGCCGCCATAGACCTCCAAACGGCTGATCAACATTTCATCGCTCCGGACCGCCTGGAGGGTTGTAGGATGATCGATAAAATGGGCACCCGGTTCGATTTTTTCAAAAATTTCCCGCATCCACTTGTCTTTATCGCTTGCAATCCCCTGGTGGGCGCGACGGCCTATTTTGTATATCTCGGCGTCAATGACCAGCTGTTCTAAACTGAGAACCAAGGCCCCACCAATCAGTCCCGCACCGAGCATGATATCGGGAGAGGCCAGCATCGGCAGGAGACCCGTCAAGGCGGTTTCATAACTGGACTGAACGTTCAACCTAAATCTGCCCGTTTCCAGGCCGGATGTTTCTGAGGGCAGCCCGTAAAATCGGGCGATTTCAACAGACGCGGCACATATCAAGGCCTCCTCGATGCAACCGCTCTTTACCAAACCGGTGCGAGGATCCATCAACGAAGATACCGGCGCATAGATCACCGGTGTATTTGGATCGGCGGCTTGCACCAAACAGAGGGTGGCCAGTATTTCGCAATTGGCCGTAATGAGGGTCGCGATCAAGCTGGCCGGTGCCGTTGCACCCATCAGCGGCATGGGCATGATCGCCACGGGGATGCCCCAGCCGCTCAGTTCCAAATAGGCATCGGTGTAGTGTTGATCAATCATTAGTGGTGATTGCGGGCACAATACTGAAGAAAAAGGTTTTTTGGCTTTAATGGCTTCTTTGGAACCAAAAATGATTTGCAATATTTCCAAAAGCCAGCGACTCTGCTCGATGGAATTGGTGGAATCCTGAATGTGTTTGGAGAAATTCGCGAATAGATGAATTAAATAGTCGACGTAATCGACGGCATCATCACCTCGGTCGGTTAATTCCACAATTTTCCAGTACAGTCCAAATTCGTCCATGGCATCTGCCAAGCGCGTTGCACTCAGCCAGTCTTGAAAGGTTGAATCTCGAATTGCGCCTGTTTGCCGGTCTATGGCATGGGTTCCCTCGCCACTTAACAGAAGCGTAGATTCGCCCGTATTCATGTGCAGATCCCAACCGGGCCTGCGGGCGCCCAGGCTGAATTGTTTTGGAGCCATTGCCAGCGACCGCTCTACCAGTTCGGGGGGAAATAATACCACATCGCTGCTTTTTGAAATTTCTGCACCCGCTTCGGCAAGCAACTGACGCCCTTTGTGAGAACCGATGCGTACACCTGTTTGGGACAAGATATGTAGTGATTGCTCATGAATGCTCGTTTTCTCGGATTCAGATAAAAGGCTGAATTTTGCTTCCACGGTTTGATCCTTTCAAACGTATTCCATTATAGAGCTTATATGTTACTTACCTATAACTCAACTTTCGGCTTTCCTACAGAGGTGACATGAGATGTACAATCCATCAACGATTTTCGCTGTTTGAGCCGTGTAGGGATCTTTGCATCAGCGCCTTACAATTCCATTTTGATATGCAAATATGATCATGATGGATTTAATTGAATTTAACCAGGTGGTCGGCGCTGATGTTAAGACCCCTTATGGCGAGTTCGAACAGCGCTGATGGATTGTACATCTCATGTCATCTGACCCGCCTTTCCACCAGCTTATTGTTTCGAGATGGTTGCCTTAGAAATTCTGAAATTCTGAACTGGCAATTTGGTTTTCAGTGATTTAGCCAAAACGAAATTTCACGCCATATCCGCCCCGGGGATAGGACCAATCAATAGCGTCTTGGGGGCAGATAATGCGGCAGGCACCGCACTCCAGACAGCCATCGTAGTTGAATACGAGTTCGTCTTTATTTTGATCCCACTGGTAGTTCTCGGCTGTGCAGATAATCAAGCACGGACGGGATTTACAGTCGCGGCAGCATTCCTTTTTTACAATGATATGGGCTTCCTTGTCGATTTTGATTTTGACGCTCGCCATTTTCTCATCGACGGAGAGGCTGCTTTTTCCACTCATAATAGCGGCTCCTTAGCTTTCTTTTGATGATTGCAACCAATCTGGCCGGAAAACGGAATAGCATTATCAATGCTGTGAGGGGCCAACATAAGAAAGCAGGTAGATGGTATCGACCCAGACCCAAAAACAATTCCCCTAATAGTGAAAAAGAGTGTTTGGAAAGATAGTCCACATCTGTTTCCCAATATTGGTTGTAAATGCCTGCCGCAGTTTCCAGCTGTTGCGGTATTTTTGATCGGGAATTACTGGCGAAATAATCACTTTCCTTACGGCTTGTATGAATCATGTCCAGGAGAGCGGTGGAGTCCAGGTATTTCAAATATTCTTTCAGGCTGTTTTTGCTGAAGTCATGCTTTTTGACGGCCTCCTCGATCGTTTCCGCTGCCATCATTCCGGACAGCATGCAGGTGGGTATCCCCATACCGGATTCGGTATCGGTGATACCACCGGCATCCCCGCACAGCAGTACACCGTTGCCGTAAAGATTGCTCGGTTTTATACGGCCACCGTCGGGTAGAATATGGGCCTGATACTCACGAAGTGCGGCATCCTTAATCAGATTATAAAAATAGGGATGCTGCTTGAGTGTGTCCAGTTTTTCATGCAGTTGGACATTCTTTTTCTGCAACTCGTCCAGACGGGCGAAAACGGCAAGGGAAACACTGTCCAGGTTGGTGTATAGGGTCGCCGAAAACACATCCAGTTCATTCAGTTTGTAGCAGTAGATGCCTTGTTCACATCCGATGCCATCTGTCAGCTGAAACCGTTCGTTAATGACCTCGGCGGGAAGATCGAGAACCTCCTTGACAGCCAAAAAACACCTTTCAGGCGGCCAAGCCTGGATCAATCCGGATTTCTCACCCACAATGGAATGAAACCCGTCCGCACCCACAACAACGTCGGCGTACAGTTCCTCCTCGTCCACCTTAATCCCAACCACCTGTTCTCCATCTTTAATCAGATCAGTCACCTTCATGCTGCCGATGAGCTGTGCACCGGCAGCAACGGCTTTCTGCGCCAGCCAGGAATCAAATCTCCTGCGGAAGGCTGTAAAAGCCATGGGATTGTCGATATAATGGTAGTTGTAGCTTTGCAGTGACTTGGTGTCATGTTTTCCAAGATAAACCGCATCGGTGCGTACGACATTTCTTTCCACGGGAAGATCTTGCCTGAAATTGGGAATCAATTGTTCGAGCACGGAGATATATAAGGTAAAAGAGGACACATTCTTTTCGCCCGGCGTACGACCACGCTCCAAAAGAACAGTTTCAATACCTTTCTGGGCCAGTGCCAGGGCACATGCCGATCCGGCAGGGCCCGCACCCACCACAATGCAAGTCACTTTATCCATTTTTGATTCCTTTAATTTGAATTCCCCGCTGCGACTCGACTGAGGCCTTCGAGTGAGACTCAGCAAAACTCCTCGTCGAACTCTAGCATCGCGGGATGAATTCAAATTGTTTGATAAGATCCTTTTTATGGTGAGAGAGTCGCGTTTTATTAAATCGTGCAACGATTTTATTTCAGCGTGATAAAGCTGGTCGCAATGGTTCCATCTCCATATATTCACTATCCACTTCAGTTTTAAGCCATTTCTTGGAGAAAAAACCACCAAACATAAACAGGGAGTGGAACACCAGGTATACAGCAAAGGCGCTCCAGGCACCGTAAATCCCAAATCCAAATCCTAAGGTCAATATAAGGGTTAGTCCGACCACAAAAGCCGAATTGGTGATTATTTCTGAGATCAATACAAAACGTCCCCAGCCGTTGTGAGTGAAAATCACTTCAAAGGGAAAGCCGATAGCTTCGATAAAGATAAAGACAGCAAAAAACCGCAGGGCATTGGACCCCACGCCCACGAGTTCAGTTTCAGGATTGAAAACACGCACGATCTGTTCGGGGAAAATCAGGATGAAGACAAATAGTACCGTTCCGATGGCAATGGCCATAAATTCTGTGGCATAGGCAAAGCGCACGGCTTCCTTTTCTTGTCCTTCTCCCAAGGCATTGCCCACCAATATGGCGCCACCTTCGGCAAACCCGCCTAAAATCGCGCGTTTTAGGACAAACACAGTGAAAACGATATGGGTGGCGGCCAGATAGAGCGTGCCGATATTAGCGACGATGGTTTCATAGTAAAGAAACAATAATAAGGCGATACCCAGTTGGAATATAATTGGACCGGTGGAACGCAACAGATCAAGAAAAATATCCCAGTGCAGGTTTCTGAATTGCAGGCACCCATAGACCTTGATGCTGGGGGCAAGCAAAACATAGAGTACCAGAAAAAGAGTTCCCAGACCCTGGGCCAGAACCGTTCCCAGGGCGGCACCCACGATGCCCAGGGCGGGAAAACCGAATTTTCCAAATATCAGGATGTAATTAAAAAGTATGTTGAGGACGTTCAGACCAATGGTGGCGACCATGATAACCTTGGTCTGGTTGATAGCGGCCAGAAATCCATAAATTGCATAAAAGATACCAGCCACGGGCATCAGCCACTTGAGCGTCGATATGTAGCCTTGGGCTAAAGGGATCAAGGCATCATCATCCAGCAATAGGCTCAGGATGCTTTTGGAAAATAGAGCAATCATAATGGCTGCTAGACCTACGGCAACGGCCACCACAATGGCATTGTCCAGGACATCCCCTGTTTTTTGAGTTAGGTCTTTTACAACATGGTCATCCTGGCCTGCGTTCTTTTTTTGGCGGCCGAATCGCCGAGATGCGAGGGTTTGGGTTCCGGGTGCCATGGGCCACACAATCACCCACAACAGCTCGCCGTACATGCTGGCAATTCCGATGGCGGCCAGGTACTCGGTACCCAAGCGGCCCACCATGGCTGAATCTGCCAGAATCATTAAAAATTCTGATATAAGGCCGGCTAAAAGCGGGGTCCCCAACAAAATGACCTGTTTAAAATGAAATTTTCCGAGCTTGGGCATGGCTGACTATTCTTTTGGTGGCAGCAAAGCGGCCCCAAGCGATGATCCTTGAGGCCGTGATTTGCGAAATATGAACTTATTTATTGAATTTCGCTAAATAATAGATTAAATAATACGAAAGTCAAGCATAATATGGCGATAAGTGTTTATGGTGATTCCCTCGTTCAAATAAAGGAATGATTCGTATGCCCAAGCAGGTTGATGCGATCGATGTAAAAATCATTCGGCTGCTGCAAAAAAATGGCCGTATGGCAAATACGGAAATAGCTAAAAAAGCTGGAATATCGGAAACAACTGTCCGCTACCGCTTACAGCGACTCACCAAAGAGGATTATGTTCAGGTGGTCGCCATGGTGAATCCATTGAAGCTGGGATTCGGGATCGAGGGCAGCATCCGCATCAAAGCAGACATCAAATCCGTTAAGCAAGTTGCCGAGGACTTGAAGAAAATTGATTCACTCTATTTTATCGGTCGCATCATGGGGAACTGGGACTTTGACACCGAGTATTATGTCAAATCGACCACAGAACTCAAAGAATTGATCGATATCGTCAATACCATAGAAGGTGTTATCGAAACAGAAGTCTCCACCATTCTGGAGTACGTCAAAGAACGTTATGATTTTGGTGAGATAGAAATTGAATAATAAAAATCCCACGGGCTACTGCGGGATTTTTATTATTAGAATAGGCGTTTTTCGACTATCTGGTCTACAGTAATATCCAGCTTGGCAGCTTCATTAAGATAGTAGGCCCGTTGCCCATCATCGAAGACCTCGGGCGGGAACAGTCCCTTTTGATGAATCTTGTCGTTGACAAACATCTTGGTGAACAGCGCCCCGCATTGTCCGGTTAAATAAGTTTCAGCTGTCAGGCCAGCTTTCTCAAAGGCCTCGTAAACTCCCGGGGCATTGACGTAGTTGTCAATGCGTAGCGGCTTGCCATTTTTGGTGCCATCCACGCGTACCAGAAAAGCCCCTTCTTCTGCCACAAGACCCTCATCCAAAATAGCCTTGATTTCATGGGTATACTTGGGTGCCGGCGGCGTCAGCTTCAAGGCCAAGTCCATGGGAACAATGCTGGTGCCCTTTACATCTACTGGTTGATGGGACAAAAGGCCCATGCGGTAGAGCGGTTCGGCAAAATCCACACCAAATCCGCCGTATTTGAAATAGATGTTTTGGGCGCCTTTGAGATATGTGTCGGCCAGGAGCCCCATGGTGACCGGCTCGTCATGGGCATGCTCAACCGTTCTAATTTTCTTGTCGATACCCCGGAACTTCACCCACATGGCCCCGCTGAAAGGCTCGGTCTCTTTCATTTGTCCGTTTTCAAAACAATAGGCCGGGCAGCTCATGTCACCGAGGGCAACTTCGGGAGACCACCAGAAAGGCAGAAATTTCTTGGCCCAAATGCCTTCGTAGAAATGAATCTGAATCGTGTCGCAAGTATCCATCTGTTCCGTGGTTTCGCGGGTGATGACATTGGCCAGACCCGGTGCAGAACCGGTACTGATGAGGGCGGATAGCCCAGCGGCCTCAAACTTCTTGCTCCATTCGGTCAGCAGCAGTTCGATGCCGGTGTCAAAATCCAAGTTCTCAAATTCTGCCGCAGCAAAGTCCTGATAGTTCACTTTGGTTTGAAGCGCTGCTTCAAGGGCATTGGGAGCCAGTACGATTGGCAGGGCATTAACCATCAGGTCAACTCCCTGTGCTGCCTGGACAATATGTTCCACCCGGGTAGCGTCTAACTTCAGCGCCTTGGCTTTATCAAGAGTCTGTTCCATCTCTTTGACGGCAGCTTCATCATAGTCGGCACAAATGATTTCGGAGACATTGGGTTCTTCGTTCATTCTTTTGGCAACAGTGCTGCCTTGGGCACCTGCTCCCAGCACAAGAAGCTTTTTCATTGTTTTACCTTTCTTTCGATTACAGATTGTCTCATTCGGACCAAATTTAAATTGTGGGCTTTTTATCCGCTGCCAAAAGGCACAGAAATTCTGCAGCAATGGTAGCTGCCGCCAAGGCCGTAATCTCGCTGACATCATAGGGCGGGCTGACTTCGACCACATCCATGCCTACAAAGCGAATTCCGGTCAGTAGGCGTAATATTTCGAGAGCCTTCAATGACGTCAGCCCACCAACCACCGGCGTACCTGTTCCTGGGGCACACGCCGGATCCAGACAGTCGATATCAAACGTAAGATAAACAGGATGGTCAGCCACAATCGATTTTATTTTCCTGACCACATCTTCAGCCTTGCTATTCATAACCAGGGGAGCGTGCAGGATATTGAATCCATGGGTGCTCTCATTGGTGGTGCGAATACCGATCTGGACGGATCTTGCCGGGTCGATCAATTTTTCTTTGGCACCATGATAAAACATGGAGCCGTGGTCAACACGTTTATCATCCTCTTCCCAGGTGTCTGAGTGGGCATCAAAATGGATCAGCGACAACTTCCCGAATTTTTCTGCATGGGCCTTTAACAGGGGATAGGTGACATAGTGATCACCCCCCAGGGTCAGCATGAAAACGCCTTTTACAATAATATTACGGGCGTGATCGGCAATGGCTTCTGTAATGGTATCGGGTTTACCCGGATCGAATATACAGTCGCCATAATCGATCACGGCCAGGCGTTCGAAAGGATCGAGAGGCCAGGGCCACGGCGGTGCCCAGGCCAGATTGGACGATGCTTTGCGGATAGCTGCCGGACCCAGTCGTGTGCCGGGTCTGTTGGTGGTCATCAGGTCCAGGGGCACACCACTGATGGCCACATCCACGCCGCTTAGATCCTTTGTATACTTGCGGCGCATAAAACTGAGAACCCCTGAATACATGGGCTCATCACTGAGGCCAAAAGGGCTTCCGGGTGTGATGGCATTGTCAATTATATCGAGCGGCAAATCTACTACTCCTTGTATTTATTTGAGCATTTCGCAACGTTACTAGAGAAAAAGACTTAACTAGTTGCTTTATCTAACATCGAAAATTGATTACTTAGAAGTCGGAAGTCAGTATTCAGAATGCCATAAGCATAACGACGATACGGCTTCATCTGCCAAGCTATTAAGCTGGGATGTCAGTAGGCTTAGAAGTCGACACCGAATTTCGGTTTAAGCTTACATTTTAAAGCTTATTCTGTCTCCTGAATTCTGCCTTCTGACTCCTCATATATATTTGATGTTAATCCGTAACCTTTCATTTAATAAATATCAAAGTCAGGTTAATTCAGGTTATTTATTATTGCCATCCATGGTCAAAAGTGGGCCGTACATAGATGGCCGGCGATCCCTAAAAATTCCCCAGGTCTCACGGTACTCGCGAATTTCATCCAAATTAAATTCGGCCGTCAGCACGGTTTCATCCGTCCGATTGGCTTCGGCTACTTTAGCACCGGTGTGATCGGTAATAAAGGAAGATCCATAGAAGGTCATGTCAAATTGCTCCCCTTTTTCCAGGCCGATGCGATTGGATGCCACCAACGGCATGATATTGGCTGCAGCATGCCCCTGCATGACGCGTTGCCAATGATCTTTGGAATCACGAGCCTCATCGCCGGGTTGCGAACCGATGGCCGTTGGGAAAAATAACATTTCAGCACCGTTGAGGGCCAGGCACCTTGCGGTTTCAGGGAACCATTGATCCCAACAGATGCCAACGCCGATCTTGCCAAATCTGGTTTTCCAAACACGGAAACCTGTATCACCCGGGCTGAAATAGAGTTTTTCCTGATAGCCGACATCATTGGGAATGTGTGTTTTTCGGTAAACGCCAAGCATTTTCCCATCGGCATCTAGGATCGCCAATGCGTTAAATTTTACACGATTGGTTTTTTCAAAGAAACTGATGGGCAGAACGACATCCAGTTCACGGGCCAGCTGCGAGAAGCGCCTAATTGTGGGATGATTTTCGACAAGCTTGGCGAGTTTAAGATGGTCATGGTTTTGATCGATGGGGAAATAGGGCGTCTCAAATAGCTCTTGGATTAACACAATATTGGCACACTGATCCGCTGCTTGGCGGATCAGCCTTTCAGCCCGGTCGAGATTTTCGGCTGAATTCCAGGTACAGGCCATTTGGGTGGCAGCTAATTTGACTTTCCGCATAATTACACCAAAGTATGAGATCCGTAACAACCATTGGATGTCACATTCAAATGGTCAATTTTATTTCATAGAAGATTTAGAGAATTATCCGCCGGCAATAGGCCGATAAATACGCACCACATTACCAGTACACAATGGTTGTGTTTTTTTGACCAGATTTCCATCAACCGAGATGATGCCCACTTTTTTTCTAGAGATATCCAGATGGTCAATCAGGTCACCGGCCGTGGAATCATCGGGAATCTCTAGCTCCATACCATTGAGGGGATCATGGCCGGAGATATGAGTTCCCAGAGTTCCGTATAGTCTTATTTTTATCTTCATTAGAAATCGAAGGTCTTGTCCATCTCCTCATCGCTGATGACAACGACCTTATTATGCGGTGGCAGCGGTTCCTCATAAAACATTTTGGGCAGTCGGTCGTCCTTGTTGGTAAAGCCGGCCTTGCGGTTGAATTCGAGTTCAGCTTTGATGATTCGTTTGCCCAGCTTATTCCAATCGTCTTCGTTAAAGGGCTTACCTGACTTGGCGGTAACCATGTGGCAGGCATTGTCGATCCCGGCGGCAAATCCGGATTGGGCAAAATCGCAAATACCGACGGTATCCACCACGGCCATATGTACCTGGCTGTTGCGAGAGTTCTCGACCTGTCCCTCGGCCTTAAAAGGATCCAGTTTTCCACCCCAGTCGGCAATGTTGTCGGCCACGACCCACCCGGCGGTGTGATCACCCCCCATGGGTGAGGTTGCATAAGTAACAGCCATACCCTGTAAGGCCCGGGGATCGTAGGCGGCCATGCTCTGATTTTTCATCACGGGCACCCGCTCGTGCTTAAAATGCTTCCCGACAGCAGCCGGCCCATTACCGATGATTTTGCCGAAATCGGATCCTTGGGCCACTGCCTCGACCATCTCGATGGCTGCCTGGCCATCCCCAAACGGCTTGTGACCGGCATCCATGGCCACGGCAATGGCAACACCAGTGCTGATGGTGTCGAGTCCGATATCGTCACACAAAAAATCGAGTTTGGCGATGGAATCCAGATCACTATTACACAGCATGCCGCCCATGGACCAGATGGTTTCATATTCCAGGGAGGAAGTGACATAGTCGCCCTTTTCATCCACATATTCGTTGGAGCAACGGATAATACATTGGGCGCAGCCCATGTGAGCGTTTTTGCCACCGCGGGATTTAATGATTTCCGCCATGGTTTCGCCGGTTATTTTTTCGACTTCATCAAACTGTCCCTCGCGTGCATTGCGGGTCGGGAAGGCCCCCACGGCATTGATGGATGCCACCAAACTCGCGGAACCCAATTGGGCCAGATCCTCGGTACCTTCGTCATCTTTGACGGCTTTGGCAAAATTGCGGGCTGCTGCTTTGAAGGCGTCCATATCCAAAAGTGGATCGGTAAGCTTGCCCCCCTGGGCTACGATAAGGGCCTTAAGTCCTTTGGAGCCCATGACGGCACCCAAGCCGCCACGACCGGCGGCCCGACAGGGGCGGCCGTCCGCATCAGTTGTCTGAACAGAAGCTGAGGTCAACAGAAATTCTCCGGCTGGACCAATACAGGTGATACTGTTTTTCTCGCCATGGGCTTCCTTGAGTTGTTTGACCAACTCATAGGTCCGTAGCCCTTTATAAGCGTTGCCATCGATGAGTTCGGCTTTGCCATCGATGTCGATTTTTAACAAATAACTGGCATCATCGGATGGTTTGCCTTCTACGATGACGGCCGTAATTCCCAGGTGAGCCAAATCTACGGCCACAGTTCCGCCGACATTGCTCTCTTTAATCCCGCCGGTCAAGGGACTCTTGGCGCCAACGGAAAGGCGACTGGTATTAACTAGACTTGTACCGCTCAGGTATCCGGGTGCGAATATCAGCTTGTTATCCGGTCCCAATGGATCGCAGGTGGGTGGCACTTCCTTGTTGATCATCAAAGAAGTCAAGCCTCTGCCGCCGAGCCCCATGTATTCCTGGGGTACGTCAATATCCTTAATGTCTTGATTGTTCATATCGATTTTTATAATTCTCATAAGTTTTCTCCTTTCCTCAAAATTCAATGATCATCCGTACTTTTTTAGTCCCATGCTGTCCCATAATCATTCTTATCTTTGACAAGGTCCACCATGAGGGATGTTTCCGTGGACAATACACCTTCAATATTACTTATTTTATCGAATATCAATGACTGAAGCTCACGCATGGAGCGCACTGCAAAATCTACATCTAGATCGGTACCACCTGTTGTTAGTGCTATCCAGACCAATTCGTCTATTTCTGACAATTTTGCGAGTACCTGTTTGGTCATTTTTAGATCGATGCGAATTTTCAAATTGCCGGACAATGCAAACCCTAAATCAATCGGATTGGCCCTGGCAACAATTCGAATAATCCCACTGTCTATAATTTTTTTTAGACGTGTTCTGACTGTATATTCCGAGATGCCGAGTGCCTGCGCCATGGCGGTATTGGACATGCGGCCGTCTTTTTGGAGCAGGTGGATCATCTTGCAATCCAGCGGATCGGGTCTACCTTTGTTGTTGCCGTTTTTCTGCATAAGATTTATTCTTTTCGATTTAATTTTTGTAAATATAATCTAATTACGTAATGTATAGGCTCTAAATTTACAATTTTCGATTAATAAGTCAAGAATTTTCTTGACATAATCCTTAGGTCGAGTTACCCACAGATTTATGATCTTAGCAAGGGCTATTAGAAGAAATCACCAAAAGGTAAGCAATGCCACAGACTGATACAGTTATACAAAACGCAGCAATCTATACGCTGGACAGCAAGCGAACCTGGGCCCAGGCCCTGGTAGTTCATAATGGCCGCATTGTGCGTGTCGGCGATAATCAAGAGGTTGAGACGCTTATCGGCCCGAATACCGAGGTTTTTGATCTGCATGGAAAAATGGTTTTGCCGGGTTTTATCGACAGCCATGCCCATGTTTCTGACACCCCAAATCCCGAAGCCGAAGCCGACCTTTACAACTTGAGTTCCAAAGCCGAAATTCTATCGGTGGTTAAGCAGTTTGCAGATACCCATCCACAAAACGAGGTAATCTACGGCAGCGGATGGCAAAACGAATTTTTTGGGCCGGCTGGACCCATCAAAGAAGATCTGGATGCCATTATTTCCGACAGGCCTGTGTCATTAACATCCGAAGACGGACATTTTGCATGGGTGAACTCCAAAACGATTGAGTTGGCCGGTGTTTCCAAAGCAAGCGTCAATCCACCCGGGGGTCTGATTGAAAAAAATCCGCAGACCGGCGAGCCCAGCGGGACCTTTCGTGAAACTGCCCGGGACCTGTTCCAAAATGTTTTACCGTCATTTACGGTTGACCAAATAAAATGCTGCATCCGAAATTTTATGCAAGAGGCTGCCAGGATCGGCATAACAAGCGTCCACGATCCCTTATTGGTCTTGCCGGATGCGGACGGCCAGCTAAATGGATTCGGGGGCTTGCGCAACAATATTCAGGCTTTTGCCGACATGGCCCGGGAACATTTGCTAACCGTGCGCATCCGTGGAACAGTCCTCACCGATCCAACAGCCGGCGTGAATCAGCTTGAATCCATTGCCGCTGTGTGCAAGCAGCAGCATCCGAACTTTCAAATAGCCGGTATCAAAGTTTTTGTAGATGGTGTGGTGGAGGGTGGGACCGCCTATCTTTTGGAACCTTATGCCCATTTGCCGGAGAGCCATGGGATTCCCCTCTGGGATCCGGACGCCTTGAATGACGTCATAACGGCAGCTGACAAGGCAGGCCTACAGGTTCACATCCATGTCATTGGCGATGCGGCATTGCGTATGTCTCTGGATGCTCTTGAGCAGGCCCAAATGAAGAACGGAAAAATGGATTCCAGACACCTGATTACGCATTTACACGTTGTTGACCGAGCCGACATCCCCCGCATGGCAAAGCTAAATGTGATCGGGGTTCCGCAACCATTTTGGCATGTGAAGGGAGACTATTTCCGGGATATTGAAGCTCGCTATTTGGGATACGCGCGGGCCGAAAAAGCCTATCCCATGCAAAGTCTGGCCAGGGCCGGCATTCTGCTGGCAGCGGCCAGCGACTTCCCCGTACAGGTGCCCAGCCCGCCGCTGTTGGGGATCCAGATGGGCGTGACCCGTTGTGAGCCTGGAGAGACGAACCCGCAGGAGATTCTCGGCCCAGAAGAGCG
The DNA here is from genome assembly GCA_964633115.1 of uncultured Desulfobacterales bacterium. Lineage (GTDB taxonomy): Bacteria > Desulfobacterota > Desulfobacteria > Desulfobacterales > B30-G6 > B30-G6. The sequence goes on from CAZWEO010000027.1 coordinate 20,434, forward strand.
GATGACCTTGGCGGACATGCTTGCCAGTTTTACCATCAACGGTGCTTATGCCAATTTTTTAGAGCAGGAAACCGGATCCATTGAAGCAGGCAAATTGGCCGACTTGGTAATCTTGGAAAAAAACTTATTCAAGATTCCAGAGACAGAAATTGCGGATGTTAAAGTATTGGTGACCATGTTCGAAGGTAAGATCATACATCGGGACAAAACGGTGTAGCATTTACGAGTTGCGAGTTACGTGTCGCGCGGTTCGAGCAAATGGTTACGAGATTCGACCCATTACGATTAAGGAATTTTTGAGAAAGGGCCTGAGTTTATGAATTTATATTCAGGCAATTGGAAACTTATTGAATCCAAACAATAATAGAACCGTAAAAAATTAATGGATTTTTTATGAGGAGGGAAAAATGGCTGCCTATAAAGAAGATGTGCTGAAGGAGTCTTCACGAATTCTGGACTATATTCTAAAAGATGAGTTGGAAGCGGATGAAAAAGATCGGATTGTGTCTGATTCCATCCAAAATTTTAACGAACATGTCAATCCAGGATGGTTGGAATATCGCAAATCGGTTTCCACGGATGCCGCCTTTGTGGAATGGCAAGACTCCCAGGAAACATTCATGGACACCCACGGTAACGAATTCATCGATTGCCTGGGTGGTTTTGGCGTCTATACGGCCGGTCACCGCAATCCTGAGATTGTTAAGGCGGTTCAGGCCCAACTCAACCGCTATGCCCTGCACAGCCAGGAACTCGTGGATCCCTTGCGGGGTTATCTGGCAAAACTGGTTTCCATGTGCACGCCGGGCGATCTCAAATATGCTTTTTTCTGTAATGGCGGTGCCGAAGCCGTAGAGATGGCCTTAAAACTTGCCCGGCTGGCTTCCGGCAAGCATTACTACATTTCCACAGTTAATGGTTTTCATGGTAAATCCCTTGGTGCTGTTTCCGCAACTGGAAAAGGCACCTACCGGAAACCGTATCTACCAATCATTCAGGGTGTTCAGCATGTGGCTTTTGGGGACGCTGCGGCAGCTGAAGCGGCTATAAAAAATCTGATTGCCGTGGGTGAGACCGTGGCCGGGATGATCGTCGAACCGATCCAGGGAGAGGCCGGAATTGTTTTGCCGCCGGAAGGATACTTGAAGCAATTACGCGAAATTTGTGACAAATACGATGTCTTTTTAATCTTTGACGAAATTCAGACTGGTATGGGACGCACCGGCAGTCTTTGGGCTTGCGAAGATTATGGTGTGGTGCCGGATATCATGACATTTGGTAAAGCCTTTGGGGGGGGCGTCATGCCCATCACCGGCATAATTGCCCGACCGCATCTCTGGACCGATGAACTCAAGGAAAATCCCTGGGTCCTGGGCTCGCCGACATTTGGTGGCAATCCGCTGGCTTGTGCGGCCGCCATTGCAGCCATTAAATTCACGGTTGAAAACGACATACCCGGTCAGATCAAGGAGAAGGGCGCCTATATCATGGATAAACTGCGCGGGCTCCAGAAAAAGCATGCAATCCTGGTGGATGTGCGCGGCAAAGGCTTCTTGATCGGTCTGGAGTATCCGACCCCGGAGATGGGCTGGGCGGTTTCCAAGGGCCTTTTCAAACGGGGCGTAATGACCGGCGGCACCCTGAATAATGCCAAGGTCAACCGCATCGAACCCCCTGGCATCATCAGCTATGAAACCATTGATACTATCATTGAGAAGTTGGATGAAACGTTATCTGAGGTTGCGGCGGAACTTGCCTAATAATTTTTTCCAATAAAATTGATGGAATTAATTGTTTGAACTTTCTATGATGAAAAAAATTAGAATATGTAATGAATGTTAGGAAAAAATTATGACAAAAACAGTGATGGTCATGGGAACAGGCGCGCAAGGCGGAACCATCGCCATGCGCTTAAACGAAGAACCGAATGTCGCGAAAATTATCTGCGCAGATTATGACTTTGATGCTGCCAAGCGATATGAAGAACTGCTGGATAAAGCCGAGGCCGTTAAGGTGGACGCCCGTATTGCAGACGATATTGTAGGCGCAGCTAAAGGGGCGGATCTGATCGTGAATGGACTGCCACCTGATTATAATCCGGCTGTTATGAATGCTGCTTTTGTAAATGGGACGCACTATCAGGACATGGCCTCCGGACCGGTGGTTGATATCGATTTTGTAGGGGCGGTCAAGCGCCAGTTGGCGCTGGATGAGAAATTTAAACAAGCCGGTTTGAGTGCCTTAATCAACACGGGTTCGGCTCCTGGCTTGGTAAATGTAATTGCCAGAAATGCGGTCGATACACTGGATGAGGTCGAAAGTATTGACATTTATATTTATGACGGCATCTGGACTAATCGGTTCATACCCTTCTGGTGGTCACCTGAAACGGCCTTTGGCGACATGGCTGCTGAACCAATATCTTTTGAGAATGGTGAATTTGTGCACGTGTCACCCTTTAACGCACCTGAGATGATCGATTTTCGTGGATTGGGTCCGCGCAGAATGGTGGATCATGAACACGAAGAGCCAGTTACCTTTGGCTTATTTTTCAAAGGGCTCAAAAGAGCCAACTTTAAATACGGGGGACCGGCTTGCAATCTGGCCGAGTCATTTTATCGCATGGGGCTTTTGGGCACCAAGCCGATTGACGTCAAAGGAAACAAAATCGTTCCACTTGATTTGGTTTGTCAGCTAACACCGCCGGCGCCGTCTGACCCGGACACCATAAGGGAGGCGCTATCCGAAGGCATGGCCTTGGAAGAAGGGGCCAATCTGATTCGAGTGCAAGGTTTCAAGGATGATAAATCTGTTTGTCTGGATAATTATATCAATGCTCCGGGACTAACGGAGTCGTTCGAGAAGCACGGGATTACGCACGAATCTTTTCTTACCGGGCAATCGGCATTTTTGTTTACCAAACTTTTTGTTAACGACAAGATCGACATCAAGGGTGTATTCCCACCTGAAGTTTTGGCGGCTGATACGCGCGCCTATTATTTGAAAGAGGCTGCCAAGCTGGGGATTACGGTGGATGAGATTACGGAAATACGTTTATATTAATTAGACTGTAGGTGTTTAGGCTGTAGACTGTAGGCTGCAATCCGCCTGGGGCAATTCGCCATTAGCGCCTAAAAGTCTAAAGCCTAAAGCCTAACAGCCTGATAAGGTGTTAGATTCTGCAAAGCATATCCACATGGAAAGGGGGAATCCCAAAAATGTCCGAATCTGTATTATTGGTTGAGAAGAAAGATCAGGTAGCCACGCTAACCTTGAATCGACCCAAATCCATGAATGCCCTTTCAACCGAATTGCGGGATGCCCTTGAGGAAGCGTTTGCGGATCTGGCCAATGATTCCGACATACGCGTCGCCATCATAACCGGCGCCGGGCGCGCTTTCTGCGCCGGCCTGGATTTAAAGGAGCTAGCTCAAGGCAAGGGTTTGATTGAAGAGTTGGCCCGAAAACGGGAAGCACGGGTGAACCTGACAACGCCGTTTACAGCTTTTGGCCGCCCAGTGATCGGGGCCATAAATGGGCCGGCCATAACCGGTGGTTTTGAGCTGGCCTTGGCTTGTGATATTCTGATAGCTTCGACACGGGCATCATTTGCCGATACGCATGCCCGCGTTGGCATAATCCCCGGATCCGAGCTGAGTCAGAAGCTATCGCGGTTGATCGGCATTTATCGTGCCAAGGAAGTTTCCCTAACCGGCAATTTCATCGATGCGAAGCAGGCTTTGGCCTGGGGGCTTGTCAACCGGGTCGTCGCACCCGAAAACTTGATATCCACCTGCCTCGATATAGCCAACGACATCAAATCCTGCCCAGCCGATATGATTCGTAAATATAAAAAACTAATTGATGATGGTTTTCAGATGACCTATGCGGATGGTATTGAGCTGGAAAGAAAGATGAATAGCGCCCATTTTCAGACGCTTCAGGCGGAAACCATCGCTGAGCGTAGAAGGGATGTGATGGAGCGGGGGCGGGATCAACAAAAACCCTAGTATTGTTTCCCAGAATAGCCTTTGATGATTTTGGTATTTCTAAACAATGCAGTCTCTGTTTTTGCGTATTAGGCAATTTATATGTGGGACAGAACACTAGTTTGTTCCGTAAAAGAAAGATGGGAAGGCAATTGTTTCAGGCCACGTCCGGCGGCCCACCATCATCCTGCTTGGCACTACATTCCTTTTCCTGAAGATCGTCCTTGAGAAAATCGTAAAGACTGCCCGTATAAGCGCATTGGATAATCTCTTCGATTTTTTTCACCAGGTATGACCGGGTTTCAATTTCGCCGTCCAGTTTGAGGCGAAAGGCAATAAAGTGCTGCAGGCTGGGGTCGGGTCTATCTTTTTCCGGAACCATCTGCATGACCTTTTCCAACACTGCCTGCAGGGCCTGGTCGCGTTCTTCAATGTTGATAATTTCTGCTACCATGATCTATCCGTAAATTGTTTTTTTAAGTTTCGGAAGAATTAAGCGACCACCAGTTCTACTGGTAGTTGCTGATTTATTTATAGACTTTGGGCCAGCGAGGCGGCTTCGCTATTCGGTGCCGTCGAGATGGCCTTTTCCTTAAATTGATCTGCCGTCAACACATCACTATTCAAATCCAGATAGACCTTGGCAATCTTGTAATACATCATAGCCTTGTATTCGTTGTCTTGGCTGATGGCCGCGGCTGATTGATAGGCGTTTTGGGCAATCACCGCCACTTTTCTCTTGGCACGGGCTTTAGGTGTTTGCAATCCGTATTCATAGTTGATATCGCCCTGAAATTCGTAGGCTTCCAAATATTTGGGATTGTAGTATACCGCTTTGGCCAGGTATTTGTTGGCTTTGCCGATGTCGTTGCCGGCATGGGTTCCTTTGGCATAATAGAAGAAAACTTCTGGCGACATGGGGTTGCGGGCATAGACGAGTTCAAGTTTCTGGAAAAAGACCTTGTAGTTTACTTTCCATTGGGGATTGTTTTCTTCACGCATTTGGCGAATTTCTTCGATCAAGGGGTCAAATTCGGCTAATTCTGCATAAACGCCGGATACAGGTGCGGAAATATTATATTTGCCAATTGACTGAGAACCCCGGGAGATGCTTTTGACCATTTGGCCATAAACAATTTCACCAGGGATGTCTTCTTGCACGATTTCGGCATTGGCTATATTGTCGCGAACCCGAGTTACTTTTAATTTGCCGGTTTCAATGATTTCCACATCCAGAACTTCGCCGGTTTTGGGATGTTTGATAACATCGCCTTCCTTGTATGCCATAAATCGCATACCGATCTTGACGCCAGCTTTTTTGCCGAGATCGATGGAAACCTTGTCCCCATTGCGTCTAACGATGTAACCTTCCAGGGGAAAGTCTTTGATAATGATTTGCGCCATTTGGACCACCAGATCTTCTAAGCCCACAGCCGATGAACTCTTGACGCTTTCGGCCGCGATAATTGAGCCATTGGAAACATCGATGATGCGGGCATTGACTTCCATGATGTTTTGAAAATGTAACACCGCACCACTGATGATGATTTTAACACCCAGTATCTGGCCTAGTTCGGAGATGCTGCTGTCATCCACTACACCTGACATGGCCAGTTGATGTTCTTGCAGCACCTTTTGTAACAATCGGCGTTCCACGACATCAAAACGGCCTTCCTTAACCAAGGCTGTGATCAGCCATTCGGCGACAATGGCTCCCATGTCTTTATTTTGATATTGTTTGCCCTGCATTTGAAAATCGAGGACGGCGATTTTGTTTTTTTGGAAATCGGCTAAAGCTGGCACAGCCAATAAAGTCAGGACAAGGATTATTCCAATGAAACTGACAAATCTTTTCATTTTTACCACCCTAGAAGTTAGCAGTTCACGTTTCGAGATCAGGATACATTAGTAAAGATAATTCCTATGGCGTTGATTGCAAATACATGCAAGCCGATCACTCCAACTGCATAATGACGCTATTGGCAGCAATATCGGTTACCGATATCACCTTGTCTGCGGCAGTCTTGCCATCAACAAATTCGCTGAACGTGTCGGCATTGCCCTTGTAGAGGACTGTCAGGAGCAGTTTGCCACCGCCAAATGCTTTTTTGGTAACAGAAACGACATTGGGTAGGTCTCCCAGGAATGCCCGTACCGATTTCTGGGTTTTAAAATTAGGTACATTGTTTACAGTGACATCGAGGGCGAATCCATTATTGATCATGTCTTGAAATGAAGCCACAATGGTTTCAAACAGCTTGCGGTCCATTAATTTTTCAGCTGCTTTTTGGGATGCGTTGGCCATAGCTACCTTGCCAGAGACATGGTAGGCAGCCCCCGAGGCGGTATTGGAGGCTACCACCCGTGCATTGGAGCAATTGATGACCTTAGCCGAAATACTGGCCTGGCCGGAAATCATGCCAGATTGCTTGAGAAGTGCTGTTTCTTTCAAACTCTTGGTAACCGAACCCACAATCACATACTCGGCTCCTTTTTCGGCCCCGATTTGGGCGGCGGCTCCGGCGTCACCCTGAACAGCGCTTTCGATCAATTCGGCCTTCATGCTCAGCAGTGCAGCCACAGAAGCCGCATCGACGACATCGAATGATTTTTCCTTAAGAAAAGTAAAAATTGTATTTTCAGCAGTTTTGCCGTCAGTTTCTTTGATCACAACCATCATGCGCGGTTTGTCCATGGATTCCAGCAGAATTTTAAGCGCGCCCAGATCGGATTTGATACTGGCAATGGAAACGAGTGCACTAATTTGAACAAAGACAGTGCCATCGGTTTCGGCTTTTTCTTTTAAAATATCATATTTTTTAACTGAACCGATGGTTCTGGAGAGAATGACGTCTTTTTGAAGTTCAAAATTCTTTATTTCGGTGTGGGAGATTAAAACTGTTCCGATTCCTTTTTCGACAGCGTTGCGTTTGGCCTTTAAAAGGGCATCATCCTTGGAAATGCCGAGGCCCTCTGCCTGAACGGTGATATCCTCGTCCGTCGCTGCAGCCAATAGCGGTGTTCCCAGGAAGCACAAAAACAAGATCATCAAGATAGCAGTCAATTTTGGCATTATTCATTACCTCCCTGTCGGCTGGATGGTACTTACACTTTTTTTTTATCGTCTAAAACGAAATATTGTTATCGAAAGACAACCGGGGTGCTCGCGAACCTTGAAACAGCACTCAGCTGTGAGCGACCAGCTATAAGCAACTTACCGTATGTAGCTCTATGCACATGGCTTTAGGATGTTCCCTTATCATTTATATTCTGCTTTGCAATATAGCATCGATTGTTGGAATTGATCAAGTCTGTCGCGCAATGATCATCATCAAATCTAGGGGGTACTGATTTCCCCCAGCGATAAGATTCCTTTGGCTACAATTACCTTGTTGACGGTGGCCTTGACACTGAAGCGATGCAGGCCGCCAAATTGCTTTTGGAGCAAGGCCTGCATAACGAGCCTGGATTCTGGTAATACGGCTATCTGAAATTTTATGTCGATGGTTGTAAGGGCAAATGTGGGCAAGATGTCATTGGCCTCAGGACTTTTTGTTTTGATGATCAGCCCAACCAGAATTCCACACGTCTGCGCCAAGGCTTCGGAGATTAAAACACCCGGCATGATGGGACGGCCGGGGAAATGGCCTTTTAAAAAATCTTCCCGGGCGGAGATATATTTCTCCGTAATTATGGACTGACCGTCATTGTATTCAAGAATTTTATCAACAAAAAGAAATGGTGGCCGGTGCGGCAATATGGCTTTAATATCGGTCAGGGTTGCAGTCAATTCTTGAGTATTATTGCTCATAGCTGATGCTATTTATTAGAAAACCGCTGGATAATATTCTGAACACGACCAGCCGTCGACGTATCCAACACGTGTATACGTCGGTCGATCCAACGAATGCTGCGAGATAGCATATTGCCGGGTCCGGCTTCAATCAGGGTCGTCACCTGATTATGGCTTAGCAAATGAATCAAATCAACCCATAATACCGGATGGCTGAGCTGCATGGCCATGTGCCTTATGAGGTCGTCTCGATTGTTAATTTGTTTGGTGGTGGAATAAGAATAAAGGCGGATTTTAGGGGTCTTTAGCATGGTCTTGTCGAGGGCTTTTAAAAGAGATCGACTGGCATCAGCCATATAACGCGAATGATAAGCCGTAGACACTGGAAGCCAAGCGGTATCCAAAGCCCCTGCGGACACGGCTTCCTCTATAACCCTGGCAACGCTGGGCTTTAATCCGGATACGATAATTTGTCGGGAGGTGTTTTGAATGGCAATATCGACGTTGCCCACGGTTTGGGAAATGGATTGAATATGTTCTAGTGCTAGACCAAAGATGACGGCCATACCGCCCTCAAATCCTTGGCCGACCTCCAGCAGCAGTTTTCCGGCTTTTTGCACAATTGACAGCCCGGTCAAGAAATCAAAACATCCAGCCGCATATGCAGCCGCGTAGAATCCGGCACTATAACCCGTACAGACATCTGGCTTAATAGCATTTTTGATTAATATGTCCGTTATAATGCTGCTGATTATGTAGACACCCAATTGGGCATTCAGGTCCTGATGCAATGATTCCGCAGGGCCATTAAAGCAACGATCCTTGATCGAAAAATTCAAGAATTCGTCGGCCTGCTCAAAGCGTGTGCGGGTTTCAGGATACTGATCCATAAGATCAGCCCCCATACCTATATGCTGGGCGCCTTGACCTGGATATATGAATCCGATTTTATTTGCTTTCATGCATGTCATCTGAGGGTTTAGAATGGGTGTCAATGGAACCAATATCAAATATATCTTTGGGTAAGGGTGAGTTGATGGCGGTGAACTGGAAAGCAAAATCAACCGAATCACCACTGGGTTCTACCAGTTTAAGTTCTACGGGCAGCCAGATTTGGCTATCTATCTCAGCCTGAATTTCTGAATACGGCATGCGGCGATTGGTTTTTAAGGGGCTGAGTTTAAGCCCATAAAGATTTGCGTTGGGATTATGGTTTATTTGGATGTGAAACTTTTTTTTCATTTGATCTACAGACTGACCCATATCCAGGATTTTTTGAAGGAAAGTCTTGCCACCGGGTAGGCTTTTTTGACGTGTAGGTGATCCAGGTGCAGCGGATATCATTTTTCCGTCGGATAACAAAATATAATACGGTTCTGGCTGGCGCATCTGCATTAAAAGCTTGCCACCCCGGTCAAAATATAAGGTGCCTGCTGATATCTGCGGTTCTGCAAACAGTTCATTTTTCTGAACCTGCTTGAATTCCGCGATAAAGGTGGTAAGGGTTTCCAGTCTGGTTTTCAAATGCAGCAGTACCTCATCCAGGGCCAAAACCTCGTTTTCATCAGCAGCCACGGAAATTGGTAGGACCAGACAAAGCTGAATAACTATTGCAAAGACGCGCCAGTTTATGGATTGTTTCATGAGTAAACTAAATGCTTTTTGAGTTCATTGTGTTTTTTGAGTTTGTTGAGTTGTTTAGGGTTTTCGGCTATTGGCCGTCGGCATGGTCCGCTAAATAATCCAACGAACACTTTTAGCTGACGGCAATTAGCCACCCTTGAACCCCTGGATCCTTGAATCCTTGAATCCTTGTTGTTGCGCTTTTGCCCAGGCACGTTTAAAGCCAATGTTTTGAACACCAAAAAATATTGGTCCTCTTTTAAAGGGAAACAGCCGTTTGAGAATCGATGGGTATCCATATAGCTTTTTATAAGCCCAATCGAGTCCGTTCTGTAATTGGATTGGCGACATTATTTTGGGTTTAAAGACCACATGGTTCATGTCATACAGTTCCCAATTTGTATGTAGGATTCGTTTGGCTTGTTGAAGAGATGAAAAAATTTCGGTCCCTGGAAAGGGTGTCAGCACTGAGAATATGGCTGCTTCAATATGGGCTTTTTCAACAAAACGTAGTACATCTGAAAAGACTGCGCTATCGTCCTGGTCGGCCCCAAAAATGAAGGATCCCTGAATGCCGATACCATGATCGTGAATTTGTTTGACAGCATCCCGGTATTCGGCAGACCGATTCACAGATTTACCATAGGCTTTAAGGGTTTCCTGAGACAAAGATTCAAAGCCCACAAAAAGACCGCCGCAGCCACTTTCCCGGGCCAGTTTGAGCAATTGTCGATCTTTGACAATGCTCAGGGAAGCCTGGCTGAACCATTGCTTTTTCAAGGGTTTTAAAGCTCGGAAGAGTTCCTTGGCATAGGCGGGTTTGCCCACAATATTGTCATCCACAAAAAAAATGTGGCTACCATCCATTTGTTCGACTTCTTGGATAATTTCCGGGACCGGCCGTGTTCGATAGGTGCGCCCGTAGAAAGCTGTAACCGAACAGAACTCGCAATCAAAAGGGCAACCGCGCGTGGTTTGAACGGTATTGATAAAAAAATAACCCTTGCGGTTCAGCAAGTCCCGCCGAGGTGTACTGAGATCGGTTAAGGGGTGGAAATCACTGGCGGTGTATTGCGGTTTTAGTTTTGTAGCTTTGGCATCAGCAAGCACCTGCGGCCAGATGGATTCGGCTTCACCAATAACAACGACATCAGCATGTTCGGCAGCTTCAGTAGGCATCATGGTCGGGTGAATGCCCCCCAATATCACCGGAACATTACGCTTACGGAATCTATCGGCGATGGCATAACCTCGCAGGGCCAGCGGTGTCATCACGGAAATACCCATCAGATCCGGCAGATCGTCAAAATCGATGGGCTGGACATTTTCGTCGATAATGGTGATGTCCCAGCTTTCATCGGTCATGCCAGCCAGCATGGTCAAAGACAGGAATGGAAACCTAAAAAAGATTTGACCCCACAAGCTGTTTTGCGGCCATTTGGGTGCGATTAGGAAGAGTCTCATGTTCTAGCATCTCTATAGTTATTGTGTGCAAGCATATAAAGTCGAGGCTCCGAATTCTTCTTGCAAACATTGATTTAAATAATGAGTTATCGCATTTTCCGCTTAAAAATTAACTTACCGTCATTCCAATTCATTCAATGGATCCGGATTATACCATTGATCCGGATATTTTCGAATATAACGTTCAAATATTGCAGCCACATTTTCTAGATTGGTTCGAATTGCCTGGTCCCTAGAACCTTTGGTTGTGATGGGAATAGCATCTTCAAGTACACCAAAATAGGTCCCGTTGGGTCGCCTTAGGACAAAGGCCGGTATCAAGGTTGCACCGGATGTCATGGCGATGGTGACCGGTCCTATGGGAAAGGAAACCTGCCTACCAAAATAGGGGATCACCATTCCATTGCCAAAAAAATCTTTATCGCCGATCATGGCTACAACACCGTTTTGGCGCAAATGTTTTAATATCGGAATTGCAGAAAAGGGAGAGGCATCCACCTCAATAACGGAGATGCCTTTGGCTGCGCGTATCTGATTGACCAGGACGTTCGTGGGTGTCGAATTGTGCGGCAACGATACCACTGCCAGGGGATAATTGGCGTGGCGCACCATGGTACCGCCAAATTCCCAGTTACCGATGTGGGCAGAGAGGAGAATAACGCCTTTTCCCTGGGCTAGTGCCGCTTTGATAATATGTTCTCCCTTGAGCCCGGCGAAAACGGTATCAACTTTATGTGCAGGCATCTGGGGCAAACGGAAAAAGTCGGCCATGTATTCGCCGTAATTGGCAAACATTCGCCGCACCATTCGCCGCACGCAGGCGCTGTCCACGGGCATATTCAGTGCAATGGACAAATTGGCGGCAATACCTTGGCGATCGCGCTGGGAGAAAATATAAACAGTTAAGGCCACAGCTTTTCCAATCCATCGACAAACTTTCAACGGCAACAATTTGGCAACAAAAAAAATTGCGTAATAGGATATTGGTGTGTCGAGGATGTGTTGGCGCATATTTTCCTTATTCCCGTGGTGCAGAAAAAACAGCTTTACACAAATTGACGAATATAATAATCGCTAATGGTGCCATCTATTTACGGCCATTTTACGCCCTGCAGACTTTGGGCGCCATGATTTAATTTTTTGTATAGCATGTTACCTGGTGATGATGAAATTAAATTTTAGGTTGTCGATCCGAGTTTGTTTGAGCATCATTGGCATCCTGGCTATATGTATGGGCTGTTCTTCCCGCTATTCGATTTCGCCATCAAAGCAAAAACAATATACTGGAGAAATAAATGGTCATGTTCGCTTAATTCAGGCTGATCAAGACCATATTTTCCAAATACTTACACATCCTGAAGGTATCAAGACTCTTTGCCCCAAAGGAACTATCGTTACCTATCTTTCCCCCCAGCCATATTCGGTGGGAGATATTGTGGAGACCCGGGTGGAGCATATTTTCAAATTGAAATGGACTGCTCGGGTCGAACAAGTGATTGAGATCCAACTTATACGTTTAACCTTTCAGGATGGTTTTTTTGGCGGTGGTATCGAAATGTGGGAATTCTCGCCGCAAGCTAGTGGCACCCGTGTGAGCCAGACAATTATTGTGGAGCCCAAGGGATTTTTAAAACGCTTGGCATGGGTGACCAAAGTGCGGCAGAAGCATGACAAGATGGTGGAGCTTTTTCTCGATAATCTCAAGCAGGTAGCCGAGACGAAACCGTCCATTTTGAGTGGTATTTCAAAAGGCGGAAATCCAAATTGAAACTAGGAAACAAAAATCCAGAAGCCTGCATCTTGTGTGAACTGTCGCCAGACCGCCAAATCTATCAGAATGGATCCTGGCAGTATTACCAATGCGGGCAGTGTGGACTGGTATGGCTACATCCGCGCCCATCCGAGGATGAGGTGTTGAATTCTTACGATACCTATCTACCGGTCAAGCCGGGCGAAATCGATAGCTGGCAGAACATGATTGCCCCCGTGGTGGATGTGTCTGCCAACGTGGTGCTTGAAAATACGAAAACAGATGGAACCCGACTGCTGGATATCGGCTGTGGACATGGCTTTTTCTTGAAAAGAATGGCTCAACTTGGCTGGCAGGCAGAAGGAATAGAAGTGTCCAAGCCGGGACGTGACTACGCCCGCCAGGAACTGGGGCTTTGCATTCATCCCAAGCCCTTGGAAGCTATGGCCTTCCCGCCTAATCATTTTGATGCTGTGACCCTTTTTTACGTCATCGAACACGTCCATGACCCTGCTTTGGTATTAAAAGAAGTAAATCGTATCCTCAAACCCAACGGCATGTTGTTGCTACGCTGGCCCCATTCCACACCGGTGGTCAAAGTTCTGGGACCATTGGCAAAGAAATTTGATATTTACCATACCCCATTTCACCTGTATGATTTTAATCCTACAGCCATGAGAAAGCTTGTGGCCCAGGCTGGATTTTTGGCGGTTCAACACGTGATTGGTGGTTATACTCTGCCAAAAAAAAGATTCCATCGCCTGTGTTCGATCTTTTTTGGGAACATGGCTCAAACGATTTACCAGGTTTCATGTGGCAGGGTGTTGTTGCCGGGAGTTAGTAAGACGACGATTGCTTTTAAATAGACGATTAGGCTGAAGACTATTAGCCTGATAGGCGCCTGAGGTTAATGGGTTTGAGCAGAAAAAATCGAAAGAGGAATTCTATCCGTAAGCGATAAGCTGCTCAAGGCTTATGACTGTGAACTGTAAGCAGCTAATAGCCTAACAGTCTAAATACCTAACATGCTATAGTGGGGAGCCTACAGTCTAAAAGCCTAAACACCTAAAAGTTTCTCATCATTGGAAAGCCATTAACCCAATAATCTGGGCTTGAAAATGGAAACAACAATTCTGATAATCGAAGACGATGCCAATACCGCAGCGCTGATCACGCTTTACTGTGAGCGCGAGGGTTTTAAAACACTCGCTGCTGCAGATGGTGCTAGCGGATTGCACAATGCTGTCAAACAAAATCCAGACTTGGTTGTTCTAGATTTGATGCTGCCGGAAATGGATGGCTGGGATGTTTGCCGGCAATTACGAAAACAGTCGGATGTCCCCATTATCATGTTGACGGCGCGGGGTGATGAAGTCGATCGGGTTTCAGGACTCTCATTGGGGGCCGATGACTACGTGATCAAGCCATTCAGTCCCCGGGAACTGGTTGAGCGGATTAAAGCGGTATTAAGACGCACCCGGCGCATGCAATCGCCTGAAAAACAAATTCTTTCCCATCTTACCTTGCGACTTGATTTACACAATCGTCGCGTCAGTGTTGATAATCGTTCGGTGGATCTGACGCCGCATGAATATCGGATGTTGGAAACCCTCATGGCTGCCCCCGGCCGGACCTTTACCCGTGATGAACTCCTGGACCGACTTTATCCCAGGGGCGAAGCCCTGGTGATCGACCGTGTCGTGGATGTTCATATCGGAAAATTAAGACAGAAGATCGAAGCCAATCCACCGGATCCGCAATTTATTCTGACAGTACGCGGAATTGGGTATCGATTTGCGGACCCTGAATTGGACGCATAACTAAAGTGGTGGATGATCCGAATATAATATGAAACGTTATTTGATTGTAAAATTACTGGCAGTCAACCTGGTGGTCATTGGATTTGTTATGGTTTTTGTTTGGATCGCCATCGACACTCTGGCGGCCAGTTACTTTATGACCCTCATGGAAAAATACCATGTTTCTCCAGAGCCGGCCCACGATATGTTTGTGGAAGCAATTCACCGCTATTTGCTGTGGGCATCCCTGGCGGCCGTTATTTTGGCAGTCATTCTGAGCTTTCTTATGATGCGCAGAGTGCTGGCACCACTAACTCAAATGACTGTTATCAGTCGAGAAATTGCGGCTGGTAACTTTGTTTTACGGGTTCCAGCTGTTTCTGAGGATGAAGTTGGCCAGCTGGCCCGCGCATTTAACCGGATGTCTGCAAGTTTGGAAAAGATTGAACGTCTGCGCCGTGATCTCATGATCGATGTTGCCCATGAATTGCGGACGCCCTTGACCAATATTCGCGGATATTTGGAAGCACTTAACGACGGCGTATTGCCGCCCTCCATAGAAACATTTGCCATGTTGCAAAGCGAAACCTTGCGGATCGTTCAGTTGGTGGAAGACGTGCTGCAATTAGCCAAGGCCGATGCTGCCCGCGATAACCTTTCTCTAGAACCGGTTGATGTGGTGCAGATTATCCGCGAACAAATTAAAGCCGACCAACCCGCATTTGATCGCAGAAATATCAGCATAAATCACAAGCTACCTGTCAGCGCAGTGATGGTTGCGGGGGATCGTCATCGACTTACGCGTGTTTTCCGAAATCTGGGGGATAATGCCGCGCGGTACACACCTCGGGATAATGAGATGTCGGTTCAAGTTGACATACATGCAAATATGGTCCGAATTTGTTATAGCAATCCGGTTGAATCACTCACCCAAGCAGACTTGCCGCATTTATTCGAACGATTTTACCGCGGTGAAAAATCGCGTTCCCGCCGTCATGGCGGTGCCGGAATCGGTCTGGCCATCGTAAAAGAGTTGATCGAAGCGCATCAAGGCAGCGTTGATGCAGAATTACGCGATAATCAACTGGTTATATGTGTCGAGTTACGCCAATAAATTCGTAATACGATTTCAGTTATTCTGGAATTGGCACGAAATTTCTCACTATTTTTCATCCAAATGCAGAACTTTACCAAATCTTTACCATCCCTTTAACCCTCCTTTATATTAAAGTATTACATTGTAGCAGACATAAAAGCGATAACCATTGTGTAATCAAGATCTTGACATCCTTTGTCAGGCGACACAGGTTATATTGATGAGTAAATAAAACAGCAATCTGATCAAATGCTATGTCCGACTTTTTATGAAGTTATCGGAAAGCTGTGATGGAGGAATTCATTATGAAAACAACAGGTTTTGTAATTATTTTGGCCGTATTGATATTTGTTGCCGCAACGCCACTTATGGGTGTTTCCAGTGCTATGCAAAAAGGCGAAGCATCCGCAGGAGATTCGCATGCTATGGCCGTGTTTGCGGGCGGTTGCTTCTGGTGCACAGAATCCGATTTTGAAAAAATTGAGGGTGTCGTTGAAGCAGTTTCCGGATACACCGGCGGCAAACGGAATAATCCAACCTATAAACAGGTTGCATCGGGGCGTACCAGCCACGTGGAAGCTGTAAAGGTCATCTATGATCCCCAGAGAGTAGATTATGCCAAACTCCTGGAAGTATTCTGGACGCATGTAAATCCAACCGATGCCGGTGGCCAGTTCGTCGACCGTGGTAGCCAATATCGCAGCGCTATTTTTTATGCCGATGGTCACCAGCGCGATCTGGCTTTGCGTTCCAAGCAAAAATTGGCTGAATCAGGAATTTTTGATGAAAAAATTAAAACAGAGATTCTAGCCCTGGGGCAATTTTATGAGGCCGAAGATTACCATCAGGATTATTACAAAAAAAATCCCCTGCGCTATAAGTGGTACCGATCCGGATCGGGCCGTGACAAATTTTTAATGAGTACCTGGGATCAGGCCAGCTTTGAATTCAATGCCGACGAGGAAACACAGGAAATGACGTCTGGCGATATGATGGAACGCAACAATACAACCCAGTATGTGATCCCGGATGATGCCACCCTGCGCAAACAGTTAACCCCCTTGCAGTATCGCGTGGTGCGCAAAAACGGTACTGAACGCCCCTTTAGCAATGAATTCTGGAATAACAAGCAGACCGGGATCTATGTGGACATTGTTTCCGGTGAACCCCTTTTCAGCTCTTTAGATAAGTTCAAATCAGGAACCGGTTGGCCCAGTTTTACGCAGCCGTTGGAGCCGGAGAATGTTGTTGAGGAGGTCGACCGTAGTCATTTCATGGTTCGGACCGAGGTTCGTAGCAAACATGCCGATTCCCACCTGGGGCATTTATTTAATGATGGCCCGCAACCTACGGGGCTGCGCTATTGTATCAATTCGGCTTCCTTACGGTTTGTGCCAGTTGGGGATTTGGACAAGGAAGGTTATGCGGATTACCAAAACCTTTTTCAGTAAAAAGGAGATGCAATGAGAAAAAGAACTCTGTTTTCAGTATTAGCTACTTTGGTAGTTGGGGTTTTAATTATATTGCCTGGGAATCTTGGTGCGGCTGAAACACAGGTGGCCGAAGCGACGTTTTATGTGAGCTGATATGGCGTCGGTAAAACAGCCCTGGTAGGGCTGCCCGGCGTAGAAACGGTTACCAGCGGCTGGAAAGGCAGCAGGGAAATTAACACCGTCATCTACGATCCCAGTGAAATAAGTATTGAGGCAATGGTGGCGGCGCTAAAAGAGGCGCATACCTATTTGGGGACAGCCACGGAATAGTAAATGCCAGCAATAAGCTGTAATCGAGAATTGTGATACCTCAAGACCAAAATAGATTGTAATAAGGGTTCAAGTTGTCCTGAGTTGCGGGTTGCATGTTACGTGTTGCGTATTGTCTAATGCTGTCAGCAACTCGCACCGCGGTACGCGCAACCCGTAACCCGCTGTCCCTTGGATCCTCGATTCCTCAAATCCTTGTTCCCAAATAGATTGGAAAAGAACCTATTGGTCAATCAACTTGTTGTCACTTTTGCTCGTTTTTAGGTTTAGAAAAAATCGGTATCAGAAAAACGATGCAGGCAATCAGGAAGATGATGCTACCGATAAACGTCAAGGTGTCATGGTTTTTCCAACTTGAAGCCATAAAAAAAATTGCGCATATGATAAAGAGGACCCAACCGGCAACTTGATATTTGGTTTCTGAAGTCATTTTTATTTGGCCTTCTTCTTTTTCCACGGCTTGAAGATGGATATAAAAACCGTGATCATGAGGATCAAACATTGCAGGGTGCCAAAAACTAAATTCATTTTCTGGTTATACAGATAAGCCGGGTCATTTAAAGCAGACATGCCTATATTTCCGGATATATCCATCATTTTTTGGGGACGCCCTTGATTTTTTTTACTTATTTTTATTTATTCGGCTAATTGCTTTCGTTATGGCGCTAGGAGATACACCCAGATAGTGACCTGTTTGCGTAAGCGTCAATCCAAATTCTTCAACCATAATTTTTGCCAGACGAGTTCTAATATTAGAAACGTTGTGACGTCGCCCTCCGGATTTGAGTTCTTCGTAACTGATCTTCTCTTTTCTACATACATCCTTAATCTTTGCGATTGCTTTTTGCTGACGTTCATGGGCGGTAAACTGAATTTTTCTAATATGGTCGGCTTCGCGAATAAGTTTTTCTACAAAATTACCACTTCCCAATATTCGTTCATCGGATTTTTCACGTACACCGAGTCGGCGTATTGATTTTATGGCTGTCCATCCCCCCTGGGATCTTATTAGACCGCCGCCGATTAAATCATCACGCCGTCCTTGGCCAATACCTGTGCGAACAAACCGACGGTAAGCCTTAAGGGCAATATCCTCTTTAGCTCCAAACCAGCTTAACACGTATTCTCTATCCTGCCATTCGTTCCTGTGTTTGCCAATAATTACCGAATGACCACAATACCGGTAACGATTGAGATTTGAAATATTGTCTACCAGCTTTGCCCGTAAAGGATTCAAATGGATGTATCGCACCAACTCCTTAAAATAAGCATCTTCTTCACACACGATTGATTTATACCTATTTTGGAACAAATGGCCATGTCTGCGATGGCGGCGATTATAGAAAGTGGCATAGCCAGTTAAAAACCGACGCATATAATTTGGAAGACCGAATGGTCCGCTGCGCAAAAGGATGTGAGCATGATTGGTCAACAAAGCCCAAGCATAAATGGGCGTCTCAGTCTCTGAGGCGATGGTTCCCATTCGGTTGATGAAATTTTGTCGGTCCACGTTATCAGCGACAATTCTATTTCCCTCGATGCCGCGCATGATGACATGGTGGAGGGTACCGGGTGTGTCTAGTCTGGCTTGTCTTGGCATCATAAACCTCAATGTCATTGATTTATATAATTATAAAGATAAAAGTTATAAAAATCAAGGGCGTCCCCAAAGTTGAAGAATTTTAAGTTCGTCAATTTCTTGCCATGCGGTTGATTAGAATACCGTAGCGCTTGCCAAATTCTACAATTTCTTCGGGCTTGAAACCGCCGGCAAGGTAGGTATCTCGAAATTTGGGCTGGTCCAACATGTAGAGGATATAGGAAAGGTGACCGGAATAGCCGTTTGGGTCCAAGGCCTGCAGCTTTTGAATAGTACGATCGCCCATTGCCATCACCTGCCGATTCAACATAGGAGGCGCACCCTGGGTACATGTCCGCGTGGAATACACCCTATGGCAGACAAAGGGACGGACGGCGTAAATCATACAGGCGCTGTTTTTCATCAGAAAAGGGCAGGGGGATGGCTGATTGGATTCGCGCTTTTTCATGTCTTTCAGAAGCAATTTTTGAAGGGCCGTACGTCGCTGCCGAGGAAATTTGGCCACGGCATCGCGAATGATCAATCCCTCCAGCGTTGTGATGTGGATGCTGTCAGCATCTGTGCAGCAAAATGCACAACCCTTTTTGCAGGCAGCCTCGATTTTATAGGCCGCCGCTTTTTGTTCAAAATTGCTATATATCTTTTTGAGGGTGTCTTCTGAATGTTCCATGGGGTATGCAATCCTTCCTTTGAAAAACGAATTAGTTCACTATTACAGACAGCGTCTCGAAGTCAAGGCTGCTTGACATGGCACCCCATCTCTCCTATATCTGCGGCAGCCCTGCCAGAGGTGGGGGCGCCTCAATGCCTGTCAAACCCGGTTATGTTAAGTGAATCCGGGAAAATAAAGGAGCCTAGAACATGTATATCAATGGAAAATGGGAGAAAGAAAAAGATACCTTCGATGTTTATAATCCTGCCAATGGCGAAAAGATCGGAGCCGTACCCAACGGCGATGGCTCCGATTCAAAACGGGCCATTACAGCGGCCAGTGAAGCATTTAAGGACTGGTCTGGCCTGACAGCCTACCAAAGGTCCCGGTACTTGTATGATGCCTACACCATCATGATGGACCAAAAAGAGCACCTGGCCCAAACCATGACAACAGAGCAGGGCAAACCGCTCCAGGCGGCCAGAAACGAAGTTCAATATGGGGCTGATTTTTTGCTCTGGTTCGCAGAAGAAGCCAAGCGGGTTTATGGTGAAACAATTCCGGCTCCCAGACCCGATCAACGCTTTATTGTTTTGCATCAGCCTATTGGGGTCGTGGGTGCTATTACCCCCTGGAACTATCCCATATCAATGATAACGCGGAAAGTAGCCCCGGCGCTGGCAGCCGGGTGTACGGTTGTCTTGAAACCAGCGGAAGCCACACCGATGTGCGCGGTGGAGATTTTCAAGATTTTGGAACAGGCCGATATTCCCAAAGGTGTCGTCAATCTGGTTACGGCCTTGGATCCCAAACCGATCGGGGATGAATTTTTGGTTAATCCCCAGGTGCGTAAGCTAACCTTCACAGGCTCAACCAAAGTCGGTAAGCTTCTGGCCACAGGCGCAGCCGAGCAAATGAAACGCATATCCCTGGAACTCGGTGGCCACGCTCCCTTTATTGTTTTTGATGATGCCAATCCGGTCTATGCTGCCAAGGGCGCCATGCTGGTAAAATTTCTAAACACAGGCCAGGCATGCATCAGCCCCAATAGAATCTTTGTCCATCAAAGTGGGTTGCCGGCATTTATTGGGGAGGCTAAAAAGCGTGTTGCGGCCATGAAAGCTGGAAACGGCATGGATCCCAGCGTCCGCATCGGTCCCCTGGTGGGACCGGAGGCATTGGCAAAGGTTGAACAACAAGTGGAAGACGCGATTCAAAAGGGCGCCGAGCTCATTATTGGGGGAAAGCGACTGACCGGCGATGGCTTGGATAAAGGATTTTTCTATGCCCCCACTATCCTCAATGGGGTGACAGCGGACATGCGCATCTATAGGGAAGAAACGTTTGGCCCGGTGGCGCCGATTATCCCCTTTGAAAATGAAGACGAGGTCATCGAGATGGCCAATGATACGGTTTACGGCTTGGCATCCTATATCTATACAAAAAATATATCACGGGCCATGCGTATGTTTGAAGCCTTGCGTTTCGGGATTGTCGGTATCAACGACATCAACCCTACTGCTGCGGCAGCACCCTTCGGTGGTATGAAGGAAAGCGGGATCGGTCGAGAAGGCGGTAGGGAAGGGATTGGCGAGTATTTGGAAACAAAGCTTGGCGGATTTTCCATTTAAATTTGAATTCATCCCGCGCAACCCCGACGGGCGCTTATCTATGACATTATTTCAAAACGCTTTCAGTCGGGGCATACAGGGGGATGAATTCAAATTTAGCCTTCGGCTTGTTTCTCAAGTTCATCCAGTTTGTCCGGATCTGAAACAGCAATGTCCACAAGGGCTTTGGGAATCGAACTCTGTTCGCACATGATACGGATTTCTTTTTCCTCTTCGCTGAAATCCATGATTTCGCGGATGGAATCGATGTAATCAATCATATCATCCGAAGAAATGGTATCCAGCGAGGGGCCTTCGGCTTCTGCTTTTTTACGCGCAGCCTCTTCTTCGGCCAGCCGCTGTTGCTCTTTCAGCTCTTCTTCCATGGCTTTTTTGACGTCATCTATGGCAGCCTGATCGACGCCGGCCATTTCCATGATCAATTCTTCGGTAACATCATTGGTAAGGAGGTGTTTAACGCGCTCATCGTCAGGCTTTCCTTCGACTTTCTCAAGCAGTGATGCCACTCTGGCGTTTTCAGCTCGTTCCGCTGCAATCTGAGCATGGACCTCATCCAACTTTTCCGGTGTAATCTCCAAACCTTCAGTGATCACTTCATCCGCTACGGCTTCCTCAATCAACATACGGATACCGTCATCGCCAGACATCTCCTTGGCCTTGGCAATCAAAAGATCAAGTCTGGCTCTTTCAATAAAGCCAATCACAACGGGTCTGCGCTCGGATTTCTTTAGATCCGGCCAGGTTTCGCCAATGTCGCTGATTATTTTATTGGTGACCGCATAGGGGTCGGACGCGTCTTCCAATGTCAAAGTTGAGACAGCGGCATTAAAATCCGACAAAAATGCTTTTCCGGCTTTGCGGGCTTCATCCATGGCCCACCTCAGTTGCATTAAATTACCTCCATGACCGGAAACATTATACCCGTCATTATCGAGTTCACCGGCAATTTGATGAACCGATGCCTCCAGGTCACTGCCAGACAGCTTTGCTGAGTCGAGTGCCAGAATACGCTCCTCGATGGACAGCCATAGCGGCTTATTTTCTGTCGCCATTTTAAATTCTCCTTTCTCGTGAATTATCTTAATATTTTAATTTGTTATCTCAAATATTTCGTTAGCGATCTGCTTTTCCAGGCAAAGACTATAGAGAAGCACCCACTTGAGTCAAGCGAAAAAAACAGATCTTTAAATTTGAATTCCCCGCTACCATAAAATTACAATAAAAGCCGCGCCCATTGCAGCAGCCGATGCGATGCCAAGTCCTCCATGGCTGGCGTCACTGCTGGCAATAATGGCCTCGGCAGCAAACCCAAGGGCACCAAGCGTGCCCAGTGCGATATGAATATTTGCAGCTGATAAACCCTCGTCCAGGTCGAACATGTCCCCATATTCATAATACCCGGTGGCGGCGGTCATGACGGCCAATGTGGCCGCACCTACGGCTGCATTGTGGTGCGTTTCACTGTGGGAACCGGTGGTCGCGGCGACACCTGCCAGTACAAGTGTGCCATAAGCCAGGTACTTGTGCAGGCTGCCCATATCAAATGATATTTTCGCATCGGATTGTGTTGCCGATTTGAGGGTGGTAAGCGGCGTTGTATGCTCAAAATAGGTGCCGTCATACGCCGTTGTATCCGTATAAGATAGCAGCTTGGATGAATCGGCCAGGGCTGGGATTGTAGTGTTGATGAAGAATAGAACCAGTGTAATAATCGCCATGATTCGCAGTGGTTTCATCCGGATTCCTCCTGGTATTCGATCTTTATAGAATTGAATAGTTATCAATCAATCGTCATGACAGTCATGGCAGCTTTCCGGGTCATTATGATAGGATCGGTTCAGGTTATGACATTGGTTGCAAACCGATTGATCATCTTCATAATTGCGATGATCCAAATTGTTGCCATGTTCCCATCCTGAACCTATGGGTGCCTTGCTACCGGTGGCGCCAAAATGGCAACTAGCGCAAAAGGTATTTAATTCATGGCAGTCCGAACAAGCATCGGTGGATTCATCACCGTGAAATTGGGAACTGTTCCTATCGAGCCAAGCTTGACCCAAGGCATGATTTGTGCCCTGGCCATGACAGTCATGACAGGGCTGGGGGCCTAAGTTGTATTCGCGTCGAACATCATGGCACGCATTACAGACGTTTATATAGGTTTCATAGGCCTCGTGTTGGCTTTGTCCGTGAACCCACCCGGTTCCGCCGGGTATTTGGCTGCCGTCGGGCTCAAAATGACAATCAAAACAGCCCAGGATATCACCGCTGCCATTTAAATCCTTGCCATGGCACAGTCTACAGGAATCGGATCCGTCTTGGTTTGCCTTGGTGCCATGATAATCGACGGAATCCAGCAAATTGGGATTGTTCCATCCTTTGGTATGAACCGATCCCGAAGATGGCGCATCCGGGTTGGGATTGGTACAGCCAATTGAAATCAGCGCTATTATAAATAAAATCAGTACGCCTGCATTTTTGAATAACATGTATGCAATTCCACGTTTCATCGAATACGATTGCCTATTTTGAAACCCTCAACTTAGATTTCAACCATGACAGCGCCTACAAGTACGCGCTGCCCTGGGGTTGCCATGGCAGCGGCGACACGACACCGGATCCAGCCGGCCGTCGATGCGATGCCTCGACAAATAGTCGCCCATATGAGGCATGCGCCGGTCCGGGCGGGTCTGGTTCTTGATGGACGGTTTCAGTTCAATGCCTGTACCGTGACAGTCGTTGCAAAAACTGAGCTGGTGACACATGGCACAAATACGCTGACTTTGTTTGGCAACGCGCCGATGATTGTCAGAAAAATAGGCGGTATGCACATAGCGCCGATAGGGAAATTCTTCATCATCGGTATCATGACATTCCAGGCAATATTGTAAGGCGATGCCATCTTCTTGTTCATGAACCAGTGGCGACGACCAGCGCTCACCTGTGCCGGCACATGCCAGGATAATACCGATGAAAAGTATAATTATGGGAATAAAATGTTTCATTCAAATATATAAAATTTAATAGGTAAACGTTCCCACCAACATCATTCGAAAATCATCGTCAAAATAGGGATCAGTGCTGTAATCGCCGGACAATGCGAATTTAAAGCGGTCCTCAATTAGTTCCTTACCACATCCCACAGAGTAAAAGATGGATCTGTCTTGACCGTAGATTTCTTCCTGATAGGTGATATAGATTATCTCACTGCTGATAAACCAGTTTTCAAGGATTTCCAGTGGGGTATCCCAGTACAGATATCCCCGATATAAATTATAGCGGTCATTATCGGATTCGCCGACCATGGAGCCGGCTTCAAGCCCATATTGGGTGGCATTGTCTGTTTTAATTTTTAAAAGGGTTGCGTAATACTGACTCGTTTCGGACCGCAGGTCATATTCATACTGTTTTAATTTGATCCCGACCTCTAGGTTGACAGCAAATTGCCAGACCAGGTCAGCTCCCATAATCGTCAATTCTTCTTCGCTATCCTGCAAATATTGAAAGGGTTGAACCCCCAAAGCACTATCATCAAAAAAATCGTCATATTGAATCATTTGAAAGGAGGGAATTAGCAGTAGGGGGCCTATATAAAGATCGGCTTCATAGGTATGTTCCCGCCACCCCTCGGTGTTATGATTCCAACTAGAAAGACCATAAAGGGACAGGAAGCTGGTTAACTGAAGGGATGAATCCAGGCCGGATAAATTTTCAACGCTAGTGTCATCGTCTGAAATGAATTTGTGGGAGACACCGAATTCGGTGGTAGGATTGAAGGTAATCGCCAAGCGGCCACCCACGATGCCGTCGTTGGATTGACCATTTTCCTCTTCATAACCGGTTGGAATCCCCCCAAATGCATTCACACTAACGTAGTCGCCAACCAAACTTACAATACCGAGCCCGTCAAAACTATCGTTGATGACGCCTGCGAAGAGGTGTTGCCGGCCAACCTTTACATTATAGGTTTCGCTGGGTGGCGTGTATTCCAAGTATCCATATAATAATTCGCCATCGCTATCGTCTTCAAAATAATCGCCATCACCCAGATCTGCCCGGGCCCATCCATGCAAATGCATGGAGAATCCGATTTTTTCGATGTCACCATAATTAATGTCCAAATATTCATATATCGGCAGGACTTGGAGGCTATCACCCGATTGATTCTCGCGTTCGAAGAGACGAAAAATGGTTTGGCTGCGAAACTCGAAAACCGGTTCACTGGCTATGGATATGCCCGGAATGGTTACAAGCAGAACGAACAGAAAGGCAGATTGAAGGGTAGTGAGTCTGGCCACCGATCTTTCCAAGTTAGTGTTAACGCTAGATTCAGTTACGCTGGATTATAGCTTTTTCTTGGAAAAGGTGTCAAATGGTAATTATTATTGATTGTAGCGCATAAAATAAGGCGTAATCATCATTGATCCTTAACCAGGCATGTCCGTAGCTATAGACCAGATTAAGGATCTTTGGATTGTCAATCAACACGACATGATAGGGTTGCCTTAACCCACTAATTTAACTGATTTTTTGGGGAATTTTTTTTGGACACGGACTTCACCGTCTGTTCCGGGGAGTACATATACCGGCTCTTGCCGGTCTTTAAGCGGCTTGACGACAGTGGACATATATCCTTTTTATTATCGATTGATGACTTTCCAGATCCGAAAGATCCTCACACGTGCATCTTATCAAGATATCATTGATTCGTAAGTACCGTGGCGAGAATCTTAAGTTTCTTTCTAAAAATTAAGGCATTAATTGCCCCAGATTAATAAGTGACAGTTTCGGTATGCCCGAAATGAATGGTGTTGTCGGTCACGAGGACCTCTTTCAAGCTGAGTTTCACACCGACGAAATCGGTGGGTTCACCGGGCAGATCTTTTATATAGGGAAATTTTTGCATCAAGAGACCTTGGGCCGTTTCCATCTCCTGGGGATCCTGGATGAGCGAGGCGATGGCGGTGCCTTTAATATACTTCAATTGTTGTAAGTCTTCCATGGTTGGGCAATCATGGTCGATTGCAAAGGCAATGTTAGCGTTGTTTTTTAACTGTTGGACCTTTCTGGAATCTTTATTGGTAATGAAATAAAGAACATTTTCGCTGTCACCGCTGGCATAGCCGACACTTCGTACGCAGGGCATACCGTCGGCATCGATTGTCGCCAGCCGTACCAGATTATGACCATTGACCACTTCTTTGAGGGTTTTTTTTTCGCTCATGGCATTTCTCCTTTTCATTGGGTTAAGGTGCGTTAAATAGGGTTTTATTCGACGGTGTCACATCTCGTAGAATGGCATATCAATCCTACGAATAGACCGGTCTAATATAGCAACCCGTTAAAATAACCTGATCAATATTGAGTGATTATGATCAGGAATTTAAAACGTGGTTAAATATAAAGTGTTTATGATTCTTCAGGGGTGCTAGGTTTTTGGTTACCTTCATCCGAATCAATGCCCCGTGCCAACTGGCGACAATGAAGAAGGCGGTTTCCCGCGCATCCAGATCTTGCGCGACCTCACCCTGTTTCTGGGCTTCGGTGAGAATAAAGGTGTAGTAGTCCACCATGATGTCTATGGCACCGGAAAGCTTTTCCTGAAACACCGGATTGGTATCTCCCATTTCTTGGGCCATGTTTCCCACCGGACAACCGCAGGTATATTGTTTGGCACCAAATACGGTCATGAACTGATCAAGCAGATATTCAAGGCGCTGCAGGGGCGAGCGTGAGTCATCCTTTAGGATCGATTCGCAAAGACCACTAAAAAAATCCGAGAAATAATCAATGACCTGCAGGCCGAAATCTTCTTTACTTTTGAAATAGTTATAAAATGATCCCTTGGGCACCTTGGCAGTGCTGAGGATCTCCTGGAGACCGGTGGCATGATAGCCCTTGAGATGAATAATTTCAGCACCGGTTTGCAAAATGTTTTGTTTTGTATCCATTTTTTAATCTTTCTTCGATGATATTGAAACAATTAGACCGGTCGTCTTGATTTGTCAAGAATTTTTTTTTGTCATATAGAATAAAAATTAATATCTTCAGAGAAAATATACAAGCTAATAGTCCTGCTTGAAAATTGATCGGAGTAAGCGAATGATTTACTTATCACAAAAAATTACCGCTGTTGACAACTCAAGCCGACCGGTCTATTTTTACTTATAGGCTCGTGGGAAAGACAGAAATCGCAACGCATATATAAATATCAGGAGGCTGACATGGAAATTTATTACCAACGCATGAGGATAGCACCATAGGTCAAGCCAGCGCCAAAACAGTCCATTAAAACAGTTTGCCCAGTCTTTATCTTGCCTGTCCGTACGGCTTCATCAAGCACCGTGGGAATGGTAGCTGCCGATGTGTTGCCATAGCGATCCACATTGATCAGGACTTTTTCCATGGGAATATCCAAGCGTTTTGCCACTGCCTCAATTATTCTGAGATTGGCTTGATGGGGTGCAAACCAATCCAGTTCCGCAATGGTCATGTTGTTGCTTTCCAGGGACCGCAGCGCGAAATCAGTTAACGTTCGCACAGCAACCTTGAATATATCCTTACCGTACATCCGCATCTTGTGAAGGTTTTTTGAGAAACGTCCGGGTGTAACTTCCATACTGGAGCCACCCGCAGGGATGTATAACAATTCCCATAGGTTGCCATCGGATAGCAGGTGGCTGGAAAGTATGCGTCTGGGTGAATCCAGATCACAGCGTTCTACAATTGCGGCCCCGGCCGCATCGCCAAACAGGATGCAGGATGAACGATCCTGCCAGTTCATGAAGGGGTGCATCACTTCGGCACCCACCACCAGAGCTGTTTGGGTTTGGCCGGAGCGGATAAATTGTTCGGCAGTGGCGATGCCGTAAACAAATCCGGAGCAGGCAGCATTGATGTCCATGGCCCAGGCATGTGGCGCGTCGATTTTATGCTGCAGCCAACAGGCAGTAGAGGGAATAAGGGTGTCCGGAGAACAGGTGGCATAAATAATCTGATTGATATCGGCCGGCGTTTTCCCGGCCATCTCAAGCGCCTTCTTGGCGGCGGCAACACCGATGGAAGAATTATGCTCGTCCGGATTGTTCAGATCGGAGTAGCGTCTTTCACGGATACCGGTTCGGCTTTGGATCCAGTTATCATTGGTATCAATATCAAGTTTTGCTAATTTATTGGCGATGTCTTCATTTGTGACCCGCTGTTTTGGAAATGCAGATCCGGTACCGGTGATTCTCGCATGATACGTCATTGATTCTCTCCTTCCTAAATTGAGCGTTCCAAATTAGGCTTTATTTTAATTTTTGGAAAAGCACTTCAAGGTTCATGCCAATAGGGCTATCTTAACTAACATCCTGTATTTATTTAACATCGTAAATTTAAAAATATCGATTAAAGCTAATAAATCAAAGATCGGTACATTTTTTGTACAACCAGCTTTCACGTAATGTACAGAAATTGAATTAGAGCACACAGATCGAAATCCAAATACCTGTCTGCATAAAATTTATATGGAGAAATTGATTAAGAATTTAGGCGGACTTGCCGATATATTACGACAAATTTTATTTTTAGGCTTAGAAGCAGAAGCAACTATAGCGGAGGGGAGATATGATTTGGAAACAATTGACGGTGGGAAGAAAAATAGGTTTGGGATTTGCCCTAACAATCCTATTGCTGGCTGCCATTCTTGCCATTACAAATGTGGGAGTCGGTGGTATCGCCGGCAACGCCAGTCAGGTGATTCGCAGCAACGAAATGATGCGCTGGTTGACCCAAAAAGAAATCGACCATTTAGATTGGGTGCAACAGGTTAATGAATTGATCACTGATCCTGAAGTGGCCGAATTGAAAGTTGCCTTGGACCACAAGGCATGTAATTTGGGAAAATGGTTATACGGAGAGGAAAGACAGCAAGCGGCCCAGCCTGTGCCGAGCCTTGCGCCCCTGCTGAAGGCCCTGGAGCCCCCTCATGAAGCCCTGCACGCATCTGCCGTTAAAATCGAGGAAACCTTTGTACAGGCGGACGCCACCTTACCACATCAACTTGTGGAGAGAGAAGTCGAGCTGTTGAAATGGACGGCTAAGTTGCGCGATTGTTTGATCAAGAAGAAGACAGCACTTGATGTGCCCACTGCTTCAGATCGAACCGATTTTGGGAGATGGCTTAGCTCGGCTTCAACCAAACAGATCTATGCAGCCGGCAATGCACCTTTTAAGAAGACCTTTGACCAATTGAAACAGAGCCATGAATCCTTGTTAGAGACCGCTGTTTTTATTGCAGAAAACCTACCGGCTTTTGCGGAAATGGAAAAGACCGTTAAGGCTCGATCTTCAGTCCGCAAGGAGTGGTCCCAGATCAACGCCCAGATATTCGATGCCATTGACGAGATACGTGGCAGTATAATTCTGCCTGCTAAACAGGGTGCAAGAGACCAAGGAGACATTACAGGAGTACTACGCTGGGTGGATGTGGAGCATAGTCTCAATAAGGATTTGGCCAACGCGATGATAACTGCCAGCCAATCCGTGGCGAATTTGAGCATGGAAGACAGTTCCATGCTTCCTCAGATTTTGGAAAGTAGCCGTGAAGGATTTAATACCGGGTTTGTTGCCTGGAAAAAAGTTACTAAAAATATCCCGGCTCTGGCAGCTTCCACAAAAAAGATGGAAAAACTCATCGGACAATGGATATTAGGTGGTTTGAAATATGACCAGGCTGTGATGAATGAGAGTTCATCG
>CAZWEO010000028.1:0-49875 GCA_964633115.1 uncultured Desulfobacterales bacterium
AGCTTAATATTTTTAGCGGGATAGGACTACTCACAACATAATTGGAGACATCAACGGATTTTGCACTTAAAAATTGTGAAATTTCTTACTTATTCGGGAATCCACATTGCAGGTTGGTGGGTGGTATGCTCTTGGGTATATTGTTTGGACTTATAAAACCCTAGCTGATTTTTAAAACTCTCTCCTAATTGTCCTAAAAACTCAAGTAATTTTTGACGTAATTCATAGCATTCTGTTATATAAGTTCTCGGCCTTGAGAAAATTAACTGAATCGTCGTCATTGGAAAAATCATAAACCTTTTTCTGGCAATGTATTTGATAGGTATACAAACTAATCCCGGCTTTTCATTTCATTGAAGGACTGTCTCGGGTAAAATAGAAAAGGAACGGAATAATGGTCTCTTTGCACCAAGGTCTACGTTTAAGCAGACAGGGTGTAATTTGTCTGGTGGGCGCAGGTGCAAAACAAGCTGAAGATATCCTAACATATTCTTCGCATGTGTCGGCAGCAAAACGCCTTTCACGCCATGACAAGCTTATTGGGGAAGACACATTGTGTTCTGTCCTGACTCATCGGCAAGGGATTTTCAAGGGGACTCCGACTGCCGCCCGGAAAATCGCCTTTCTGAATCAGGCTGACCTTCCAGGGCTGGCTGAATCCGGTCATGATATCCTGGAAGTTCTGGCTGGAAATATAAACACCGGTTTTTCACGCGTGATTATCGGCAGAGCTCAATCTGATCCGATCGTTTTGGAATATCGCGATCTAACCTCTTCATGAGCCCATGAACCCTTCTACTAAAACTCTGCTTTTGTACAACGCAAATATCGTCACTCTGGGCTCTCGATTGTCCAAGGCAGACTGGGTAGCCGCACGCAATGGCAGAATCTGCCAGCTTGGGTTCGGGAAAGACTGGAAAAACATCAAAGGAGCTCAAGACATATCAATTGATCTAGATGGCAAAACCGTTATTCCCGGGTTTATTGATGCCCACATGCACATTGTCGCCACGATTAAAAAACACCTTGCATTCGATCTGGCACCGGGGAAAAACCTGCGCTCTGTTTCAGACCTCCAAACAACTATCCGAAACCATGCGCTGCAGGTGTCTCCGGGGGAGTGGATGTTCGGGAAGGGCTACAACGAGTTTTATTTGGCAGAGAAAAGACATCCCAACCGGTGGGATCTCGATCAGGCAGCACTACATCATCCGGTCAAACTCACCCATCGTTCGGGTCACACCCACGTTCTCAACTCTATGGCCCTGAAATCCGTCGGTATTACCCATGAAACCGGAGATCCCGACGGAGGCATTATCGACCGCGACTTGGAAAGCGGCAAACCCACGGGAATCCTGTACGGCATGGGCGATTTTTTATCCGAACACATACCACCACCACAAGAGTCCGAAC
Source organism: uncultured Desulfobacterales bacterium (assembly GCA_964633115.1). Taxonomy (GTDB): domain Bacteria; phylum Desulfobacterota; class Desulfobacteria; order Desulfobacterales; family B30-G6; genus B30-G6. Next base: position 1,414 of record CAZWEO010000028.1, read on the forward strand.
TGGAAATCGGTCTAAAGAAAGTCAATCAAAAACTTCTTTCCTTTGGCATCACCAGCCTACAGGAAGCTTCCCACCGAAATGACCTGCAACGCTGGGAACTATTAAAAAAATGGGTGGTTACTGGAAACCTGCAACCAAGGGTCTGCATGCTGCACGGATATTCATCCTTTCGACGAAAGGAACAACGCTACTTCACGCCCCCGCCTGCCCCGGAACAGCTGAAACCCGCTGCCGTAAAAATTATGATAGACAATACCACGGGACGCATGCTGCCTGAACCGCAAAATCTGGCAGCGATGGTATCTGCGGTCCATCGGGCAGGGATGCAGGCCGCCTTCCACGCCATCGATGAATCCTCCATTGAGGCTGCCTGTCAAGCGGTTGCCGAAGCCCTTGAAGAAAGCCCGAAAAACGATCACCGCCACCGCATCGAGCACTGTTCCGTGTGCTCGCCGGGGCTGGCAAAAAAAATTGCCAGTCTCAGGATGTCGGTGGTGAGCCAGCCGCCCTTTCTATTCCATAACGGTGAACGCTACCTGGCGACAGTTCCAGAAAAACAGCGCAAGTATCTGTATCCCTTCCGCACATTGATGTCCTACGGTGTATGTCCGGCGGGCAGCTCCGACAGCCCGGTAGTTCCTGCCGACCCTCTGACAGGCATCTATGCCGCCGTAAAACGATTGGCAAAAAATGGCCCGGAACTCAATGGACATGAGAAAATTTCCGTGATGGATGCCCTGCGCATGTACACACACCATGCTGCCAGCGTAGCCTTTGAAGAAGACATCAAGGGTAGCATCACCCCTGGAAAACTTGCCGATCTTGTGGTGCTCGATGAGGACCCTACCTGTATTCCAGCGGATGATATTAAATATCTGAAAGTTGATATGACCATCATCAACGGAAAAGTGGTTTGGCGTAAAGACTGCTAACCATTAAAAGCACCTGACCGGTGCGCATGAATCGAAGCCTAAACCTGAGGCAATTCAGGCAATTACCCCTTTCTGCTTGTAGGCAACGATTTCTGGGGTACTCAACCCCAACAGTTCGCCAAATACATAATTGTTGGCGTCTCCCAACTGGGGCGCAGGCTTCCAGGCCTTCCTTGGTATTTTGTCAAATCGTATGGGAGTTGTATCCGTCGTCATGCGACCCAACACAGGATGCTCCAGGGTGGTAAAAAAGTCATTGGCCACCAGTTGCGGATCATTTGCAAGGTCCTCTGCATTCTGTACGACACCCGCTGCGACACCTACGTTTTGGAGGCGCTCCACGACATCTTCTGCGCTTTGCCCTTTGGTCCAACTGCCGATGAATTGATCCAGGGGCTCTTTGAATGCCTGCCGGCCCTTTTTACTGGCAAAACGTTTATCTTCAACCAGGGCCGGGTCATCGATTTCCCCACAGAGCGCTAACCATTCTTCATTATTGTAAACCGCGATGACACACCACCGGTCCGATCCTCTGCAGCGGTAACAACCGTACGGCGCCGCCTGCTGGTGGATCTCGATGTTGCCCCGGGGCTCTGTTGCCTGCCCGTCCAGGAACGTTTCCGTGAATGCCGGGCCCAATGCCGTGCAAGCAGCCTCATGTTCGGAAAGATCGATCCATTGACCCCGGCCGGTCAATTCACGGTCTTCGAGCGCTGCCACCACCGCAATGGCACCATACAGCCCGGACACCATATCCGCATATGCGAATCCCACCCCCATGGGTTCCCGCTGCTCATAAGCAGTCAAATAGGTCAGTCCCCCCAAGGCCTGCACCGTTGGCCCATAAGCCACCTGATCCCGCCACGGGCCGGTATGTCCCAGACCGGACATACTCAACATGATAATGCCCGGGTTGACCGGCTCTAAATGATTGTAGGTGAGATCCCAATTGGTCATCACGCGGGGGGAAAAATTCTCGACAACTACATCGCTGGCTGAAGCCAGTTTTAAAAACAGTTTTCGCGCCTCGGGATGGCCCATATCTAATGTTATGCTCCGCTTGTTCCGGTTCCAGTTGCAGAAGTATGGATCGGTGTTGGATTCAAATCTCCCTGTTATTTTTGAGGATTGAATTTTGATCACCTCAGCCCCAAAATCGGCAAGCATCCGCGTGGCAAAGGGGCCGGCAACGACCCGCGTAAAATCCAAAACTCTGATGCCTGTCAGTATGTCAGCCATTAATATCCCGGTTATTGATATCTAGATCACTTTATCGTGTTGGCACTTTTCAAGGGCGCCTGCGGACATGCCCAGTACACATTCATATATGTGGCGGTTGTGTTCTCCCGGCAATGGTGCCGGCCGCCTGGAGCGTGCAGTTGTCTTGCTGCATTTAAAGGGCATCCCCGGAAAACAGAGTTTCATCCCCGATTCAATATGATCCTCCTCGAAAAAAAAGCCGCGCGCCTTATGCTGCGGGCATTCGAGCACTGCCCGGGGAGATCGGACCGGCGCCCAGGGAAAACGCATCAGCTGTGCTTTTTCGAAGAGTTCCCCCGCTGAATGGGTTAAGGTCCACTTCTGCAATACACGGATGATATGATCGCTATGGACGCGTCGGTACTGCTCGTCACGCCACATGTCATTCCTAAGGTCTTCCGCCATTCCGTCACCTTCCAGCCATTCGACCAGTGTATCCCAATGCTGGAAAACGGTAATGGTCAAAAAGCCGTCTTTGCACGGCAGAGTGACGAATTCGTCATTCCAGTGACGGCCTGCCTGCCGGCAAAAAATGTTCTTGCCTGAAAAATAGCGTTCCATCACATGCTCGAGTGTCGCCGTCACCGACGCCTGCATGGAAATGTCCAGATGTTCCCCCTCACCTGTCAGCCGTCTGTTTCTCAAAGCCAGAAGAATTCCATATACCGCAAACAAGGAGGCGGTAAAACCGGATTGGTCGCCGTATGATTTCAGGGGTTCCCTGTCCGGAGAGCCATTGACGGCCATTTGACCACCGCTGGCCGCCGCCACGAGATCACAGGACTTGTATGTCTTCTTGGGACCGTCTGGGCCGAAATTGCTGATCGAGGCATGGATGAGTTTTGGATTGGCCCACTTTAAATGTTCATAAGCGAGGCCAAGTCCGGCGAGGTGTTCCGGGGGAAAGGTCTCCACCAGCACGTCGGTCTTTTTTACCAAATCAATATAAATGGACCGACCTTTTTCATGGTCCAGATTCAAGGTAATGCCGTACTTGTTGGCGTTGTTGTACAAAAAGGAGAGGCTGTGGCGGGAATTGTCCTTACCCCTCAAGAAGGGGCCGATGCCGCGAGCATCATCGCCCTCCGGTTTTTCAACCTTGATAACCTGCGCGCCCAAATCTGCCAGAAGCTTAGTGCAAAAACCGGCGTTTGCAGCAGCCAGATCAAGAATGCGGACATTTTTCAGGAAACCAGAGGGGGCGTCATTCGAATTCATGGTAGCCTAAACGAATTACTTCAATGAAAATACGCTTATGGGTACGGGTTTACAGACAATCGTAACAGGCCTATGTCGACAGCTGCTTTAGGATCGATATATACCCTTTGACCAATCGATCGATAATCTCGTTGGCTGGAACGATGTCCTTGATCATTCCGGCAGAGGCACCACAGTACACCTCCCCTGCATTCAGATTTCCATCCAGTTGAGCTTCTCTGTTTGTGCGGTAGCCGATAAAATCCCGAACGACCGCTTCACTGGCTCCGGAACGTTCAAGCTCAAGAATCGTTTTAACGAATTCGGTTTTAAGGCTGCGGGTCGGCTGGGTTCCCCGACCGGTAAGGATTGTATCCGTATCCCCTGCCGCCGTTATGGCCGCTTTGTAGTTCCGGTGAGCTTCATTTTCATCAACCGCCACAAAACGGGTCCCAAGCTGGACGCCTTCGGCACCAAGGGCCAGGGCCGCTACTACGCCTCTGGCTTCCACGATACCTCCCGCGGCAATCACAGGAATGGTTACCGCATCGACCACCTGGGGAATCAAGGCAAACAGAGGCAGTTCATCGATACCATTGTGAGCTGCAGCCTCGACGCCTTCGGCCACGACAGCATCGACACCGAACGATACCGCCTTCAGGGCCTGCTTGACCGAACTGACCACATGAAGCAGGATACATCCCGCTTTTTTCAGCTGTTCCGAATATCTTTGCGGGCTGCCGGCCGCGGTAATAACGATATCAACCTGGTGGTGGATGGCCAGATCGACCAGCGCGCCGGCATAGGGGAGGTCCAGAGGGATATTCAACCCAAACGGTCTGGTCGTCAGGTTTTTTATCTTTTGGAGCTGGTTTGTCAGGTTGGTCTTCGAGTCACCGTCCTTGGCCATGCCTGCCAGGGGACTGACAACGCCTAGACCGCCGGCATTAGACACCGCTCCCGCCAGTTCGGCGGTCGCCAGCCACAGCATCCCGCCTTGAACAATGGCGTATTGCGTGCCCAAAAGCGCGTTGACCCGGGTATTAAGCATCAATCAGACGATTTCTGAGTGTTGGGCTCTTGCAGCTGCATGTCCTTTTCGCAGCAGACCGGGTCGCCGTCACCCGCCTTGGTACAGAGGATCTCCGTGCCGCAGGACTCGCAACGAAACCTTTTTCCAAGCTGTGCCATATCATTTATCTCCGCTTTTATATTGATCTACTTTTTGATTTCCATTTTTTTCCCACAGCAGCTGAGTTCCCCTTTGCTGCCCCGGGTTACGATGAATTCCGACCCGCATGCCGTGCATACATATCTTTTACCCACTTGGTTTGCCATTTGTGATAATACTCCTTTATCGGTATTTACGGTTTTCCGTATTTTTCCCTCAACTCCTTTTTCAGTACTTTGCCCATGGGATTTCGCGGCAGTTCATCGATAAAAACAACCGATCGGGGCCGCTTATAGCCGGCCAGCCTGGGTTTACAGTATGATGTCACTGCCTCGCTGTCCAGGTTGTGATCTTTTTTGACCACCACAACGGCACGCGGTTCCTGCCCCCACTCCGGATCGGGGATGCCGATGACGGCGGCCTCCTCGATCCCGGGGTGCGCGTGGAGCACGTCCTCCACCTCTTCAGGTGAAATGTTTTCCCCGCCTCGTATGATCATGTCATCCCCGCGACCCGCCAGATAGATGTACCCCTCTTCATCCATCCACCCTTTGTCGCCGGTTTTCAGCCAGCCCTCCGGGGAGATGGGTTGCGACCTTCCCTGATCTTGTCCCCAATAGCCCTTCATCACTCGCGGGCCCCTGGCACAAATCTCGCCGATTTGGCCGGCAGGAAGGCGGTGCCCCTGTTCATCAGCGATCATTACCTCCACATCCGGCAGGGGTTTGCCGATGGAGGCGGCCAGGCGTTGAAGTTTTTTGCGTTTTTCCGCATCGCTACCCTGGATCACGTGATCCTCCGGCCCCAGAACCGAAATTGTCGATGCAGTTTCGGTCTGCCCGAAGGCATTGATAAACTGGACGCCGGGCATCAGATCGATGGCCCTTTGAATGACGTTCAAAGGCATGGAGGCAGCCCCATAGGTGATGATCTTCAAGCTGGACAGATCATAAGCATGAAACTCGGGGTGGTCAATTACCCATTTCAACATGGTCGGCACCAACATCGCCCTGGAGACCCGCTTTTTCTGGACGGTCTCGAGCCACTCCCCTGCTTCGAATTGGCGCATCAGCACCAGTGTCCGTCCGCCGTAAACCCCTGCCAGTATGGCCTGCATGCCTGCCACGTGGTAGAGGGGCACCGTGAGAAGGTTTCTTTCGGCAATATCCGGGTCAGCCGGAGCCACATTTTCCAACACATAAGAGACAAACCCGCTGTGCCGCAGCGGAACCCCTTTTGGCCGGCCGGTCGTACCGGCCGTATACATGAGAATGGTGACATCCTCATCGTCGATTTCAATGCCCGTGTCGCTCGCGTCAGCCGATGCGATCAGGTCGTCATAAAAAAGAAAGTCGTCACAGGATTCTTCCAGGCTGATACAGGCCTCGACAGAGGGGAGTTTTGGCAGAAACTGCCGGACCATGTCCAGGTAACGGGAACCGGCCATCAGGATTTTCGCCCCGGCATCCGTCAGCATGTGGGTTAGCTCTTCGGATTTGGCCCTGAAATTGAGGGGCACAAAAACTGCACCAAGTTTTGCTGCGGCGAAATAGGCTTCCACATATTGCGGGCAATTGACGTTCAGCACAGCCACCCGGTCGTTCTTTTCCAGGCCCATGGCTTTGAAAGCATTGGCCAGGCGGATTACCCGCCGGCTGAACTGTTCATAGGTCCAACTCTGATGGTCGAAAAAAATAAACTCCCTTTTCGGGCATATGGCCGTGGCAATATATAAAAATTCATTCGTGTTCATATCTGTCCCAGTGGAATCATATAGATGGTTCTTGGTTTGGCCGCCGAACATGGACAGTGCCTTCGCTTGCCTTTCACTATTTCATACCATTGGTATTGGAGGGCGATAGGCCAGTTGGGCAGCCAGCATCTTTTCCAGGTCCAGGGCCTGGGCAAGCGGCAGATCCTGCCCCTGCAAAACCGCCCGTTTGGCAAACCTGACAACCCCCGGGTCATACCCGGCGATCTTTTCGGATAGCGCATCGATTGCAGGGGTGAGCTCTCCCAGAGGAACCACACGGTTAACCAGATTGATCTCTAAAGCCCTGTGCGCATCGATCCACTCCCCGCCCAACAACAGGTCCAAGGCATGCCCGGGCCCAACAATACGCGGCAGGGTTTGGGTGCCGCTGGCTGCTGGCAAAATACCCAAGCTTACTTCGGGCAAGCCGAAACGGGCGTTGTCAGCCGCAATCCTGATATCGCAGCACAGGGCCATTTCAATACCGGAGCCCAGGACATATCCATGCAAAGCCGCGATCAAAGGCTGCGGCAGGCTTAAAAAAAGCCCCCACACATCCCGTGCAAAACGAATGCGCCTGGCAGCCACCGGTGCTGGTGCGGTCATGAATTCCGTCAGGTCCGCACCGGCACAAAAAGCTTTTTGGCCGGCTCCGGCTATAATGACCACCCGCACCTCGTCATCATCCCGGATAGCTGTCAGCACTTCCCAAAAATCATCCCGCATCTGCACACTATAGGTGTTGAGCTGCTCGGGTCGGTTAAGGGTAATCCGAGCGATGAAACCCTTTTTTTCATAAATCAGCGTTTTAAAAGCACTCACGTCAGGTACCTTTAAATTCGGGCCGCCGCTTCTCGCGAAAGGCATTGATGCCTTCCGCACGGTCCTTGGTGGTGTGCAGCAAGAAGTACAAATCCGCCTCAAGCCGCAGCCCCTGGGCCAGGGTCAGATCCATCCCTTTGTGTATGGCTTCTTTGGCATACGCCAGGGAGAGGGGACTTTGCCGGGCAATTTTTCCGGCGACTTCCTGCACGGCATCCATCAATTTATCAGGCGGAAACACCTTGTGCACAAGACCGATCCGATAGGCTTCACACGCATCGACAGCCTCGCCGAGGAGGATCATCTCCAGGGCCTTGGCTTTCCCTACCAGGCGTGTAAGACGCTGGGTACCGCCATCCCACGGTAATTCACCCCGGCCAACCTGGGGCATCCCCAGCTGCGCGGTCTGCGAACAGATACGGATGTCGCATGCCAGAGCCAGCTCCAGGCCCAACCCGCTTGTTTCGCCGTTTATAGCTGCAATCACCGGGCAGGCTATGGAAGCGACCGTGTCGGCAACTGCAATTGTTTTCATGTACAGTTTTTTATCATGGTAGCTTGCTGCCTGTTCTACGTCCATTCCCGTACAAAATGCATCGCGTCCCTTCCCGGTAATGATCACCGCCCGGATGTCTTCATCGTCCTCAATGCGGTCACGAAAATCCCGCAACATTTCGGCAGACCTTATGTCCATCCGGTTATGGGCCTGTTCGCGATCCAGGGTCAGGGTAACCACCGATTGTGATTGTGTGGAAATTAACATGGCAATTCGTGTTTGTCCGGTATAGGGTGTCCTCTCTAAAGGATGGCCGTTCTGCTCAACATCAATACTTTTTCTTCTGAAAATCCAAGTCGCTCGCAATAAACAAACCGGTTGTGCTGGCCCAGGTTCGGGACCGTTCCATCTAGCTTCCAGACACCCTTGGAAAACCGCACCGGCGCGCCCGGGCATTTGTAGGTACCGCCGTCGTATGTGATGGTGTCGAAAAACCCCCGCTCGTTTAGGTGACGGCATCCAACCACCTCGTCCATGTTTCTGACCGGCGTGAAGGGAACATGCTTTTCGCGGCAGCGGGTGAAAATTTCCTCCCGGGTGTGCGCCATGAGCCAGGGGCTCAGAAGCTCGTCCAAAATGTTCGCATATTCGAGACCTGCCTTTAAGCGGTCTTTGAACCTCTCGTCCGATGCATACCACTCGGGGACCGCGCCTTCTCCGACAATTTCGAGAAACCGTTTCCACTCCGAGCCCCGCAGTGCGATCATGGAAACATACCCATCCTGGCAGGGCAGCAGGGTGTAGGGATAGGGCGCAAAGGTCCGGTGTCCCGTACGCGTCCTTTTTCTGCCACTGTATATGAACGCGGACACCACGTTGCCGGTATGAAACACAGCCCACGATTCCGCCTCGGATATGTCGATGTGCTGCCCCTTCCCGGACTTGCTGCCGGCCATCAAAGCGGCGAGGACGGCATTGGCGGCGATAATGCCGGTCTGAAAATTGCCCAGGGAAAAAGGCGGGGCCAATGGTTCGCGATGGGATTCGCCGACGATGGTGCTCATGCCGCCCAGCGCGCTGGAATTGATGGCATAGGCCTTATAATCCCTATAGGGACCATCCTGCCCAAAAGGGGTGATGGACACAACAGCCAGGCCGGCATTGGCGGCTTTCAGACGAGGGTAGTCGAGCCCCAGACCTGTCGCCTTCCTGGGGTGGAAATCCTCGATCAGAACATCTGTATTCTTGACCATTTCCAGCAGGATATCGCGTCCGGTTGCTTTGCCCACATCCAGGGTCACGCTCTTTTTGGATCGGTTCAGATAGTGGTACAATCCACTGCTATTCAGGTGGGGGATATCGTCCGGAAACGGCCCGCAGCGCCGCGATATATCACCGGCTGCCGGCTCCTCGACCTTAATCACGTCGGCCCCCAGCCCTGCGAGCAGCATACCGCAGTAAGGGCCGGAAATGTGCCGGGCCAGTTCGATCACGCGAAGGCCGTCAAGCGTTTTCTTCATGATGCGTTCTCCTTTTCCCTGAGACGCATGAATATTTTCTCGCAGGTGGCCGGGAGATCCTTGACCCTGACTCCCACAGCATCATATATGGCATTTATGATGGCCGGTGCCGTGGGTACCATGGCGCACTCGCCGACACCCTTGGCGCCGAACGGTCCGTTGGGGTCGATGGTCTCTATGAGCAAGGTTTTAACTTTGGGAATATCTTTGGCTGTCAGCATTTTATAATCGTGGAAATTGGGGTTGAGTATCTCTCCATTTTCAAACTGAAGTCCTTCCATCAGCGCCCACCCGATTCCCTGAGCAGCCCCGCCTTCGATCTGGCCTTCGACCAGCATAGGGTTAATAGCCTTACCCACGTCATGCGCGGCCACGAAATTCAAAACCTCCACCTTGCCGCTTGTGGGATCGACTTCCACTTCGGCCAGATGCGTAGCAAATACCAGCGCCGGCGATGGATAGCCCTTGTAGGTCACCGGATCGAATTCAGGAGGCACGTCCGGACCGTTGTAATACCCATGGGCCACCAATGGATTTTTATTTTTATAAAAGGAGGCTGCCCCGATCTCGGCATAGGAAAGAGCCTTTTCCGGGCTGCCCTTGACAAACACTTTTCTGTCGTCCATTTCCAGATCGTTCAGGTTGGCCTCCAGCATGTCCGCAGCCTTCTCCAGTAACTTCTGTTTCAAACCTTCAGCAGCTTCAACAACCGCGCGCCCGGCGCAATAGGTCACCCGTGAACCAAAGGTGCCCATGCAGGGAAATGTGGTATCCGTATCCGCTGTGGTCAGGCGGATGGTTCCCGGTTCGACCTTCATGACCTCGGCCGCCATCTGGGACAGGATCGTGTTCGACCCCTGGCCGATGTCCACTGCCCCCATGAGCATATGGAGCGTGCCGTCGGCGTTCATTTGCATGGTAGCACCCGAATAATTGAAACCGGACCCGATACTCCCGCCACCGGTATAGATCATGGACGCCACACCCATGCCCCTGTTTTTTTTCTTTTTCTGCGTCCGTTTTTTCACCCAGTCGGACGCATCCCGGGCCTGAATCAGGGTCTCTTTAAGCCCGCAACTCGTAATTTTAACGGCATTGGCGGTCACCTCATTGGGTTCGTTGGCGTTTTTCAGCCTCAATTCCACGGGATCCATATTCAGTTCACGGGCGAGCATGTCCATCATGACTTCCTGGGCAAAAGCGGTCTGCGGATCTCCGTACCCCCGGCAGGCCCCACCCCAGTTTTTGTTGGTGTAGACCAGGCGCCCTGTGTATTTGATATTGTCCACCCGATATAGCGTGGAAAACATGACATTGTGATAGGCCAGAACCGCCGGGCCATGGCTGTTGTACGCCCCGTTGTCCATAACCACATCGGCCTGCTTGGCCACGATGGTACCATTCTGTTTCGCCCCGAATTTCAAGGTGTTGATCGTCGGGTGCCGCATGCGGGTGGTGGCGAACTGTTCTTTACGCGAATGTTCTATCTTGACCGGTTTACCCGTTTTTTTAGCCAGGAGTACACAAATGGCCTGAGCAGGCTCCAGGTCGATCTTGCTGCCAAACCCGCCCCCGATATAGGGCGTGGAAATGTGGATCTTTGCGGGGTCTATGCCCAAGGCACCTGACAAGCGTTGCCGCAAGGGATGCGGTGCCTGTGAGCCTACCCACAACCTGACATCATCAGTCGCCGTACAGGTGGCGATACAGCAGTGCGTCTCGAGGCTGCAGTGTGATTGGGCCTGGGTCTCAAAGGTGTCTTCCACGATCACATCCGCCATGCTAAACCCATCATCGACGCTGCCGCATTCCATCTCCAGAGTTTTCGAGATGTTCTGCGCCGTTGCCTCGTGAACCAGAGGTGCACCGGGCTGCATGGCTTGGAGCGGATCATAAACAGAGGGAATTTCTTCCAGTTCGACCTTTATCAGGCTCAACGCCTCTTCCGCGGTCTCCTCGTCTACAGCGGCCACGGCCGCTATTTCGTCCCCGATGTAACGAATTTTTTTGTCCACCAGGATCAGTTTATCCGCCCAGGTGGGAGAAATGCTGTACCTTATCATCGGCGTGTCTTTAGATGTAAGCACAGCTCTGACACCTTTGAGCCTTTCCGCCTTTGACACATCGATGCTCAGAATCCGGGCGTGCGGCAATTTGCTTCTCAAGACCTTCCCGTACAGCATGCCGCTCATTTTCATGTCGGATGTGAAAACCGCTGCCCCTTTAACTTTCTCAATGGCATCCCGATGAGGGATCGATTTCCCAATGATGGAATATGTGTCCATTTGACACCCCCTTAATGGATTGGTCATTTCAGTGCTAGGGCCACACGATGAACCGCTTCGACAATCTTCGTATAACCGGTGCACCGGCAGAGGTTGCCCTCCAGATAGTGTTTAATGTCCGCTTCCGATGGGTCCGGATTTTCATCCAGGAGCGCCTTGGTTGTCAGGACCATGCCGGGTGTACAAAAACCACACTGCACAGCACCGGAATCCACGAACGCCTGTTGAATGGGATGCAAATCTTTCCCTGTCTGCACACCTTCTATGGTGGTGATGCGGCTGCCATCCGCTTCCACGGCCAGCACCAGGCAGGATGTCACCACCTTCCCATCCATGATAACCGTGCAGGCGCCGCAGTCCCCTTCATCACACCCCTCCTTGGTGCCCGTCAAACCCAGCTCGTATCGTATGAAGTCCAGCAAGGTGATGTTGGGGTTGACCAAAAGGTCGTGATCTTCCTCGTTTATAGTGATGTGAATTCGCTGTTTTGCCATTATGCCCCCCTTTATACGACAACCGGATCAGCAATCAGACCCGGTGTCCAGAATCTGCCTTAATCCCTTGGACACCAAGCTCGCCACCATGGCCTTACGATACTCGGCAGAGGCTCTGAAATCGGTAATAGGCCTGGCCTCCTTGGAAGCCACCCCAGAAGCCTGTGCTATCAATTCAGGCGTCAGGTTATTGCCATTCAGCATGGCTTCGGCCTTAAACGCTCGCAGAGGTGTCGGCCCCACCGCTCCCATGGCAATCATGACACGGTGGCACAATCCGCTAACGAAATCGGCGTCCAGCAGAATGCCGATATTTACAATCCCGATGTCCATGGCCCACCGGGGACCGTGCTTCAGGTATACCCCCTTGTAGTCTTGCATCTCTTTAGGGATATGAATGCCCGCCAGGATTTCCCCAGGCTCCACGGCCGTGCTGCCGGGACCGGTAAAAAACTGCTCCAGCTTTACACGCCGTTCCCCGTCTGCCGATGCGATACGCACCTCGCCGTCCATGGCCATCAGTATGGTCGCCATGTCCGCGGCCGGGGATCCGTGGCATAGGTTTCCACCGATGGTTGCCCGGTTTCTGATTTGAATGGACCCCAGCGTTGCAGCTGCTTCACTGAGAGCAGGCAATTTTTCCCTGATCAGGGGTGACATTTCAATCTCACGAACAGTCGCCATGGAACCGATGTTGAAACCGTCGTCGTATTCAATAACGTCGATACAGGGTATGGCTTTCAGATCGACGAGGCATTTGGTTTTGACCGTATCTGATTTCATGGCCACGAGCAGGTCCGTGCCACCGGCCAGAGCAAAGCAATGCTCGTGTGTTTTTAATACCTTAAGTGCCTCATCCATACTGTCTGGTTTCAGGTAATCGAAAGATTTCATTAATATCCTCCTCAAATCCTATCTACATCTGACAAGCTTTTCCAACCGTCTCATTTCAGAACAGGGCGTCCGGGATGTTAATCTAAGAGATCTTTATACCTTGCATCCCTTTCCTTGACCGCTTCGCGGACCCCAATATCTCTCCGTCGTCGCAAGAAATTGAACTCACCTTCTTCGTAGCGAAGGTTGGTAAAAAGCGTGTGCCCGATATACCCCTGGCCAAAAGCCGTATTGAGCCCCATGGAATCATAAGCCAGGCGTGCACAAGACTTCCCGATGGCAATGCCGTCCCTGGGGAGCAACGTCATGGACTCGGCCAGTTTGCGCGTTTCCTCATCCAGTTTATCGGCGGGAACCGCGTGGTTCACCAACCCGATGCGCTCGGCTTCCTTGCCGTCTATCAGTTTTCCGGTCAGGAGGAGCTCCCTGGCTTTTTTCTGGCCGATCAGCATCATCTCGATAGGAAACACGTACATGGCCCCTGAAAAGCCGAGCCTCTGCTCGGAATGTCCTATTTTCGCATCTTCCGCTGCAACCGTCATGTCGCAGCACAAAGACATGTACAGCCCGCCGCCGATGCAATACCCATGCACCTGGGCGATAGTGATCTTGTTCAGCTGAAAAATGCGCCGCAGACTTTCCGACCGCCACTGGTCGTAGGCCAGCCTTGCCCGCTGGCTGGGCCGTCTTTTATCATCGACTTTTTTCCCCGAGCCGCCTCCGTAAACAAAGTAAACCCGGCCTAGATCGTAGCCGGATGAGAAGGCCTTACCATTGGCCTTGAAAACGACCGCCTTGACATCGTCGTCCTGTTCCACCTTTGTCAGGGCATCGTCGATTTCCCGACTGAACTCGATATTCAGGGCATTCAAGGTCTCCGGCTTGTTGAATATCAGGTTGACCACCGATCCTTCATCGTAATTGATTTTTTCATAAATCAAGGTTTCCGAACTCATTTGTGTTTTCTCCTTTTCTAGATATGGTGTACGGTAGTTCTTCTGCAGTCATTTTCATAAACCGCTCGTTTTAACAGCCTCTATACGTGCCTGGATTTCAATCTCCCGGGATAAATTCCCCCCCCCCGGGTTCGATGGTAACCTCTCCTTCGCGGGCAACGACCCCGCCGCGCAGCATGGTCAAAACAGGCCATCCTTTGATCTGCCATCCTGCAAACAGGGAATAGTCCGTGTTCGAATAACGGGGCGTTGCAGGCGCCTTGGCCTCCTTCTGCAGATCGACGATAACCAGGTCTGCATCGGCTCCGACGGAAAGCATTCCCTTCTGGGGGGTGAGACCGAAGAGTCGGGCTGGGTTGTAGCAGCAGACTTCAACCAGTTTTTCCAGAGATATCCTCCCCTTGTTAACCCCTTCGCTCAACATGACCGGAAGAAGCATTTCAGCGGATGGAATGCCGACCGTAGCTCCCCAGAAATCTTTCTTCAACTCTCCGGGAACCGGTGCGTGGTCGGTGGCCACTACCTGGAGAGTGCCGTCTTTGAGAGCCTTCCACAATGCCTGATTGTCCTCGGGCTCCCGGATGGGAGGGTTGATCTTGGACAACACTTTATCCACGTTGCCTGTGTTCAGCGTGAGATACTGAACACAGGTTTCAGCTGCGACATTCAACCCGTCAGCCCGGGCCTGCTGTACCAGGGCGGCCCCCTCCTTGATGGTCATGTGAACAATGTACAGGGGGCAGGATGTTACTGAAGCCAAAAACAGGCATTTGCGCATGGATTCCTCTTCACACACGCGGGGTCTGACTTCGTTCCAGCTGGCCGGCTCTGCCCCCCTTTCTTCGTATTCCTCCTTCAGCTTGAAAAAAATTTCCGGATTTTCGCAGTGTACGCGGACAAAGGCGTTATAACCCTGTTTCGACAACCGGCCGACCTCTTTCAGGGTAAGGTAGACGATGCCGTCGTCGATACCACCCACACGTCCGGCCCACACGGCTTCACTCCCTTTGTAGGGCAGCAGAAGCTTGATGCCCATGATACCGAAATCGCACAACGAATGAATCTGCTGGATATTTTCACGCGTGTAAATGCGCGCGCTCAGGGCCAGGTCCACAAAACCGTTCTTTTCGTATAGACCCACAAAATCCCTGGCTTTTTCCAGAATATCGTCAGCCGGGGCCAACAGGTGCACGATCGATGTACACCCTGCGGCCGCACAGGCCTTGGTCTCCATTTGGATGTTGGTGGATGGATCGACGCCAGGAGGATATTCCAAATGAACGTGGGCATCTACCAATCCGGGAAGAACATAATGTCCATTGCCGTCCACGGTTTCCCTGGCCGGCGGCAGGGCATCATCAGCAGCTATGGCCACAACCTTACCGTTGTCGATGGCGATTCCTGCTTCGCGCGTGCCGTTGTGGGACACCAACGAACAATTGATTATACGCATATCTACCGACATGGTCGTCTCCTGTATGAATTGGTATTAATTGTTCCCGGTTTCCTTTAAGAGCTGCATAGCGGATTAACTCTCAGGATGGCCTCCAGCACGGATCCGCTGATGGCACGCGCCTTATCGGAAATGGTATAACAGTAACTCTTTACCCCCCGGGGATCGATATCACCGACTTTCAACCCCTTGTGCACATCGCTGCCGGGACGTATAAGCCCGCGCAGTACGCCGTTTATTCGCGCAGAAACGGCTATGCCATTGACATCCCCGATTGTTTTCCCTTCAACAATATTTTCGCCAATCTCCGTGGTCGGGTTGAAGCGGCCGCTGCCCGACGCCCTCAAAACCCTTTCCTCGGCATACCCGCTAATTGCTCCGGGAATTCCGGTATTGGGTTCAGCCGAACCGGACAGAATGATTCGGCCAAGATTGTGCCCGCGGTTCGTCTCGACAACCATGTGGACATCCGTACCCGCGGTAAAACCCGGTCCCAAACCGATTACCAACGGAGCTTCCGCCAACTCTGTTCCGAGATTCTTTTTGGCCAGTATGGCGTCCACTACCACATCAGGCTTGATGGCTTTCAGCATGTGCCAATCAGGATCGACGACAAGGGCAATATTTTTTTCCTGCCAGCTCCGGCTGACCTCCTGTGCATCATGACAAAGACCCGCCCCGACGTTCTCGACTTCATAAAAACCGTCGCAAACAACTTCACTGAAGGAAACTTTGCGTCTTACAGCCAGCGGTTCGGGGCATTCCAGCATAATAATCCTGCGCAGGTTGGCCATATAGAGCCTCCACGCCACGGCACTGGCCATCTCTCCAGCACCTTTGATGCATATTACCATGTCGTTCATCTCGGTCTTGCTCCGTAAAAAACGTTACCCGTTTTTATCAGTGGATGATTTTACGCTGAACAAGATCTTCGATTTCCGCTTCTGACTTACCGAGAAGCCGGCCAAACACATATTGATTGTGTTCGCCGAGAAGCGGTGCCGGCCTTCGGATGCTGCCGGGCGTCTCGCTTAAATTACAGACCACTTTGGGAATGAAATCGACCCCGGTAACCGGATGCTCTACGTTGACGATCACCTTTCTTTCCTGGAAATGGGGATCAAAATAGCGTTCCTCGGTGTCTGCACAGGGTACCGCGGCTACCCCCGCATTTTGAAGCACCTCCATGATCTCCTGGGGGGTCTTGTCCGCCGTCCAGGCAGCAATGCGGCTGTCGAGTTCTTTTCTGTTCTCCATACGGTTGTAGCTGTCAGCAAAGGCATCGTTTTTTGTCCAGTCCGGATCACCCAGCACTCGGCAGAATCCCGTCCATTCCTTTTCGGTCGAAATGGCGATGGATACCCATTTGTCCTCTCCTGCACACGGGTAATTATTATGAACTGCCATCATGGAATTAGCGTTACCCACGGAGGCATGGATGCGCCCGTTCAAACTGGCATCCATGACCGGTTCCGGCATCGTGCTGAGCAGGGCTTCGATCTGGGCCACCTCGATCCGCTGCCCCTCTCCATATTTCTTCCGGTGAAAAAGGCTTACCTGAATCGCCCATGCGCCGAACAGGGCGGCATTGATGTCGGCATAGGCCTGCTGCATACCGAGTACCCGCTCGCCTTCGTACCCGATCAGGCTGTCTAAGCCAGCCAGCCCGGCCAAAGATGGGCCGTAGGTGACCACATCCGACAAGGGGCCCTCAGCGCCCACACCCGGGAACGATATCATGATTATATCAGACTTGATCTCCTGCAGGGATTCATAATCCAAGCCAAAGCGCTGCATTACGCCCGGGGAAAAATTTTCAACCACCACATCACTGATACCCACGAGCTCCTTGATCAAATCGACACCCTCTGTAGTGGTCAAATCCAGCAGTATCCCCAGCTTGTTCCGGTTGATGCTGTGAAATAGCGGGTCTGCTTCCGGATCTCTAGAAAGATTGTCCGGACCGAATCGGACGGGGTCGGGGCGCTTGCGTGTCTCCACCTTGATGACTTCGGCCCCCATGTCCGCTAAAATACATGTCGCCCGGGGAGCGGCAGCCGCCCATCCGAAGTCGATTATCCGGTAACCTTCCAGCGGTAATTTAGCCATGATTTTATCCTATTAAAAAGTTGTCTGCTTGAGTCACGCCACACCTGCCGGCTTCCTGGTAGGCCTTTCAATCTTCATTCACCGGAAACGGTCTCAGGCGTGAACATTACACCTGCCGCCCGACACGCGCCCCTTGGTAGATCGCCTGCTTGATATTATTGGGCTGGTTGCAGTCGCCGATCATGTGGAAGGAGATGCCGTGTCCCTCCAGGGCTTCTGATAGGTCCCGCACCGGCGCGGAACCAAGGGCCAATACGACGACTTCAGCCTCGAGCGACATGGGATCGCCGGTTGTATTGTCAACAAGATCGACCCCATCACTGGTAATTTCCTTTAAATCGTGGTCCGTAACTTCTTTTACTCTATGCTCCTGCAGGAATTCCATTATGCCCCTCCGATTGGTGGGCTCACAGTCTTCAGCCATGTAAGATCCTGCACGCATTTTTATTACCGACACCTCATTGCCCCGGTCGGCCATAAATTCTGCTGTTTCACAAGCCATCATGCTGCCACCAATAACGGCAACTTTCTGGTTTTGCAGCACAACGTCCCCCCGCAGAACATCCCAGGCGAGAACAACCCGGTTGGTTTCGAGTCCTTTTATATCGACCTGCTTGGGATTGGCTCCAGTGGCGATAATCAACGCATCCGGATTTTCACCGGCAACCAGTTCCGGGGTCACCTCAATACCGAACTTGATCTCTACACCCTGCTTTTCAAGCTGGTTGGCGAGATAGTCCCGGATCCAGAGGATTCTCTCCTTGCCCGGAGGAGCAGCAGCCAGCAGGAGCTGACCGCCGAGTTCGCGACCCTTTTCATACAGGGTCACGGAATGCCCCCTCAAGGACGTGATCCTGGCGGCTTCCATGCCTGCAGGCCCGCCACCGATAACCATCACTTTCTTCTTCCGGGGTGCCGGCTCAATATCCGTCCAGGCCGCCTCCCTTCCAAATACGGCGTTGACAGCACAACTCTGTGGATAGATGAATGCCCCACCGCGCATGTAGAGGCATTCTCCGCAGGACAGGCACCGGCGAATGTCATCCGTCCTGCCCTGGGCGGCCTTTAGGGCCCATTCGGGATCCGCAAGAAACGGTCTTGCCATCCCCAGGAAATCAGCCACCCCGTCCGACACAATTTTTTCGCTAACATCCGGATTCCGGTAACCGCCGGCGACAATGATAGGGACATTGACGGCCTTTTTGATTGCCTTGAAAAGCGGACGTTTGAAGTCTTCCTCCATGCGCATGGTGTCGTTGGACAAGTGCTGGGTTTCGTGGCATCCTGCGGATACGCTGATAACGTCTGCACCGGCGTCTTCCAGTATTTTAGCGACACGGCAGGATTCGTCCAGTTCGATGCTGTTTTCCAGATAATCGACAGCGCTGATACGGACACATACGGGGAAATCACTGCCGGCCTGCGCCTTCATCGCTTTAACCATCTCGACATGGATTCTGGTTCGGTTTTCAAGCGACCCGCCAAATTCATCTGTCCGGGTGTTGAGCCGGGGGGAGAGGAAACCACCCAGCAGGTAGTCGTGGGCCGCGTGGATTTCAACCATATCGTAACCGGCGGTCCTAGCGAAAACCGCACCCTTGGCAAACAGGTCGATGGTGTCCCATATCTCGCTTCTCGTAATGGGAACCGGTTTGGTGTACGGTGTGCCGTCACAAAAGTATTGCCGTACATTCGAGGCGGCGACGCTTTGCATGTGGGTCTGACCACCGATGTGACCAAACTGGATGCTGACTTTGGCGCCATGGGTATGCAGCGCCTCCACCAGGTCGCAATGCCCCGGGATGTACCGGGGATCTCCGATATTTAATGATGCTGGTGTATAAAATTTGTGGCCGATCGGAAATACCCGTGTTGAGCCAATGATAATCAAACCCACGTCGCCTTTGGCCCTTTCCGAAAAATAATCGATGGTTTTCTGGGTAATTTCCCCGTTAAAACCCTGAAACTGCCTGGCCATGGGGAGCATGACAATCCGATTTTTGATGGCGAGGTTGCCAATTTGTCCCTTTTTGAAAAGATTGGGGAAGTGTTTCTCTGACATGGGAATCTCCTTTTCTGGCGCTAACGCACTATTTGATAAATACTTTTTCAGGGTCAAACGACCTCAGCAGGTGTAGTTCCGACCGGGTTGGCAAGGCCAATTTCTCCAGATCCGGTAGCTCCCTCAGCTCCCACCCGCAGGTCTGGGAAATTTCTGCGACCCTTTCTTCCGCCGACAGTCCTTGTGAAGGGAAATACCCTTTAAGCGCAAACACCTTACCGTTTTTGACGTATACGCCTTCATTGGTAACCAGGGTGCTGACCTTCGTGCCCGGGCAGGTGATGTACTGGACTTTCTCTACCAACCGGTTGGCTCTTTGCATCGCAACGATAACCACCTCCCTGGTTACGCTGGCAATGTCATTACCGCCACCCGCGCCAGACAAATAAATATCACCCTTGGAAGTCGTCCTGATAATGGTAGAATTGATGTTGCCCTCTTTGTCCAGTTGCCCGGCCCCTAAAACGCCTAGACAACCGCTGTTTACCCCACCGGCACTTACCCCGTGCACGTCGAAGCTATCTGATACCATTTTGGCGGTCGCCAAATTGGCGGGGCTGATGAGCAAGGGATCCCCCGGGCAGGGCTGATAACCGATTCCGCCCGCAATGAGGTCGACATGGTAACCTTCTTCCTGCAGCAGATAGTAGGCGCACCAGCCTGCCAGCCCGGATATGCCGATACCGGCAAACATGGTTTTATACCGGTTCCTCAAGACCAGGTCCCTGATTTCACGGGCACCCGCGATGATAGCTTTCTCGCTGGGAGTGGGTGCAAGGTCATCGTCGAAGTCGACGCTGGCATCCGGCTCCTCCGGCAAGTGCCGGGTATGTGAAACGTCAGCTCTTCTTGCCAGTTTTTTCAAGTATGTTTCATGGGGCCCGGCTTCGACAACCCATTCCTGGATCCATTGCTCGAGGGTCTCCTCATTTTCGCTGGCCTTTCTGAAGCCGGTAAGAAACTCACGGTCAAGGCCGTAGCCGTCGAATTCAGGCAGGTTCCGGGCGTTCAGGTTCTGGGGGTGGGCACCCTTGGGAGCCACACACACAGCTTTCACCAGGCTGCCGGGAATTTTTACCAGCATGGAATGCGCCCTTACATAATCCTCGGTGACGATTTTTTCCACCGTGGCAATGATTCCTTTGCGACTGGCTTTTGCCCCCCAGGCGTCCCGGGGAGGCGCCGCCATAATCACGTTGCCCTGTTCGTCCGCGGCCCAGCCGTGAATAAACGAGATGTCCGGGTTCAATGCCTTGACAAGGCCAATTTTTTCGCTGCTTCCAAATGGATCGGAAGCGACCTTGAAGGCGTGGCTATTCTCTTCCGCCAGGCTGCTGCCTATAATCGAACGGGTAACGGCGTAAGGGAGGTTCAGAGCCCCGGCCTGCAGAGACTGGATCAGAGAGAGCATGGACCAGTTTTCCAGTTCAATTGTCTTCCGTCTGTAGGCCCGCTGAATGATTGGATTGGGATATGGTCGCGGAAAAATATCTGCACAGGTGGCAAAAATCAGCTTTTTCACCAGGCCGCCGTGGATCATGCTCAAGGCGTGGTGACCGCCGATCATGTTCATGATCAGGGTGAAACCCGGTTGTTGCCCCCAGAACGTCCTGGCCAGCTCGCGGGCCGCTGCACCAGCCTCGAGACCGATATGCAAGGTCATCCCGGGGGTGGTATTCGCCTTGATGGCCTGACTAAGGTTGGCAACTTTGTTCTTCATGTTCGGAAAAACCCTTTGTTGGCGAATGGGGTATCCTCTCCTCTTGAGTTGACTTTTAATAAATGTGCTGGAGTCAATTCAATCCCTGAAACGATCCAGTTCGGCGGCGATTAACTCACTCTGGCGGTCCTTTTGCCAGTCGAGCTGTTCTTTACGGACCCGTAACCTTTTTAAACTCAGGGTAGCACTGACGATTTCCTCGGTCTCCCCACCTTCGGCAAATATATAGGCCGGTCGGGGGGTTAGCGGTCCGGCAATAACACTGTGCCCGTAATATGAGTTTGCTCGTTCTTGGCCCACCAAGTTGGCGCTGGCAGCATACACACAGTTTTCGGTTGCGCGGCTGCCGGTCTGCTGAACGATGAAATAAGGTTTGCCCGGCCCGCTGGAACTGGCCGACGTATTGATGAGCAGGTCCGCCCCTTTCAACGCCATTATGCGGGCCAACTCAGGATAAAAGTAGAAGTCATAGCAGATGAGAATCCCGATGATGCCGTACCGGGTCTCCCATACCGGCACAGCATTGCCCGGCGAGAAGCAGAGGCTCTCGGTAAACCGCGGCAGGGGGGCCAGATGCAGTTTTCGGTAAACCCCCAACAGTCCATCCGGGCCTGCAATCACCGTTGAGATATAGGTTTTTTCAGGATTTGCACAGTCCTTCTCCGGCATCCCGAAAATGATGTATACATCCAGCTCGCCGGCCAGCTTCTGGATGTCTTCCGTTGCCGGTCCTGGAACCGTCTCTGCCAGTTCAGCATGCATGCTGCAGGACTTTCCGGATCCGACAGTGCTGTTTTCACATTCGTAGCCCGACAGGGCGAGTTCGGGAAAAACAATAATGTCGTTTCCCTGGTCGGCTGCCTGTTTTGAAGTCGCTTTGATTTTAGATAAATTTGCAGCCTTGTCGCCCCATGCTGGACAAAAATTAACACAGGCAACTGAAACTGTTTCCCGGTATTCCATCATCTAATCCCTTTGGTTAATTCCCGCTAGCTTTAAAAGCCGGTTCCGGATACTTTCCCCCGAAATGAATCTGTCCTGACTTTTCCCTTTCCTCCAACGCCGTCAAAACTCTTTCAGGGGTCATGGGGATCTCATGGAACCGGATACCGATGGCATCATATATGGCATTTGCAATGGCCGGGGCACTTGACACCATTGTACCTTCACCAACCCCTTTCGCCCCCCATGGGCCTTCTCGGTGGGCTGTTTCGATTATGGCTGTTTTGTAATTGTCGCAATCCGGGCAATCCAATGTAGTGGGGATCTTGTAGTCGGCAAATTGCGGGTTAAGCATGACGCCGTTGTCCACAAGAACTTCCTCGAGCAGGGCACTGCCAATCCCCATGCTGAGAACACCACCATCCTGCTGCCCCTCTACCATCATCGGATTCATGGCCTTGCCGCAATCATTTGCCGTTACTATTTTGAGGACCTTAATTTGCCCGGTCTGGGTATCGACCTCGACCTCTGCGGCCTGGGCAACAAACATATAAAACGATGCGGGCCTTTCCGATTTGCCGGTATCGGGATCCGGAATTTCGCCAGGAAGGTAATAGGTTGCTTTGCCGATTATCTCCCCGCCTTCCTTGAGGGTGTACCCACCGATGACCATGGGAATGAAAAGATCCTTTATCTCGATGCTGCGGTCCGGCGACCCCTTAACGAATACCTTGGCGTCCGCTGTCTCAAGATCTGCTTGGTTGGCTTCAAGCTCCCTTGCCGCCAGCTCGAATAACTGGCGTTTGGCATCCTTGCATGCCTTGCGGATGGCATTGCCCATGTTGAAGGTGGAGCGGCTCGAAGCCGTTCCCAGATCAAACGGTGTCGTGTCCGTATCCGGATTCCAGACCTTGACGTTTGAAACAGGAATCTGGAATTCTTCCGCGATCATCTGGGAAAAAATGGTATTGGATCCCTGGCCCAGCTCCACGGTGCTGGTCCTGAGTTCCATCCTCCCATCGGGGTGTACCTTCACAAAGCATGCCGAGGCCGTGGGGACAATACTGTACTTGTTGCCCAAGGCGATACCCTTGCCCACCTTGAGATGGGGCGCTCTTGGTTCGGATTTCTTTCCCCACTCGATGTCCCTGGCCGCCGCTTCCAGACACTCCTTTGCTCCGACGCTGTGCATTTTTTCCTGGAAGGCGTTCAAATCCCCCTCGTCCACACAGTTTTTGCGCCTGAATTCGAGGGGGTCGATGCCCAGTTTTTCGGCAATCATATCCACGTTGCCTTCCATGCCCCAAAGGGTTTCCGCATTACCGAACCCCCTGAAGGCGCCGGCCATCCGCTGGTTGGTGTAAACACCGTAGGCATCCAGCTTGAAATGAGGGATCTTGTAATTTGCAGCAGGTCCGAAGGATCCGTTCCTGGCCGTCAGGTATCCTGTCCCGGCATAAGCCCCGCCCACAAGGATCGTTCTCATTTCATTTGCCACCAACGTCCCGTCCTTCTTGGCGCCGGTCTTGATCTCCACGATGTACCTTGCACGGGTCGTACAGGTGGACAGCTGTTCCTCCCTGGTAAACCACATCTTGACCGGCCGTTTGGGGTAGCCCTTCTGGGCCAAAACAAGTGAAGCTGCAATCTGTTCCGCTTTCGGCTCCCGCCCGCCAAAGCTGCCGCCCACATGGGTGGGAATGATGACCCGTACACTGGATGAGGGCATGCCCCTGCATTCGGATATGTCCCGATGCATGCCGTAAGGTTTTGACGATGTCCCATGCACTGTAAGCTTGCCGGTCCCGTCAATTTCGGCAATCCCGCAATGCGGCTCCATCTGGACATGATGGATCATGGCCACCTCGTACCGGTTTTCCAGGACGATGTCCGCATCCTTGAAAGCATCTTCGTCAAAATCTCTTCTGATTCTGAAATAGTTGAAAACATTGGGCCGGTTTTCTTCATATCTGGGCGGTACCGATCGAAGCGTCTTGTAGTTTTTCAAGTCTTCGTGAAGGATAGCCGGCGGATTCTTGCTGAACGCCTCGTCGCCGTCGAATACCGGGGTAAGCTCTTCGTATTCGACCTCAATGAGATCCACTGCTTCCTGAGCGATCTCCGGGGTTTCCGCAGCAACGGCTGCCACGGCATCTCCGACATACCGCACCTTGTCGCGGGCCAGCACATACTCATCGGCCACGCCGGCGCCAAAACGGTGCGGGCAGATATCTTCGTCTCCGATAATAATGACCTTGACTCCCGGCAGGGCTTGCGCCTGGGATGTATCAATGGAAATGATTTTAGCATGGGGATAGGGGCTGCGCTTGACCTTACCGTAGAGCATTCTGGGAAGTTCCATGTCCGAGCAATACTTTGCTGCCCCGGTGACTTTTTCCACACCATTTACATTGTGTTCAGACTTTCCGATGTATTGATACTCGTCATTATATTCATGCTCATTTTTTACTTTCATGCTGCAGAACTCCTTATTTGGCAACGGTTTCTTTGGGGGGGTCGACACTGAGGACCGCTTTGACGATCTTATTGTATCCGGTGCAGCGGCAGAGATTCCCTGAAAGCGCATGTCTGACTTCTTTTTCCGTTGGTTTTGGGTTTTCATCCAGAAACGCTCTGCTCGCATTGATCATACCGGGGGTGCAAAAGCCGCACTGAAATCCGCCGTGATCGAGAAAGGCCTCCTGGACCGGATCCAGCCTTTCACCCTCGGCCAATCCCTCGATCGTCTGGACGTTTTTCCCGTCCATTTGAAGCGCAAGGATGATACAAGACTTGACCGCCTTTCCGTCTACCCTCACCGTACAGCATCCGCACAAGCCTTCGCCGCACCCTTCCTTGGTACCGGTCAGCCCCAGGTTGTCATGCAGGAATTTTTGCAGGGTTGTTTGCGGAGTGATTTCAGCCTCGATATATTCTCCATTGACGGTTAAACTTAATTTCTCCATAACAGGTCTCCTGCTGATGTATATTTTTAGTTTCAATGCGTTTTAAATTAAATTGCGACCAAAACCTTGTTTATCTAGACCGAGCACAATCCAGAGCTGCTGTAATTGTTCTTTGCGCCAATACCCGGGCGATCTTCCTTTTGAATTCTTCGGTACCGTTCAAGTCCGTTGTCGGTTCGACATCTTCAGCTATGATCCGGGCGGCTTCTTCGATCAGCGCGTCATTCACAACCTTTCCCCTGAGAACCTCTTCAGCTCTCTTAGCCTTGGAGGGAATCGGATTTACCGAACCTAAAACAATGCGGACATCTTCACACACACCCTGGTTTGAATTATCGAGCGTCAGGCAGGTTGCGGCATTGACAACGGCCAGGTCTGTCGCCCGGTGGGCGAATTTCATATGGCGGCCGCCGCTGCGAGCCCTACTGGGGATATGAATCTCGGTCAGGATTTCGTCCGGTTTCAGGACAGTTTCAAACAGATCCACAAAAAAATCATCGAGCTTGACGACTCTTTGGGTGTCAGCTGCGGTTAACGTCACCTCGGCGCCAAGGGACATAAGTGTGGGTGCAAGATCCGAGGCCGGATCAGCACTGCACAGGTTTCCACCCACCGTCCCCCAATTCCTGACCGCAACCGAGGCAAGCGTGTTCTCCATTTCTGCCAGCATCGGAAATTTTTCTTTGATAATGTCAGATTTTTCTATAGACCTGTGTGTTGCCAGCCCTCCAATGCGCAGCCCGTCATTTTCTGAATAACGGATATCATCCAAATCTGAGATACCTTTTATGTCAACAATGTATGACGGTTCGATGAAGTTCTGTTTCATCAGGGTAACCAGGGATTGGCCACCCGATAGGATCTTGGCATCTTCTCCATGCTGGGAAAGCAATGCACACGCTTCCTTTACATCTTTTGCAGGAAAATACTTAAAGTCACTCATAATTTTTAGTTCCCCCGAGTTGAATATGCTTTGTTTTAATTATTACCCATGCAAAATATGACGCATATCTATGTTGAATGATTTGCAGGCTGATTCCATTGCTTCCGAAATCATGACTTATCAGCGCATTTACAGATACGAGAGGCCCATTCAATGCCTTTACAGAGCTTATCCATTATAGCTCTTACGAACTGTTGCCATATACATTCTTTTGGTCTGCAAGGTTCAACTGGTTGGCGGCCATCCAAATCTGCAGGCTGGTCCGGGGACAATTTGGTCTTGACGGAGTCGGCGAATTCCTCCCCCATGGTTTTGGCTTTTGACCGCATGATTCTGTCCCCGAAGGTTGCCAGACGGCCAACAATGGACACGTCGGAGCGGTAGGATACTTCGGTTTCGTTGGCGGACAGTTCTTTAAGCGTTATCTCGGTTTTCTGCTTGAATTGCCCCAGATTCCTGATTTCCTTCCCGTTTCCGACGGTACGAATCAGATTGAAGGGAACCGTTTCAGAAATCACGGTTCTGACTTTGAATTGTGCAGAAATCCCACCCACTTTTGTCTTGATGATGCTGTCGTATTCGTTCTCCCCAATTACTACGACATTCTCACAACCAGGGATGCAATCCCCGACAGATTGAGCATCTAAAAGAAAATTGTATAGTGGTTGAATGGGGATGGCGATACTAAATGTCTCTGAAATCAGCATATTTACTCCTTACCCTTCCTCCTTGGCACAACTAGCGCGTCAAGTGCTTTCACACCTTGCCCCTCGTCAAAAACAAGCAATGGGTTGATATCGATCTCGGCAATGTCTT
Source organism: uncultured Desulfobacterales bacterium (assembly GCA_964633115.1). Taxonomy (GTDB): domain Bacteria; phylum Desulfobacterota; class Desulfobacteria; order Desulfobacterales; family B30-G6; genus B30-G6. The sequence goes on from CAZWEO010000028.1 coordinate 28,205, forward strand.
CTCTGAAATCTTCTGCCAGGTCGGATAGTTTTTGCAGCAGATCAATCACCGCATCGATATCAGCAGGGGCTTTACCACGGATCCCTTTAAGAATGGGATATCCTTTTATTTCCTTGACCATATTTTGAGCGTCTGATTTTGACAAAGGGGTGACCCGCAGAGAGATGTCCTTTAATACCTCCACGAAAATTCCTCCCAACCCGAAAGCAATGGTCGGGCCAAACTGCGGATCCTGGGACATGCCCGCGATAACTTCCGTGCCCCCCGTGACCATTTCCTGAACTGTCACTCCGTTGATGATGGCCCCGGGATTGTAACGCTCGGCAGCGTCCATTATTTCCTCATAGGATTGAACCAGTTCTTCCCTGGAAGCGATCCCAAGCCGGACGACATTGGCCTCTGTTTTGTGTAGTATGTCGGGGGAGTCAATTTTCAGCACCACCGGATAGCCGATTTGTTCGGAATAGTTGATTGCTTCATAAACGGATCGAACGACCTTTTCCCTGGTAACGGGGATTTCGTAAAGCCTCAACAACGCTTTACTCTCATGTTCGCTGAGACTCGCTTTGCCGGTATTTAAAAGTTGGGCTGCTTTTTCCAAACGTTTCGGATCGGTCTGGGACTGCCGGCTGGAATCAATATCCTTGCCTCGCGCCGCGTGGCTGGAGTACGCTGCCAGGGCTCGGAGTGCTTCCGCACATCTTTCGGGAGAACGAAATGCCACCACCTCACTGCCATCAAGCACCCTGATGCCTGCATCCGAAAGCCCCCCTGCCGCCCACCAGCTGACGACAGGTTTGGAGCAACCCCGGATCGAATCCAGCAGCATTTTTCCGCGCTGCTCACTGGATTGACCGGCAACCATGGATACATTGACCTGGATGATGTCGAACCGGTCTTCTTTTACAAATAGCTTCATGCAGCGGTTGAACATTTCCGGGTCACTGAAAATCTGACCGGTCAAATCAAAGGGGTTGTCGACCTTGCCGAACGTTCCGATTTCCTTTTCGGCCAGCCTACTGGTCTCTGCCGAGGGTTCCGGTATCTGCAGACCCATTTCCGTATAATAATCGGCCATAATGATGCCGGCACCGCCAGAACTGGTTATAATACCCACCCGGTTGCCCCTGGGTCGGCGTCCTTTGGAAAAAAGGGATGCCGTCTGCAGCAACTGGTCATAATGGTGTACCCGCGTAACACCCTTTTGGTGAAAGACCGCATCCACCACGGCATCCGCCCCGGTCAGCGATCCCGTGTGGGACGCGGCTGCTTTTTGTCCGACAGTGGTGGTGCCGGTTTTCAGCACAACAAGCGGTTTGCCGTAGTTCAAGGCAAGTTCGGCAGCTTTGGCAAATTTGTGGCCATCTTTGAATCCCTCGATAACCGCCGCAATCACCTCTGTGTTTTCGTCGTGCAATACCAAATGGGTGATAAAATCGGACACATCCAGCATTGCTTCGTTGCCGCTGGAGATAAAATAGCTCATTCCGATTTTACTGTCCTGGGCTCGGTTGACCATGGACCCGCCAAGAGCACCGCTCTGGGAGACAAAGCCGATATTTCCAGGAATGAGCGTAACCGTCTCCAGCAATTGCGAAAAAGAGAGCGCTGTTTTCCGGTGAAAATTTATTAGGCCAATACAGTTGGGACCGCAGATCTTCAGGTTGCCTTCCTCGGCCAGCACCCTGATTTCCTCCTGTGCTTTCCACCCGGAAGCACCCATTTCTGCAAAACCGGAGCTAAAGATCACCGCGGATTTTACGCCGTTTTGCACGCATTCGGTTAACACAGAAACCACATGTTTTCCAGGAACGGCGATCAGGGCACAATCCGTCTTAAAAGGGATATCGGCGATGGAAGGGTAGCAGTCTATGCCGTTTAGTTGCTCATATTTTGGATTCACCAGCACCAGACGTCCCTCGTATCCATGCCGGGTGAGATATTTGAATAATCGTCCCCCTATTCTGGTAGGATTTTTTGATACGCCGACGATTGCCACCGACTCGGGTTTCAGCAGTGGAGCAAGATCAGAATGCATAGCATTTTCCCTGTAGTTTCATATGTTTTTTTGCAATCCTTATGCCATCCGGGATGATTCTCAATATTCTTCCAAGATTACAGCATGTTTCAATATTTTGCTTGCAATATGGATATTTTATTGTTTAATAATAAAACACTATCAATATGCCATTCATGGCAGATTCTCAGGATGAAAAGGCCTATATCCTTGGATAATTTCACCGGAAACCCTTCCAATTCGTTTGCCATTTATGAAAATGGCATCCGCTCCTTCTCTACCAATGCATTCGATTTATTATATAATTCACTTACGTCCACCGAACTAAAATCTTTCGACAAAGTCCTGCGGAATCTCCAGCAACGGCTAAAAAAATCTGGACAAGCCTATGGCGGTGCGGCCACTTCCTTGAACTCGGGCAAAAAAACACTCCACATACATGTATACTTTTTAAACAATCCCATCAGCAAAGATAGCAAAGCCATCGTCCAGACAGAAACTGGGAACCCAGCCCCTGCAGCGCATTCTCCAGCTTCCAACCAACCGCTGGACTCTGAGAAAATTATCAAAAAAGCTACGGCCCGAAGACTTTCGGCCGCGTTTTCCGAACTCGTCGGAGAAGATCTTCATTTTAATAATGTGCTGCTAAAAGCCCAAAAGGCCGCTAAAAGCGATTTCCCCGTGCTAATTTTTGGGGAAAGCGGTACTGGCAAAGAGATTCTTGCCCGCACGATACACAAAACCAGCCGCCGCAACCAAAGGAAGTTTGTCGATATCAACTGTGCCGCCATTCCAGACCAGCTTATTGATAGCGAGCTGTTTGGTTACGATAAGGGCGCATTCACAGGCGCCAAACCGGGCGGACGTCACGGGCTTTTCGTCGAAGCCCACCAGGGAACCCTCTTTTTTGACGAAGTTGCCGATGCCTCTCTGCAGACACAGGCCAAGCTGCTGCGTGTGTTGAACGAAGGCTGTTTTAAAAGAATCGGCAGCACTAAAAATATAGCTGTCGACGTGCGCATCATATCGGCAACCAATAAAGACTTGTCCCAGCTCATCACCGAAAAACATTTCCGCGAAGATTTACTGTACCGGCTGAATACCATCAACCTGCACCTGCCGCCCTTGAGAGAACGCCAAATAGATATCCCGCTTCTGGCCAATTTTTTCTTGACTCGGCATGCCCTGAAAAGACAGCATAACCTAACATTTTCGTCAAGCTGCCTCGAAGTACTGAAAACCTATCACTGGCCCGGAAATGTCCGCGAACTAAAGGGTGTAGTGGACTATATGGCCACCATGACCGCGGGTTCTCTGGTTACGGAAAAACATTTCCCCGACTTTCTCGTATCTTCAGCCAACCTGAACCCTGAAAAGAGTGAGCACCACCATCTCCCCTACCAGGAATTCCGGAAAGAGGGACTACTTTCAGCCGCCGTTCGTCAAACGGAAATGGATGTCATCCGGGAAGTGCTGCTTCAAGCCAAAAATAGATCTGAAGCCATCCGGATCCTCGGCATCAGCCGCAGAACATTTTATACCAAGCTCAAGCAGTACAAGCTTGCCTGAATTGAACATTGCGGTTTTTTTCAGTCCGCGTCTCAGTTGATGAAGTTGTTGTATACTATATAGACAACAATGATTTAACACACTTTTCCGAAATTTGTCATTTTATATAATAACGGGAGGTTATATAATAATGGCCGATATTTTGCATATTATAGATTCATATGATTTTAAATGTTTAATAAAGTGGCATGACCTGGAGAGATAAATGTCGGACGTCACCATTGTGGATACCAGCCCAAGGGATGGCCAGGTGGCTTTGCCTTCGATCGACACCAAAGATAAAATCGCCCTGGCAAACAGCCTCATCCAGAGCGGCCTCACCAAAATTGATTGCGTCGGATTTACGCACCCGCGAATTCGCCCGGAATTCGCAGATGCAGAAAAAGTAATCAGTGCCGTCGCTAAAAAACCAGGGCTTGTGACGCTTGGCATCGCCCCCAACGAAGTTGCCTGCCGGCGTGCCCTGGCCACCGATATCGATGAAATCGGCACGTTGATTTCAGGCAGCGAATCCTTTACCAGATCGGTTCTGGGTATCAGCATCAGAGAAACCCTTTACAAAACGTTCCCCGCCATATTTCAGGCCTGCCGCGAAAAACGCAAGAGCATCCGCGTCTACATCCTCTCCGCCTTCAGTTGTCAATATGAAGGCAGGATACCACTCAATGACATTGTCGACCTGGCCTGCAAACTCTCTTTTATGGGAGCAGACGAAATATCCCTGGTGGATACACCCGGCCAGGCCAATCCCGCTCAAGTCAAAAACACCATTCAGGCCTTGCTGGACCAAAATCTGAAAACCAGAATCGCCGTTCATTTTCACAACACCAGGGGTTTGGGTCTGGTCAATTGCCTTGCCGCCTACGAGGCTGGGGCCAGGATTTTCGATACAGCCATCGGCGGGTTGAGCGGCACACCTTTCGGCGCCCCCGCTATGCAGGCCGGTTCTTGGAATGTACCCACAGAAGATTTGGTTTATCTATTTCATGAGATGGGGGTTAATACCGCGATTAACCTCGATGCCCTTCTGGGCTCGGTCAAATTGGCTCAAAAATTGGTTGGACAGGAGCTTTTCGGACATACTTTGAACGCCAACACTGCCTTCAAATCTTCAAACTTTCCGGAACCGTTGAGCCTGAATTAGCCCTTATACCGCCGAACCCCGATGGTGGATGCAAAAAATATGTTTAAATTGAAATCCGGGGTTAAAAAGGCCCAAAATTGACTAAACCCGATATGGGTTTGATGTAATTGTCCGGACTATCGTTCACTCCCCAATCTTCATCATCAACTCAGGCAGCCAGAGCGCGATCTGGGGAAAAATCATAATCAGAACCATACCGAATATCAATACGCCGATGAAGGGAAACACCGATCTATAGATGTCCGCTGTTGTCACACCCTCGGGCGCGACAGACTTGAGATAAAACAGCTGGTAACCAAAAGGCGGGGTAACGTAGCCCAACTGCATATTGATGACAAACAGCACACCGAACCAGACAGGATCGAATCCCAGGTCTTTGACAATGGGAAAACAGATAGGAGCCAGAATGAAAATTATGGCAAAAGGATCGACAAACATCCCCAGCAGAAACGAAATACCCATCATGGTCGCGAGAATCATCCAGCGATTCATTCCCAACCCCAGAATCAAGTCGCTCATGAAGACCGCTCCACCGGCTCTGGCATAAACGGCACTGAAACACATGGCGCCATAAAATATCCACATAGTCAACCCGGTGATCCGGAATGTTTCGATGGTCGATTCCTTGATCAGCTTCCAATTTAATCTTCTATGGATGATCACGGAAAGCAGAACAGCAACCACCCCCAGAGAACCTGCCTCCGTTGGTGTTGCAATCCCAAAAAATATGGACCCCAGAACAGCCAGAATAATCAAAAGCGGCAAAACAACCATTTTCAGAGAAACGATCTTCTCTTTCATGGTAAACTTTTCAGGATGGCGCGGCATCAGTTTGGGATTCATCCATCCCCTGATTCCGATGTAGAGAATAAAGAGGCCTGCCAAAAGTACACCCGGGCCGATTCCCGCCATGAACAGCTTCCCGACGGAAATGTTGCCCACGAGCGCCAGCAGGATACTGACAATGCTGGGGGGTATCAATATGCCCAAGGTACCCGGCCCGGCAATACTGCCTAGGGCGATATTCTTGTCATACCCCCGCCTGAGCATGGCCGGCAGAGCGATCAATCCCATGGTCAGTGTCGCTGCGGCACTGACCCCAGTCATGGCGGCGAACATAACGCAGATGACCACCACGCCCATGGCGATCCCCCCTCTCAAGGGCCCCGACCAGCGGTGCATGGTTTCGAAAAGGGCTTCAGCTATACCAGCGCGTTCCAGCAGGATACCCATGGACATAAACAGGGGAATGGCAACCAGCACGATGCTCCACATACAGCCAAAGGTGTTGTAGATGATCATCATAAAGCCATTGGGCCCCCACAAAATAAAGCAAACGATCACCGAGATACCGCCCAGACTCCAGGCTAGAGGAATGCCTAAAAGCAGACAGGCTATCAGACCACCAAACATTACAACGGTAACGAGTTCAATACTCATACTGCTTTCCTGTGATAACGAAGTAGAAGTTGCGCAACAACTGAGCAAGTTCTTGCAGAATAATAAGCAACGCCCCTAATGGTATCATCAACTTAACCGGATAGAGCGGAGCACGGAAGGGCGTGTTGCAGGGTTCCAGCCGCATCAGGGACACCCATGCGTAACGGGACCCATACCATAGCAGGACGCCACAGAAAGAAAGAAAGAACAAAAAACTTACAATGTCCAGCACCGCTCTACCCCTAGGCGGAAACCGATTGTAGATCAAATCCATATTGATGTGTGACTTATGCAGACTGATGTACGCGCCACAAATGAAATAGTAAGCAGCAAAAATTCGCTGCGTCATCCCGTGAGCCCAGATGGTAGGCGCGTCAAAAAGGTGCCGAGCGGCCACCTCATAGACTAAGACCGCCACGCCGGGCCATAGTAGGAAGGCGAATATCCTTCCAGACCAATCACTGATGCTGTCAATTATTTTAAGCACTTTTTTCATTTCCAAGGTCCATAGCCTGAAATTAGCGGCTGAACCCTGCATGCAAATCCATGGGAATTGCATGCAAGGTCCAGGTCATGCCGCATTGTATACGAAACTGTAGGGTTGAAGTATAGGTGCACTATCCTGCCTGGCCGATAGGCTGGAGGCAAGGGAACTGCCGGGCATCAGCTACTTCAAGAGCCCTAAGTCTTTCATGTATTGTTTGAGAATCTTTGTGGCTTCGGCAAATGTTTCATCTTTCTGGGAATATTTGTCCAGAACCTGCATCGCGTGTACACTCATTTTCTTTTGTTCTTCTGCTGACAAAGATGTAACCGTGAAGCCGAAGTCCTCTACTATTTTCTTTCTCCAGCGGACATCGTGAACAAAATAAGAACCGGTGAATATGTCAGCAGCATATGAACAGCTCTCGACAATGAGGTTTTGAAGATCTTCAGGCAGTGCTTTCCAAGCATCCATGTTGACGTGCAGACTCCAGGCATCAACCGGGGTTATCGGTGTTTCCAGAAAATATTTGGTAGGTTCGTGAAATCCCGAATCTGCCTGACTGCTCAAGGGGCCGGCGATGACACCATCGATAACACCCTTTTCCAGTGACCCATAAATTTCTCCCCATGGAAAATAGACGGCGGATGCCCCAGCTGCTGCCAGCACCTCAGCATAGAAACCCGTCGCTCGAAATTTTTTCCCTTTCAAATCACCGGATTTCCAGATAGGTTTTTTGCTCAGCATCACCGCATTGTTGGTAGGGATGGCAGCTACGTACATGATATTGTGTTTGGCGTAGGCTTTGCGGATCAGGTCTTCAAGACCCAACTCGTAGTACAAAACTTTATAATGTTCCCACCTCGACAAGGTAAATGCCGGAAGGCCGCTGGCATAAATAGCCATGGGGAGTTTTCCGATCCAGTACGGCCCGTAAGAAAAATCGACCTTCAACGTCCCGGTTGATACCGCATCGAAGGTTTCCATAACCGGCATGATCTCTCCTCCGGCATGGGGTGTGAAGTCAAGCCGTCCACCGCTTGCGGCTTTAAGATGGGCGCACCATTTTTCAAGAACCTCCCAATCCCAGGTTCCCCGGTACAGTGGATAGGTCATATCCCATTTATACACCTTTTGTGCGGCTTCGACCGTGTTGAACCCTAACCCCAATGTAATGGATACCAAGGCTACGACTAAGGCGAACGTAAAAATTTTCTTCATTTTACTTTCCCTCCTTTTGGGTGTTTGTAGTTCTGGAGTTTGTTTCATCGTGACGGTTCGTACAGCATTACTAGCAAAAACAAATTATCGATCTTTAATCTCCCGGCTGAAAACACTCACGCTCCGGCTTCATCGACAATTCGTTGGATCTTTTTTTGAACCTCGGGATCAAGCGGTGCAGGTTTGTGTGTTGCCAGGATGTGCTTTACTTCCTCACGCGCTTTAGCCCGGATATCCATTGAACCATTTTCCTCCCATCGTTCCCGGTTCATGCGGTTGCCTATCCGGGAATCCCAGGCTTCCTGCTTGAAGAATTCCATGGTGTGCTCGTGGGTCAAATACTCACCTCCAGCCCCGACATCTCTGATGACCTCGATAGCCAGGGTATCCGGGTTGACCTCGATGCCCTTCAGGATCCGGTTGATGAAGCTGCAGATCTCGTTACCGATAACCGCCTGCTCAGGGCAGGAAGCCACGGTATCTTCTATAGATGCAGACGTGCATTCGATAACCACATCGCTGCCTGACAATGCCGAAAAAAGATTCAACATGCCGGTCTCATAGCCCACCTGTGCGTCGAGCACATTTGCCCGGGTGGTTGCCCCATGAACCCCCATGGGCACTCCGTAAAAGCGAAGTATCTGGGCCAGTGCTCCGGCCATAAGCGTTGTCTCTGGAGAAGCGAAGGTAAACCCCCCAAATCGCAGGTCGAGCGTCCCGGCGTATCCCATCAATCTGACCGGAGCGCCAGGGTTCACCAGCTGCGTTAGCACCAGCCCGGCCAGGAGTTCAGCCGCGGACACCGCCAGCGTCCCCGCCAGGGTAACCGGGGATGTGGATCCTGCCGATGGAATGGTGTATATCTGAAAAGGTAATTTCCGGCGGCACATTTCCATCAGCACGTCTACGCGTTGCGGTTCTATGACAAATGGGCTGATCATGCCCAAACTGACTGTGAACATAGGTCTCTGGCACAGCGCTTCTTCACTCCCGGCAATGGCAATACCCATGTCGATGAGGTCCCTGGCGCCTTTTCCGGAATAAGCCGTGGCAATGACCGGTTTTACCGTATTGCTGAGCAATACCTTCGAAATATGCCGGTCCAAAGCTTTTTCGGGCACATCCTGGGGATAGATTTCAGGAAAAATAAAATGTGTGTTTTCCAGGGCGTCATGGATGATGACGTTGGTTTCCAGGTCTTTTATGGTAGCAGGTCTCCGTTCCCCTGTTTCGAAATCGATCACCTGGGTCGCACCATGCCCACTGCTGTAGTGTACTCCCTTATAAGATTTCAGATCATGCTTCGGTGTTTTACCGCAAACCGTCATAAATCGGGGAGCGTGGTTGAGAGCTGTCTCCACCAGCGCGGGAGGTATGTGAACCATCTTATTCTCTTGGTCCACATCGGCACCGGCTTTTTGAAAGAGATCCAGGGCTTCATCATGTTCCAATTTCACGCCGGGGTTTTCCAGCAGATCGAGAACGGCCTGGTGTACCTGCTGCACTTCATCTTTACTGAGAACCTCGACCGTTCTACCCTTTAACGGTATAATACCCATAGACTGATTCCTTTCTCAATTTTTTAGATCGAGTGTGAATGGATGTTAGGACGATGGGAACAGGATCCTGCGGACACCTTATATTCTACGTCCTGCAATTTAACCGGTGGTCAGTTTATATGTAACTGATCTAAATCTATATAATATTTTGCAATTCCTATGCCAGATAAATTTTTGCATTAAATATGAATGCGTTACCAATAGTGGATCTTTGGTTAGTGGCCCGACTGACCGCAAATTGTATAAATAATAAACATATAGTTTATAAATACCCCGAAAAATCGATCAATGTATATTTTGTATACATCCTGATAATAAAAGCTGAGCATCGCAGAGGACCAATATCCGGTCTGAAGAAAGAAGAGACGATTTGTGGCGATCATGTGGAGATGATCGCCCAGCACCAAGTGTATAATAATAAAACAACCACACGCCGTTGTTAAAGACGGTCGTCGAAAAAAAACAAATGGGATTAGACTATTTAAGTGTCCTGGCCTGCTTTTTGCAGAAAAAACATAAGCATCGCATGCCCATATGCTTCTGCCCTTGCAGAAGCGGTCATCTTGATTCTGACATTCATTTGTACCTTGGTGTATGAAATACGTCATTCCGGGTTTATCCGGGTGATGTGATCTTCTAAGCAAACGCGGGAGGTGTGTTATGATCGATAGCATGCTCAGTGATGTAAGTAAAATGTTTCGTGGGGAAGTGAGAAAATTTGCCGAAAAAGAGATTCAGCCCTACGTCAAGGAATGGGAAAGAGCTGGTAAATATCCAGCTGAATACTACCGAAAAATTGCCGGCATGGGGTTTATGGGCTTGCTGGTGCCCGAAGAATACGGAGGGGCCGGAGGCTCCATGATCGACCTGGCGATATTGTGCGAAGAGATGGGGCGCGTCGGCGTCTCTATCCCTCTTACCCACATTTCCGCCTGTTGCCGTGCCATTGTTCACCAAGGTACAGAGGCTCAGAAAAGGAAATACCTTCCCGATATGGTTTCAGGGGAAAAAATCAGCGCTTACTGCCAGACCGAACCAAATGCCGGATCAGATGCCGGCAACATGTCTTCCTTTGCGGAAAAAAAGAACGGCCACTACCTTCTCAACGGCCGTAAAGTTTTTATCTCCAATGGAAAAATAGCCCAGATATTTATCGTACTGGCCAAGACAGAACGAATCCCGGAAAAGCCCTCCAAGGGTATCGCCATGTTCATCGTCGAGCGTGACACCCAGGGCGTCAGCATCGGTAAGTCAGAAGAGTTGATGGGGCGGCATTGCTCGAGCCTTGATGAAATTATCTTCGACGATGTTCGGGTTCCCGAGGAAAACCTTTTGATACCGGCAGGTGGGAAAGGCTTCAAGGAAATGATGAACGAGTTCAATTCAGAGCGTTGCGGCAACTCTTCCTTCTGTGTCGGGTTTGCCCAAGGTGCCTATGAGCGAACTCTGAAATACTGTAAAGAAAGGGTCCAATTCGGCAAATCAATTTCCGAATTTCAGGGGATTCGATGGACGCTGGCAGAAATGGCCATTAAAATCCAGGCCGCGCGGCTCCTGATCTTTGATGCATTGATCAAATCTGAAGAAAAAGGATTGATGATTGCCAAAGAAGCCTCGATGGCTAAAAAATTTGCCAACGAAATGGCTGTTTGGGTCTGCGATCAAGCGGTTCAGCTGCATGGAGCCTACGGTTACACTACCGATTATGAGATCGAGCGCTATTACCGGGATGTCAGGGGCTGGTCCATGGGTGGGGGCACGACCCAGGTGTGCCTGAACCGGATTGCACACGAAATTTTAAAATAATTTGTATTGCCAGCCCACCTGATTGCAATTATTATCGTTACCATTGCACTCTTGCGATAAGAACCGGTAAAGGATTTCAAAGTATGCCAAATTTCAATTCAGATGCTGTATTTCATCTGAATTGAAATTTGGCCGGAAGGTGGTGCTATGGGTCAGATGAACTATGCTTCGAAACTCAGAGTGGATTCCCTGTGGTTCAACGTCAACCTGGCCACAATGGTGGGGGACAAGGCCTACGGCGTGATTGAAAAAGGTGCATTGGCCATACAGGGCGATACAATCATATGGGTAGGAAGTGAAAGGGACCTGCCGCCCGACTTAAAATCAAGCGCATCCAACCTTTATGACGGTAATGGCGGATGGATCACCCCGGTCTCATCGACTGTCACACTCACCTGGTATATGCGGGCAACCGTGCACGTGAGTTCGAGATGCGCCTGCAGGGTGCAACCTATGAAGAAATCGCCCGCCAGGGGGGCGGAATTCGGTCAACAGTAGCCGCCACCCGGGAGGTTGGTGAGGAATCACTAGTCCTACAGAGTACACCCAGACTACTGGCGCTCATACAGGAAGGCGTCACGACTGTGGAGATAAAATCCGGTTACGGACTCGATCTCGAAACCGAACTGCGCATGCTCAGGGCCGCAGCTAGTTTGGGCAAGCGTCACCCCGTAACCGTTGTTCCCACATTTCTAGGGGCTCACGCTCTGCCCCCTGAATTTCAAGGCCGTGAGGACGATTACATCGAGTTTGTCTGCAATGAGGTTATGCCGCAGGTAGCCGAGCAGAACCTGGCTCTGGCGGTTGATGCTTTTTGTGAAACCATCGGGTTCACGCCTATGCAGACAGAGCGGGTTTTCAAGGCCGCGCAAAAGCATAACCTGCCGGTGAAACTGCACGCCGAACAGTTGTCCGATCAAGGGGGTGCCGAACTCGCTGCCAGACACTGCGCGCTTTCAGCCGACCACCTGGAATATGTTTCCGAAGCAGGGGTCAAGGCCCTTGCCGAAAGCGGTTCAGTTGCCGTGTTGCTACCCGGGGCTTTTTATTTTCTGCGTGAAACCAGGGTCCCGCCCCTTGAACTCTTTTACCACTATGATGTACCCGTCGCGCTCGCCACAGACTGCAACCCCGGCAGCAGCCCGGTGACGTCGCTGCTGTTGATGCTCAATATGGCCTGTACCTTATTCCGGATGACGCCGGAGGAAACCCTTGCCGGAGTAACCCGAAATGCTGCTCAAGCCCTGGGACTTCAGGATAGAATTGGAACCCTTGAAGTGGGCAAAGATGCTGATTTGGCGATCTGGGATATCACTGTACCAGCTGAACTTGCCTACCGCATCGGCTATAATCCGTTGACTCATGTGGTGTCCAAAGGCAGGCTGGGGTAAACCCCTTGATGTTGATTTGCGTAAGGAATTGCCGTCGCCTAGCGATAGCTGGTACTCACGCAACCATCTTTGAAAGTGTCTTGCCGAGGTAGTGCAGATCCTTCAAGTTGCCCATGGGTAAAAATTGATCGACGTACGGCAGCGCGGTGCTCATCCCCTGACAAATGGGTTGATACTCCTGGGTACCCATCAGTGGGTTCAGCCAGATGACCCTGTGTGTTTTACTGTGTAAATACGCCATCTGCGACTCGAGGATGCCCGTCTCGCCTCTATCCCAACCGTCGCTGAAAATAATCGCAATCGTCTTGCCAGACAGCATCCAGCGACCATAACCTTCGTTAAATCGCTTTAGGGAATGCCCAATGCGCGTGCCGCCTCCCCAGTCGGGTACGGATTCCGGCAGTCTGGAAATGGCCTCCAGAGGGTCAGCAGCCTCGAAACGTCCGGCCCATCTGAACAAGTCTGTGGAGAAAAGGAAGATCTCGGTTCGATGATCGATACGCTTGAGTGCATGGATGAAATGCAGCAGCATTAAAGTAAACACATCCATGGAACCACTGACATCGCAAAAGAAAAGAATTCTTTTGTTTTTCATTTTTTTCTTTTTAAAATCAAGGAAAATCAACTCCCCGCCGAACTGCATATTCTTTCTCAGAATCCGCCTCAGATCTATCTGCTTCCCGCGTATGGCGTAGCGTGATCGACGGCTTAAATGGTTACTCAAGGGCTTGAGCCATTTTCTAATCAAACCGTAAAATTCATCGGATATCTCAAAATCTTCTAGTTCACATTCTTTGTTGACAGCAGCGGGGCTATAGCACCCAATCCACTCCTGCAGGCGTTCTTGCAACTCTTCTTCCAGATTACGGACCTCTGCCATCCTGCTTTCCGGGATAGCAGGATCTCCACCGAATGATTTAGAAGCGTCGTCGTCTCCACAATGGGCCGGCAGATCCATTTTTTCCCGCACCAGCCAGAAACCGTCAAACAGTGCATCGAACAAAAGAATATCTTCCTTCCTGAATACCAGGTTCATGCGCAACAGAGATCGAAAAATTTCGCGGTTGGCAATGTCGATAAAGCGTAATCCCCGGACAACATCCAGAACCGAAGAAAACGGCACCGGTACACCACCCTCACGTAAAAGACACGAGAATTTTATGACGTTGTCAATCAACCCTTTACCGTCAGGACGGATGGGCCTGTTGTTCTCAATCAGCATGGGGATATCAGACATGAAGCCAGGAGTTGTGAGCGTTTGTCAGGATCCGCCCATATGTTCGATTTGAATTTCTGCATATCTTCACGATATTTCAGGATGCAGCCGAGCGTCTGCTCGACCGTATGTTCGTTTATGATGCCTTTGTTGATTTTAAGCAAGGCCTCGGCCCAATCGAGGGTTTCGGATATCCCTGGTTTTTTCATCAGGTCTTCCTTGCGCAAGGCCTTCATAAATCCCGCAACCTGCCCGGCAAGGATTTCCTCAATACCTTTGATCCTAGCTAAAATGATCTGCTTTTCCTTTTCCATGTCCGGGTAATCGATCCAATGGTACAAACAACGCCGTTTCAGGGCATCATGAATATCTCGGGTTCGGTTTGATGTAATCACGACAAGCGGTTGGTGCGTCGCCTTAATGGTACCTATTTCCGGAATGGAAACCTGAAAATCCGATAAGATTTCCAAAAGAAAGGCTTCGAATTCTTCATCGGCACGGTCCAGTTCATCTATTAACAGCACGGGATTGTCTTCCTGAGAGCTTAAAATGGCTTCCAACAAAGGTCTTTTGATGAGATAGGGCTCGCTGTAAATGACGCTGCCCATTTCATCTGGTGTCCTGTCGCTTTGTTCGTCCATTTTTATGCGCAGCAATTGCTTGGGATAATTCCATTCGTACAACGCAGTATTGGCATCCAGTCCTTCATAACACTGGAGTCGAATCAACTTCGTTGCCAAAATCTGTGAAAGTACGATGGCAACTTCGGTTTTGCCCACCCCGGGCGCCCCTTCCAGAAAAATAGGTTTGTTTAGGTGGTGGGAGAGGTAGATCATGCCTGCCAGATCGGGGTCTGAAATATATCGATTCAAATCCAATTGGTCCTGAACATCTTCAATAGAAGAAAAAAGATCGCGGTTTTTCATGGCGTTACACTCCTTTGGCAATGAAACGTATTGTAACCAAATTCAGAATTTCCGGTCAAGGATCAAATCAGCGGCAACTACCTCCGGTGTAAAAGAAGAATACTCTTAGACAGAGCCAGAACATTCTTCTGCGTTGCATTAACGGCGGATCCCATTTGTTTTAAAAGCAACTTATCAAAATCGGGATTATTATTTGACCGGTAATAAACAAAACTGTTACTTAACAATCAATCATTGAGGAAATGAAAATGGATATCATAGCACACGTCAATGAGTTGATTGAAAAAGGGGCAACTTTCTGCCTGGTCACTGTCGTTGCCTCTAGCCTGGAAACCGTTCAAGCCGGACAGAAATCTATAATAGTTGCCGATGGAACATTTACCGGAACTTTAGGTTCTGACCGGGTCGACCAATATGTACGCTCGCAAGCTTTGATGTATGTAGGTCGAAAAAAGAGTGGTATGGTCTGGTTTGAAAACGACTTGGAACTCTTTTTCAATGTCATTGCATCCGAAACCCGGCTTCTCATCTGTGGCGCTGGCCACATTGCGATTCCTTTGGCTCAGTTTTCAGCCCAGGCCGGTTTTCAGGTGACCGTTCTCGATGACCGTCCCGATTTTGCCAATACAGCACGATTCCCTGACTGTAAAGTTGTTGCCCAAGATTTTACACTCGCATTGAAGGATATGGAATTGGGGCCCAGCGTATTCGTTGTCGTCATTACCAGAGGACATGAACATGACACGGAGTGTTTACGGGATCTTCTGCAAAAGCAATCGGCTTATATCGGGCTAATTGGAAGCCGCCGTAGAGTTCGATTCGTACTTGAAATGCTGAGAAGCGAAGGCATCCCGCAAAAGCGTTTAGATGACGTATTTACACCAATAGGGATCCCCATTGGTGCTGAATCACCCGTTG
The DNA here is from genome assembly GCA_964633115.1 of uncultured Desulfobacterales bacterium. Classification (GTDB taxonomy): domain Bacteria; phylum Desulfobacterota; class Desulfobacteria; order Desulfobacterales; family B30-G6; genus B30-G6. Next base: position 43,896 of record CAZWEO010000028.1, read on the forward strand.
AAATCGCCATCTCAATCGTAGCAGAGCTTGTGTGCGTGCGGCGAAAAGGATGGCAACAGGCAAGAACATTGCGAGCCGCCATAGGAATTGACCCATGATGGATCAGGAAATTTTTCAAAAGCTCAACGAACTTAAACAGCTCAATCTCAAAGTGTGCTTAGCCACAGTTGTAGAGTGCACTGGATCGACACCCCGGGAAGTCGGCGCTAAAATGATCGTGTGCGCTGACGGCACGATTTTTGGATCGGTAGGCGGAGGATGCGGTGAAAATCAAGTTCATAGTGCAGCCCTGCGCACTATTTTGCTAACCAAAGAGCCCCAAATCATAGATATAGACCTAACGGACGATTTGGGCACAAAGGGAGGTGCTGTATGCGGAGGCAAAATGCGCGTGTTAGTTGAAACGATCTAAATTTGCTGAACTATACACAATATTTATAACTAAAAACATTTAAATATCAAAGGTTTCCTATACAAATCACAAAGAAACACAATGATAAATGAGTTGAGACTTGATCACATCCGGCTAATACAGCGAATTTAGATTGTGATTAAATCAGTGTCTGGCCGCCGCCTTTAGTTTTCGGCAAGCATTCAGTACGTTTATAACCTGATCTATTGAAAGAAGGTTTCTCTCCAAGATTCAGGTTTCTCCAGAAAAAGTGTACAGATGGAGGCAACAATGGCGGCGAGTATGCTCATAACAATCGGGATCATATAGCTTTGTCGCAGGTCGAACATGAAACCAGCAAATGTTGGACCCAAAAGGTTGCCAAAAGCAACGCTGGTATAAAGCGCTCCTAATATTCCACTGATATTGGAGCCGCTGAAATAATCTGCCGTTACCGCCGGAAGAAGGGCTACAAAACCACCGTAACACGTACCAAAAATGATAGCCAGCAAGGCTAACTCCCAAATACGGGAGGAGACCAGCCACCATGCAAAGATAGCTGCCATCACGGCATACATACAGGCGAGAGATCGACGCCGGCCAAATCGGTCGGCTAATCCCCCGATCAGAAATCTTCCTACCGTATTGCCAACACCGATCATACCCAATAAAAAAACCCCAGTAGATGTCGTATGCCCGAGATCTTTAGAAAATGGCATCAGGTGTACAAATGGGATAAAAACCCCTAATGAGGCGCTGAATGTACCGGCATATAGAAGCCAGAAGGGATGAGTTTTCAAAACATCCTTCACCGTCAATTCACTCTCTGGTTGCTGTGATTTTTTAGATGAATTATTTTGTAGATCAGTGCTGCCAGCTAAGTTGGTCCGCTCCCCGTCCGGCATTAAGCCCATTTCTTCAGGGGAATCGACAATCAGTATTGCTGAAGCCATACCGCAGCAAAAAACACATGCACTCATAACTATATATGCAGTACGCCAGTCACTCCAATGAATGAGAACAGCTGAAAAAGCTGGCATGCCTAGTGTACCCAAACCGATTCCCATCACCGCAATGCCTGAAGCAAAACCACGTCGGGCGACAAACCACTTTTGAACTACTCCAACAGCTGGAACATAAGTAAAACCTACACCAATACCGATACCCAGACCGTAGACAAGATAGATCTGCTTGACTGTTACTGTAAAGCTTGATAGCAGCAGTCCAAGGCTGATGACAAACATACCAAATGCAATAACCCAACGTGAACCCATCCTGTCGGCAATTTGTCCACTGATGGCCCCAAGACTGAAATAAATAAAGCCGGCAATGGCAAAAACCAACGAGGTGGAACTTCTGGAGGTGCCAAATTCCACTTGAAAAGACTCGAAAAAGGTCGTGAACGAGTAAACACTGCCGAAAGCGAGAAAAAGAATCATGCAGACGCATGCAACCACAATCCATCCATAGAAAACTTTATGTTTTCTAAAACCAATTATCCCTGCCTCTTCTGGATTCTTTTTCACAAAAATTACCCCTTATCGATCTGGCGTTGATCCAGCACCTTATATAAATTCCGCAACTCCGCCAGTTTACAATTGCTGTTGGACAATCGGTTGATTATGAGGATTGCAATATTGTCTTAGATTCCCAACAGCATGGTTCGTATAATACTGGCCTCCCTTTTGTTACTACATCCCGCCAAAAACGTCATCATCAATATCGATATTTTTAGAGCACCGGCTCTAATGGCTTTCAGTCTTTTACCGATCAGAGGCATCAGAGAGTTCAGATAACTATTATCAGGACCAAATCTATAACCACCATAACAAATTCCAAAGATGAGCGCGAATACGGCCAATCCCCAGATATTTGTAACGAGCAGCCACCATCCGAACATGGCTGCTATACCAGTATACATACCTACAAGTGATTGCCGTTCACCAAACTTGTCTGCAATACCACTAAGCATAGAGCGTCCCAGCGTGCTACCTAAGGGGAACCTATCAAGGACGATTTGAACCGAAGTATTTTCAAAATTATCTTGGTGAATATGTGTTCCGTTTCAATCGCAGAAAATCAAAGAGCATCGGGAAAAAATCTATGCGTATGGTTCAGTAAGTGGTTACATCTGTCAAAATCACATATAAAGATATCAGCTGGGATATTGATCCAATCTCTGAATTTTACGCAACTGGAGCTTTATAGAGAACCGCATAAAAAAACCTTTTGCAATTCAAAAAGTGTACGTTATATTTCGATCTTATTTCTAAGTATTGGAAAAAATATCATTGACAAAAAATTGTTATGGTTTCAGGTACAAATACTCGCCGTGTTAAAATGGCACCGAAAATTATTCTTAATGATTTAGAAATGGCCTATTAAATCTTTTTTAATAATGCCAACCATTTGTATCATGTAATATATAAGAAACAAGGAGTTATCCATTGAATATGATAAAAAACAAAAAGTTTTCTAAAGAATTCAAGTATGAAACTGTTCGGCGTTTTATTGAAGAAGGGCACTCATTAGAAAATACAGTCCTAGAGCTTAAAATTCCACCGAAGAAACTTCTGCGGTGGAAACGAGAGTATATTAGAATTGTTAGTTGGCCTATTGTATTTAAGAAAGGATGCTTTTAGGATTTATCAATGATTAAAAAAACAATACAAATCCCCGTATAATGACCTCACTGTCCATTGCTATAATATAACTTCGCATACTTTTGATTAGCTTTCCGATTCTTAATCGGTCAACCTCATAAAAAAATTAGGGTTGAGCTTTTTGAAAAGGATCTCTTATTGTAACCGTACTGAGTAGCCTTCCGATTAGCTAACTATTGGCAACATGCCCAAATCTTGTGTGTTCCTACGTTTTTGCAGTTGTGATTGCTTTGTAGAGTTGTTGAAATTACAACTCTCGAATTATTCCCCGAATCCAAGCCGGAATCAATGGCTTTTCTACATAAAAGATTACAAATGCGAATAGCAATCGAGGGATCGGAGACGATTATATAGATTTGGTCAAATTAAGAGATTGCATGAAACTAAAGGTTGTATGATTATATCAGCAACAATATTAATTGGTTGTACTACATGATATATTGTATATGCGCTGTCTGAAAATATTAAGCGGCCACCTTGTGCAAACTGGCTAAGATGGCTTTCCTTATGCTCCTCAGCAGTTCACCCACAGATCAAACAAACATACTGATGTTGACATCTTTTCATTTGGCCGATATATAACTTTTCATTTGGCCGACGCATAAACTTTCATTTGGCCGGCCATTTGACTTTCGAATGGACGCATATGGCTGAACCAATCCTATACCCGCGATTTGTACGATCCCGACTGGAAGAGGCTTTGGAAGATACGCCGGTGGTGTTGGTCCATGGACCGCGCCAGTGCGGCAAAACCACTCTTGCCCGTTTGGTCGGTGAGGCTGCTGGCTATGAATACATAACCTTTGACGATGATGTTCAACTTGCTGCCGCTAATGCTGATCCGGTGGGATTTGTGGCCGAATTGGCGGACAAAACCGTTCTTGATGAAGTCCAGCGTGTTCCGGCCCTTTTTCTCGCTTTGAAATCGGCTGTTGACCGGGAACGCCGTCCTGGGCGCTTTATTCTAACAGGATCGGCCAATGTGCTGTTGGTGCCCAAATTGGCGGATTCTTTAGCGGGCCGTATGGAGATCCTGCGGTTGCACCCCTTAGCCCAGGATGAAATTGAGGGCAAGGCGTCTTGCTTCATTGATGTGATGTTTGCTGCTCAGTTTCGAAACCGCCGCTTTGAACGCCTTGGGCCTGAGCTGGCTGAAAGGATTGTTGCCGGCGGTTACCCAGCGGCGCTTCTACGCGTCAAGGAGAAACGGCGCGCGGCCTGGTACCGGGACTACAGCGAAACGATAGTGCAGCGGGATGTGCGCGATTTGGCACGCATCGGCTCTTTAGATTCACTGCCACGGCTCCTCCAACTTGCCGCCGGACAGACCGCACGATTGGTCAATGTGGCCGAAATGGCCTCGGCTTTCCAGCTAAGCCGGCCTACCATTCGCGACTACGTGGTGTTGTTGGAAAGGATATTTCTGCTGGAACATTTGCCGCCGTGGCACAGCAACCGATTGAGCCGTCTCATCAAAACACCCAAGATGCATCTTGCTGATACAGGTCTTGCTTCGTCTCTTCTCGGTGTACACGCCGAACTCCTCCTCAAAGACCGTACATTGCTGGGACAACTTTTGGAGACATTTGTCTTTCAGGAACTCAAGCGACAAGCAAGCTGGAGCGACCCACCGGTTCAATTCCACCATTTTCGGAACAAGGACGGTGTGGAGGTGGATATTGTGATGGAGAAAGCCGGAAAAGTGGCCGGTATAGAAATAAAAGCCGCAGCTACAGTGATGAAAAAGGATTTTCGGGGATTAAAAAAGCTTCAGAAAACAACCGCAGAACGATTTGCCGGCGGGGTTGTGGTGTACGATGGTGAGCATGTGGCTGGCTTCGGCGAAAAACTGTATGCTGTACCCATCCGTGCACTTTGGGAAACGGTGTAGTTGTTTAATACCAGAATGCTTCCCAATAATTAGAGGCAAAATTCTCCCTTGCTTCTTTGAAGATTAGAAACGGCAATATTAATGTTGCTGGGGCCGGTGCCGATAAAGATTTCATCAAAATTGGGAATCACAAGAATTTGAAGATTGTATGATTTGTGTTGCGAGTTACCCTACCCCATTGAAAGGATTAGATAAATCCATACGAGCACGGTAAATCGATATCGGTATCATATTCAATAAGTTACACGCATTTTCCCAATTTACCTAAAAAACAGGCAACATAACGATCATCGCTCGAGCCTACCTGTCGTGAACGGATCATGGTCCGGTGGCTCCCCGTTAGAGATTGTCAAGCCAGGCCAGAACACTCTCCCTATTCTCCCAGTCGATGAGCTCTTCTATTTTTGTATCCTTCGCTATCGTCGATTGGGTATATTCGATGAACTTACGCTGCACTTCCCTTTTACGGGTGAGATCCATGTTCAAATAAATCATCGTGGATTGTATGTTTTCATGCCCCAGCCGGTTTTTTATATCCGTTATGGCATGGCCTATCATGAGCATTCTTACGGCACAGGCGTGACGAAAGCTGTGTGCCGGATTGATATTTTTCAGTCGATTGGCAGGTATAGCCCTCTGCAGATATTTTTTGCAGAGACGATGGATACCATGCCGGGTGAGCGGTTGTCCGCGTTGATTGATAAAGAGCCGCTGCTGATACACCGGTTTGGGTCTTTTGCGGTATTTTCGGATATACATAAAGAGTAAGGCGCTTGTTTTGGGTAGGAGTTCAATTTGTCGGTAGCGGTTGCCCTTGCCCAGGATGGCCAGAGTACCCTCCTGCGGATCAAAATAATCCAGGTTGAGCGTGGCCACTTCACTGGCCCTGGCACCCGAGTCATAGAGCAGGTTCAAGATCGTATAGTCCCGGTAGCCCTGGTCCTGTCTGATATCAACGGCTTCAAAGACCTTGAAGATTTCGTTGGGGTGCAGGTAGCCGATCAATTTTTTACGGAACCGTTTTTGGGGGATATG
>CAZWEO010000029.1:0-49670 GCA_964633115.1 uncultured Desulfobacterales bacterium
GTTTCAATCCACGCCCCCGTACGGGGGGCGACTGTTGCTATCTAACACCTCGTTTATTTAGAACATTTTGGAGGGTACCCGCGAATATTCCAATAACCAGCGCTAAATATATTAAATCAAACTCTATTGATCTTCCTTTCCACTTTAATTTCAGGCCGATATCCTTTAACGCGAATATACCTGAAAAAATATGTGAACTTAAGGTTCGCATTTCACTATACAATAAGCGGTCCTTCCTGATCGATAGCCTCTTTGGCACCTACATGTTCAATCCGTTTTTGCCAATTCGCACCCAGAAAATAGAATCTCAAACTATCGGTTTCTATCTCGATTTGATCGATCAGTTGCTGTTTAATAACTGTCCATTGAGCCGGATCGACGATGCATTCGAAAACAGAATATTGAACCCGCTGGCCATAATTTTTACATATTTTAGCCACTCGACGCAAGCGTCCCGGACCCTTCTCATCAACAGTGGACACATCGTAGCTTACCAGCACCATCATATAGTTTACCTCCAAACAAAAGGCGGATAGGCATCCAGATCACCACGTAAATATCGAGCAAATAGCAACGCTTGGGTGTAGAACAAAAGCCCTATATTGACCTTTTCATTTAAAAACGGTTGTAAGATCTCATCCTGCTTGCGTTTTTGATACGCCGTCAACACGGTTTTGCGAAGATCATCACTCATCAGCACAGCCCCGGTTTCTTGTATGGAAAAATCTTTCTGTGAAACCTGTCCCCGGTTGATCAGAGAGAGTACCATCCGATCGGCAATAACCGGCCTGAATTCCTCCATCATGTCCAACGCCAGTCCAGGACGGCCTGGACGGTCCCTGTGCAGAAAACCAACCGCAGAATCCAACCCGACCGATTCCAAGGCGGAACGGACATCGTGAAGTAACAGAGTGTAAAAAAACGACAGCAGACAGTTGACCGGATCCAATGGCGGCCTCCGGTTTCGTCCCTTGAATTCAAATCCTTTACGCTTGCTTACGATGAGATGATCAAATACCCCAAAATAAGTGCGAGCACCATCCCCCTCTAATCCTCTTATAGAATCCAGCTTCATATCCGGCCGGATGCTTTTCAGCAGAGCCGATATATGCACTGACGCAGCATTGATGCCATGTGCATCCACCTTGTCACCATGATCCCGAACGGCTCTCTGCAGGACCGTTCGGGTGTTGGCCAATTTACCGGTTATCACCGCGTAAGCAATTTGAGCCGAAACTTCGAGCCTGTCCGCCTGTCGATACTGCTCCCTACGCAGTAGTACATTTCCGGACACCGGTCCCTGAACCCGCGCTAGAAAGCGGCCATAACTGGTTAAAAAACTTATAGCCACATCTCGCTCCGCACAAAGACCCATTAAAAAAGGACTGCACATCACATTGCCGAAACAGACAATTCCGTCCAATGTGTGAATGGGTAGCTGAAGCCTCTTTTTACCTTCTATGGATACGACGACTGTTTCGCCCTCTTTGTTCAAATACGCTCCCTGGGTGGTGACAAACAGGGTATTGAGGTGTTTTTTCATTTTCCCTCTCGGACTGATTCAAGATATTTTCGGGCCGACTTTTTACCGTCCAGTTTTTCAGGCAGGCAATAGGACACGAAAGAACAATTTGGACAACGCTTGTCAAACACGGGCTTTGGCGTAGCCCTTTCATCAATCAGTTCATGGAAATTGCTGGCCATCTGCTCTGTTTCTTGGCGTAGATCATCATTAAAATGCACATCCTGCCTTCGCCGTGTTTTCCCATAAAACAGAGCGCCGGCTTCGATATCATGACCAAGCATCTCTTCAAGGCAAAGCGCCTGAGCACATAGCTGTATCTTGTCGCAGTTATCCTTTTTGGGGCGTCCGCGTTTGTATTCCACAGGAAATGGTCGCCAAATTTCGTTCCCTTCTGGCAATGTTTCCCAATGAAACTCTACGACATCCGCCTTGCCTACTATCCCAAGACGAAGTGACCTCAACTGCACCGAAAAGGCGATACGTACATCCCGGCGGGATTCGGTTTTACCGGAATCCACACGATCGTGCAAAATACGACCCTCCGCCGTGAACCGGTTTTCAAACCACACCTGCTCCACATGAATCAAAGCGCACTGCCGTTCGCAAAAGCAGATGTGCTGAATGCCCGACAAGGGAAGTAGTTGATCTTCGGTGTACAATTTTCATCCTTTTATTGCATTATGCTCTGCTACTTGCGGCCCCGCAATGGGTGACCGTCTGGCAATCGATTCAAAAGCTCATGCTGAAATTCCTCGGCCTCTTTTTTCCCATGGTAGTGCTGGCGCGATTTCTCATTCAAGTGACGCTGCCCTTTTATATCCGAATTTTGCAGGTGATCCGCCCAACCCCGGAGTTGCCGGGAACAGCTTTCGGCCATCGATTTCAAATCTGAAATTTGAGATTTGAGATTGGCAAACCCCTTGCGCCGTTCGATAAAGCATAGCATGGATCGAACTTCTCCGGCGGACCCCCGGGCTATGTAAATAAATGCTAATAGTTCGTTTGTCGTCCCGCGCTCAAAGCCCTCGGCTACATTGTTCGACACGGAAAGCGCGGCTCTCTCCAATTGATCCCGCAGGCTGCGACTGCCGCGCCAATCCCGGCTTTCGGTTATATTGTAGATGCCGTTTGCTAATTGGACCGCTTTTTGCCAAACGGGGAGTTCTTCAAATCGTGAATAGGTCATAGATACTCCCGCCTAAAGCATTTCTATCAACTCCACCCCACTTAGTATATTATTGTTATCAATTGATACCTGATAATCGGAAAATGATCTAGGTGGTTTGGTTTCATCTTTTCTTTTTACGGTAACAAGCCCAAAAAGCCTCTGTGCCGGCGCATTGCCCAGTTCACTATCATGCTTGAAAACAATCAACTTTTGGGCAGCCATTTCCCCTCGGGCTGCGGAACGGTCATGATCGAACATATTGAGAAGAGCGCTCCAGAACAATTCCAAGTCCTTTTCCGAGAACCCGGTCTGTTTTGCCAGCGGCGCTGATATGAAGCCATGGACTTCGTAAAGCCCGTAAGGAATGGTAAATTTGCGGCCCATTGTGCGGTTATCGCCCTTTTGCTTTTCCGCCTCGGCTTCGGTGGCAACAGCCATTCGGGTGATAGTATGCTCGCCTGTGAAAATGCGATCCTTGCTACGGGCAAACCCTAACTGAACGGCACCACGAACCTGTCCGGCATTCTTGCCTGTGCTCATGACCGCCCCAAAAGTGCGAATGTCGAAGTAATTTTCGCACATCCACTGGCGAGCCGCCTCAGTTTTATCGGCAGCCTTTTCCTTTGACTGAACAAACTCCTGTTCATGGGCCTCGTCAATCAAGCTGTTGAGGATAGCTTTTTCCTTGATGAAGATTTTCATCTCCGGTTCATCGGCCTGCGTCATCTGTATGTAATTACGCACCTTGCGCTTGAGGCAGACATCGGTGACCAAGCCGTTTCCGGTTTCAGGATCGATGCGCGGCAGGTTTCCGGCATCAGGATCACCGTTGGGATTGCCGTCCTTTACATCGAATAGCAGAACGAATTCATAGCGGTTTTTGATGAGTTCACTCATTATTCTTCTCCTTGTTTTCTTTTGATTCCTTCTGTGTAAAAAAGTCCTGCCGCTGGTGGTAGTAGCCAACGGAAAAACGACCCTGATCTTCAAGGCTGAGGATGGAGGGAAAACCTTCCGCCGGTACAAGCCCATAGACCTCCTGCTTCAATTGCTCCAGCCAAACAATTCTCTTGCCGGCATTGCGCATCTTGGCAAGATGGTGTACCGAAAGCTCATCGAGCCGTTTGAATGTAACCAGTGGCGAACTGGCCGCGGCCCCGAAATAAGTGTCGCGGATGGTTTTGTTCAGCCCAGTTCCCTGCGCCTGTTCCTGTATGCGCTCAAGCACGGCAAAAAGCCGTCCGAGTACATAGCCAATATTGTCATATTGTTTGTCCAATGCCATGGAGACCTCCTTCTTATTTGATTTTGAAATTCGGGCACTGCGAACGAAAAAGGCTTTAATGATGGATGCGCGAGCAAAGGTGACCCGCTGCTCTGCCTTGCATCGAAGAATCGCATTTGCATAAAGCGTACGGGGGTAGGCCGTACCGTTTAAAACTGCTCGTGCAACCTCCCCTCCGAGATTAGGCGGAATGTTGTCAGACTTGTGTTCCGTCGCCGTTGAAACCAGCAATTGGAACAGCGAAAAAAATTCGGGATCGTGCGGTGCACGCACTACTTCCAAATCCAGGAAATGCTGCGCAACCCGCTCCTTGATTTCCTTGATGTTGCCTTCATACCAGAAACGAATGGCGATGCGCGCGGCATTGGGCGCAAGGCCGAGCACATAGAAAGGCAAATCAGCCTCTTCCGGGGCTATCCCGGTCTTCACCGCCGAGAGCAAGCCCCTGATCTTTTCATAGCTGACCGATTCCTCGCCTTTATGCGGCGCAAGGCAGGAGTGGAAATCCGATTCGAAATCGCACGGCTCTCTCGCCCAGAAAACCGTACTAGCGTCGCCCACTTGCATTCGCTGGTTTTCCGAGGCTAACATCCGATTTAACGCTGTAGTATATGCAAATTCATTGTGCTTTCCAATCGGCGCATTCCGCCCCTGATCCTTCTTTGTTTTGCCATGGGAACAATAAGCTTCATCATTAAAACTCACAATGTTGGCTCCCGATGTCTGGGCTCGCCAAACCCCTTTGATCGCAGTGTGCAATACTGCAACATCATCCACCTCTCCGCTTATGGCACTTATTTGCGATTGCCCTTGGCTACGCTCGTAGAGATCCTTGATGCGCTGTACAATCTTCGGTCGCTGAGCGATCAACCCGCTCTCTCCATCCAGCATAAAGGTAATATTGGCATTTCCATCTATTACTTCCTGTAACATGGCATGGTTTCGAACCTGTGAAATACCATCGTTTTGGTAGAAGCCAAATAGTGCCAAAACCCCTTCGTCTTTCAATTCATTAAGATCCTTGGCCAACCGTTGCTTAAATGCAGCCAATGCTCCTTTGGCTTTTTTCACATCCTTTGGCTTTTCCGACTTTGGTTCGCCCAATACATATTGAGGATTATCCCACAACAGGTTTTCTTTAATTCCCGATGCTTTTTTCTCTCCCTGTGGTAAACGGAAAGTACGAGCCAATTTCTTCCTGCCTTCACCAGTTCTAGTATCAATTATATTCTGAACAATTCCTTGGTTATCCAACACGATTAGAAAAGGAATTGGCTTGTCCTCGAATCCATACGGTGGAACGTTTATGGATTCGTCGTTAATCAATCGTTCATAATAATCAGCCAAAGCTTTCAAGATCATGAGCGCACCTCCGCGTTACGCAGATCGATTTTTCCATCTGTCATTTCGGCATGGAAAAACTGCGGTATGGGCTTTTTCACAGAGTAATCCATGTCGTAGAGCATCCAGCCGAGGTCACGACCGGTTCCTATTGTTGGGATCGGATCGGCATCCTTAGGTATGAATTCAAAGTCGACAGGGAATTCGCGACATCCAAAATAGGGGCGATGGAAGCACTGGCCGTTTGAGGCGCGGCGGATGAACATTTGCTCGAACTTGGTGACGCTATCTTCCTTCCCTGCCCGATTCGTCATTTTGAATTCGGCATGGATGACGTAGGCTACGTCGCGAAGAAAAAGCCCGGCCCGCTGCTGACGCTCCTTTTCGACAAATAATCCCAACGGTTTACTGCTTTCGCCTCTGAGGTGGGCCGCAGAAGGCTTTGTGGCCTTTTTGCTCACCTCATTGCGCCTCACCGATTCCCATTTTATAGGTTTGAGCACGTCGATCTGCAAGATGTTCCATTTGATGGCGGGCTTCCAGAGAATCGCCTCCAGGATCCCACGCGCGGCAGAAGGCGTCATGACGTCGTACGAAACACGCTCCACTTTCATCTCAGGTCGGGTAAAGCAGGCATTTTCGCCGCTCAATTTAACCCGGAATGGTTTGCTTTTGTTCATAATTCGTTCCTCCTAAACAATCGTTACGTCCGCTTCATATCCATCAAGTTCATCGGGGGGGATGAAGCCGAAGCGGTTAGTGTAGAGCCCCTTGTTGTGGAGATAGGTCGTGCCAGGATATGCTGGAAGATCGCGAGCGTGGCCCTCATCGATGAGCTGTTTCATGACCTTTGCCGGGATATTGATGGTGTATCGTTGGAGCTTACGGAAAATACTGCGGGCAACCCAAACCAATAACCTATTAATGAGATCCGGTGCTTCGCCGAATGGAACAATAAGCGGAGACTGCCAATCGTCTTCTATTAGCCGGAATCTTTCAGCGGCGGTCCGGAAATAGATGTTGTCGAGGTTTTGCGGAAGAAGCCCGTGAATGTTTTTCTCGTCCAGCGCGCTTTCACCGAGTTGAAAAAAACGTTCTCTGAAGTAGAGCGAAAACGTTTCGGGCCGGAACACATTCGCCAGTTTTTCTTCCACCAAATAGCCCCGTGCAAGGGAAGCAGGTGACTGGACGTAATCTGGTTGGTTCTCCGGTACAAAAACAATGGTTTTTCCGAGGCCGTTCAGTTTTCCCTCCCGATTGCACCGCCCGGCGGCCTGTGCAATGGAGTCTAGTCCGGAGAGCGCTCGGTAAACCACGGGGAAATCGAGGTCTACCCCTGCTTCAACCAGCGAGGTACTGACCACAAATAGAACTTTGCTCTCATGCTTCAGGCACGTACAAATCTGGTCCAGCATCCGGGAACGATGCGCGGCACACATATTTGTGGAAAGATGAATGGTTTGTTTCTCCGGTAAGAGCTTTGCTATTAAGCGGGCATCCGCCTTGCGGTTGACGATACAAAGCGTCGAAAGATTTTCAGAAAGTATGGAGTCGGCAAGTTGTTCATAGGAAACAGGATTGAGATCGGAAAACTGTCTCACCTCTACTCGTTGGAGGTTTTTCGAAATAGCATCCGGGTTATCAGCAATTTCCGTTACCGATCTGAAGCCTTCCCGGAATTGGAAATCAAAACTTTCTGTTTGGGTGAGTACAGGCTGGGTCGCGGTGCAAAGAACAGGCGTTACGCCATAGTGGCGATGAAGCTCACGAATGGCGAACACCACCGGGCGCAGATATGCCGGCGGCAGGCACTGAGCTTCATCGAAAATCACGACGCTGTTCACAATGTTGTGCAGCCTCCGGCATCGACTGGTTTTGCTGGCATAGAGCGATTCGAAAAACTGAACCGACGTGGTTACAACAATGGGTGCCTCCCAATTTTCAGAAGAAAGCCGGCTACGGACACTCTCCTTGCTTTCATCCTCATCAGACACATTGCAATGGTGTTCCAGTACAGCTGATTCAAAACCGGGAATATCCCGAAACACCTTGGCCGTCTGTTCGATGATGCTGGTGTAGGGAATCACATAGATGATTCGCCTTTTCTCGTGAAGCACCGCATGCCGCAATGCAAATGCCAAAGAAGAAAGCGTTTTTCCTCCCCCCGTTGGTACCGTCAGCGAAAAAACACCAACCGATTTTTCCGCTGCATTGCGGCACTGCTCCAGCACCTCCGACCGGATTTGATTCACCATTGTGGGTCTTGCATCTCCGCACATTTCATCCATGTACCGATCAAAGCCTGAAAGAAGTTCGTTAATACCGGGATATTTCTCCTTTCGTAACCCGCCCCTCTTTTCATCCATATACGCTTCCGTATCGAGAAAATCGGCATCCACTACACAGGAAAACAGCATGCGGATGAAAAAAGCAAAATCTGCTTGATTATCACCCGAACGGAGCATCTCCGGAAAAGCCGGGGCTGATTGGGATTTTATTGTTTCAGGAACATTGTTAAGTATGTAATACGACGCTTTCGGGTTCCGCATCTTTGGCTCAAGTGCTATCGCTCCGGTTCTATCCGACGGGTAATCCGCCAACCCAGCATGGTGTCCCATAATCAGCCAGCAAAAGATTCGTTCCATTCCACCGTCCATAACCTTTTGGGCCCAATGTCCGCCCGCCTGCGAATGGATGACCTTGCCCGGTTTCGTTTCCAAGTGACACTCTATTCCATTGGCATCATAAAGCTTCTTCTGGAACTCGTTGGAATACTTGCCGAGGTCATGCCAGAGACCGGCAACTCGCGCCCAGTCCTCCCCGTCAAAGGGTTTAGCGAATTGTGCCGCAAGTTCGGCGACATTCTTGAGGTGCTGATCGAGTGGCTGCCAGTTTTCCGGTGGTTCGCCATCCCGGCTATGGGCATAACATTTTTTGGCTTTCATATCTCTTTTCGCGTCATTGCTCCTTCTTGACGATATTTTTTATCACATCTGTGTGACGTACACGGTCAAACCAATTAAAAAATAAGAAAATTTTTAAATATATTCACTCCTCGTTATGCATATCAGTGCATAAAAAGATATCCCTCACATTCCCCTCAAACAGATCATCGCACCCATCCCCCGGCCTGCGACAAAGCCCAATTGTCACAATATCGGTTTCAGCCCGGCTGCAGACAGAGAAAAGGGTCTTGATGAGGTTTTTCAGGGTTGTCTTTTGAGCATGATCTCTGGTCGGCGGTGAATCCATGGCACACCTCCGCATCTGCTCGAATTTGCTTTCCGGTCAGGTAAAAACAAGACAGTTTGTATTCGTTTAGAAAAAACGGTAAGATGAAATTATTTTAGCTGGTCTTCAAAAGGCAGTCAAGCATTCATTATCAATCAGTCGTATTTTATAACAGATTACCCCTCCCCCAAAATTGGGTTATAAAACACCTTCTATACTGATTCATGTTCCTAATGAGTATGATTAAAGGATAGCTATGATATTTCAATATATAGATTTTGTTTCATGATTGGTTGTACGAACTTGGGTATGAAAATTTAAACCAGACAGCACTTTTTGTATTTCTTACCCGAACCGCAGGGGCAGGGATCATTGCGACCGATCTTTTTTTGTTTGAAAGGTGATTGTGACGGCGGTTCATCTATTATGATTTCCGCCATAGCGGCTCTAATTTTCCGCCGACGATCGAACAGTTGGTTTTTAATAGAAGGATGGTATTTTTTAAATTCCTTTAACAGGGCCTTCAATTCTCTATGGGACAGTCTTTCGGGTTCGCTGTTTTCAATTCTCCATTTTACGATATCCACCGAGAGCATTCCCAGGATCATGGTACCCCTGTCTTTGGCTTCAAGAAATGTTAATGCTACTTCTTTACAATTACATCCGGGCGTTACACAGTAATGATCGTCCAAAAATATAATCTTTTCGTCTGTTTTTGTTATCAGAAAATCGAAACTGTTCGGAAAAACCTCACGCCAGCTGACCATCTGGCCGGACTCCCACCACGACCAGTCTTTTTCTTTGTAGGCTTCCAGATTTTCGTCCTTAGCGACACGCCAGCGGTACTTAAATATCGCCAGCAAATCCCTTTTCTTTACCGCATTATCAACTCGATTGATTAAATCCGCTTCAGAAACACCGATGGACTGGTTATCGTCCGCCACGAGCCTGCCGGTATCGATATCGATTTTTAGATGTAATATCGGGACACCATCAAGAATTTGACCGTGAATCTTAGTGGTAAAAAGGTCTTTTTCAATCGCGATGGTATCAAACGGTGGTTTACTTTCATCTATATCTATCGCCCGCATAAAAACGTCCCGGCATTCACAATCCGGATTATCGCAAGCCTCGGCTTCTAGTAAAAAGCCTTTGAAATAGTCGTCGCTTTTCGAGTTCTCTCTAATCAGCAACGGACTACCATCATCCAGTACTCGTGACAGTGTGTTATCTTGCATTGTGCACCTGCTGCTTCCGGTGAGCATCCTCCACAAGATGGATCGTTTCCAACCAAACCTCTAAACAAACTGATACCACCTGACTTCGCCCCGATTCATTCGTCCCCCCAGGCCTGTTCTTCTGCCCACATGCTGAATACTTCCTGATTTACTGGTTGCAATTCATAACCCCGGCGGTGCTTTTCTTCCAGGACTTTCAATCTCGCTTTATCAACAGCCTCCCGCAATGCTTGACGGGTAAAGGCGGAACGAGTCGTTTTTTGTTCCTGGACGATCTTATCCACCGATTTGACCAAGCCATCATCCAGAGTCATCTGTATCGTACGCATCTATTTCCACCATTATATAGCGTCATCACCATTGACATCCAGATGGGCCAGATGAGGATCCTGAACATCGGGGATTTCCTTGATTCGGAACGCTGAATCCCCCAGCCCATCCGCGAATGCAACCATCCTGGCATCATGCTTCAGTCTACTGGAATTAGCATCCAGTTGTTCTATCCATTCCCCACTTTTCTAAGGCCGCTGTGATTAGCAGGCAAAGTTTGTCGTCCGATCAGGGTAATAAGGATATATTTTTTTTGCGCAATATCCCCAGGCTCTTGATCATTGGCTCCGCTGCAAATTGATCCGAGGCAAGCGCTGACTGGTACACATTGTAAGGGGCCTGGCCGCCGTCTTCCGGATTAGAAAAAATATCGTGAAACACCAGATAACCACCCGGCATGACATGCTGCGCCCAACATTGGTAATCCAGCTGAACAGTTTCAGCGGCATGCCCACCGTCGATGAAAACCAGCGCCAGCGGCATGCGCCAGCTACGCGCGGCCACATCCGATCGGCACACCAAGGGTGCTACGGTGCCCTCAAGATCGGAGTTTAAAAGCGTCTGTCTGAAGGTTTTAAAAGTGTCGACCTGGAATGTCTCAAAATCAAACAAGTCCGGGTCAAAATATTCTTCACCGGGCTGTTGTTCTTCCGAACCCCGGTGATGGTCGATGCTGAACAGGCAAGCATTGTTCTCACGGCAGGCCGTACCGAGATAGACTGTGGACTTGCCGCAATAACTTCCGATCTCCAGACAGGGACCCAGTCGGCTAGCCCGGCAAGCCAATTCATAGAGCGCCAGACCTTCTTGGTGATCCAGAAAACCTTTGATTGTACTCAGCATTTCCCGGTGGGTATCAATCCATGTCGTCATAGCCTCTTACCAGCACTTCCCGCGCTTTGGCCCCATCTGAAGGCCCCACCAGCCCTTCCTGTTCCATGGTCTCGATGATGCGGGCTGCCCGATTGTACCCGATCCGGAGATGCCGCTGGATCATGGATATGGAGGCCTGTCGTGTCTTGGTAATCAGCGCTACGGCGTCATCATATTTTTCGTCGTACTCGATTTCGCCGTTTTCTAGACTATCCTTTTCAGGCGCCTGGACCACTTCTTCCCGATATTCAGGCGGCTGCTGGGATCGCAGAAACTCGGTTAAGCGTGTGACCTCGGCTTCGGAGATATAAGCACCGTGAATCCGCTGAAGCTTGGCAGCCCCTGGTGGTAAAAACAGCATATCCCCGTTACCCAAAAGACTCTCGGCGCCGTTGGTATCGATAATCGTGCGCGAATCGGTTTTGGAGGATACCTGAAATGTCAGCCGGGTGGGAAAATTGGCCTTAATGATACCGGTCAACACATCCACGGAAGGCCGTTGGGTGGCGATAATCAGATGTATGCCGGCGGCACGCGCCATCTGGGCCAGACGTGTCAGGGCAACCTCCACGTCCCGGGAAGCCACCATCATCAAATCCGCCAGTTCATCGATGATGATGACTATATAGGGCAGCCGCTCCGGCTGATTGCCGTCTTTGTCCGGTCCTTGCTTGGCGATTTTTTTGTTGTACTGATCCACGTTGCGGGTGCGTTGCTCCGACAGGACTTCGTAACGTCGCTCCATTTCCTTGACTGCCCAAAACAGGGCGTTGGTGGCTTTTTTGGCGCTGGTTACCACAGGGGTAATCAGATGGGGGATGCCATCGTACATGGAGAGTTCAATCCGTTTGGGATCCACCATGATCAGTTTCACATCTTGCGGGGAGGATTTATATAAAAAGCCGCTGATCATGGTATTCAGCGCCACACTCTTACCGGCCCCGGTGGCTCCGGCAATCAGCATATGGGGCATTTTGTTGAGTTGCGTTACAACCGGGTTTCCGACGATGTCCTTTCCCAAACAGAGCGTCAGGGGCGACTTTGATTTTTCAAAAACCGTGGAAACCACGATCTCCTTGAAACGGACCGTCTCCCGTTCTGTGTTGGGAATCTCGATGCCGATAACAGCCTTCCCCGGGATGGGCGCCACAATGCGGATACTGGTTGCCCGCAGCGTCAAGGCCAGATCGTCGGACAAATTGACGATCTTGTTGATTTTAACACCTGCAGCCGGTGCGTATTCAAAGGTGGTGATGACGGGTCCCGGTGTGACCGTCACTACGCTGCCCTGGACACCGAAATCTTCCAGCTTTTTGGTGAGCAGCTTGGACTGCATCCGCAAGTTCTCATCATCCGCCGAAACCGGTTCGGTGTCCGGGTCGTCCAGAAAATTGATCGACGGTAGCCGGAAATTTTTATCACCGTGCATAAATTCAAAAACTTCCTGCTTGGGTGCCGCCACCTTTTTAATGGGTTTGGGTTTGGGTGCCTGGATGGTAACCTGAGGTTCTTTGCGTTTCCTGGTTTTCCTAATGGCCTGGGTTCGCTTTTTCGCCTTTTGGCGACGTTCGCGCCATTTAATCATCAGGGTTTTTAGTTTATCGTAAAAAATTGCCCCTTTCTGACGGACTAATTCAAAAAATCGGATGAGCGAAAATCCGGTTGTCAGCATAAACCCGATCAACCATATCAAAAGCAGGATGATAACGCCGCCGCTGGCATTTGTATATTTGACCAGAAATGATTTTAAAGGGATACCGATGACACCACCGCTTGAAAACTGGGCTCCCAAAAAGGCCACGGTGTCATTGTTGAATGCCAACAGGCTGCCGGTGGTAATAATCAACAGCAACCCGCCCAAAGACTGGAAAGCCATGGTTCGGCCGGACTGGTTGCCAAAAAATTGAATGCTCATGAGCAGCAGCAACAGCGGCAACCAGAATGACCCGATGCCGAACAAACCCACGAGTATACCGGCCGTGTGAGCCCCAAAAACACCAAACAGATTGTGGATGTCTCCGCCGGCACGTGCGTTGTTGATGGAGGGGTCGGTAGGACTGTAGGACAACAGACTGATCATACTGAATATGACCAGAAAGAACAATATGATGCCGATGATTTCTTTACGCATGATTAGAAACAGGCCTCAGAGTGTAGTTTCTTTTTCCTGCTTATACTTATCAAATTTTCATGTTCTATAAGTTAATGGATAGCTATGGCATTATAATAAAAACCGATGTTTCATTCTTCGTTGTGTGCGCTCAAGCATGAAAATTTGTCAGACTTCGATTAAAAACGGTAAAATAACCGGACGCCGGCCAATTGTGTAAAAAAAATACTGCCGCAAGGCTGTGCGAACCTTGTTTTGGATCTTTTCGATGCGCTTGGGCGTTTCCGGACCCAGCTCCTCAACGATTTCCAGAACGACACATTGGGCATCGCCCAGCAGATGCCCGGTTTCAGTTTCAAAGACAAATCCACGCGAAACAATGTCGGGGCCATAGACAATGATGCCGGTTTCCTCATCAAAAGCCATATTCACCACCACAAGCCCTTCTTTGGAAAGGGTCCGGCGCTCCTTCAAAACACTGCGCCCGACATCACCGATACCTTTACCGTCCACCAGAACCCTGCCGGTCGGTACTATTTCGCTTAAGTTGACCCCGCGTTTTGAGAACTCAATAATGTTACCATTTTGCGCCACCAGAATGCGTTCGCCCGGTATGCCCACCTGCTGAGCCAGACGGCTATGCAAGGTCAGATGTCGATATTCCCCATGTATGGGAATAAAGTAATTGGGCTTTACCAAGTTTATCATCAACTTTAATTCTTCCCGAAAGGCATGTCCGGACACATGAATGGCAGATATCTTCTCATAGATGACGTTAGCGCCTCTGCGATAGAGGTTGTTGATAATGTTGGCGATGGCTTTTTCATTACCTGGGATGAACTTGGATGACAGAAATATCGTATCGGCCGACTTGATTTTGATCTGCTTATGGTTTCCCACAGCCATGCGGGTTAGCGCGGACATGGGCTCCCCCTGGCTACCCGTCATGACCATGACAATCTCATCATCGGGAAATTCATCCAGCTCATCCACTTCTATTTCCATGTCGGCTGGAAACTTTAAGTAGCCCAAGTCTTTAGCAATACCAACACTCAACTCGATGCTGCGTCCATTGAAAACCACCTTACGGCCCTGATTTGCGGCAATATCCACAATCTGCTGAATCCGGGTGATATTGGATGCGAATAAGGACACGATGATGCGACCGGGACAATCCGCCGCCAACTGGGCCAGCTTGGTCCCGATCTGTTCAGTGGAAATAGTATAGCCCTCCTTCTCAACATTGGTGGAATCAGAGAGCAGCGCTAACACACCGGTTTCACCCCACTGGGCAAATCGATTCACATCGGTACGCAGACTTTCAGGGGAAGTGTGGTCGATTTTGAAATCACCGGTGTGGATGATATTCCCCACAGGTGTTTTGATGGCCAGGCCAACACCATCAATGACACTATGACAGACACTGATGAATTCGAGCTCAAAAGGACCAATCCGAAGCGAATCCCTGGGTGAAATCTCATAAAGTTCGGTAATGCCGAGCAGATCGTGTTCTTCCAATTTATGCCGTACAATACCAAGCGTAAAAGACGTAGCATAAATCGGCACCTGAATTTCCCGCAGTAGGAACGGTAATGCGCCGATATGATCCTCGTGGGCATGTGTTAGTACAAGCGCATGTACTTTGTCCCGATGGTTACGGATATAGCCCATATCGGGGATTACATAATCTACCCCCAGCATATAGTCTTCCGGAAACATCAATCCGCAATCGACGATAAAAATGACTTCGTCGTATTCATAGACCATCATGTTGAGACCAATTTCGCCCAGGCCTCCCAGCGGTATAATTTTCAGTGGCATAGTTTTAGTCGTTTGTGTTTTCTTTATATGCTTTACAAATGTTGTCCCTTACCACTACCATCAACTCGTCCTTTGTTTTGCGCGTGTAGTCAGATGTGGCAATGGGCGCCAGTATTCTCATTCCAACGGGTTGTCTGCGAATCAGTAATCTTCCTTTGGGCATCACCGTGCGGGTGCCTGAAATGACAATTGGAATAATGGGAACCCCGGCATCCACCGACAGTACGAAACCACCTTTTTTAAAGGATTGGATTTCGCCATCCCAACTGCGGGTTCCTTCGGGAAAAATGAGAACTGAAACACCATTGCGAATCTTTTGGGCTGCTTCGGTCAGACTCCGAAAAGCCGATTTACGATTGGACCGGTCAATGCTGATATAGCCACAGCCACGCATGCCACGACCAAAAATCGGAATTTTAAACAATTCCACTTTGGCCAACCACCTAAATTGAACCGGTAAACAACCCAATAACACAGGTATATCAAAATTGCTTTGATGATTGGGCATCAGAATGCACGAACCATCAACATTCAGATTTTCAATCCCCTCAACACGTACTGGTGTGCAACCAACAAATAGTATCGATCGTGCCCAGGCTCTAGCGATCAAATGCGGAGAATTCCCGTTTCGGCTAAAAAGGGCCACCAAGATGACGGCGGTACCCAATACCAAGGTCACGAGAACAACCCAGATAAAGACAACGGCCGTGTGTAACCGATATACTAACATGCTAAGAGGCACCCTCATTCAGTAGATGCATAGGCCCAGACAGCCAGATAATAGTTTCTCCCCCATCAAGGAGTATTTATGTAATTATCCCCAATTTTTCAAAAAATGCATCAATGCTGCCGACGATCCAGTTTCTCTGCACTTCTGTGGCATAGTCAATGCAATCACAGCGAACACGCTGTCGGGTCCGAACCAAAAGTTCGCAGGTGAGTTTTTCCGGTTCAAGCTCCAAAGCTACAAAAAACGGCTGGCAAGATTGATGCTCAGTCTGCACGGATGCTAGCATCTCTTCGCTAAGCTGCAACCAATATAAATTACCCAGTTCCGGCTCACCAAAATTGGAATCTAAATATGATTTGATTTCTTTATAATCTTCAGGTCTTATCTCATCAATGACGTACTGTTTCATGGGCTGCAAGGCTATCATAATTTGATGCTGATCGCAATATATATGTTCAAGACCGAGGCTCGACAACAACCGGTAGGGGTTTGGTGTAAAATACTATTGTAGTTTTCTTCGTTTTATCATAAAATAGCCCATCCATCGGATGGTAACTATGCAAAACGGGCAAAACGGCGGCAAAAAGCGACTCATGGATCACATGGCCCTGATCGGATTCGGTCTGGCTATTTTTTATTGGTTGTTCGAGGCGCTTGTTTATGCCCTGCTACCGAACGATATCAGCTTTCTCCAACGGCTTGTCGGCCCTGAATTTAATGATTTACTGACCCGCTTTTTAGTCCTCTCATTTTTCGCCATTTTCGGATCGCATGCCCAATTTACCATCAATCAGCGTAAAGTTGCCGAAGTCGCCATGCGTCAGAGCGAAGAAAAGTACCGTACTATCATCGAAAGCATCGAGGATGGCTATTACGAATTTAATCAGGAAGGCCGGCTAACCTTCTGCAACAGTTCCTTGGGTCGGATTCTGGGTCAACCCCAGCAGAATCTCACTGGTCTGGATATCCATGCCATTCTGGAACCGGAGTACGGCCAGAAAATGATGCAGGCCTTCTATAATGTATATCATAATCAGACCGCCCGCCCAGATGAATTGGAATGGTCCTTTGCCCAGCGTGACGGAACCCGTAAATATTTGGAAACCTCTCTGTCGCTTATCATCGGTCCGGCAGGCGAGGTGGACGGCTTTCGCGGACTCCTTCGCGATGTAACCCGCCGCAAGCTTGCCGAGGCCTTGTATAAAGAGAAGCTATCTGCCGAAGCCGCTAGCCGATCCAAGAGTGAGTTTCTGGCCAACATGAGTCATGAGATCCGCACGCCTCTCAATTCCATCATCGGTTTGATTGAACTAACACTCGATTCGGATCTGCCGGATGAACAGCGTGAAGACCTGAATGTCGTCATTTCCGCCGCTTATGCACTTTTAGCTTTGATCAATGATATATTGGATTTTTCCAAAATCGAGGCCGGCAAACTCGAGTTGGAATATATCCCCTTTAACCTCCCGGAATTTATTGGCGAATCCTTGCGAATTTTATCCGCCAAGGCCCATAAAAAACACCTTGAGCTGGCCTATCGCGTAGACCCGGCGGTCCCAAATATTGTGGTCGGTGATCCCTCGCGGGTTCGTCAGATTATTCTCAATCTGGTAGGCAATGCAATTAAATTTACGGACCAGGGCGAAATTGTCGTCACGGTCGAATCAGAAAAAGGCAGTCAGAATCCCTGTCATTTAGCATTTAGCGTCAGAGACACCGGCATTGGCATACCCAAAGAAAAACAGGAATCAATTTTCGGTGCCTTTTCTCAGGCAGATGGCAGCACGACCCGCAAGTATGGCGGCACTGGCCTGGGTCTAGCCGTGTCCAAACAACTGGTGACACTCATGCACGGCCGCGTCTGGATTGAAAGCCCGGTATCTGTCGGGCATATATTATCCAGGAACGATGAAGTCGGGCCGGGGAGCGCCTTTCATTTCAGCGCCCATTTTAGAAAAGCGCCCGAGGAAACCCAGACGGCTGCGGCAATCCCAGACATCAATATTAAAGGTAAAAAAGTGCTGGTCGTGGATGATAACTTAAGTAATCTTGAAATCACCATGGAACTTATGGAAAGTTGGGACATGGCACCCATTGCAACAACCAGTGCGCAACAAGCCAAAGAAATCCTTAGCGCCCCCCAGCAAAACAGTTCTCCATATGAGCTTATTTTAATCGACTCCGACATGCCAGAAGAGGATGGATTTTCTTTAGTCCAATGGTTAGAAAAGCAGGATGGTCTGGATATCAAGACCATTCTAATGCTCACTTCCCTGCGCGACCGACAGCACGCTAATTTAGCAGATCTAAAGGTATCTGCAATGATCACCAAGCCGCTGCGGCCATCTGATCTTTTGGATGCTATCATTAAGGCCATTATCCAACCGGAAGGACAAACACCAAACGAGATCCAAGTAGCCGAACCGATAATGGCCCAACCAGAAATGGCACTCGACATTCTGGTAGCTGAGGATACACCCTTCAACCAGAAATTCATTTCTCGCCTGCTTGATAAATGGGGTTATACGGCTGAAATTGTTAGCAACGGTCATAAAGCAGTTGCGGCTATTGCCGAAGCTAGCTATGATATCATCCTTATGGACGTCCAGATGCCGGAAATGGATGGATTTGAAGCCACTGCTAAGATTCGTGAACTAGAAGAACAAAAGGGTGTCCATACACCCATCATCGCTATGACCGCCCATGCCATGAAAGGGGATCGCGAACGCTGCTTGGAAGCCGGAATGGATGACTATGTTCCCAAGCCCATCTCTTCAGAAGCTCTGGCCAATGCCATCCGGAATCTCATCAAAGACAAACCTGAACCCCTCAAGAAGGAGGATGCTGTGGAAGAGGTAACACAGCCATATTTTGATAAAGACGTGCTTTTAAAGGCGTTTGATGATGATTGGGAATTTCTTAAAGAGGTCATCGACATGTTCATTGCCGATTATCCCGATATGTTAAAAAATATTAACGCAGCCATAGAATCAAAGGATGCTCCCGGGCTGCAACGAACTGCGCATGCGTTAAAGGGCATGCTGGGTAACTTTCAAGTCGAATCATCGGCCCAAAAAGCCTATAGTCTCGAAAAAATGGGTAGCGATGGACAACTTGAAAATGCCGCTGATATATATCAGCAGCTTTCCGCCGAGCTTGACAGTCTTGAAAGAATGTTCTTAGATATGTCCAGGGAGACCATGAATTGAAGATACTGATCGCTGAAGATGACGGCATAACCCGGCGCAGATTGCGGCATTTCCTGGAAAAATGGGATCATCAGGTCATCACTTCTGAAAACGGATTGAGTGCCTTAGAGCATTTTCTATCCAAAGATATCGACATCGTGATAACAGACTGGATGATGCCTGAAATGGACGGCCTGGAGTTGGTTGGGCATATCCGCAGCCGTGGTAGGGACAAACCGTATGTATACACCATCTTGCTGACTTCACGGGGGGACAAGGAAGATGTGGTCAAAGGTCTGTCCGAAGTCGGCGTGGATGATTATGTTGTCAAACCTTTTGAACCTGACGAGCTGCGGGCCCGGTTGACGGTCGGAGAAAGAACTGTCAGACTGGAAAGGACCCTGCGTGAATATGGTGAAGGCCTCGAGAAAATCGTCCAAAAGCAAACACGCTTGATACGTCAGACCCAAGAAGAAACCATTATCCGCCTGCTGACGGCACTTGAGTCCAGAGACGAAGAAACCGGGGGGCATGTCAAGAGAATCGGTCTTTATAGTGCCCAGCTTGCCCAGGCTGCTGATTGGTCCAAGCAGCAAGTGGATGATCTTCGCTTAGCGGCGCCCATGCATGATATCGGCAAAATCGGCGTGCCCGATGCAATTCTTCAGAAAGAAGGACCACTGACTACGGAAGAGTTTGAAGTCATCAAATCGCATACCACCATTGGCGGCCAGATCCTGGGTGACTCTGAGTTCCCCATGCTGCAAATGGCCCATGAAATTGCCCTTTTTCACCATGAAAAATGGGAAGGCAAAGGGTATCCAGAAAATCGAACTGGAGATGATATCCCTGAGGCCGCCAGAATAGTTGCGCTCGTTGATGTTTATGATGCCCTTAGCCAAGATCGGGTTTACCGCAAAGCAGATCCAGAGGAAGAGGTCCTACGCAAAATGGCCCAGGCCAAGGGTAACCATTTTGACCCCTACTATTATGATCTTTTTATTAATTCAATGCCGGCCTTCCGGCAGATAGCCAGCGAGAACCCCTAATGTCTGATAAACAGACCTATTTCATTGTTGACGATGATCGGGTGTTTATCAAGCTGTTGACCAAATTTTTGTCATCAGAATCAGTTACCGTTGCCTCAAGCACCACCAGCTCCGATGCGCTAAATGAAATAATCCGTCTCCAGCCGGATTGTCTGATCCTGGATATTATGATGCCTGGCATCGACGGTCTCGATTTATGCAAGCAGGTACGCGCCGAACCAGATCTGAACAATACCAAAATTGTGATGGTTAGCGGAAAGGCATATGAAATAGACCGCAAACGGGCTTTTGACATGGGTGCCGATGGCTATATCATCAAACCAGTACAACCTGAAAAAATTGCCGACCAGATTCGCCGCATCGTGGATGATCGCATTGAAATGACATTTTGGGGCGTACGCGGCACCCTACCAGTGCCGGGCGAAGATTCGATCCGATATGGTGGTAATACCAGCTGTGTCAGTCTTGAATTCCCCAAAGGTGGTCTGTTTATTTTCGATGCCGGAACGGGTATCAAATCCCTTTCCGATCAACTGGAAAGCGAAAACCGTTACCAGGTCGAAGCCAAGATATTCATCTCGCACCCGCACTGGGATCATATCAACGCCCTCCCCTTTTTTACGCCCCTCTATCGACAGGGCAATGAATTTGAGATCATGGGACCAGCCCATGGCGACATTTCCATCCGGGAGTTGATTGCTGGCCAAATGGATGGCGTCTATTTCCCCATTGAAATTAAAGAATTCGGTGCCACTGTATCATTTAAGGACTTAAAGGAGGGTGCTTTTTCTATTAATGGCATTCAGATCCAGGCCATCCTACTAAATCACCCGGGTCACTGTCTTGGCTACCGAATTGATTATAAAGATCGATCCATTTGTTATATAACTGACAACGAACTTTTTCCCAAAACCAGCCGGTTTTACAACAGCGCCTATATTAAAAAATTAAGCGAATTCATTTTTGAGACCGATGCTCTGGTCGCCGATTGCACCTATGCTGAAGAAGAATATACCAATCGCATACGCTGGGGGCACTCTTCTGTCACCGAAGTGGTCCATCTGGCCCACCAGGCCAAGGTGGGTACCCTTTTTATGTTTCACCATGATCCCAGCCAGACCGATACAACCATAGAGGCTAAAGGTAAACAAGCGCAATCTCTACTTAAAGAATTGGATTCAACCACCCGCTGCATTACACCTAAAGAAAAAGAACACTTCATGGTTTAATAAAATACCCCATCCCGGATGGATCTCGGAATGGGGCCAATAATAGCAAATCAGAGTCGGCTTAAGTTTCTTCGACAGTAATCGCTTCTTCTTCACATACTTCAACACAACTCTCGCAACCCAAACATTCTTCTGCGTTCACTGGTACTGACTTTTCATTCTCCATTTCAAAAACTTCTGTTGGGCATACGTCGACACATTCTTCACACCCTACACATTTCTCTTCTTCAACCGTAGGTACAAAAGCCATTATAAAGCCTCCTTTCGTGATATTCAATTATGGTGTCAAACCACCATCATTTGTTATTCAACGAAACAGCCCTTATACCAATTCATTTAGGGAGTCAAGAGCTGTTCTGATGTACTCCGAATAATTTTGCATGGCGACATAGTAAAAAGGGCACCACCCGCATCTTACGCTCCTTGCGGTTGGATCAGTCCGATTAGCGTGTTGGTGACATCTGCGCCATTCGGTTTGCGAGTTTCGATGGATTTGGTCCGTTCAGCAAAAGAACCAAAGAGTTGAACCGGATTCACTTCCGGCAGAAGGTATATTTGCAAACATCCGGACGCATTCGGGAACGGGGTATATTCCGCCAGTAGCCCGGAGTCCTTGATGCCAGCCTGATCGGTAGACGCCAGTTTTTGGCAGAATGTCCACAAATCCTGGTACTGCTCATTCGCGGTCTCAGCTTCTGGATCTATTTTTGGTACGGTTGCTACCGGACTAAAATCATCATCTACATAGAAATGTTCCTGAATCAACGCGATAACAGCCTGACGCGTAGTTACAAATAGGTCTTGTGATTTGATTCTTGTCATCCAGACCCGAGACCATGCCTTAAGCCGATCCAGCAACATGTACTGAGCGGGATCTTCGAAATCTTCAATCCGACTCATTTGTCCGGAAACTTCATCCCCTCTAAGCTTCTCGTATAGCGTCTTTTCCATGGAAACTTGTTGCTGCATTTGCTGGACAATTATCTGGTTTTGGATGTCAAAGGACTGAGCCATATGTAAGAAGATAGAGGCCGCCATGGTCTCATTTTCATCAATATCAGCCGCATGGGTCTGATGATCGGCCCTGCGGATATCCTGCCGGATTTGGGATACCGAGGCCGCATCAAAAAAAGGTATCCGATCCTTGTATCCTTTGGCATACGATGCCGCTCCTAAGCGATGACTCTGGGCCCAGTTTTCAGTTTCCGCCAAAGCTGTTTCAAAGGATAAACTCGTGGGCAGATCAGGAATTACTGATTCCACCAGGTCACTATCTAACAATGTTTGCATTTCAGGAAGTATGTATTTGTTGGAAAACTGAAGAACTTTAATAGCCTTAAAAAACCGGCCCCAAGTTTCTAAATCCGGCAAACTAATATAGGTAAAGGGAAATAGAATTGGCTTCATGTTATTCTCTCCCGATCCCTGACGCTAATTCCGCGCGAAATAAGTATATCCCGGATTTGATCGGCCAGTTCCCAATTACGTTCTTTACGGGCCTTTTCACGTTTTTTTAACAAATCTTGAATGTCATTGGACAGGGTTTGTTCCTCAAATTCAAACAGGTTTAGAACCGTATCGATCTGTCTAAATACATCAATGATCTTGGCGGCGTCGGATGCATTTATTTGTTTCTCAGATATCAGTCTGTTAATCCGCTTTATATTGGTGAAAACCGCCGCCATGGCAGCTGAAATATTGAGATCATCGTCCATGGCATCTGTGAAACCGTAGCGTATGTCATAAAGCAGTTGATCTAATTCTGGATATGCTGGACCTTGCGGCAATTCGTATAATCTGGCCACACATGAATCCATCCGTTTGAGTGAATTGCGTGCGTTTTCCAATTTGTGCTGATCAAACTCAATCGACTTACGGTAATGGCTTGAGATCAACCAGCAACGAATCTCGCGACCATTAAAGCCCATACCCATAAGATCCTGGATGGTCAGTCCCCGACCGGTTTCATCAACTTTCTTGCCATCCACCAATACCCGGTCGCAGTGGATCCAATAGCGTGCCATGGGTTTACCAGTCAGGGCGCCAGCGATGGCAATGCCATTTTCATGGTGCGGAAAGGCCAGCTCGCGCCCGGCCGTATGGATATCGTAGCTTTCGCCCAAACACTTCATAGACATGGTGGCACATTGCAAATGCCAGGATGGTCGCACATTGCCCCATTCTGTTTTGACAAAAATACCTCGTCTGAGCTCAGACAGCTTGGAACGCTTCAACAGCGTAAAATCGCGCGGATTTTCTTTCTCGTATTCATCCAGATCAACTGTAGCACCAAGCCGAATTTTATTGATGTCAATATTAGATAGAAGACCATAGGTTTCATGACGGGATATATTGAAGTAGATGGACCGTAGTTTTTCGTATGCGGCACCACTTTTGATCAGTTTCTCGGTTACTGAAACCATATCACCGGTGTGGTCACTGGCTTTAGGGTAGTCTTCCGCCGATTTAATGCCCAGGTGTTTGAGGTCTTGCTTGAAGGTATCGATATACTGGTTGGTAAAATCTCCAAGTTCCATCCCAGCTTTCTCAGAACCCGCAATGGTTTTATCATCCAGGTCGGTAATGTTCATCACGTGGGTGACATCAAAACCGCGATAATCCAAATAGCGTCTGAGGAGATCCGAAAAAACAAACCGACGACACTCGCCAAGATGAATCCTGGCATGCGCTGTCAATCCGCAAGAGTACATGCTAACCTTACCCGGAACCAGCGGCTCGAATAGCTCTTTTTTACGGCTCATGGTATTGAACAGTTTCAACTCAACTTTGTCGCGAATGGTAAAAAGCGACGTACTCAGATAACGTTCACCGCTATCCGGCAATATAACCACCAGCGTACCTTCGGACATGGCCTCGGCTTCCGCTACAGCGATGGACATGGCCGCACCACTACTCATGCCCACAAACAGACCTTCCTCCAGGGCCAGGCGTCTGGCCATTTCAAATGCAGGCTCATCCTCGATGTTAATTTTCTTGTCCAGGCGTGTTTTTTCAAAAATTTCAGGACGATAAGCCTCCTTCATATTTTTGAGGCCTTGAATTTTATGACCGAGATAAGGTTCAACGCCTATGATCTCTATTTCCGAATCATACGCCTTCATGCGTCGGGATACACCCATAGCCGTACCACTGGTACCCAAGGTTACCACCAGCTTGGTGATAGTGCCGCTGGTTTGCTCCCAGATTTCAGGGGCTGTGCCATGATAATGTGCCTGCCAGTTGGCGGGATTATTGAACTGATCAGTCATAAAATATTCTTGCGGGTTCTCACGCACCAATCGATAGACCTCTTCAATAGCACCATCGGTTCCCAGGTGTCCAGGGGTCAACAGAATTTCGGCACCCCGGGCTTTGAGTATTTTACGGCGCTCCTGGCTAACCGCTTCGGACATGGCCAACAATAATCGGTAACCCTTAACGGAACAAACCAGTGCCAGTCCGATGCCTGTGTTGCCACTGGTGGCTTCAATAACAGTCTTTTCAGGGGTGAGTTCTCCGGAGGCTTCACCATTCTCGATCATGCGCAAGGCAGCGCGATCCTTGATGGAGCCTCCAGGATTAAAATACTCCAGTTTGGCTAGAATCTTGACCCGCGGATTGGGATTCAAGTTTTTGATTTCAACCAGCGGTGTATGACCAATTATATTTAAAATGGATCCACTCATAAATTATTTTTATCCATAACGTTTTCGATAACAGCGATTATCTCACGCTGCACCTGTTCTTTTGACGCAGATGCATCGATTATTTTAAACCGCTGGGGTTCTTGCGCAGCCAGCGTCAAGTAGCCCGAACGGACTTTCGTGTGGAAAGCCAAAGCTTCCTCTTCAAAACGGGTTTCCTTACCGGTTCGCTGCCCATTTTCGATCTGTTGCCAAGCCCGAGCCAGGCCTATCTCCGCAGGTAGATCTAATAAAAGAGTCATATCGGGTCTCACATCCGAAAAGGCCATTTTATGCAGTTTGCTTATCAAGTTTATATCCAAACCACGAGCATATCCTTGATAGGCAAGGGTTGCATCAAAATAACGATCACACAAAATAACCTTGCCTGCTGTCATGGCCGGTTTGATGGTTTCGTTCAAGTGCTGGGCACGATCAGCCATGTAAAGTAATAGTTCCGCCAGGGGATCTAAGCCTTTATTTCTTGAATCCAAAAGAATAGATCTTATCTGCGTACCGATATCAGAACTGCCTGGTTCCCGAGTCGCGATTACATCGTGCCCCTGTTGCGTCAGATGGGCCTTGATGCTTTGTATCTGACTGGTCTTGCCGGAACCCTCTATGCCTTCAAATGTGATAAACATTATAATGCGGACTTCCCCCTATAAAAATGCCGTTGCAAAAGCCGGTGATAGGATGTCCACATCTCACCCGGATCCTCTTTAGCCATGAACTCTCGAATCGCTTGGACCCGTGAGTCCATTTCATCAATACAATTCAGCATCACAGCCTCTATGGTTTTGGGCGGCTCGGGCGAACCAAGTTCGCGACTCCCGTGATGGCTGATGACCATGTGTTTTAATAGCATGGCCGTTTCCTCTGGAAAGGCGGAAATTGTTTTGATTTTATCCTCAATCATCTGAATGCCAATGACGATGTGGTTCACCAAACGACCTTCATCAGAGTAGTCAATGGCCACATCATAGGTGTATTCGCGTAATTTGCCAATGTCATGCACAAGCACACCCGAGATGAGTAGGTCGCGATCGATACCGCTGTAATGTTCACTGATTTTATCTGCGAGCACTGCCATGGACAAGGTATGCTCCAATAAGCCCCCAATATAGGCATGATGCATTTTTTTGGCTGCCGGGGCTTGCTTAAATTGGGTTACAAATTCCTGATCCGACCAGAATGCGCCAAAGAGATCCCGGAGATATTCATTTTGGATCGATTCAGATAGTTTTTTGAGGCGTTCAAACATTTGGTCGAGATTCCGTTCTGATACAGGCAAGAAATCGGCTGGGTTGATCTCGCTGGTGGTTGCTGTCGACATTTCTTTGACCACCATCTGAAGATTTCCTCGATAACTCCCCACGTGCCCATTCACGATCACAATCTGGCCCGATTCGGTTTGGGAAGCAATCTGGTCCACATTGTCCCAGACCACGGCTTTAATACTGCCGGTCCGGTCGGATAGCACCAGATTGAGATAGTTGTTGCCGTCCTTTCTGTAGGCCATGGTTTTTTCAGCTAACACAAGTTGATCTGCAAAGCTGTCCCCTGGTTGGAGTTGGTTGATGAACCGTGTTTTCATTTGATGCGGATATCCCAAGAAGAAAGCGATTGAATTGATTGATAGTCTGTCACGTCACATTTAATAGGCGTGATGGATATATAACCTTCTGAAATGGCTGCCATATCGGAATCTGATTCTGTTGGGGTATCACCGGGCAGAACCGCATGCCAAAAGTAGGGCCGTTGGCGCGGATCGATACGACGTTCCATCTGTTCTTTGAGTGGTTTGATATTTTGTCTGCTAATCCGAACCCCTTTGATTCGATCCCTGGGCAAATCGGGGACGTTTACATTCAGAAAAGTGCCGGCTGCCAGCCCCTGCGACAAAATGGTATCGGCCAGGTCCATAACAAATTGGGCCGCCTGATCATAAAAACGCGGTTGTTTTGCCATGATAGATATTGCCAAAGCTGGTATTCCGTAGAGGGTTGCCTCACGTGCTGCGGCGAGCGTACCAGAATAATTGATATTAATGCCGGCATTAGCGCCTGGATTGATCCCTGATATCACCAAATCCGGTCGATCCGTGAGCAATTCCATCATGGCCAGTTTGATGCAATCCGCCGGGGTACCGCTCACGGCGTATGCAGCGTCACCATTATGCCAGGCAATTTTATGACTACGCAGGGGTGTTTCCAGGGTTATCGCATGGCTAATGGCGCTGCGTTCCCGGTCCGGAGCGACGACCATTGTCGACCATCGTGTCGCGAATTGCGTATGCAAGGCCCTCAGACCGTCTGCATAGATCCCATCATCATTAGAAAGTAATAGATTCATGAGCTTACCTGTCCCGACATGGTCATACATCAATTACAGTCGTTTGAAAAGGTATGTCTGCGGACAGACTTGTGCGCCAACCGCCCGGTTAAAAGTATGTTTCTCAAAACGCACTATCCAAAAACCCTTCAAAAAAATCTGACAGGGCTTATTCAATATTCCAAAGCCCCCATCACAGCCATGCCAATCTACGTTAATATTAGTATATTCTTGATTTTTTCAATATGTTGGCTTTATATTGTTTAATTTTATCCGATGCAATAATATCCCCTAATAGAAGTAATGAATCATTTCTTGAATTTTCTCAGATCATACTCTGATTTTGCTGGTAGGAACCGCTTACGTGCCAGTGTTTTTTCGAGTGGCACTATTCTACTCTGCCTGCTGCTCCTCAACAATCTCGCCTGGGGGCAAAATTTAGATACGCTGATGGGTGATGCCCACCTACCTTGGCATATTACTGCAGATGAACTCAATTTTGACGAGACCAATCAAGTTTATGTTGCCAGCGGTAACGTTGTCATATCAAAAATGGATAAAAAAATCGTCGCCGACCAGGTATACTTCGATTATAAGCAGATGACAGCCCAGGCATCCGGTCATGTGATCATGACCGTCGGCAAAGATTTAATTACGGCTGACCAGCTTGAAATTGATCTTAATTCCGAACAGGGTAGCTTGCAAAACGGATCCTTTTTCCTGCATAAAGAAAACTTCCATATTCGCGGCAGCCAGATTTTAAAAACTGGCCCGGATAGTTATCAGGCCGATAAAGCCAGCCTAACGACCTGTGACGGTGAAAAGCCGGCTTGGAAAATCACAGGCAGAAACCTAAACATAACCATCGAAGGCTATGGCTATGCCCAGCATGCCGTATTCTGGGTCAAGAACGTCCCCGTATTCTACACACCATTCATTGCTTTTCCAGTCAAATCCAAGCGTCAAACCGGTCTCCTGCCGCCGCAAATGGGCACCTCTTCACGCAAGGGTTATCATTATAACCAGCCCTTTTTCTGGGCCATCAATGATCATATGGACGCAACCATTTACGATCATTATATGCAGGAACGCGGCAATAAATTAGGCGCCGAGCTGCGTTACATCGCCGGGCCGCAAACCCGTGGCACCCTGATGGTTGATTATTTAAAGGACGACAAGGTGGATGACGGCGAGGGCGACAACAGCGATGATTGGGGTTATGATGATTCCCTGGATGAAACCAATGCAACCGATGATGATTTCTTGCGCCCCAACAACGATCGCTACTGGTTTCGCATGAAGCACGATCAGTTTCTGCCTTGGGGCTTCTCTGCCAAACTCGATCTGGATGTGGTCAGCGACCAGGATTATTTAAAAGAATTCAAATCCGGATACAGCGGTTACAATGAAGGCGACGATTATTTCAATGCAGAGTTTAACCGGGACCTGGACGACTATAATGATCCCATCCGGCTCAACCGGCTCAACATCAGCCGAAGATGGTCCCACTTAAACCTCAGTTCCGAATTCAGATGGTATGACAATGTCATCAACCGGCAGCAGGAAGACCGCGACACAACTGTGCAGCGCCTACCCTTTATACGTCTGGACGCACCCAAACAGCGCCTGGGTAACTCGCCTTTCTATGCCAACATGCGCAATGAATATACCTATTTCTACCGGCAAGATACCGACACCGCTAACAGTGTCCTTGAAGACCACCGCCTCGATGTTTATCCGCGTGTTTTTTTACCTTTTGATTGGAATAACTACCTGGCCATTGAACCCTCTGTAGGATATAGAGCAACGGGCTGGCAGGTTGTGGATTATGAAGATCCATCCGAAGATCAAGACGATACTGATAGTCATCTGCGGCAATTACCCGATTATCAAATTGATATGTCCACGGAATTATATCGAATTTTTAACACCGCGGGTGAAACTATCGACCGCATAAAGCATAGTGTTAGGCCACGAATTGTCTACAGCTATGTGCCTGAGGAAGATCAATCCGAGTATCCCTATTTCGACAGTACCGACCGGATTGAGAAAGAGAATAAACTGACCTATTCTTTAACCAATTTAGTCACTTATAGATCTAATCTAAGGCCAAATAATCCACAAACAACTGCCACGCAACTTCCGGAATATCGTTATCAACAAGTCCTACGTCTTTACCTAGAGCAAAGCTATGACTTTAATGAAGCTGCTGAGGATGATCCGGCCGAATGGCAAAACACCGAAACCCAGGAACCATTCTCGCCGGTATATGGTCGCCTGGAATTGACCCCGGAAAAGTATGTTTCCCTTTTGGCAGATGGCGAATGGTCGCCCTATGATAGTGCCATGATATCGCACAGTGTTGCGGCTAATTTCTCGGACAAACGGGGTGACCGACTGACCGTGGAGCATCGATACAAGGAGGATCTAGATAATATCGACCAAGAGGGCCTTGAATCAGTCTATGCCAAATTACGTCTCGCGGTTACCGATGCGCTTTCGTTTACCGCAGAATACGAGAACGACCTGTATCAAGACAAAGAAATTTTAGCCAGTTTGGGAGGCGTATATAAGGCCCAGTGCTGGTCTTTCCGCTTGACATTTACACGCGAAGACGAAGATGAAAAATATGACTTCATGATCGGCCTTCACGGTCTGGGTGAATTTGAAAGTGGATTGTAAAGATCGGTGTTAAGTTTTAGGTTTTAAGTTTTAAGAATTCAGGCTATAGGCTGAAGACTATTAGACTGTTAGGCGCCCACAGCCCACAAGCTAAAATGCTACGGCTTGTTATTCGATCCTAAAACTTGATGATCACGTAATAAGTCAATCATGGGATGGCAAAGTAAAAGGTTCAAGTTCAAGGCGTCACAAATCCCGTGTGATAAGGCGTACTTTGCGTACGTCGCAGTCACAACGGGATGAAGCGCAACGCAGAAATTGGACTTTTTACGAAGCCATCGAACTTAAAACCTAAAACTTAAAACGGAAAAATGAACATCGATAAACTAATTCATAAGTGGTATGTCATCCACACGCGAAGCCGCTTCGAAAACGTCGTCAATCAAGGGCTGCAAAAAAAAGCATTCCAAGTTTTCCTACCCAAAGTCCAGGTTCCCAGTAAACGGCGCGATCGAAAACTGATGATCCGGGTTCCGGTATTTCCAGGATACCTGTTTGTAAAGACCGATCTAAGTGCCAGACAGCATTTAGACATTGTTAAAACAGTTGGTGCCGTTCGTCTGGTTGGCACCAAAAACGGTCCAGTACCGGTCCCCGATGATACCATCGAATCCCTCAAAATAATGGTTGCTAGTGATCACCCCATTATAACCGGAAAAGGGCTGATAAAGGGTGACAAGGTTATGGTCATCCGTGGTCCTTTTACTGGCGTTACTGGGACCTTCTCCAACTACCGGGGTAAAGGGCGGGTTGTCATAAACGTGGATGCTTTGGGCCAGGCAGCCGGTGTGGCCGTGAATGAAGACGATATTGAGCTCCTACCGAAATTATTGGCATAACTGCTTGACTTTTTGTCAATATGTCATTAAAATTTTCAGAATTATACCGTGACCTTGTGCGCAAGCGAAAAGGAGGCGATATGAATAAACTGGAACTCATTTCCTCATTAAAAAAAGAGGCCAATATATCCAAGTCTGAGGCGTCTAAAGTCGTGCAGCTATTTTTTGATAATATGTCGGAAGCCTTGGCCCGTGGTGAACGGGTTGAAATTCGCGGTTTATGTAGTTTCTATGTCAAAAATTATAAGAGCTATATGGGCAGAAATCCGAAAAGCGGTGAAAAGGTATTAATCAATCCCAAAAAGCTCCCTTTTTTCAAATCCGGCAAAGAACTCAAAGAACGGGTTGATTATTAGATTTGTGCCAGGTTTCCAATCCATAATCGATCAGGTAAAACCTCTCCGGCAGTTATACCGAATCCTCCAGACAGGCAATATTCCCCACGCACAACTGTTTACTGGAATCGAAGGCGTCGGTAAAACAGAGGCTGCCTTCAGGTTTGCCATGGCCTGCAATTGTCAAAAATCTGAAATTGTGGTCGGGGCTACACCCCCAATTGATGGTGAAACCAACCCGAGATTCGCGGCAGAACTACCATGTGGTGAATGTAAATCCTGTCGAAAAATCACCTCCCGCAATCATGCGGATATTATTTCGGTGCAACCCCAAAAAAATCAAATACGCATCGGTCAGATTCGGGAACTCCATCGGTTGCTGGCCATGAAGCCCTATGAAGCGAAATATCGATTCGTTATCATTTCAGATGCCCATCATATGAATGTGGAAGCTGCAAACGCTTTACTGAAGGTGTTGGAAGAGCCACCGCCTCATACATACCTGATTCTAACCGCCTATCACCTGCATGATCTATTACCAACCATAGCCTCGCGCTGCCAACATGTGCGCTTTCGTCCAATTTCACGTGATGCCCTAATCAATTATATTAAAAATCAGGCCGAAATATCCGATCAGGATGTAGGCCTACTTGCCAACCTTGCCAAAGGTAGTCTCAACGATGCGCGTCAGTTAGCCACATCCGGTTGGCTTAAGCGTAGGGCCTGGATCCTGAATATCATAATAGCTGATACAGGCAGGTCTAAATCTGTAAATCCATTGATCGCCCTTCTGGCATTTTCTGAAAAACTGGCCCAGAGCAAGGAGAAACTCGTTGAGGCACTCGAGATCATGCAAACCTGGTTTCGGGACCTGTTAGTTTTCCCATCGTCACCCGATAAAATCATTAATCAGGATCGAATTCATGATCTGGAACGGATCGCTCAGCATATGGACATTAATGCCACAATATCATACTTTGAACTCATCCAAACTGCCTTGGATCGTATCGATGGCAACGCCAATCCAAGGCTGATGCTGGATGTTACTCTTATGACTTTTTTAGGATTTAACCATGAAAAAGATCGTCGGTATCCGGTTTAAGCCGGCAGGTAAAATATATCATTTTGATTCCGGAGCTTTTGTATTGAACGAAGGTGACCACGTAATCGTGGAAACCGAAAAAGGGCTGGGATTTGGATTTGTGGCTGTTCCCCCGACCCCGCATGATTCTGTAAAAACCGGCCGTTCATTAAAAAAGGTTCATCGTATCGCCAATGAAAAAGATTATCGGCAGCGTAGCATCAACCTGAATTTAGAACAGCGCGCCTACACCTATTGCATGAACTGCATTAAAAAAGACGGTCTGAAGATGAATCTATTCTCAGTTGAAAGTACCTTTGATGCCAGTCGTCTCACATTCTTTTTCACAGCCGATGGCCGGGTTGACTTTCGAAAACTAGTAAAGCGATTGGTTAAAGAATTCCACACCCGCATAGAGATGCGTCAGGTCGGGATTCGCAATCAGGCCAAAATGTGTGGCGGCCTCGGTCGGTGTGGTCGCGAAATATGCTGTTCGGCTTTCATCGAAAAATTTGAGCCGGTATCAATCAAGATGGCCAAACAGCAGGGTTTATCGCTGAATCCAACCAAAATTTCCGGTCAATGTGGCCGCTTGATGTGCTGCCTGACCTATGAGAATAAAACCTATCATCAGTTAAAATCTCAGTTTCCCAAAATCGGAAAAAAGATCCACACCAAAGATAAAGCCGGGAAAGTGATTCGGCATTATGTAATCGGACGGCGACTGGCCATTCGAATTGAAGATGGTAGCGAGATTGAAATTAGTATCGATGAAATTGTTAACTGATGAATTTATCTGGTTTTAAGTTTTAGGTTTTCGGTTGAAAACTGATACCTGTAACTGGTTCCATTTATGGAAGAGCACTAATAAAGGAGTTGATATGACCGACCCTTTCTATATCACCACACCCATTTATTATGTTAATGCCAGGCCGCACCTGGGTCACGCGTACACGACTATTATTGCTGATGTCGCCACGCGTTTTCATGCTATGCGCCAGATGGATACCTTTTTTCTAACCGGCACAGACGAGCATGGTGATAAGATTTTGCGGGCTGCTGAAAAGGAGGGCTTGCAACCCAAACAATATGTCGATAAAATTAGCGCCTTGTTTAGGAATTTGTGGCCCGAACTCAATATCGCCAATAGCGACTTTATTCGCACCACCGATCCTGCTCACAAGGCGGTTGTAAAACAGATTTTGAGTCGGATACATGCCACCGGTGATATCTATTTTTCCGAGTATCAAGGACTATATTGTTTTGGTTGCGAGCGCTTCTATACGGAGCGCGAATTGGTGGAAGGCAAATGCCCGGATCATGAAGTCGAACCGCAAGTCATCAAAGAATCCAATTATTTTTTCAAGATGAGTCGCTATCAGGATTGGCTCATTGGCCACATCAAACAAAATCCTAATTTCATCCGGCCGCAACGATATCGCAATGAGGTGCTCGCATTTCTCAAAGAGCCTTTGGAGGATCTGTGCATTTCCAGACCAAAATCGCGTATCTCTTGGGGGATCACACTTCCATTTGATCCGGAGTACGTCACCTATGTTTGGTTCGATGCACTCTTGAATTACGTTTCGGCTCTCGGATATCCTGATGGTCAAAAATTTAAAAACTTCTGGCCCGTAGCCCAGCATATCGTAGCAAAGGATATTCTGAAACCGCACGGAATTTACTGGCCGATTATGCTCAAAGCAGCAGGCATTCCAATTTATCAGCACCTCAATGTTCATGGCTATTGGAATATTGATCAAAGCAAAATGTCCAAGAGCCTTGGCAATGTGGTCGAACCCCTGGAGCTTAAAAATATATATGGTTTAGATGCGT
Source organism: uncultured Desulfobacterales bacterium (assembly GCA_964633115.1). Classification (GTDB taxonomy): domain Bacteria; phylum Desulfobacterota; class Desulfobacteria; order Desulfobacterales; family B30-G6; genus B30-G6. Next base: position 33,909 of record CAZWEO010000029.1, read on the forward strand.
TCCGTTTTTTTCTGTTACGCGATATGGTTTTCGGTTTGGATTCGAATTTCAACCAGGAGGCATTGGTACAACGCATCAATTCAGATCTGGCCAACGATCTTGGCAATCTGGTCAGTCGGGTACTCTCCATGGCGCGTAAATATTTTAAAGGCGTGGTACCTGAGCCCGATACCAAGCTCATAAATGATGGCTGGATGGATTTGAAGACGGCTGCCGCCAAGACCATCAACCAATTTGAACACCACATGGAAGCATTTACCTTTCACAAAGGGATCCTGGCCATATGGGAATTTATCAGCTTGATGAACAAAACCATCGATACTGCTGCGCCGTGGCAGTTGGCTAAAGATACCGATCATCAGGCCGAATTGAAAACGGTGATCTATCATTTATTGGAAGGATTGCGAATTGTTTCTGGACTAATCTATCCGGTCATGCCAGATACGGCCAAAACCATTCAGGGCCAGCTAGGCTTGGATCCGCAGGCACCGTTTTATTTCCTGGAGCATCTCTTGAACTGGGGTGACCTCCAACCAGGCACGACATTGCCAAAATTTAAAGCCTTGTTTCCACGCGTCGAATCCGTTCCCAAACCAAGCGGACGGGCAGTTGACGTCCCTGACGACCCAAACCTGATTGTCACCAAACCACTCATCTCAATTGATGATTTCGCCAAACTGGATCTGAGGGTTGCCACAGTCGTTGCTGCGGAAACGGTTCCCAAATCGAAAAAATTACTAAAAATCGAGATTGACATGGGCGAACCGAAAACGATTGTTTCCGGAATTGCCGAGAGCTACCAGCCCGAAGATCTGATTGGCAAGCAGGTTGTGGTGGTAGCCAATTTAAAGCCTGCCAAACTCATGGGTATCACCTCACAGGGGATGCTGCTATCGGCCGATACCGATGACGGCCTTTGCCTGCTATCTCCGGACAAAAATACAGCACCGGGATCCGCCATAAGCTGATATGGAACAATATAAAGTTCCTCATCATAGACCCAAAATGCCGGACTGGCATGCGCATCAGCATCTGTTTGCACGCACGCGCTATCGCAATTTAATGTGGAAGCGGATAGCGCGAATTAGCTGCCTAACCGCAATGATCATTGCCGCCGTATACAGTATGACGCAGTGTTTCCAATGGATTCGCGGAAATGGTGATACCCCATCGGAAACAATAGCGTCCACCGCAGATGATACCAAAATTCGTGCGGATGACAAACAACTGGCCAGAGAACTGTTGCAGGAAACGCCTATTATCAATTTGCGCGAGCCAAGCTTCCAGATTCAGCGCCAAAATACGACGCTGCATGTGGAAACCAGCATCGATACCTCCTTGCAAACCTACATGCTTAAAAAATTAGACCGCAAAAATTCCCGACATATTGCGCTGTTAGCCATGGATCCGACCAGTGGTGAAATCCTCATGATGGCTGGCTTTGATAAGCTCAATCCGGACGGCAATACCTGCTTGGTCAATTCGTATCCAGCTGCCAGCATTTTCAAAATTGTGACAGCGGCCGCAGCTGCAGAACAAAAAGGGTTGGACTCCAATTCCAAACTTCGCTTTAATGGCAGTCAGCATACGCTTTACAAAGTACAGCTAAAGGATCGTAACAACCGCTACACCAACCACACAACTTTTCAAGCCGCATTTGCCAAATCCATTAACCCTGTTTTTGGTAAGCTCGGTGCTTTAAGTCTACAACAAGCCACACTGTCAACCTATGCCCAAGCTTTTGGCTTCAATTCACAAATCAATTTTGAACTTCCGGTTTCACCGAGTCAATTCAATATCTCCGATGCGCCCTATCACTGGGCTGAAATCGCCAGTGGCTTCAACCGGCAAACAACACTATCCGCTATCCATGCCGCAATGCTCTCAATGGTGATTCTTAATCAGGGCAAACAGATTGACCCGACCGTTGTGAGGCAAATAACCAACGGATCTGGCGAGGTTCTCTATCAGAATCGGCCCAGCCCAGCACAACAAGTCATCACCCCCAAGGCATCCCGCGTGGTCTATGACCTCATGGAGGCTACCGTTCGCTACGGTACAGATAGAAAGGCTTTCAAAGGCTTCCAAAAGGATCCGGTATTATCCAAGTGCAATTTGGGTGGTAAAACCGGATCGATCTTCAATAAAAAACATGATCTGCGCTATGATTGGTTTGTGGGCTTTGCTGATTTAAAAAATGGTGACAAAAAATTAGCCCTTGCCGTTGTCGTTGCCCATGAGGAATATATCGGCATCCGTGCGGCCGCTTATGCCCGAATGATCATCAAAAAGTACTATGCGGATTTATTTAAAACAGGATGATCAATAATGATGCAGCAAACACCCGCAAATTTGATTACCGATAGCATTTATCAGGCGCTATGGTGGGTGATACTACCCTTTTTGCGGCACCATCACCGTTTGGCCCAAGGTTTTGACCAGCGCTGCCTAAAAAACGTTCACCTGCACAGGACCGATCTGTGGATCCAGTCGGCTTCTGCCGGCGAAGCTTATCTGGCCTGGGAAATATTAAAAAAGATCCCAGAGGACAACTCCTTCAGGATTCTGGTAACAACCAATACCCGCCAGGGAATGGGCATACTTAAGCAGGCTCAAATGGCTCTGACTCGGTCGAATCCTTCCCTATCGCTGCAGTGTACCTATTTCCCGTTTGACAGCCCCGCCATTATGCATCGCGCCTTAAAAATGGTGCGCCCGCGCCTGATGGTCCTATTGGAAGCCGAATTGTGGCCGGCTTTGATGGCTGGCCTCAAGCGGCATGGTTGCCAAATTGCAGTAATAAATGCACGCATGACCCAGCGCAGCTTAAAACGCTATATGATCTGGCCCTCATTTTGGCGCCGTCGAAAACCAAACCATATCCTGGCTATTTCAAATCAGGACAGAATCCATTTTGAAAATGTATTTGGCAATCAGGGTCTCGGTACCATGGCAAATATCAAATTCGACCGCCTCGAAGAGAATGATACCCAAAGTGATTCTCTTTTAAAATTTGAACCGAACATGCCACCAACGGACAACTTCCTGATTTTAGGTTCCATACGGATGATGGAAGAAGTCCAAGTCGAGAAGATCATCCAACGCATTTTAAGCCGGCGTCCCGACGCCGTCATCGGACTCTTCCCCAGGCATATGCACCGCTTGGCGTATTGGCAGAAGGCGCTGCAAGGCCTTGGGATTGACTGGGTGCTGCGCTCGACCCACCAGACGCTTAAATCAGGCGGCGTCCTACTCTGGGATGTCTTTGGCGAGTTGGGAACCGCTTATTTAAGTGCCAGAGCGGCCTTTGTGGGGGGCAGTCTGGTTCAATTGGGTGGCCAAAATTTTCTAGAACCGCTTGCAAAGGGTGTACCCACCGTAATTGGTCCATATTGGGATAACTTTAAGTGGGTTGGAAATCAGATTATCGATTTGGGGATTCTGCAGCAGGCCGATTCCTGGAAAGGTGTTGCAGATTTTCTACTTGCACGTATAATAGATCCTGTGGTTAAAGAAACCCTTAAAAATGAGGCTCAAGCCTATATCCGAGAGCGTCAAGGCGGTGCTCAACAGGCCTGCGAGTTGATCATGCGAAAATTGGATGAGAACTAATGGCGAGACGGGTTACGGGTTACATGTTGCGTGTTGCCAAACGTTGTCAGCATCTCGATACTCATAACCCGTAACCCGTGATTCGTAACTCGCAGCTCTTTTTTCTGGGATTTTTTGATAGCATACTATATTGCAATAAATCACTTTATCCGACGTGATGAATAAGCTACCTAAGACATACGGCATCATCCCGGCACGCTATGAGTCATCCCGCTTTCCGGGTAAAGCTTTGGCCGACATCCAGGGCAAACCCATGTTCTGGCATGTATTTGATCGGGCGCGCCAATGCAGTGCTATTAACACGGTCGTTTTGGCCACCGACGATAATCGGATCTATACGGTTGCCAAAGATCTAGCCGTACCTGTTTTGATGACCGATCCTAATCATCCCAGTGGCACCGACAGGATTCTTGAAGCGGCTGAGATGCTGCATGTACAGGATGATGATGTTGTCGTAAATATCCAAGGGGATGAGCCCCTCTTGGTACCGGATATGCTTAGCGAACTATTACACCCGTTTACGGATTCAACCACCCAGGTTACGACCCTGGCAAAACAGATCAGTATCGCTGAATCCCAAAACCCGGATCGGGTTAAGGTCGTAACCGACAAACACGGGCAAGCCCTATATTTTTCGAGAAGTCCGATTCCTTTTGACCGCAAGGAATCCAAACCTGATTACAAAGGGCATGTCGGTATTTACGCTTTTCGTATGAATACATTGAGACAATTTCAAAAGCTGGGTCCATCGTTTCTGGAATCACTAGAATATCTTGAGCAGCTTCGCTTGCTTGAAAACGGGATCCCCATTCGGGTGATCATGACCGAATATGACTGCCAAGGTGTGGACACACCGGCCGACTTGGAATTGGTTTTAAAAAAACTGTTAAAGGATACCCACCATGAAACCTGAGATTTGCTCACGCTCCCAAAACCCCGCAAAGCGTTGTTGGCAAAGCCTTGGTGACTTGCTTCATCGCAACATTTATTTCGGGCGTCACCTCAGTCGTGTTCCAGATGGCTCGGTGGTGTTATTTGCTTATGATGCCAATCGCCTCTCCTGCGGACTCACCGGAATTGTGTCCCTAAAATCCCAGCAATCATCTGAAGCCACTTTTGACCTGGCCAGCCTCAAGGAAAAATTCCAAATCCTGTCCCAATTTACCATTTCGAAATGCACACCTGGAGAATTTTGCACAAACGGCAACTACTTAGGGGGTAAAACCCACCTGACAAAATTATACGATAATGTCCAGCGCTGCAAACAGATCAAGGCCTTTCAGCATGCTTTTACCAATCGGCAGATTTTGGATGAACTTTTGGAAATGGCCACCTTAGCTGAGGATATTATCGATGCTGAGACGCAAGCGCTTTCCCAACAGATCGGCCATATATCTCCCAACGAGGTTGAAACCATAACGGATTCGCTTGAAATACTCAAAGACATCCACTGGTCCCTTAAAGCCGAACTTGCCACCAATATATATAAAGTAGAGGACTTGATTTCCCGACCGGAAAATAAATCGTCCCCATTTGCCATAAAAGTAATGCAGGAGATCAATACGGTTCTAAATAGTATTGATCGACTGGAAGTTCGTGGTCGCGATTCAGCCGGTATCTCAGTCCTCTTTGAATTTGATCCCAATGACTGGTCTGCTTTTCAAAAGGATCTCGGCAAACAAGACTTGTTACCAACGTTTCAGGAGAGAGCCAAACGCAATATCCTTTCCAATGGCAGCCTCCATGTGGATACCTCAAATCCATCAGCGCAAGAAAATAGGGTTGCGCTTGCATTTACCTATAAAATTGCAGCTGAAATCGGCAGGCTTGGTGATAATGTCGGCTTCCTGCGTAATCAAATTAAAACAGATTTGATTTTCCAACATGCAATAACTTATACACCTACAAACTACACCATATCTTCACATACGCGCTGGGCCTCTGTGGGAGCCATCACTGAGTCCAACTGCCATCCAGTCGACAACATCGCCGAGGACAATGGAAACCCCAATCAGGGGATTATTCACGCCTGCTTGAATGGCGACATCGACAATTATCTGGAAATAAAAGCGGAATTATTAAAATCAGGCACCTGTATTCAAGATGACATTACCACCGATACCAAGGTTATCCCCCTGTTGATCCAAAAATACTTTCAAGAAGGTGCTTCCGTAACTGAAGCATTTCGCCAGGCCCTGAACAGCTTTGAAGGCTCGCACGCCATATGCATGCATACCAATCTGGCGCCCGGTAAGCTATTCTTGGGCCAGCGTGGTAGTGGTCAGGCCATCTTTCTGGGCTTATCCCCGGATCACTATATACCAGCCTCGGAAGTGTATGGTTTTATAGAGGAAACACCCAATTATTTAAAACTTGACGGCGAAAAAATTCACACCGGTGAAAACGGCGATGTTCAAGGTGAAATCTTTGTTGTGGATCAAAACTCAGCCGGTGGGATCAATGGTATTCAAGCCATAGCCTACGATGGATCCCCATTGAAACTCAGTGATGCTGACATAAAAACAACGGCCCTCACTTCCCGAGACATCGACCGCCAGGACTTTCCGCATTATTTTTTGAAGGAAATCACGGAGTCGCCCACATCGGTTGAAAAAACCTTACATAACCGCTGGAAAATAACTGGAGATCAACAATATACCACCGTTTTGGATAAAAGTATTATTAGCGATGCTCTTATCCAGGCCTTGCGCGACGATCAGATTCGCAGGATCTATTTCGTGGGCCAGGGCACTGCCGGTATTGCGGCGCAGGCCTGTGCTGACACCTTGACTTATTATTTCAATGATTCAAAATGCTTTATCGATGCCTTGAAGGCCTCCGAGTTAAGCGGTTTCCGGATGAACAAACTCGATGGACCCGATAGCATGGCAGACACGCTGGTCATTGCCATCAGCCAGTCGGGAACCACCACCGATACCAACCGCACCGTCGATATGGTGCGCGAGCGCGGTGCTTGGACCCTCGCCATTGTTAACCGGAGGGATTCGGACATCACCTTCAAGGTTGATGGGGTGCTATACACCAGCAGCGGCCGCGATATCGAGATGTCAGTGGCTTCAACCAAAGCCTTTTATTCCCAAATTATCGCCGGTGCCGTCTTAGGCCTTCATATGGCAGCTGTTACGAATCGGCGTGATCTCGCCTTTGTAACCCAAGAAATAAAAGCACTGCTGGAAATTCCCAGGCAAATGCGCAAAGTACTTGAAAACACTGTTGCCATACAGGCCTCGGCCCAAAAGCTAGCAGCTACGAAAACATATTGGGCAGCAGTCGGAAGTGGGCCGAACAAAGCCTCGGCCGATGAAATCCGGATCAAGCTCAGCGAACTTTGCTACAAAACCATTTCGTCTGATTTTGTGGAGGATAAGAAGCATATCGATCTCTCCTCCGAACCATTAATCATCGTTTGCGCCGCCGGCGCGCCCGATACGGTAATCGGCGACATCATCAAGGATACCGCCATTTTCAAAGCCCACAAAGCCACACCGGTAGTCATTGCCGATGAAGGCGACAACCGCTTTGATCCTTATGCCGCTGATGTTTTCCACGTTCCGGGCACCTACGAACATTTAGCGCCCATATTAAATACGCTGGTGGGACACATCTGGGGTTATTATGCTGCCTTGGCCATCAACGAAGGATCCCGGTTTCTGCATACCTTTCGGGAAGAAATAAAGGACACAATTGAAACCCATACAGCTCAGGGTATGGATGTTTATGAACTGGTATTGGAAAAAACATTTCGTGAAAAAATTGCGGCCTTTTATCAGAACTTTCGTGCGAAAAAACGCCAGCAAGGATTCCCCTTGGCCATCACCATGGCGTCTGATCTGGTCTTGTTGCTGAAATATCTCTCGGGCAAATTGCCCATGCCGGATTTCGAGCTGGACTTTGGCATCAAGGGCACGGCTTTAAACATGATCAATACCTTTTTCAAGATCATCAGCGAATCCATCAACAGCATGTCGCGACCCATTGATGCTATCAAGCACCAGGCCAAAACAGTAACCGTGGGAACTAGCCGTATCAGTGAAAAAATCAAAGGAATTTTATTTGACGCCTTGGATGAGGCCGACATCGCTATCTCCCAAATCATTCCCAAAAATGTCCTGGTGTTGCGAAATCTTCAAGCAGTAATTGCAGGTATTGAAGGCTCCATTGTGTATCGCATCAAAAATTTGAACCTTTTGGGAGAACTTACCGAAGACGCAACCATCGAGGTGCTCACCAAAAAGGGTGTACTCAAACCGATTCCATCTAGAGTCGAAAGCGATACAACACTCAAAGGGAGTAAACGCATTATTGTACAAAAGGGAAATGTCTATGTTGGAAAAGGACGTAAGGATGATCGCAGCATCCTGGTTATCCCGGCCACCTCTCCATCCGGCGATCGCGCCAATATCATCGAAAATCTCTTGCTCTTAAACGTCAGCTTCCGATCAGATGTGCCCATGGATGTCATTATCAAAGCATTAGGCGGCAAATACGAACATATCAAAAACATCGTTATGGAAAACAGCATTGCCTGGACAGACGATCACTTGAAGGGTCTTGAGATGGATTTCCTCTTTGGTCGTTCCGCCGAAAAGATCGGTGAAGCGATCCTGACAAACTTGCCGGACTAAATTCGCTGCGCGATTTTAGGGCCAACGGCTGCGTCACCTTTTGACAAAAATATAGGAAAATGGCCAAAAGAAAATTTTACCGAAAACTTCGCAAACGCCTGCGCCAGTCCTGGTTAGTAACCTTTGCGACTAGCTTCCTTGTCTGGCTCTGTATGCATCTTCTTTTTTTTACTTGCCGCAAGCAGGTTTTTGGAGCCGACGTTTTCCATGAACTTATGGAACAGGAAAACAACAAGGTTTTGAGCGCCAGCTGGCATCGATCTATTTTCTATACAATCTATTTTTTCAGAAACCGACGAGCATCCATCATGTCCAGTCGCAGTGGTGACGGCAATTTTATCACCCAGATTTTAAGGCGTTTTGGATTTTATGCACCCCGGGGCAGTAGCGGAAAAGGCAAGGGTGGCAGCACCGCCCTTAAACAATTTGTGGCTTATATTAAGCAAGGAAATTTAGGCGGATTAGCTGTGGATGCACCCAAGGGTCCGCCTTATATTTCCAAATTTGGAATCGTGGTGGCCGCCGCTCGTACAGGCGCCCCTCTGCTACCACATATATGGTATGCCCAACCAAACTATCGCATTAAATCATGGGATCGCAGCATTATTCCTAATTTTTTTTCGGAACTGGTTATGGTTTTTGACCGCGAAGCTATGCGCATACCCGCAGACGCAAGCGATGCTGAAGTTGAAGCCTATCGCGAGGAGCTGGATCAACGCTTGCGGCGTTTAACTTACCAAGTCGATCGCTGGTTTGAGCTTCGCTCCCAATATGCTGATCCACGAAACATTCCCGTACCCGATCCGATTCCCATGCCCCATCACCCCGAATAATGAATTGAAATTCATTATTATATTTCTGAATATTTTTCATAATATCTGCATCACATTAAACCAAAAAGATTAAAGCAATAATTTATATTTATTTGTAATAATTGTACTATTATATAATCAAATATCGATTTATTCACACGATTTATACTTGACAAGGATTCTGAACCTTTGATAATAAGAAATGAATGTTCATTCATTTCTTATTATCGTAACATAGGAGTTGTCTTTATCATAAATAAAACAAGTTTATGACAACTGCTATAACCAGGAGGAAAACATGCAGACAAAAATCAGAAAAGTTGCCGTCATCGGCTCGGGTGTCATGGGTGGGGGCATTGCCGCCCTACTTGCCGGTGCTGGTATTCAAACCCGATTGCTGGACATTATCCCACCCGACCTCACGGATGACGAACAAAATGAACCCCAGGCCCGCAACCGCATTGCCAAAAGTGGTCTGGACAATCTGGCTGCCGCCAAACCGGCATTGCTGATGCAGGCCAAAGACTTGGACCTGATTACCATTGGGAACCTCGAAGATGATTTTGACCAAATTTCCGATTGCGATTGGATCGTGGAAGTCGTTGTCGAAAACTTGGCAGTTAAACATAAACTCTTTGAACGGATCGAAGGCGTCCGTAAACCCGGTTCGATTGTGTCTTCGAATACATCTGGTATTCCTTTAAAGGCCATGTCAGAAGGACGCTCAGCAGAATTTAAACAGCATTTTCTGGGAACCCATTTCTTCAACCCGGTTCGATATATGAAACTGTTGGAAATTATACCCGGGGAGCAAACCCTTGATACGATCCTCGAATTTATGGCTGATTTTGGCGAACGTCTTTTGGGCAAAGGAATTGTTTGGGCCAAAGACACGCCCAACTTTGTGGGCAACCGCATCGGTATACATGGCATGGTGAAATCCATGCAGTTGATGCTGGAAGCCGGCTTGAGCATTCCCGAAGTCGACGCCCTTTTTGGGCCGGTCATGGGGCGCCCCAAAACAGCCATGTTTAAGACCGCTGACCTGGTTGGTTTGGATATTCTCAGTCATGTGGCAGCCAACACCTACGATCTGGTCACAGATGATGAAGATCGAGAAAGCTTTAAAATTCCAGAATTCGTAACCACCATGATTGCCAACAACCAATTGGGGAAAAAATCCCAGGGCGGATTTTACAAAACCGACCTAACACCGGAATGGCAGATAATCCGTAAGGTCATCGATCCCCAGACCTTGGAATATGATACCTATGAGAAGCCTGAGTTCGCCTGTCTGGCCGAGGCCAAAAAGGCCGATACACTTGCAGGTAAAATAAAGGCCGTGGTGTATGGCGATGACAAAGGGGCAAAATTTGCCTGGAAAGCCCTTGCCAGCAACCTGATTTATTCGGCCAATCGCATCCCGGAAATATCGGACACCATTGTTGAAATTGATAATGCCATGGAATGGGGCTTCAATTTTGAAATGGGCCCTTTTGAAACATGGGACGCCATTGGGTTGGCCAAGTCAGTCGATCGCATGCAAGCCGATGGGCTGACCATTCCTGCTTATATCACCAATATGCTAGCAGCCGGCCATACGACCTTTTATAAAACCGAAAGCGGCCAGCGCCATTTTTATGATTTTTCCTCGGCGACCTACCAGCCGGTCAAAGTGAGTGCCAACATCATATCGCTGGCGGATCGCAAAGTCACCGGTAAATCCATGCAGTCCAACGAGCATGCCACCTTAATCGACCTGGATGATGGTGTCTTTTGCCTGGAATTTCATTCCAAAATGAATTCCCTGAATCAGAATATCATTCAGGCCATTCATGACAGCATCGATTATGTTAACCAAAACGGGGTTGGACTCATTTTTGGCAATCAAGCCGGCGGTATGCCGGGTGCTTTCTCAGCCGGTGCTGATTTGGCGGGTGTGCGCCAGGCGGTGGCTGAAAATCAATTGGCAGAAATCGAACTGATGATCAAAAACCTTCAATATGGACTACTCAAAGCACGCTATGCACCTTTTCCGGTTGTGGCCGCCCCTTATGGTCTGGCTTTGGGCGGCGGTTGTGAAGTTTGCCTGGCTTCGGATCGTATCGTAGCGCATGCCGATCTTTATATGGGCCTGGTGGAGTTTGGTGTGGGCCTGCTACCTGCCGGTGGCGGTTGTCTGGCACTGTGGCGCAATTTTGTTGAGGCCATCCCCGAAGCTGCCATGGCGGATATTGATTTAACCCGCTTGTTCATCCCTGCCTTTATGGCGGTTGCCATGGCCAAAGTCTCTATGTCTGCAGCCGAAGCCCGAGCCAATGGTTTTCTAAAACCCACTGACCGCATCATCCTGAATCGAGATTATCTGGTGGGTGAGGCTAAAAAAGAAGTTTTGCGCATGGTTGATGCCGGTTATGCCCCGCCGGTCAAACGCAAACTAAAGGTCCTGGGTGAAGCTGCTCAAGGTATGGCCAGTACCCAGATCGCCGACATGCAACGGGCCAAGTACATCAGTGAATACGATGCCTTTGTCCTCAAACGGATCGCCTATGTGATGAGTGGCGGCAGTATCCGTGCCAACAGTTTCATCGACGAAGATGTCATTCTAACCCTTGAGCGTGAGGCTTTTGTTGATCTACTCAAAGAGGAAAAGACTCTGGCCAGAATCGACCATATGCTGAAAACAGGCAAACCACTGCGAAATTAAATTCAATTTATGTGCGATCTAATTCTAAAACGTTTACCGAAATTTCTAAGGAGGATCAAAATGAAAGAATCCTATATTGTGACATCCGTGAGAACCCCCGGGTGCAAACGCAACAAAGGCGCCTTTAAAGATACACGGCCCGATGATCTGCTTGCATTTATTTTAGGTGCGGCTGTGGACCAGACCGAAGGCCTCGAAAAAAAACATGTGGACGACATTATGATCGGCTGCTCCTTTCCAGAGGCTGAGCAAGGTCTCAATATCGGAAGGCTGGCACCGCAAATGGCTGGTTTTCCCGTAGAAGTTACCGGCGCAACTGTAAACCGCTTCTGTTCATCCGGGTTAGAAGCCATTGCCCTGGCGGCCTTGAAGATTCAAGCTGGGTGGGCCCAGGTGACAATCGGCGGTGGGGTCGAATCCATGACCTATGTACCCATGGGTGGATCCATCCCGCGTCCCCATCCTGAATATGCCCAGAAACAGTCCGAGCTCTATATCTCCATGGGGCTAACCGCCGAGAATGTGGCCAAGCGCTACGAGGTCTCCCGCGAGCAGCAGGACGAGTTTGCAGCCACCTCCCAACAGAAAGCTGCCGCCGCCCGATCCAATGGTTGGTTTACCGAAATCGTGCCAACGCCTGCAGCTCGCTATGTCCAGGATGATAAGGGTGTCTACCGCAAAGAAACCTTTATCCAGGACCATGACGACGGCATCCGTGAAGGCACCACTGCCGATGGTCTTGCTAAGCTCAGACCGGCTTTTTCTACCGATGGCTCGGTAACGGCTGGAAATTCATCACAAATGACGGACGGCGCCGCGGCAACAATTTTAGCCAATGAAGAAACCGTAAAAGAGCTGAGCCTGCAGCCCGTGGCAAAATTTGTTTGCTACACAACGGCAGGCTGTCAACCCGATGAAATGGGTGTGGGACCCTTGGTCGCCATTCCCAAACTGCTTAAACTGGCTGGCTTGCAACTCAGTGATGTCGGTATCTTTGAGATTAACGAGGCCTTTGCTTCCCAGGCACTCTATTGCGTCCGTGAACTCGGTATTGACATGGACAAGGTGAATTTGAACGGCGGCGCCATTGCCCTGGGCCACCCTCTAGGTTGCACCGGCGCCAAATTATGTGCCACCCTTCTGGCCAATATGCGCAAAAAAGGCATTCGCTATGGGGTAGAATCCATGTGTATCGGCGGCGGGATGGGTGCTGCGGCTCTGTTTGAACTCTGCGAATAAAAAATCGTACCGATTTTTTATGAAAGGCGACTTCGTCGCCATAAAAAGGTTGCCCTAACCGGCAACCTTTTTTTGTGCCTAGCCTGGAGGGATAGTACCAGACAAACTAAAATTGCAGGCATTTTATCATTTCTAACTTAATTTTTCCTGCCTTTTTGATTTAAAAAAGATTATCCCCCGGCAAAATGCTATCTTTTTTATGGAGGTGCAGCATCTCTTTACATGAACGATATTAAGATTTTTCCGACGGAGCAGGCATTGCGCAACCTAAACCAGATTCTGCTTGGGTCTGATCAAGTTGCTGAAGCGCTCGCAGAATCGACTGTATAAACCCTAAAGTTGCAAAAGTCGGAAGAATTCACTTGGCGAAATATCGAGGAGATGGCGCTATCACAACCGTCCGTATTTTTCATGATTTGATGGTATCACAACTCAATTTTTCCTGAATAACTAATTTATTGGCTGGTTCTTTCAGCTTTTTTGGACCATAATAGTCTCAATATATCTTTCGTTCCATCATACTTAATATATGGTACCAGTATATCTAACCCTACACTTTGCCTACAATTTGAATGTATCTGTATGATGAACTGGTGTGGCAACTCTGATGTTATTGTAAGAATATTCGAAGATTTTGAACCTACTGAAATAATATGGTATCAATAAATTTGTATCGCAATGTAAAGCTATCACACGGACAAACTGTTCAATATCAAGCTACATTTCCTGAAATTGGCATAATCAAAATACCCCACATTGTGATGTTTAATGAATTCATTAAGTTTGATATATTGTGAAAGATATACAATAATATCTATGTAGTTGATCCTACAATTATATATTTTCAATGTGATCAATGCTGGCTGTACTTCTCCCCCAGCTCCTTTAACTCTTTATTATTGTACACAATTCTATCGGCAGATTCACAAACATCTGTTATTGCACGTTTTTTGCGTGCTCTTTATGTGATCAGGACATAAAATGTGACTCATTTAACCACTTTTGTTGCCAAAAGGGCACTACCGTAGGTTAAGCAGATTATAGACTTTAGAAATGAAAATAGAACGATTAAAATCTATTCATAAAAATATATCTCCTATAACCTGGTTTTTCGGGTTGTTTTTAATTCTTCTTATACTTTCGCAATCGTTCGAAGTAACTCATTGCTTTGCTGACGATGACGATAAAAAAATATCAGGTCATGTACGCACATCATCGGGTAATGAGATAAGCGGAGTCAAAATATCGTTCAATAATGGTGAAGGATCCACAACAACGGACAGCTCTGGTAAATATGAACAGAAGGTCGAAGAAGGTTGGAGTGGTACAGCTACACCATTCAAGGTTGGTTACAATTTTGATCCGGCATCAAGGAACTATAGTAATGTAAAAAAAGATCAAAAAAACCAGGACTACACCGGAACGCTTCAAACAATGACCATTTCCGGCTATGTTCGTACGTCCACAGACAGCGGTATTAACGGAGCCACAATTACATTCAGCAATGGCGGTGGTACAGGGACTACAGACAGCTCCGGATATTACAATCATGAGGTAGCATATGGCTGGAGCGGTACAGTTACTCCCACGAAGAATGGTTATAGTTTTATCCCGGCATTCCGAAATTACAACAATATTACCACTGATCAATTAAACCAGGATTATGCAGGAATCGAAAAGAGCGAGCTATTAAGCATAACGATCAATATCATTGGGTCAGGTAATGTTGAGCTTGACCCTGATAAAGAATTTTACTCTGCAGGTTCTCCTATAACGCTAACAGGGAAAGCCGATTCAGGGTGGGTTTTCAGTGAATGGAGTGGTGATCTTAATACATCGGATAATCCTGAGAGCATAACGATTAATTCTGATATGACAATTACAGCAATATTTATGGAAGATTTCGATAGTGATGGTGTTAGTGATAAAGAAGAAAACTCTGGACCAAATGGGGGCGATGGGAATAATGACGGCATTCTTGATAGTCTTCAAGGTAATGTGAGCTTATTAGTCCTTGAAAATGAGACTGATTACGTAGCGATAGAAACGCCTCCTGGAACATCAATTAAAAATTGTAAAGCAGTTATAGATCCACCCAATACTAATTACCCTTCCGACATAGATTTTCTTTATGGATTTTTCACTTTTAATGTAGAAGGCATTAATATAGGGGGGGCAACAGTAGTTACTTTTTATTTTCCGTCTGGATTTTCGTTTAACACATATTCCAAGTATGGCCCAACCCCTGACGATCCTATTGATCACTGGTATGATTTTATATTTGATGGCCTGACTGGAGCCGAAATAAATGAAAATAGCATCACGCTACATTTTGTTGATAGTATGAGAGGAGATGATGATTTATCAGAAAATGGCATCATTACTGATATAGGTGGACCTGGTATTCAGTCTACAATACCTTCTGAAAGCGATTCTAACCCATTTGATGGTGGACATGATAGCTACGGTTGCTTTTTTGGATGCCTGTTTTAGCTAAAAATCATAGGAAAACCAATTTAAAACATTGAACTTCTACGGAGTGGTATGCTGGGTATATTAGGGGAAATATGATAAACAATTATATTAAAATCTCAATTAAGTCAGTGTTGTGGTACCGCCAACCGATTGAATTGCCTTGAACGTGTGATATTTTATGGTGATCACATGAAAATGGAGTCCCTCAAAAACGGCGATCACTCCAATTATGTTGTGAGTAGTCCTATCCCGCTAAAAATATTAAGCTATT
>CAZWEO010000030.1:0-49151 GCA_964633115.1 uncultured Desulfobacterales bacterium
GAACGATGTCTTGGACAATGTACTCTTGATAGTCTTTCAGTTTGCTACCTTCTGGTAGATTATCGGGTTTGATGGAAACCACTTCATGGATTTCAATCTTTTTGGTTTTGGATCTTTTCGGTCGCTTTTTTCTCTCTTTTGTTTTGCTTCTTTTTGAAGCTGTTTCGAGGCGTGATGGCTTGATGTTGGGCCTGGGTTTCTGTCCTTTTAATCTTGCGATCTCATCTCTTAAAAATTGAATTTCATCCATTTGTAGCTGAACTAGTTCTAAAAGTTCAGCCACAAATGGTGTGATTTGTTCTTCGGGTATTTTGGGAAAACGTGTTGTTATGCTCATAACTTATCGATAGCATAACAAATATGAAAAGTCTAGATTTTTTTATATTTTTCCGAACTTATTGAGAACTTACATCATTTGTTCGAAGGGACCGCCAACCTTGTTGTAATCTCCAAACTACTCAAAATAGATAGATTGAAGGCTACATTCGAAAATCATTTCAGAATAGAATGCTAAAGAGTTGCAAAGAATATAATGAAGCCCCCTTTTCTAGGACTTAAAGGTAATTCACTGGTTGTGAACAGAAGGAGGTATTAGAACAAAAAATTTGATGACATTTTTAGCCTACCACCGAAAAACTGCTTTCTTCGTTGATATCCCTCAACCTGGAGAAAAATTTCATATTGATGTCATGACCTGTTTTTTCAAGATGGAAAATCACAGGATCGTTATCATGATCCCTGCCTTTTTCACACTGCTCGATCAATTCGGCCATCATCTTTCCGACGACAGGCGCATTTTTATATTGATTGCCTGAAGTGCCGACAGCCATGTAAAATCCCGGCAAGTCGGACTTGTCATAGATCGGAATCCAATCATCGGCCACATCATACAGGTCAACAACTCCCTGAATCTGGTTGGGAACCGGCATCGTTGGTATTCTCTGGGCCAGGCGGAACGCCTGGGCTCTGGCCTGTTCCGTAAGGTTCCTATTAAACTCATCAGGGTTTTCAATCCATTCTTTTGGATCACATTCAGGATCTTCACTGCCCGTTAAAATGTGATTGCCGACTTCAGGACGCCAGTAGGCTCCGATATCACTGTCTGAACTCGGACATCCGGTGGATTCATAGTCAAATCCCTCTGGTGCGGGCAGGTGCGCAACTTCATGGCGAAGCGCTCGGGTCTTTATTTTCATCCCCGTCTCAACGTCGGCCATCCGGTTGATGACAAAAGAGTGTGGCCCTGCGGCATTGATGACAACGGGTGCTTCAATACGGGTGCCATCTTCCAGTGAAACTCCCACTACCTTATTGCTCTCTTTTAAAATGTTGCTCACAAGTGCTTTGAATTTGAATTCAGCCCCATGGGATGCTGCCGCCACCTGAACATTGTGTACCGACAAAACCGGATCAGAGATATACCCGCCTTCCTCATAATAGATGGCTCCCTTAAGGGGCACATCATTTTTCCGGCCGAATTCTGGATCTTCAGGACGACGGGGCGGATAATAGCTTGTATCGTCCAAAATGAGGCATTTCTCTTTTACTTCATCAAATGTCAGGTCCTTATAGGCAATTCCGATTTCATCCATCATGTTTCTGACTTTTTTAAGCTGATCATTTGCAGTGGTTTTAATCACCAACACACCGCGTTTGTTCAATTTTGCCAGACCTGAAGGATCTTCAACACCGATATATTCATCCCAAGCTTCCCAGTATTTATAGCTTTCATAGGCCAATGCAGTGCCTTCTATTGTCGAATAATGAACCCGAGTGACCGCGCATGTGTTTGCTGTTGACCCATGACCGGATGCCTCCAGCTTGTCTATGTTTAATGTTCTCCAGCCTTTTTTGGATAATTCATAAGCTATACTGCATCCTATAATGCCCGATCCAATGATGATGGCATCATAACGCTGTGTCATGCGCTAGGTCCTCCTTTATATTTTTCAACATAATGATATCAACATCAACGGGAATGCTGCCACTGGATTGATTTGTAGCACTTAGGATTTGAATACTGAATCACAGGAAAGATGTCCCTCCAATAGCATTTAGACTTCACGCAAATTATGTCAACTATCTGAATTTACGAATATTTTTCACAATGTTACATAACTTCTAGTCTGAGCACTTCGCTAAGAATGATGAAATCTTTTCTAATTTAAATAATCATTTTTTATATATTTCTTATAGTAACATACAATGCAATTTTAATGCTGTGTGAAGTTGAAGCGCTGGCGTATGAAAAAATCAGGCCTTTTCATGAGGTTCTTTAATAATTGGTAGAGCATTCGAAACATCCAGGTGAACGTCCCGTTGTGGGAAAGGAATTTCAATGTTATTTTCTTTCAACGTATCCCAAATTTTCAATAGCACTTCACTGGTGACATTTGCCACGCCATTTTGAGGATCGTCAATCCAGAACCTCAGTTCCAAATCGACAGAACTTTCCCCGAAGTCCGTCAATAGGCATTTGGGTGTTGGATCTGTAAGTATCCGATCAATACCATTGATTTTATCGACAATCAGCTCGATAACTTCATGAGGGTCTGCTTTATAAGATATACCCACGGGAACGCGGATTCGGATTTTCTTTGAAGAGTAGGACCAGTTGATAACTTGTTGGGTGATGAGATCTTCATTGGGGATGAGGTACTCCTTTTCATCCCTGGTTACCACCGAGACATATCGCCCGCCCATATGTTTGACCCAGCCGTATACATCTGCGAGTTGAACGACATCGCCTGGTTTGATTGATTTGTCGGATAGCAAAATGAGTCCGCTAATGAAATTCCCAACAATCTTTTGTAAACCAAAACCAATACCAACACCGATCGCTCCACTGAAGAGAGTCAGAGCAGTCAAATTGATGCCGATGCTATTGAGGGCGATCAAACAAACAAGAAACAGCAGTGTAATATTGACGGACTTAGTTATCATTAAACGTGTCGAGGGCATTATCTCAGGGACACTGATTAGTTTCTTTTCCAGGTACTTGCTGAACCAGCCGACACATTTAAGCAAGGCGATAAGGATAACTGCCGCCTTTACGATGGAAAGTAGGTTCAGATGAACACCGCCGAGGCTAAAGCCGATACCTTCCATAAAAGCAATCGATTCATCTAGAATACCGATGATATTCAGTGCCGCTATCGACCAGCTTAGTACAGCTATAAGCCTGGACCAAAATCGATCTAAAATTACAGATGTCGCCAATTGAATAACGACCCAGGCCATGGACAAATTCAACACCAGAATCATCAGAAAGGTATTGTATCCAATATTGATGATCATCTGGACACAAAGCCATAGAATGAAGATACTGAAAATGAGCGGCATCACCTCCAATAATCGATTGAAAAAACTCGCTGCATATTGATACGTTCGGATTCTTTCCTGAAGCCTATTCCTGATAAAATTCCGAAACCATCTGCCAATTAGTGTTCCAACCAACCTTGCTGCCAAAATGATGATAATTTGTATTGATATTTGAATGAGGTTGTCCCAGACAAAGATATTCAGATATATCCATTCCTTCGCTTCTTCCAAGCGTTGAAGCAAAAAATCAAGATTTAAAAATGAGTCCAATTTTCGTTCCATTGTTTAAATTTTCAATGTTGAATCTGAATTCCTTTCTATTACCGGTATAGATAACAACATTTTTACAAAAATGCAAAAAAGGGCAAATCCCACTGAGTCGGAATTGCCCATACCAATTAGAAATCACCTATGAGTGGTCCTTATCGCAAACTTAATATTTCCTGTATTATGTCAACCAATTGATATCTATTGAGATTCAAACCTTCTGTTACAAAACCTTTAAATTGGAGGGATCACCGTGCTTGATGTAATCTTCTATTTTCGACTGTGGTCAATTATTGAAGATTTCTTTCGTCAGTCTGAGCTTGAAATATTCACCATGATCAGCGTTGGGAGTGCGGCATTGAAATGGACGTCTGCGGTATCTCTCCATGGAGCGTAGGCAATTGCTTGTACCGGAGAGGCATAGGTTTTATCGCAACACCGACATTTCAGGATGCCACGCAATAGGCAGAAAGGATAGCGTGTGAAATTCCATTTATATTATATACTCCGGAGTGATTTTCTGGTGATGTTCCGGTTTATCTTCACCTGAATATTAGAAAATTCTACTCCAGGACTTCACAGCGCTTCCAGACACGCTCGGCCATCATGTCCTTTGCCGCCTGAAGGTAAGCTTTGAAGTGGATGGTGTTTTGATGCATCTTGAAAGCTTCATGGTCGTCGTACTCTTCGTAGAAGTGGAATGTATCTTCCTCTTCAAGATTTTGCATTACCTTAAATTCACGGCATCCAGACTCATTGGCAAGGGACGCTCTTCTATTTTCCATGATCAAAGGCATAAAACTTTCTAAAGTTCCGGGTTTCAACTTCAATGTCACAACCAGAGCAAAATTTGACATACTGCCTCCTGTAAACAACCATCGAAGTTTACCAACAATCAGGATAATTTTCCAAATACAGGGTAATAATCTCTCTAATACAAAATCAAATATTGTTGAACAACTTTAGACCTTTGCAGAACCACTTCTAAAAATAAAGTATAAATTGGCTACTGGTTTTTTTCCACAGACTTATCGCAATAATTATGCAATTCTGATAAGTAGTCGGCATGCAAACCTCGATCAAAGCGTGGGTCGGTGGCACAGCCGTTTTTGCCTCGGCATTCTGTTTCTATTTTTCCACGGTGGTGGTGCGATGGTCCCAAAAAGAGGTCACCATCGATCCGGCCTACTTTGTCTTTTCACGGTTACTAATGGGCTTTGTTGTGGTCTGCGCACTCATGGCTCTGCAGCGGCAGCCGCCGAGGCCCCACAATTTCCATCTTCTGTTTGGCAGAACCCTTGCCAACTGCTTGGCGGTGTTCTGTTTTTATACTGCCATTATATACACTACCGTGGCAGAAGCCAACATTTTGAATATGACCTACCCTGTTTTTGTGGCCCTCCTCAGCTGGACCATCCTGCGAAGTCAGATGGATCCCATTGCGCTTGCAATGGTTGCCGTGGCGTTCTTAGGTATATGGCTTGTCCTCGCTCCAGATAAAATCGCTTTCACAATAGCCAATCTCTGGGGATTGGCATCGGGTATCTCGGCATCTGTGGCCATCGTATACTTGAATGTCAGCCGGCGTTGTCATGACACCAATACCGTCCTCTTCTTCATGTTCGGTATTGGCACGTTGGTCATGGCGGCATTTTTCCATACGCGCTTTTTTTGGCCGGATGCCACGGCCTTGTACTACCTAATGTTGTGCGGGGGCACGGGTGTTGCCGGTCAGTTTCTGCTGACCTTTGGTTTCCGCTACGTCACCGCCGTTGAGGGCAGCATCATCTCTTCTATGCGGATACTGCTAGCTGCTGTGCTCGGCCCCGTGGTTGCCGATGAAGCTGCCCTGGGTTGGACCGGATGGGTGGGAGGGTTTCTTCTCTTCGGCGCCAATGTCGTGCTCGCGCTGCGACGCGCATATATCGAGCAAACGCCCAATAAGAATAGTGATTTCCTCTGACCATGCATCAAAAAGCCATCTCAAAATATGGTCAGGGAATAAGGACAATTTTAGCCGCTGCCGTTCGTCCTTCGTGCAAATCTTGAAAGGCTTGCGCACCCTCTGAAAGCGGTCTGGTTTCTACCCACCTCAAATCGCCGAGCTGCCCCGTTTCAATGACTTTCGCTGCAGCCCCCACATCAGCCGGCGTGTAGCAATAGACGCCAACTAGCGTAATTTCGAAAAGAGTCAGTTTGCGGATATCCAAATCGCCGGCGGCATCCATCAGCCCTATATGTACCAGAATCCCGCCGGGCTTAATAGCGGCCATGGCAGTTTTGCGGGTTACACCCCCCCCTACTGCATCTATGACCAAATCAAAGGAGTCAGTAGCCAAAGCGGGATCATTTATGGGATCGTAAACCTGGCAGCGAACATGTTCAGCCACAGAGTCCCGACGCTCGGCCTGGGTTTCAGCCACAACCAGATCATGGCTACCATACATTTTGAGCAATAGCGCCGCCAGCAAGCCAACCGCTCCGCCGCCGATAACCAGGGTCTTGAGTTCGGCCAGCGGTCGAGATGACTGCACGCGGGCTAAATTCAAGGCATGCAAGGCGGTGGCCGTCGGTTCGGTCAAAGATGCCTTAACAAAGCTCATACCGGCTGGGAGTTCGATCAAGTTACGTTCGGCGATAGCGACATACTCAGCATAAGCGCCAGCCAGGCGCATGCCGATTAGCTCACGCTTGGCACATAAATGTGAAAAGCCTTGATCGCATAAGGCGCAGTGGCCGCAGGTCATTAACGGATTGATGACTACCGGCAATCCCTCGCACGGCCCGGAAACAACAGTGCCAGCCACCTCATGTCCCAGTATCAGAGGCGGAACCCGACGCGCATCTTTGCCGTGGTAGGCATGCATATCCGACCCACAGATGCCCGAGGCGGCCACTTTTACCAGGACCTCGCCTTCGCCCGGTATCGGATCGGGTTCATCACGGTAGACCACTTCATTTGTAGCAGTATAAACCAGTGCTTTCATTGGTATTCAACCTTATTTAAAGTTCTTTTTTCCTGATCAAGGTCCTATGAAAATCGAATCGACTCGAAATTGGCAGCTCGGGGTTATTTGGCCGACCACCCCCCATCCAGAAAGATCGTTTGACCGGTAATGTAATCCGATGCCCTGGAGGCCAGAAAAATGATCAGCCCACTTAAATCGTCCATTTCGCCGTTGCGGCCGATGATGGTCTGGCGGGCCAGGGCTTCGATCACCTTGTCGTCTTCATACAGAGGGCTGGTCAATCCGGTTTTAAAAAAACCTGGGCCAATGGCATTGCAGGTAATACCGCTCATATTCCCAGACCAAGCCTCTGCCATTGCACGGGTCAACTGCATCACCCCGCCCTTGGAAGCGCCATATGGAGCGCTATTGGGAAAGGCACGTATGGATTGTAATGAGGCAATATTGATTATCTTGCCCCACCCTTTTGCTTGCATGGCAGGTATGAGTAACCGTGCCAGAAAAAAAGGTGCTGTCAAATTGATGGTTATTGTTTTGTTCCAACTGCCTTCACTTACTTTATCCCAGGATTCACGCAAATTAACCCCGGCAGCATTTACCAAGATATCGGGCGGCCCAAAAAAGGATGACGCCTGCTTCACCACTTCCGGCAACGCATCCATTTTACTCACATCGCATGTTACATGGGCCGCTTTCCCACCTGAACGCTGCACTTGCGAAACTGCTTCCTGCAGGGCATTCTCTTCGGGTTCGAGTGCGGCATGGATGACCGCAGCGCCGGCGGCGGCCAGCGTCGAGGCAATTGCTCGACCGATGCCGGAACTTCCGCCGGTGACGAGAGCCACCCGTTCGTTCAAATTAAAAAGTTCGTTGATAATACTCATTCAGTTTCTCCTAAATCGAATGTCTCATTCGGGAAATACTTTGCTAAACGAACATCGGATGTGCGCGCATGCGCCTCCATCCCTTCCAGGCGGGAGATACGTGCAGATACGCATCCAATCTGTCGATTGGCCTCACGCGTCAAACGCTGGTAGGTGACAGTTTTAATAAATTTGCCGGCACTCAAACCGCCGGAATAGCGACCTGCTTTCTTGGTAGGGAGGATGTGATTGGGGCCGGATGTCTTGTCGCCGTAGGCTACCGTCGACTCTTCACCTATAAAAAGAGAACCGTAATTGGTCAGTGTGCCAAGCCACCAGTCAAGATCGGCGGCCTGAACCTCCAAATGCTCCGATGCATATTCGTCACTCACCTGAGCAGCTTCTTCTCTTGTGGAAGCAAGGATTACTTCACCATAATCACGCCAGGAGGCCTCTGACACTTCTGGTTCTGGCAAGGCAGCAATGACCTCGGGAACTTTTTTCATTACCGCCTGGGCAAGATTCTGCGATGTTGAAATCAACACGGCTGGCGAGTCATAGCCATGTTCGGCCTGCCCCACTAAATCAGCCGCCACAATGTCAGGATCTGCTGTCTCATCAGCAATTACAAGGATTTCAGAAGGCCCGGCAAATACATCAATACCGACTTCTCCATAAAGGATCCGCTTGGCCTCTGCGACGTATTTATTGCCGGGTCCCACCAGGATGTCTGCAGGTTTACCCGTGAACAAGCCATAGGCCATGGCGGCAACAGCCTGCACCCCGCCAAGGGTCATAATCACATCCGGTTTACAGACCGACATGGCATACAGAATGGAAGGATGTATACCGCCCCCATGATGGGAGGGGGAACAGGCAACCACAAAGGGAACATCGGCGGCCTTGGCCGTGGCAATACTCATAAGGGCTGACGCAGCGTGGGCAAACCGTCCACCAGGCACATAGCATCCGGCTACGTTTACCGGGATCAATTTTTGTCCGGCCACCACGCCGGGATGCAATTCCGTTTCAAATTCAAGCAGACTATCGCGTTGCATTTTGGCGAAATTATAAACCTGCTCGTAGGCAAACTGAATATCATCCTTGGTGGCTTGATCCAGGCGCGCTGCTGCTTGATCGATATCGTCCGGGGTAATGATAAAATCTCCGGTCCAGTTGTCCAGTTTCTCAGCGTATGCTTTTACGGCACTTTCACCATTTTCCTTAATGTCATTCAACATGTTTACGACGATATCATGAGTTTGGGTTTCATCGGTTTGTGCTGTTTTGGTTGCCTTTTTCAGGTACTCGACACTCATTGTTTTCCTCCTAATTTGAATCAAAGACGATGGCTTAAATAGCTTTCCAATGGAAGGAAAGTGTTAGTAAAACGTATCTCCTGCATATGGATTAACACATTCCATACACAAACAGCTGCACCCCATACGGATCATTCTATCAACCAGAGCGAAATGGCTGGTATATAGCCGATCATCAGCGCGATGATGAGCATGGTAAATACGAATGGGAAGACGTATCTAGAAATGGATATAATCGGCACCTGGGTAACGCCTGAAACCACGAATAGGTTTAAACCCAGCGGTGGTGTAATGAATCCAATGCCCAAGGCGGTGACCATGAAAATGCAAAAATGAATTTCGTTCATACCGATTTCCTGGGCCAACGGCAGCAGCAACGGCGCCAGAATAACTATATTGGGCGTGGTTTCCATGACACAGCCGGCAATCATTAAAATGGCGATCATGATGATGATAATCAAATAAGGATTGCTGGTCATGGACGTCATAAAGCCCACGAAGGCCTGGGGAACCTGCAGACTGGCAAGGGTTTGGGCCAGGGGCAAGCTCATGGCGATAATGGGTACGATCACACCACTCACCTTGGCCGAAGTCTCCAAGATCTTGGGGATGTCTTTAATTTTCAATGTACGCTGAAAAAACCCGATGATAATTGCACTGAGAGCCGCCACGGCCGCGCTTTCTGTGGGGGTAAAGATGCCGGAATAGATACCGCCTAAAATGATAAAAGGTATGAGAAGCGCAAAGCGCCCCTCGTAGACGGTTTTCAACCAGTATTGAAGATTGAATCCTGCCCGGCTGTTCTCGTAACCCTGTACACGGTTGACCACAGCATTGGCAACCATTATGGAGAGTAAAATCAGCACCCCGGGAATGGCAGCCGCCAGAAATAGAGTCGATGCGCTGATGCCCAGCACCAGCCCGATGATGATGTAGGAAATCGATGGCGGGATTAGGATTCCGGTACATGCGCCGGCCGCCACCAGCGCACAGGCATAGGGCTTGGGATAGCCTTTGGCCTCCAAACGGTCGATGGTGATTCGGCCGATGGCCGCGGCGTCAGCGGCATCGGAGCCGCTAATACAGGCAAAGAAACCGCAGCCCAGCACGGTGGAGGTTCCCAATCCCGATCGCCTTGCGCCCATGGTGGCCTCGGCCACGTCCAGCAGTTTACCGGACAATCCGGTTCGTACCAGAATGTCTCCGGTAAGAATAAACAAAGGCACCGCTATCAATGCGAATGAATCGATACCGTCGAACAGCGCCTCGCCCAGCAGTGTCGGGGGGAGGACATCTGTTAACAACAGCATGGCAAAGGAGCCGATCCCGATGACGACCCAGATTCGGACGGCAAGTAAAATCAGGACCACCATCAATATCAGCGGAATAAAAAAACCCCATCCGAGAATGACTTCTACTTGTTCCATTAAATATTGTTGCGCCATTGTTAGACTCCTAATCGAAAAGTTTTTTGCCCTGGTATATCGGCCGACCAGCCCTAAGGTCGGAAACATCCCGGATGATGGACTGAATCAGGCGGCAAAGCATCATGGCGAACCCAAGCGGTACGGCAGCCAAAAACCAGGCCAGACTGATGCGCAGGCCATGGGTCACCGACCCGAATTTCAGTGAAACCAGAACAGTCTCAAGTGACCACCAGAAGGCCAGAACAGCCAGCACAATGGTCACCAGATCGCCAAGGATCATGATCACGGCCCGCGTGCGTTCCCCAACGAATGGCAGGATTACATCGATACGGATATGCGCACGTTCTTTGATAGCGGCCGACGCGCCAATCCAGGAAACATAGATAAAAGCGTAGCGTGCGATTTCTTCCGCCCAGATTGAGGAGTAGCTCAGTGCAAACCTTCGGAACACTTCCATAAAAATGGTCATTACGATCAGAGCGTAAAGCGGTAAAAGTAACCAACGTTCGCCGTTTTCATCGATATTGTGAAGGACATTTTGAATCGTCATGCGTTGACATCCTTTTTCTTCAAAATATTTTTCCGGTGATAATACAGGCGGCGCCAATGTCGATATGGCGCCGCCCTGGGCCAAAGGTTAAGCTTTGACATCATGTACATAGAACCGGCCCATGGTATTGGCCGCTTCCAGAAACATATCGAACTTGCTCAAAGATCCGGCCAGATCTTTCTTAAAGCTGTCCCAAGCTGGCAACTGTGCCCCGGCCTTATCCACCCACTGTTTCTTTTCGCTGGCAGTGGGCACATAAAATTTAACCCCAGCAGCTGCCAGCTCAGCCATGGCATAAGCGCGGGCAGCCGGCACCTTGGCTAAATTTTGTTGCATGGTGATTTCACTGGCAAAATCAATGCCCTCTTGGAGCTTTTTAGGCAATCCTTCAAACCACTCGAGATTGCAGGAATAAACCTGGCTGTCGGGCACGGCGCCGTTGAATGTCACCCAGTCCAGCACATCCTTGAAACCGAAAACATGCAGCGCTTCAACGGAAGGATCCAGGGCATCCGCCACTCCTTGCTTGATGGCTGAAGATGTTTCACCCCAGGCCACTGGGGTGGGGTTGGCGCCTAACAACTGATAAAACTGTGCCAGAATCTTGGACCCGGGCACGCGAAACTTGATCCCCTTCATCTGATCCGGCGTCTTAATGGGGCCGGCTACCCCCTTACGCGTGGCAACCACACGCGGATCAATGACGACATACCATAGGACCTTGAATCCTTTTTTAGCCACCTTGGCATGAACTTCATTGCGCCAGGCATTAGAGGTGACCAGATTGACAAATTTCTGATTTTCACCGCACCAATAGGGGATATTGATCATATCCGCAACCGGGGCAAAAGGGGCAAAATTGGAAATGGAATGCTGAGCGGCCTGTATCGTACCACTTTGAACTTTCTGGGCCAAGGCAGAACCTGCGCCAAGCTGGCCTCCCGGCGCTAGTTTGACATACACCTCTCCATTGGTGCAATTCTGGATGTTTTCTTTCATATCCAGCTGCATGATGGGATAGCTGCGTGATGCTCCCAGGATGTAGGCCGTGGCGATATTCATTTTGTATTTGGCCTTTTTTTTGCGACTTGCCTCTTCCTTGGCGACCTGCGCGCTGGCCTCTTTGGAACCCAGCACACCGGTAAACAAAGCTACCGTGGCAGCCGTAAATCCAAATTTGGCTGTCAATTCCATAAAACGACGCCGCTCTACCATTTTCGGGCCCGATTCTTTGTGTTCGTCATGTGTCATTTTTCGTCTCCTTTTGTATAAGTTGAAATTAATTTTCTGCAGCTTCACTCTTTAAAGCCGCTACTATCAATGCAACACACGCTATCGCTAACAGGAGAAACTCGGCTACACTGCCAAAGTGCGGTATCTTCCATCCAAACGAGATACTCACTTTACCCAGAAGCACGTTGATAAAGTATATGGCAAAAAGAACAATAAAGGTGATCAGTGCGCCTTTTCCTTCTTTGACGTTTGTTTTGTTTTCCAGTTGGGCCGCCATGGTAACTCACCTCCATGCTAATCTATTTGAAATTTTAGTCTTTTTGTTAACACGCAGTAACAGGCTTTCTCGTCCTTTTATTGCTGCCATGTTCTCCTGGATTATGCGCTCTCGTAGAGTTTGGTCAGCACGTACTCTTCATGGCCGAGGACTTCCTGGGCCGTCAAACGGCCGTTACAGGTTCGAAGCAGCATCTCTAGCAGATTGTCCCCGGATTCCTCCAAGGTCATTTCCCCTTTGAGTATGGCAGAGCAGTCATAATCGATGTGCTCGGACATATCGCCTGCAGTACGAGGATTCGCAGTAAGCTTGATTACGGGTTCAATAGGATTGCCGATGATGTTGCCCTGGCCAGTGGGAAAGAAGTGCGCCACAAATCCGGCCGCAGCCCACAGCGTAACCGCCTCGGCGGCAGCGCTGGAAGAATCCATGTACCATAAACCCGGACCGGAGGGGGCTACCGCCTTGTCCAGGGCGCCGACGTATTGGCATTCTTTGCCGATCTTCTGGATATTGCCAAAGGCTTTCTCCTCGATGGTGGTCAGGCCACCAGCGATGTTGCCCTTGGTGGGCTGGCTTCCGCTCAGATCATCGGTTTTATAGCGGTCGATCATTTCTGCATAGCGGTTGAAAAGATCCATAAACTGTTTGGCTGCTTCAGGATTGGCCGCTCGTTTTACTACTTCATCCTCAGCTCCGGTGACCTCACTGGTCTCACCAAAGCTGCAGGTGGCGCCCATGGCCACCAGTTTATCAAAGGCGTTGCCCACCGTCGGGTTGGATGCCAAGCCCGAGGTCGTATCGGACTCGCCGCATTTGGTGGACACCCAGATCTCGCTCAAATCACACTCTTCGCGTTGAAGCTCACTGGCCCAATGCATGTATTCCTTGGCTTTCCAACTGGCCATTTCAACCGTTTTAATTTCACCATGACGCTCTATGGAAAAACCTGTGACAGGTTTGCCTGTCTCGGCAATACCGTCCACAATGATATTGGTCCATTCCGGCTCAATCCCAATGACCACGACAGCTGCTACGTTTGGATTTGCTCCGGTGCCAATCAGAGTGCGAAAAAATAGTTGCAGATCTTCTCCAAACTGAAGGCGACCGTATGCATGCGGTAATGCTTTGCATCCCTTGGTATTAAACGCGACTTTTTCGCTGGCAGAGTTGCTCAAATCATCCAACGGTAAAATTATTACGTGGTTGCGAATGCCGACACGCCCATTTTCACGACGATAGGCCATAACTTTTGGGTTGCTCATGATTACCACCTCCTGGTTTTTAAATTATGTGTGTGTACATGTTCGCCTGCTTTGATTTCAGCCACAACCCGTCCGATATCAGCCCCGTATTTAATGATGGAAGTATCTGCGACGATATCCGTGAGAGCGATTTTGTGCCCCAGCGGTATGTCGTGCAGCGTTTTCATCTCGATACTTTCTTGATTGTCCATGTATAGCCCCTGTACAGATTCACCCGCTTTGATATCTACGGTGGCGACACCAACATTATCGGCCTTTTCGTGAACCAAAAATTGAATCATATCCGACCTCCTAGGTGTGAATAAAATGGTTCCATACGATGCAACAGAATCGCCATGGAATTAAAGTAAAATAAAACTTGTTTCTGTGAAAAAACAAATCGACTTCATGCTTTCCTTGATACGTAGTCGCAAGAAATGAGCCAACAACATCAATTTAAAATATATTGTTTAATTATAGTATGTTATCGAATCAATCGGGTGTATCCCTCCCAAATAATTTGCCCATTATTGGGCTACGCGCATAATAATGGGCAGATTTTAATATCGCTTGAGTGATACAATAAGTTTCGAGTGTAATATATCGTAATTATCTATTTCAAACCTAACAATCAACCGAAATAGTCTATCTTAACTAACTGTATTTTATTTATTTTGTACGCTGTGCTCAATATTGGGCTTGACAAAACCATATAACTCACATAATCACTACAATATTCCGCAACCAGTGAAAATTTTCTTTGGCCATTCGGGAACAAAGATAATGTATGAAAATGGACTGCAGGGGACATGGCATGCAATGGGACACGACAACGAGATATAAACTGCTTCTCCGGATTAACAATGACATCGTCTCTGCATCGACAAGACGTGATGCGTTTTCCGCCATCGCTCAATCCTTGGGAGACGTTTTTCAATTCGATCGATTGAGCATAAACCTTTTTGATGAGCAGACCAATTCGCTCCGATATTTTGCCGCAGCCGAAGGTATTTCTCCCTCAGAGATCAGTGAAGATGCCAGACCATTAGCAAAAGGCGCCATCGCCAGTGCGGTGATCCGTTCTCGTGAACCTTTTATCCTTTCAGATCTTTCGACACATACGTATTGGCCATCGGTCAATGCGATGAAAGCGGCAGGCTTGAATGCCACGCTGGCCTTTCCGCTCATCGTCCGTGACAAGGTAAAGGGGACCCTGCATCTAAGCTATGCCAAAACACCGGAGCATTTGGAAGAGATGATCGAGTTTTTAACGGAGGTCTCTTCGCGCATAGCCATCGCTGTCGATCATATGATGGCCCACACCAGGCTAAAACGTCTCAATGCCCAACTGCTTAGACAAAAAGAATTTTTAACTTCTCAGAATAGAGTTTGTGAAGGTTTTGATGATTTTATACATGAAAGCCGGGATATGGTCGATGTGGTCCGGCAAGCCAGGATGGTAGCCGACTCAGATGTATCCGTTTCTATCGTTGGCGAAACCGGAACCGGCAAAGGTATGATTGCCGAGTTCATTCATCAGTTATCAAACCGCAAGGATGCACTCTTCGTCAAGGTTAACTGCCCGGCCTTGAACAATGCTCTTTTTGAAAGCGAACTCTTCGGACACACCAGAGGCGCTTTTACTGGCGCACGAACGAACCGGGTGGGCCGGTTCGAGATGGCTGACAAAGGTACTATTCTACTGGACGAAATCGGTGACCTGGATTTTGAGCTCCAAGCAAAACTGCTTCAAGTCCTTCAGGACAGAACTATTGAAAGGGTGGGCGATAGTCATCCCAAGACCCTGGATTTTCGTCTGTTATCGGCGACCAATAAAGACCTTGAAAAAGCGATGCAAAACAATTCCTTTCGTTCGGATCTGTATTATCGCCTTAACACGGTGACAATCAAGGTGCCGCCACTGCGGGAGCGTCCGGAGGACATACCATTATTGATGGAAAGATTGGCAGCCAAACAATCCACGGAAAGAAACCTGCCGTCACCATTATTCTCAGAATCCTGTCGAAAAATCATGCTTCAATACGCTTGGCCCGGCAATGTAAGGGAACTTAAAAATGTTATAAAACGCTTAATAATTCTGCGGCCTGGGGAAACTATAACAGGAAATGAAATAGATACGCTGCTCAGTGGAATGAGTAATTCTACCCACCCCAAGCACATGACGTTGGCAGAACTGGAACGTCAGCACATCGTCAACACCCTCAAGAATACAGGCGGTGTTGTTGGCGGGGCTAATGGAGCCGCCGCTATATTAGGCGTTCCCCGACAAACTCTGCAATATCGAATGAAAAAGTATGGCATTTCGGTTAACGATTTGGAGACACTTTTGAATTGAGTTAACTGAAGAAGTATCTGTATCGACAAGAAGTTGCTTTTTAAATCTTATCTATTGAGCCAGATTTATTATTAAGCGGTTTTCCAGAAACCATTAGCCTAACGAGTGTGAATAATGCTTCAAAATACACTTTTTCCTATTTTCTTAATTATTATTATTGGGACCGTTCTTAGAAAAAAAGACATCTACAGTGAAGATTTTATTATTAATGCAACACGATTAATGGACTATATTCTGCTCCCGATTTTCTTCTTCTGGATTATCGCAAGTGGGAAAAACTTCGAATATTTTAATTGGAGGGTGTATTTAGCAGCTATATTTTCAATCCTGATCGTTTATTTGATCGCTCACATGTTCATTCGCTTTGTTAAACCTTCGCATACACTATCATTTGCCTTTGCTACAAGCTGCTATCGCTTTAATTTGTATCTTGGCATCTCATTGATTTTTTATCTATTCGAAAAAAATATATCGAGGGAATTTTGTATTTTTCTTTTATTTTTGATTCCATTCACTGACCTATTTACCTGGATCGGATCTGTGCCAATTCTCAAAAAATTAGGAATGAATGATATATATTTCCGACAAATTATTAGGCGTATTTTCTTGAATCCACTATTAATAGCAGGGATTTTGGGGTTGTTGTTATCAAGTCTTAATATTTCGTTACCTGGCCTTTTAAACAAGACCTTTGAAATGATCTCTTCTATAATTTTTCCTCTTGCTCTAATTATGACAGGAGGAGCGTTGATTCAATCTCGAACTAAAATCATAAGCAAATTGTCTGTAGTTGGGGCTGGGTTGAAAACTATACTAATGCCTATATTGGTTTTTATATTCTTACAACTTTTTAAGACGGATTCAGAGGTGCTTTACACGGTTGTTCCATTTTTTGCATTGCCCTTTATGTTAGATCGGCAGGTCATCATAAATGAGCATATTTTAAAACAAGACAACACTTCACAATTCACTACAATATCTGCAATTTTTTCTTTCTTTAGTATTTCTTTCTGCCTATATTTTTTAGGCCAGTAAAGGGAATCGCCTCGCTGAGGTTAAAACTACATTCCCGTAGATGAACTTAGAAAATTTTATTCAGGTTCAAATAACACATATTAAAGTTGGCCTCATGAGAACCATGAGACAATTCTTTAAGATTTGTGGAGGTTTAGATGTCAGATAAAAAAGAAAGAGGGGCGCTCAGCGGCATCCGGGTGCTCGATTTGACAAGGGTGCTTGCCGGACCTTTTTGTACGATGCTGTTGGGGGATATGGGTGCTGAAATCATCAAAATTGAGCCCCCCGGGCAGGGCGACGACTCCAGGAGCTATCCACCCTTTATTGGCGAAGAAAGTGCCTATTTCATGAACCTGAACCGCAACAAAAAAAGCATAGTGATGGATCTGAAACAACTGAGGGCAAAAGAGATCT
Organism: uncultured Desulfobacterales bacterium; assembly: GCA_964633115.1. Lineage (GTDB taxonomy): Bacteria > Desulfobacterota > Desulfobacteria > Desulfobacterales > B30-G6 > B30-G6. The sequence goes on from CAZWEO010000030.1 coordinate 17,258, forward strand.
TTCTGGATCTCGTAAAGCATTCGGATGTCGTTCTCGAAAATTTTCGCCCAAACACAATGGAAAAACTGGGCCTGGGCTATGAAACGCTCAAGAAGCGCAATCCTCGCATCGTGTATTCGTGTATTTCAGGGTTTGGGCATTCGGGACCCAAAAAGGATCTACCCGGCTACGACATTATTGGCCAGGCCATGGGTGGCATTATGAGTATAACCGGCTGGCCGGACAGCCCTCCCACTAGGACGGGGACGGCCATTGCCGATGTTTTAGCCGGCCTGAGCGCCTGTGTCGGAATTCTCACCAGTTTGCTCGCTGTGCGCAACGGACGACCGGGACAAAAAGTCGATATTGCCCTGGTTGATTCGGTGGTCTCAGCCATGGAGACCATTATTCAGATTTATTTAGTCGAAAAAAGAGTGCCTGAAAGAATAGGTAACCGGTACGAGTTTATTTATCCATATGACGCCTTCAAGGCAAAAAACGGATGGGTCATCCTTGGAATCGGAAACAACAAAATATGGGAGTCATTTTGCAAGGCAATCGAGCGACCGGATTTGTTAGATAATCCGAGATTCCTAGAGAATTACGACCGTGTGAAAGCCCATAAAGATATAAAACAGATTGTTGAAGACTGGACTCGAAATAAAAAAGTAAAAGTGATTGTAGCTTTTTTTCAAGCCAAGAAAATACCTTGTGCTCCAATATATTCTGTAAAGGATATTGTTGAAGATGAGCATATCGCGGTGGCAAGAGGGATGATACGTGATATCGATCATCCGATTGCAGGAAATATGAAAGTTATTGGATCTCCAGTCAACCTGTCGGAAACGCCTATAGAAATTCATTCACCTGCACCGATGCTTGGCCAGCACACCAAATCGGTATTAAGCGATATTCTGAATATGACATGCACTGAAATTTTATCGCTGAAAGAACAAAAAATTATCAACTGAATCTAAAATTGATACCAAAATGGGTTCGATAGATTTCTCCCTCAAAGCACCCGGAAATGGAATTATTAAAGCTGGTACCCAAGAAAAATCTCTTTAAAAATTAAGGTTTCAACTCGAAGTAATAAGATATAGCCTTTACGAAACCGCTAGACATTACGTCTTTCTGACAAATTTGTTATTCAAAAGACTGTATGATTTGTGTTGCGAGTTGCCTTATCCCATTGATTTTTATACATATATGAACGAGCTCGAAATAAGTTTAAATCCCTCATGATATCAATGGGTTAAAGCATTAGTTACAGTATTGTAAGAAATACCCACAACATAATGATGATTTAATGGGGCTCCACTATTGTGGGGCCTTAAATGACTTTTAAAACATCGTACGGACCTTTAGCAGGCCTTGATGGCCTCTCTACTACTGAGTGAAGGAATATCATGAATGCTTCTCCTCATTTTACTACAAAGCGCCTCCTGAAAGGATTCCAGATGAAGTAGGAATAAAATTCAAATACTCCTTAGTATAAGATTGTTCACGCTTTCATAAATGGTACCAGAAGGACTGGATCATAGGAAGTGAATTATAAGAATTAGATGGGTCTTTTCTTTTTTAATCGGGAATTAAATGGAATAAAATCTGGACCATGCAACATAACTTAAACACGCAGCATAATATGATTCAGCCTAATATGCTGATATCACATTTGAAATTGTTCTAATCAACTGCCGGTTAGTACATTAAGAGGCGTTGATTTCCATATCACGTCAATAGTACATGTATGTCTAGGGGAAGCTTCAAATACAAGCTATCAAGGATTTGGTAGATATTTACATACCGAAATAAACTTTAAAAGTAGATCTTGATGCGAAAAAGTCCCCCCAGCCCACTTTCCCCAAACTCGGTTTCCTTCTCTCCCCACGGAATCAATCCCACCAGATTTAATTCGGTATTGTCATTGAAACTGTAATCAAACCAGGGATAGACAATACCACTGCCATCATTGACGTTGAACAGCACGTAGTTGGACCAATTTAATAGCTCTGTTACTGGATACCGTTGCCCCAGAAATACATAGTCCTGAGCCAGGTTTTCCCCATCAGCATCCAGTAGCCGCATCCAATCGTTGATATCATATTGGTCTTTGTCTGTTTCGCCATTTTCATTGCGATAGTACTCCACCATCAGGTAAAATTCGCTTTGAAAAGTGTAATCGAGGCCGACCAAATACTGCCCATAATCATCGCTGTCTTCGATTTGATTATAGCCGCCTTCACCCCAAAAACCCAGCCCCAGGATTTCGCCTGAAAAATCGCCGCCATAGAGCCTGCGTCGTTCTAATGACTCGGTGAATGAAAAATAATCAAATTCATCTTGTTCTTTTTCCACAAAACTGACCGAAAAATCAAATCCCAGAAAATGCTGTTTTATTTTCACAGCTTTTGTGGATGTTTCCCAATCGTCACCTGGGCTTAGGATGCCTGTAAGCATGCCCTCCTCACCAAAAGGTACTTCCAGCTTATAAGCTTCCACCCCCGGTTTTTCATAAGTTGGGTCGAGTATATTTTTCGCATTGAAGATATCGGTTGGATTCCAGGTATATCCGCTGCCCCAGGGAAGCTGCTGTTTGCCAACCCGTACGGTTACTGTCTGTAAATAGATAGTCACATAGGCGTTGTCCAAAAAATTTTCATCTTCATATTCAAACCCAAAATCAGGACGCAAAGAATCTTCCGGAATCCCCATTTCATCAACATAAGCATCGATAACACTGTCCGGAATGAAATCGAAGGCATTGAACTCAGTTTCGCCGTGAAAGGTCTGATAGACATAATCGCCATTAAAGCTTACATTCTCGCTAACCTCGGCCGACAAATCTAAACGCAGCTTGTTATAATCTTGAAAAAACGTTTCATCTTGCAGCTCCTGGACCGTCAGCTGGTTCTCATAATACCCCGAAAACTCCAGCTCCTGCCCTCTTACTCCCACAGCAAGTAGAACGGTTAGCATCACTACCGCATATATTTTGCGAAGCATTCCCCCACACTCCTCATTATTATAATGGATACCCAGGTTCAGAGAACCCGGGTTAATTAAATCCTATAATAGTTTGTATTCTGCACGGTTGTGAAATCCTAAATCCGAATATCGAAATTCGAAACAAATTTAAAATTCGAATGCGCAAATGCTCCAAACGTGTAACCTTAACATGATGCCATGTGGACAGTTTTATTCATTTGAAATTAAATCATTCAGCGCCGCTTGAGATTCTTGGTCGTAAAAACCCTATCCGCAATTTCAATATCAAACTTTATCTCCAGCGTTTCCATCACCGTCTGTCCACCTTCTTTCAAATTGGTCATGACAAGCTTCATAGCGTACCAGTGGCCATTATTTAACTTCACATCATAACAATCGAGTCGTTTTAACAACTCATCATCTTCATAGTAATCGAGCTTAAGCGTTAAAAATTTTTCCTTATCCGCCCACAAAATCAGTTTTGAATAATGGGGTCCACTTTCGGTTGGGATCAATTCAAACTTGTAGCAGGGTTGCCCGGCAACCTTTTCTGCGCCCATAAGGGTGTAAGTATAATCTTCTTCGATCTTACCGCCAGACATATCCTCATAGGCAAAATCACTTCCTTGAACCTTTTGTCGTTTGGCGTGGCTGGCAAGATGACGGACGCGGTCGGTCTTGGGCGTATAAAACCAGATGTCATCCCCATCGTTTAGCATCAAGATTTTATCCCCTTTGACACGCTTGGGCGATGTATAGATCATCAACTGTTTATCATTCATGTCCTTGGTAAATACTTGCATCCCAAGCGTTCTTTTCTTGCCACCAGTGGTTGTGATGATTTGCTTGGCGATGCTTTCACTCGAAGCAACACGCTCGGTTGCATCGATCCGGTTGATGATTTCCTTGGGTGATAATTCCTGAGCTTGAAGCATACCTACTGTCGTTAACAATAAGATTATTGCAATGAGAATATGCGGCATCCTTAACTCCTTGTTGAATATTCATTTCCTATTTTATTTAATTCAAGTGTCGGGGACTTCCTGCATACAACGTACGTCATTCCCGCGAAGGCGGGAATCCACAAAGCATTGAGCTGAAAACCCTGGATGCCCGCTTTCGCGGGCATGACATGAATAACACCACGACCCCTCATTTAACTAGCTCATGAAATGTATGGACTTTTTTTCTCTGCCAACTTCAGCAGAGCCGGCAGAATAAATATGGATGTTAAAAAGCACGTTCCCACACCGATAAACAAGGCACTGCCCATACTACCCAAGCCCCGATAAGTAGCAAAAATTAGAGATCCAAAGGCCAGCATGGTAGTAAGCGATGTCAGCATGACTGCTTTGCCGGTACTGGTAAAAACTGTTTTGATTTTGCCGGGACCTTCCACCCGATAACGATGCAGAATATGGACACCATCATCGATGCCGATACCTAAGATTAGCGGAATTACGATGACATTCAGCATGGTCAATTGCTGCCCGATCAACTGCATAATGCCAACCATCCAGATGGCTCCGATTAATAGCGGTACCATCGCCATCAGCGTCAATTTCAGATTTCTAAAATCCCAGAGCAGCAATCCGAATACAACCATCAGTGTCAATGTCGCCGCAATTCGTCCGTCCTTGGCAATAATTCCGATTAGGATATAAAAAATGCTTGGAATACCAGTAACCCGTTCCTCAATCTTTTGCATCTGATGAGTGAATCGTTCCAAAAATACAATGTTTTTCCAAACACCTTCTTTGGGATAGATGGTCACTAGAAAATTATCCCCGTCATGACTGACGAAGCGCTTCAGAATATTTAGCGGCAAGTCTTTAACTGTAACCGGAATAATCGATGCCATTCCCAAGGCAGTTTGACGAAAATGAGGTTCATAGTATTCTTGAAATTGATTTAAATTATTCGCAGTTCTGGACTGATCTGTCTTTAGCTGCGTTGCTAATCGCGAGATCATGGTCACATTGGCTGGATCCTCCAGGTCGCCGATGAGTTGGCGACATTTCTCATCCACTTTATCCTGACCGCCCAAGTAAGCTAGCTGCGCCAATTCAATGACATTGTCCTCCACCCGATAGAGCTCGGTATGCAAATCTTCTAGCTGCTCTTCTGAAAAAGGAACTATTGTGCGATTTTTTATAAGACTGTCCTGAATTTCCTGAATATGGGGAATTCTTTTCTGTTGCTGCTCTTGGGATGGAACATACTCCGATATGCTGGTAACCATGCCGATCATTTTGAGTTTTTTAACAGTCTCGGTAATTCTTCGCGCCTCCGCCACTGATGGCGTGGTCACCAGTGCAAAGTCTGGCGTGACATCAAACTCCTCTTCCATTTCATCCTGCAGTTTGATGGAGGTTAAACCCACCGGTTCCATATTCAGGTAATTATAGTCAAAGGTAATTTGCAGAGCTGAAATAAGCATCAAGATTGTAAAAACAGTGCCCACACACAGAACGAGTTTGGGACTGCGGGACACCGCCATGCTGATGGTACCCAAAAATCTGAACTCCGTTGATTTGGCGGTATATTTATCCTTGCGGAACTTGATCACCAGTTTGTCGCGTAGGGATAGCATGGCTGGTAAAACCAGGATTGCGGAAAGCATACAAAAAAGTACACCGCTACCGGCAACAATACCAAACTCGCGCATGCCAGCGGTTTTCGATATGGTTAAAGTCAGAAAAGCGCAGGCCGTAGTCAACCCACCCGTTATCACACCATTACCGGACTTTAATAATGCCTGACGCAAAGAATCACCGATGGAATTGCCAGCAGCACGGTTTTCGGTATACACTGAAATGATGTGAATGGAGAAATCGACGCCTAAACCCAATAAAATCACCGAAAACATGGACGTCATAATATTTAAGCGGCCCACAACGATGGCCACAAAACCACCGGTCCAGATAATGCCGAAAATCAAGCTGAGTCCGGCAATAATCGGTGCCACCCACATGCGGAATGAAATAACAAAAAGTATAATAATTAGAACAAAGGCGATGATTGAAGTGACATAAGCATCTTCATTGAATGCCACGGTTTCATCCCGAGCCAGCGCCATGGTACCAGTAGTTCCGGCAAATACGCTGGGGTATTTCTCGGCTACTTGATGAATCAGCGCATCAATTGAATCTTCAGCCAGAATGACCTTGTCCACCTCGTTTAATGAAAAAGTCGGCTGGGCAAACAACAGCAACATATCCTTGTCTTGGGACATCAGATATTCATCGCCAATCAGAAATCGTTCCACGGCAGTTTCGGCTATGCTGGCATCTAATCCATCGCCCTGGGATGCATACTGGCCTAAAGTTTTGAGCCAGAACTGGACCCCATCCAAAAACATGATGGCATTGTTTTCCCGCTCTTTGGTGGAAATGCTGTCTTCATCGTATACATAGGTAAGTTCAAAACTGTCGTTGATATGGCTGAGTAGCGGCGTCAGGCTGAGATCCTTGTAGATATCCTTACTGTTGTTTAAATCCTTAGCCTTTTGCAGCATGAATCCATGATCCAGGTAAAAATCACGTTCGAGTTTATAATCGACCCGTTGAACATATTCTGTCATCGCTTCGATTTGTGGTGCCAACTCATCTGCAAATTGCTTCAACTCACCTTCTTTACCCCTAGCGGCAACGATAATCAGCGTGGCTGTACTAAAATCATCCACAATCTGATTAAATTCCTGGACCATGGGATGATTTTGCGGCATCAGGTTTTTAAAATGCATCTCTATTTTCAATTGTTGCATTAATCCGACTGCAATCGCCGTGATGATCACGGCAATGGCAAACACCCATATCGCTTTCCGATCGGCTAAGTCGGCAATTTTGGACAGTAATTTTGTTCTCATTATTCAGCACCTCTATGATTTTATTCGCTATGAAACCAATTTAAAGCTGAATTCGTCGTTTTTTGGAAAGCGAAATTAATCACCGCATGAACTCCAATCCCTTTTTACGACAACGCACGGCCGGGATTCGAAAAGTGTTAACAATTCGCTATAGAGCGGCGAAGCCGCGTTTTCATAAAATCGTGGAACACGATTTTATTTGGGTTTAAACCCACTAAATACTAGCTTTACCTGGCCCTCAAATTCTTTTTTTATGGTTTCCAGATCCATATCCGCAAGCATGATAAAACTCATCATCCAGGAGATGAATAACACGTAGACAGTCGAGGCAATTTCCTGCGCAGGCACCTTATTCGATATCATATCTCGGGCCTGCATTTGTTCACACATCCCGACCAACTCTCCCACTACTTTCATGTCCAGGGCATAAGCCCGTTCAAACAGATTGGGTTCCTTAAAGAGTGCCGCAAACCAGCCGCGCCAGATGGCCTTGTCAAAAATCATGAATTCATTAAAATATCCGTATATATAAGTGTATAGGGTTTTGACCGGATCGTTTTCATATATAATTTCATCTGGTTTTTTTTCGATGCATATGTCTGCCACCAGATTGAGCAAAATTTCGTTTTTGGACGTAAAATAATTATAAATGGTACCCACCCCGACCTCGGCTTGATCGGCGATATCGCCAATGGTGGTGTCAGCATATCCCTTGGTCTGAAAAAGGGTTGTGGCTGCTTGGATGATACGTTTTCTGCGTTTTTGCTTTTTCTTGTCCATCAGGCTGATTTTTTCCGCCATTGTGCCCCTCCGATGTAGTCTGAACCTGATCATTTATGAATTTGTTCATTTATGAATGCATTCATATTATAGAAATGTTAAACCCCTTGTCAAGATATTTCTATGCCTTGAGAGCATGCAGACCTTAAATACTTATCAATGCCGTGTCCGATGAGTTGAGTTTACTAATTCATTCATTAGAAACAAATTTGTATAACCGCACCCCATGCTTGACATTATTTCGCCAGTGATATATACTCTGGTATATATCAACAGGGAGGTAAGGAATGCAAACCGCAAAGATATTTCTAAATGGTCGTAGCCAGGCCGTAAGATTGCCAAAAGATTTTCGCTTTGATGACAAAGACGTATATATAAAAAAAATCGGAAAGATGGTCGTTCTATTGCCCAAAGAAGATCCCTGGTCCTCCTTGGTCAATAGTCTTGATCAGTTCAGCGAAGATTTCATGGACAAGCGAAATCAACCCAAGCAAACTTTCCGAGAAGATTTTTGATGAGTTATATGCTCGATACAAATATGTGCATCTATCTCATCAAAAGAAAACCACCGGAGGTATTGGCACGTTTCAAGCAAACTCAAATTTCACAAATCTCAATCTCGTCAATTACGTTGAGTGAGCTTTTTTATGGGGTTTCAAAAAGTGCGAAGCCTGAACAAAATTTCATGGCTTTATCTCAATTCCTTGCACCGCTGGAAATATTGCCCTTTGGGAGTGAAGCAGCTCAATATTATGGTGAATTAAGAACCCTCTTAGAAAAAAAGGGAACGCCAATCGGATCCCTTGACATGCTTATTGCCGCGCACGCCCTTTCAATTCCTTGCATCTTGGTCACAAACAACGAAAAAGAGTTCGTACGTGCTCCAGGCTTAAAGATAGAAAATTGGATTATTTAGCCTCATACCCTTGTGATAAACTCTTTGCGGATATACTTTTCGGCAAGCGCATAACTATCGTGATTGGCGAGTTTGTCAGCCAGAGCTTTGCATTTTCGTTGCATGTTTGCATCTGAAACTGCGGTTTTTATGGCGGCAGACAACAGTTTGGGAGTCAGGTGTTTTCGCCAAATGGACTCAGGAGCAATACCAAGTTTGGGAACCTGCTCGGCAAAATAATATTGGTCGGTCATATGGGGTATAATGATTTGAGGAACACCGGCTCTGGCTGCTGTAGCAGTTGTGCCGCTGCCACCATGATGGACAATGGCGGCCATTTTCGGAAATAGCATCGTATGATCGCAGTTGCCTACTACATAGCAATCTGGATTCAATTCCCTTTCTGAACCCAGTTTCGCCCATCCACTGGATAGCACGATTCGTTGACCGGCCAGTTTGGCAGCTTCCAAAACAATCCGGGTTGTTTTTTCAGGCTCATGGGCGGTCATACTACCAAAACCAATATACACTGGTTTTGAACCTGCCTCGATAAACTGCAACAAGCCACCATCCAGATCATCATGTTTATGTATGGGCAAATAACCACAATGATAGCATGTTTGGCGAATATCCGACGGTACAAGGGTGTACTCGCGATCGCATAGGAGCAGGATTTTGTCACCCAATATATTTTCCCAACTGTCCCGGATAGGCTTAAGCCCCAGCTTGATTCTATTTTTATTAATGCTGGATCGGTAAGATGCATTGATTAAGGCTTTGAAACAGAACCAGCTCAATCGATTAAACATCTTCGAATGGCGATGACTCTTTACAAACAAGGCCGGATAATGGCTGGATTGCAGCACCTGCGGACAATAGGCCATATACCCAAACGAAATGTTTAAGGCCTCGGCCACACTGGCCGCAGCAAAACCAAAGGTTGCGCCTAAAATTAAATCCGCATCAATTGCTTTTTCAGGAAGCTGGCTGAACATCTCCCCGAGTACCGCTTGCCAGAACGATAATTTTCGGCATTTGCCCTCGCTTCTGATTATAGCGGTTGTCAGAATTACTTTCCGAAACCTTCGGATAGATTTATCGGGAGCGTATAGAGGCTTATATCTAGCCCAGAGAACTAGGTCGTATGCCGGTACAGATTATAGTTTTGAGGCTTCCTGCCCGGCAATACGCCCAAAGACCAGGCAATCGATAATGGCACAGCTACCTAGCCGGCAGGCACCATGCACGCCACCGGTCGCCTCGCCGGCAGCAAACAAACCTTCGATGGGTTGTTGGTTCAAATCCAGTACCTGGGACCTGGAATTGATCAGAATACCCCCCATGGTGTAATGCACTTTTGGCCACACCCGCATGGCATAGAATGGAGCTTGTTGAATGGGTTTTGCCTTTTTCGAAATCAGTTTACCGAAATCGCGGTCCGATTTATCCAGCACAAATTGGTTGAACTGCGAGACAGTTTCTTCAAACGCCTCAGCCGGCATACCGAATGCAATCGCCAGGTCACGCAAGGTGTCAAATTGTTTAACCACGCCTTTGCGTACACAATGCTCAATTCCAAACCCGGATGCGTCAATACCCAATTGATCCACCAGACACACGCATGGATGTCCGACGGTTAACAGCGCGTCTGCCCGAGTTTTACGGTCGGCCATCTCGTTAACCAGACGGCAACCGGTCTCAGGATCAACGATGATGCCATAAGGAAAGGCAATGTAGCTGGAAAAATCCGGTCCGATGCCATAGCCCTTTTCATCCGGGCAGGCCCAGGGGCCCAATTGAATCCAGGACAGATGCACCGGCAGAGCGCCAATGCTGATGGCTTCCCGCAAGGCACCACTTGTGGTGGAATATTTATTGGTGCTACCGATCTCGGCATTTAGCCTGGGATCCTGGGCAGACCGAAAGTGGACATCATTGCCAAACCCACCGGTTGCCAAAACCAATGCCTTGCGGGCCTTTATGCTGCTGACCTTTCCGGAAGTATTGTCCGGATATTGATATCCTTGACGTATTTGAACACCTTTTACGCGGCCGGAATGGTATTTATATATTTTTTGCAAATAGGTTTTTGTTTTAATTTCAACACCAAGTTGCCGCGCCTTTTTCAATTGCTGTTTAATGATGTCCGCACCGGAGCGGTTTAATGTGGCGTGTGATCGAGCCAACGAGTGCCCGCCAAACCGGTCAACACGCTGCTGATATTCGACGCCTAAATAATCCTGAGTCCACTTAAAGGTTTCATTTGATTTTTGGGTTACAACCCGGACCAACTCAGGTTGGTTTAACCCCAGACCGGCAGTCAGCATATCCTGGTACATTCTTTCAGGAGAATCCTCGATATCAGCCGCTCTCTGTAAGCCGGTGTCAGCCGCGGCCACGCAGCCATCGCTGATAGTGGAGTTGCCACCAAATCCTTTCATCTTTTCCAGAATCATGACACTGCAACCGGCCTGTCGTGATTCGATGGCGGCTGCCAATCCGGCAAAGCCACTGCCTACAACAACAACGTCCGTCTCTAGATCCCAAGCTATGCTCATATCATTATTGTCCATCTCAGATCCCTTGTTCTTCATTCTTACGTACCATATGGTCATGCTCCAGATATGGCGCTACCAATACAGACTTGATTATGGAATTGACTTCCGAAGCGCTTTATTAAGAGATTGCAATTCTTCAGATAAAGTTTTGTATGCTTTCTTTTTGGGCTTTTTGTCCATCTTTTTCAGTATAGCAATCAAATTATCAGTCTTTTTATTGAGTTTATTAGTCACTTTCTTGGGTAATTTTTCCTTCAATTGATCCAGGCTGTTGGCATGCTGTTTTAGCTTTTTTGCCCTTTTTTTGATGTCCACGCGCAATTCTTGATTCTTTTTTCCTAACGATTTCACCTTTCGGTTTACCTGCTTCTGGCTTTTGTTTAGATCTTTGATCTTTTTTTGCAGTTTCTGATTCGGTTTGACTGTATTCTTCTTCTCTACATCTTTGGGCTTTGCGGGGGCCTTCTCAGCAGGAGGGGCATAAACGTCAACAACCGCGTCCTTGATCTGTTTGGCATAGTGTTTGCCGATGTTTTTGACCTGGGACAATTTGCCTAGTGGCGTTTCAAACAGCTGCTTGAAGGTGGTAATGCCGGATTCATAGAGTAGTTTCATACGCGCAGAGCCAATGTGTCTTACTTTTGTGAGGTCATCCTTTTTCATGGCAATCTCCTTTTCTGGCTTACAAACCAGCGACCACCAGTAGCGCTTGGCATGAGGAATGCCCCTATAAGGGGTTTGATCCAACTGGTGGGCTCTGATTTGAGACAAGAATTTTGATTCATTTCATTCCGTTTTGGGTCTAAAGGCGTAATCGTATGACTGAAACCTTGCATGAACCTTTAAATTTATTTTAGTACAGTTCACTAATTGCTGTTCGCAATAACAACGTTTTTAATTAAAATTCTTGAACCTACCTGCCGTTGGATAGGATATCACCTGATACATTATCGACAATAACTGGATTCTCAAAATAAGTCACAGATGGCAGGCTACCATATTTTTCCAAGATGAAATCCCGCCATTCCTTTGTGTAAAGACGCTCGGCATCTGCATGGGAATCCCATATATACACACCACCGGCCGTGGCGCCATCCTGAGATAATATATAATGCTTGCGGATCAGCCCTTTCACTTCTCTATAATTGGGTGCTGTACTTAAAAAGGTTTCCCGTGCTGCTTCTCTCGAAATCGGATTGGGAAGCTTGATTTGTACCAGTGCGGCAATCATACAAAACTCCTTCCTTGGTGATATGTAAGCCAACAATCGATAACATAGAATATTATACCGCTACACGCTCGATTTTAAATATCACCGGTCTAAACAAATCTGTGCAACTGGCGAGAATGGTATTTTCATCTTTCATTCCGGTAATGTTGGCATCGTAAGCCGAATAGCTAGGGCCACAAAAATCGGTAAAAAGGTCAACACAAAGGACCATGATTTGAGTTTTTCTTGCTGAAATCGAGGCAAGACCCAGCGTACCCAGGGGACGGCAACCGAGACCACAGCAATCTAGAATAATGAAAAAACGATCATATGGTCATCGTTGAACGAAGCTGTTTTGATGCAAAGGTATTAATCCGCTTCAATTACCACCCAGCGCTTTTGAGCATTCATACGGTGCATTCATCATAAACATACCTACCTCCGCCACTTCAGACGCTTCGATCTTATCCCGCAACTTTGCAGCTTTGGCATTGTCAAGACTCAGACTAGCCACAAGATAGGCAAAGCCGACCGGTGTTAATTTCTCACCCGCTTTTTGGGCCACACATTTGCATACAGGCCCATCCAAGTTCATAGCTGAGAGACAGGCCTTGTTAAATGCTTTGATATCATTGGGGCCACTGCTCCCTGCATAGCAATTCGATGCCACGATAAATAGTAACATCAAGAAAACACTTGCAACTTTCATATTGCCCTCTTTTGCTGATGTCGAAACAACGGCCATTTTAAAATAGGTAAAAATCTGGGCTTGATATTTCCTGATTTCGACTTTAGTGATTAATGACCTGGAAAACAAGCCATATTTTGAGCGCGCCTTAAATCAAAAAAGTCGCGGCATTTGGGTCCGCCCTCACACCTAAAGCAGCCAAAGTCATGACAAGACTCGAAAAAGGCGCTGTAAAATGAGCGACTACCCTGAAAGATCCCAAGAAAGTTATTCGGGTAGAGGTTTTTTTGCTTTAGGTTCGATAGTTTTATTACATATTTCATTGAAATTTCGGATTGACGTTCCGATTTTTCAATGATATTATACAGAACATGGAAATTCATCGTGCAGAGTATTTGTCTCAAATGGCTAGGGGGATTCAACGGGCACCCGTGACAGCCCTACTCGGTCCCAGGCAGTGTGGCAAAACAACACTTGCCCGAATTATCGGGAAAAAGATGGGCGCTACTTATTTCGATTTGGAATCCCTTCCAGATCAGCGGCGTTTACAAAATCCCGAGATGGTCTTGGGCTCCTTGCAAGGCTTGGTTGTTCTTGACGAAATTCAGATCATACCTGAACTTTTCAGCGTCTTGCGTGTTCTTGTTGACCGCCAGGACAACTTATCCCGCTTCCTCATTCTTGGTAGTGCCTCGCCTGATCTCATAAAGAATGTATCTGAAACGTTGGCAGGACGCGTGGAATTTATAGAGCTTTCTGGATTCAACTTGACCGAAATTGACTTTTCCTCAGAACAACTTTGGCTAAGAGGGGGATTTCCACCTTCGTATCTTGCAAATTCAGAGGAGGACAGCCAGGTTTGGCGCGACGGTTTTATTCGCACATTTTTGGAACGGGACATTCCGCAATTAGGTATCACAATTCCTGCGACTGCAATGCGACGTTTTTGGACCATGCTGGCTCATTTTCATGGCCAAACACTGAATGCCTCAGAGCTTGGGCGCTCATTGGGAATCTCTGATAAAACAATACGGTCCTATTTGGATATTCTGACCGGCACTTTCATGGTTCGACAACTCCAGCCTTGGCACGAGAATTTACGCAAACGGCAAGTAAAAGCCCCAAAAATCTATTTCCGAGATTCGGGTATTCTTCACAATTTGCTCGACATTCCGGATTTACATTCGCTCTTTGGAAATCCACGTCTTGGCGCTTCATGGGAAGGATTTGCTTTGGAACAGGTTATTCAACTTATCCGACCGAGGGAGCCCTATTTTTGGGCAACGCATGGCGGCTCTGAATTAGATCTGTTTTTTTCAGTGAAAGGCAAGCGCTACGGGATTGAATTTAAATTCAGTGAGGCCCCTAAAACCACCAAATCAATGCGGATTGCCGTTGACGATCTGTCCTTATCACACCTTTGGATCGTCTATCCCGGAAAAGATGCTCACCCTATTGACCAGAAAATTTCCGTCCTGCCTTTAATGTCGACTGCCGGTATAATTCCGCGTCAATCAAATGATAACTGAACCCAAGCTGACCTAATTTATTCTGAATGCCTATGTAAGATCATGATTAATAAATGCAATCATGAGAGCCAATAGGGTACCTAACCATTATATAAATGGCTTAGTTGCATTTTGTATCATTTAATTTTGGAATGGTTTTACCCAACACGCAATCACAAATGCGCCTGTGTCCAGCCGATTCTCTTGTCCTGACGATTCGATTTTTTGAACAATCTGCACATCTTCGTTTTTCCGGAAATGAATGGCTGTTTCGATTACGCTATCCACCGAAGACAGGCGTTGCAGTTCTTCGGGGGATCGAAAGATTATATGTTTAAAAAGGGGATGCCCATTTTTAGCTGCTTTTTGCCGGCGCCGTGCCCAGGGGCTCAAGGCATTTAAGGTCGCCACCACGATTACACCGCCAGGTTTCGTGACCCGGAACAATTCGTCAACAGCGATCTGGGCATCTTTAATAAATTCGATAGCGGTTATGGAAATTGATTTATCAAATGAACCATCGCCAAAAGGAAGCCTGAGCATGTCTGCTTGTATGGGCTGAAAATGCCGGTTGCTGAAACGTTTCTTGGCACGATAAAGCATGTTGAAGGCCAGCTCCAAACCCACGACCTTGGCACCTGCCGCAAGGATATCGGTAGTAAAAACGCCTGTTCCGCATCCCGCATCCAGAATGACCTCTCCAGGTCCTGGTTTTAACTGCTTCAGGACCAGATCACTCTCATAGCCCTTGATCAGCCTGCCAATGGGCGTTTCAAACCATTGATCGTATTTTTCAGGCCGTTCATCAAAAAGTTCTGTCAAAGCTGTGCTTCCTTTACCCGTTGAGATTAGAAATCTTACCCCCTCCGTGTAGGCATTCAAGTGAATACCTGGATTCCAGCCCTTGCGAGAATGACAAGTTCGGCTTTCCAGATCAAAACGCATGGGCATCATTATGCTTTATAACAAACATTTCAGTTTAGGCACACCTTACCCATGGAGCGCATGTACACAATGTGAAAAAGAAGGATATCCGAGTTGCCTGGTACTCCAAATTGTCTGCGAACACACCAGAAGTCAATAAAAAGGTAACCCTACGCTGGATTGCTTCACAGGTCCGGATATGATAATAACACAAACCGATTAATCTGGTCACAGGACCCTTTTTCTTTTTAACCCATAATACACAAACGTCTGCGTGACGCTGATTGAATAAAGTTAATTGGAGCGGTCCACATGGATTTCAGTCTTTGTGAAAAAATCATAAAAAATATCGCTCGGGTGATGGTGGGTAAACAGCGCCCCATCGAATTATTACTGGTGACCCTCTTAGCCGAAGGCCATGTGCTGATCGAAGACGTCCCCGGTGTAGCCAAGACCATGCTGGCCAAATGTTTGGCTAAAAGCATTGGCGGTTCATTTAACCGGGTCCAGTTCACCCCCGATCTGATGCCCACGGATATCACGGGATTCAACGTTTACGATCAGCAGTCGGCTCAATTCTCTTTTCGGCCGGGCCCAATCATCACCCATATATTATTAGCCGATGAAATCAACCGTACCATCCCCCGCACCCAGTCCAGCCTCCTGGAATGCATGGAGGAACGTCAAGTAACCATAGACGGCAAGACCCATGTTCTCCCCCAACCTTTTTTTGTTATGGCCACCCAGAACCCCATCGAGCTTGAGGGCACTTTTCCATTACCTGAAGCCCAGTTGGATCGGTTTCTGTTAAAATTTTCCCTTGGGTATCCGGATCAAAATGAGGAAATGCAAATCCTGGAGCGCTTTCAAAAGATAGACCCGCTTCAGGAAATCGAGCCGGTGGCGACTCCCGAAGATATCAGCCAGCTGCAAGGCGAACGCAGGGAAGTGATGGTATCCGATCCCGTCCGACGCTATATTACCGATATCGTTCTGGCCACGCGGGACCATGCGGCCATCCAGTTCGGATCCAGTCCGCGTGGATCGCTGGGACTTATGCGCGCCGGTCAAGCCCTGGCCGCCCTGCGGGGCCGAGATTATTCCTTGCCGGATGACATTAAAGAACTGGCCGTGCCCGTATTAGGCCATCGCATCATACTTGCAGAGCAAGACAAACTGCGCGGGAGCCAACCCGATAACATCCTGAATAAAATTGTTGATAAAATACCGGTGCCCACCGCCTAAGGACCCACCATGCAGACGCAACAGGACCTGCAAAGAGAACCAACCATATTTACTTCCCGGTTGATCAGTATGCTGGTCGTATTTTTGCTGTTCATGGCCCTGTTGTATCGTCAGAACAATTTAGCGCTGCTAACCCTTCTGATTTTATTTCTCATGGGGGGGGCCAAAATCTGGAGCCGAATGAGTCTCGTCAAAGTCTCATGCAGCATAACTACTGATAAACAGCGTTTGTTCCCCGGAGAAAAACTGTCTTTAAAAACCGATATTGAAAATGCCAAATTCCTACCAGTCTGGGTTCGCATTAATTGGCCCCAGACTCGTATTCTGGGAAGCCCAAACGATCAAGCGGATGTCCGTCAGGAGGCTGGTCTGCTATGGTATCAACTGGCTACATTCAAGCAAGATCTCGTTGCCCACAAACGCGGCTGCTATGACTTGGGGCCTTCGCACATCGCCACCAGCGATGTGTTCGGTTTTTTCTCAACGCAAAAGCAGCAGTCCGAACAATTGGAAATCGTCGTATATCCGCGTATTGTTGCCCTGCGGACGGTTTCGCTACCCAAGCATGATCTTTTCGGCACCCCGGGAAGCCAAAGCCCAGTTAAGGACCCAATCTACATAATCGGCACCCAGGATTACCAGCCCGCCCGACCTGCACGCCATATTCACTGGAAAGCCAGCGCGCGGAGACTTAAACTCCAGGAAAAAGTATTCGAACCCTCCGAGCAGGGTAAAGTCTTCCTTGTTCTGGATGTGCACTCATTTGAAAAAGAACTCGATTTTGATGCATTTGAAACTACCCTCGAAGTAATTGCGTCCTTGTGTA
Source organism: uncultured Desulfobacterales bacterium (assembly GCA_964633115.1). GTDB lineage: Bacteria > Desulfobacterota > Desulfobacteria > Desulfobacterales > B30-G6 > B30-G6. The sequence continues at coordinate 34,727 of CAZWEO010000030.1, forward strand.
TGCGCTTGGATCAAATGGGTCTGGCAGTAGGATTTTTCACCAATGGCACCATAAAAGGGGCAGGTATTTCACGAATAGCTGCGGGGCGGGGAACCCATCAGTTGACAACCATACTTGAAATCCTCGGCCGCATACAAATGCGAAGCCAAGGAGCGCCACCATCCCTCATGCAGCAGTTTCGCGGGCTGCAACGCGGTGCCAGCTGGGCCTATTTTTGTTACCAGCATGGCAAGACGACCGAGGAAGTTGCCACCTACGCCAGAGCGTTTAAAACCCCCTTGGTGCAATTTATCTGGCAACTGGCGTCTGCCCCAAGCAATGACCCTGATGGTGCCTTGTCTGATATGGTTCGCATCAAGGATATTCATTTGGATCATGTGGAAACGGTATGAGGTTACGTAAAAAATTTTTGTTAACACTTGCACGCGGTGGCATGGAGCTTTCCTGGCGTTATGCCTGGGTCGTGTTCTTAACGCTGGTTTTGACCCAAACCATCTTTCCGCCCCTACCAGCAGTTGTAGTACTGGTCATAGGTGGTCTGACAACCCACATAGCTATCCGCTATAATCTGCGCAACTTTCAAATAGTGTTGCTACAATCAATCTGCTTTGTACTCGTCATTTGGTTTGTCCTGTTGTGGATCCAGCACTATAATTCCCCAATTTTAAGTTCCGAGTGGAGCCGTCATTTATTTCTCGAATCCAAAACACCGCCGCAATGGGTGATCCTACTACCGTTTTTTTATTATATGTGGCTTTTTTGGAACGGGGGCAGGCTTCTCGCAAAAACCCCGCAAACCTATTTGACAACCTGTATGCAATTCGACAAAGGCTTGGGACTCTTTATACTATTGCTGATTATTTACGCCTTGATCGACCGCAGAACCAAACTCAACCTGGAAGGTCAGGTTATTCACTATATGATATTGGCCTTTTTTGTTTTTAGTTTGATTGCAATCGCTCTGGCTCGCAGCCGCAGCCAAATACGAAAATCCTATATGGCCGGATACCACGGAATCGGCGTTATCCTGAGCACCTTGAGTATGGTTGCTTTCTTTAGTGCTGGCACGTCACTTTTAGCCTACCCTTACCTGTATCTCAAAGCTGACTCACTCCTCGTCGCACTTCAAAATATGGCCGGCCCATTTAAACCATACCTCATCAAAATTCTTATATTCCTGTTCCACCCCAGGCAAATAAAGTTGTACGCGGATATACAGGACGAAAATATTCCCTCCCTTGAAGAGATGGGCACGCCGGTCGTGGAGGGCTGGCAGGCGACCCTGTTTAAAATTCTGGGAGCGGGTCTAATTACCTTAATGACACTGGTAGCCTTGACTGTCCTGGTCTATGGGATCATACGCCTGGTACAATGGCTGTTGAAAAAAAAGCACGACAAACGCGGAGATTTAATCTCAGCCGCAGAGATGAAACGTTTTCTAATCGCCTGTCTGGATTTTCTACGTTGCCTATGTAAATATATCGTGGCTTTGGTGAAAGGCGTAGACAGTGCCGCGATAATATATTATCGCATGCTGCGCTGGGGGAAAATCAGTGGCCTGGTTGCCAAGCCCAGCGATACACCCAAGGAATATGGCCGCCGGCTGATGCAATGCTTTCCAGACCTCAAAGCCGAGGTCTTTATGATTGTGGAGGCATTCAATGGCGAAATATATGGACATGTGGCCGCTGGCAAAAAAACTTTGACCCGACTGATATCAGCCCAACGGCGCATGCGGCGTCTTAGATACTGGCCGACGCGAATGCGGATTTGGTTCCATCATTCAGAATGAAACGATTGCCTAAATTGACGACAACCTTTGAAATGAGGAGGCCGACCAATGAGTAAAACCGAAGAAAACCTCAACACAGCGATTAATGGTGAGGCCATGGCCCGTAGCCGTTATTCATACTTTGCGGAAATTGCTCGTCGGGAAGGATATCATTACATAGCAAAAATCTTTGAGGAGACCGCTGAGAACGAAAAATATCATGCCCTCGAGGAATATAAATTGCTCCAGGGTGATCGCACGACCATAGATAATCTGAAAGAAGCCATCGGCGGTGAAAATTACGAGACCACGGATATGTACCCAACATTTGCACATCAAGCCGAGCTAGAAGGCAACCACGTTGCTACGATTTTATTTACGCAGATCGCCAAGATCGAAAAAGAACACCGCGATCGTTTTCAGAAATTATTGGAACTGGTTGAATCCAGCGGCGTATATAAACGTGAGCAACCCATCAAATGGAAATGCAGCATCTGCGGCTATACCGATACCGGATTAGAACCACCCCAGAAATGCCCCTATTGCAAGCACCCACAGGAATATTATGAACCAGCCAACCTAGATGTATAAGGAGAGAACCCATGGCCGAATACAAATGTCAGGTGTGTGCATTCGTTTATAGCGATGACAAAGAAGACACCCTTTGGAGCGACCTGCCGGATGATTGGACTTGCCCGGTTTGTGGGTCTCCTCCAAAATACTTTCAGGCAGTGGTTGAGCCACCCGAAACGACGTCGGCACCGGATGATGTCGCTGCAGCTGAATCCTTGGATGACCTGTTACGCGCTTCAGATGAAATTGAAACCTATATGGCCGACATCCATCAAATGGCCGACACAGGCAGTTCCATTATCGAACCTATGCGCACCCGTAAACCGACTTTTTCATGGGACGATATCCTGATTAAAGGCGCACAACTCGCTTCCATCCCCTTAAACAAGGGGGTAAGCGTTAACACCACCACCCAAATCGGGCCAGCGGCCAGAAAACCAATGATCCTGGAAACGCCGGTCTTTATTACCCACATGTCTTTTGGGGCGCTTTCGCGGGAGGCCAAAATTGCCTTGGCACGCGGTAGCGCCGCCGTAAATACAGCCATGTGCTCTGGTGAGGGCGGTATCCTTCCGGAATCCATTGAATCTGCCTATCGTTATATTTTCGAATATGTTCCTAACCTGTATAGCGTAAGCGAAGAAAATTTTCAGCGGGTTGACGCCATTGAAATTAAATTCGGTCAATCAGCCAAGCCCGGCATGGGCGGGCATCTACCTGCCAGCAAAGTAACCCCAGAAATCGCCGATATTCGCGGTCGTAAAGTGGGTGCCGACATTGTGAGCCCGGCCCATTTTGATGATATTACCAGCCCGGACGAATTGAAAGACAAAGTGGCTTGGCTCCGCGAAGTTTCCAAGGGAAAGCCCATCGGCATCAAGTTCGCAGCGGGTCAAATTGAAGCAGATTTGGAAGTGGCTTTATTCGCCAAACCGGATTTTATTACTATTGACGGTCGCGCCGGAGCCACCGGGGCCTCACCCAAATTCGTTAAAGCCGCCACATCTGTTCCCACCATCTTTGCCGGCTATCGGGCCAGAAAATATTTGGACGCCCAAGGGGCTACGGATGTATCCTTGATACTTACCGGCGGCTTGCGCGTTTCATCTGATTTTGCCAAAGCCCTGGCATTGGGTGCTGATGCGGTTGCTATCGGATCTGCCGCTCTGATGGCCATCCGATGCCAGCAATACCGCATTTGCAATACGGGCAAGTGCCCCATGGGCATCGCCACACAGGACCCAGAACTGCGAGAACGCCTAAATATAGATAAGTCAACCCGGCGTTTGGAGAACTACCTGCGGGTTTCAACTCAGGAAATAAAGGACTTTGCGCGCCTAACTGGAAAAAACGATGTCCATCTTCTTAATACGAGCGACCTCTGCACAACCAATTCAGAGGTTTCAAACTATACCGAAATAGAACATGTTTAATCATACAATTTTCATCACCAATCCGGGGACACAAACCCAAAATTGGATTGATATGTCCATTCAAAAAAATAGGGGTACTCCTCCTTAAGGTTTCGGAAAGTTTTTCTGACAAGTGCTATAACTACACTAACAGGATTAAAAAAAATGCCCTTTCAAATCGTTGTTACGTATCTCCCCACTGAAACTCAAAAGCAGGCGATCCACACGGTTCTGGACAATATTGCCACAATTCAATATCTTCCAGATTTGACTGAACCGGAACGCCTATCTGCACTTGAAACCACCGATGCAATCCTGGCCAACAATTGGTCTCCCACAGAAATCACTGCCCAGGAAACCCGTTATTTAAAAAGGACCCGCATGATCCAACTCATGTTTGCCGGCGCAGACAAAGTGCCCTTTAATTCCATTCCCGCGAGCATTACCGTAGCCAGCAATGTAGGTGCCTTTGCCGAGCCCCTGGCCGAGCATGTATTGGCGATGACCCTCTGTTTGGCAAAATCGATTCTACCCAGGCATCTTGAACTTGCCAGGGGCACTTTCGATCCGGCAGGATACAATCAGGAGCTTAAAGGCAGTATCTGTGGGATTGTCGGCATGGGCGGTAACGGTGCGGCCATTGCACGTTTAATGCAAGCCGTGGGTATGCAGGTCCATGGCATCAATCGTTCCGGCACATCGCCGGTACCGCTCAACTTTGTGGGCAACCTGGATGACCTGGATACCCTTCTCGCCAAATCTGATGTACTCGTATTGACGGTACCGCTGAACAAAGAAACCGTTAATCTTATCGGCAAACGCGAATTGCAGCTCATGAAACCCCATGCCATCCTCATCAATGTAGCTCGGGGCAAGGTGATTGATCAGCAGGCGCTTTATGAGCATCTCAAGGCTACACCATCATTCAGAGCAGGGGTCGATACCTGGTGGTCGGAACCCGGTTCGCCGGACGGTTTTAAATTGGATTATCCATTTTTTGACCTACCCAACCTGGTTGGATCTCCCCACAATGCCGATGATGTTCCCGGTGCTATGACGGCGGCCGCAAAAGCGGCCGCAAAAAATATCCGTCGTTTCCTGGAAGGGAAAAAGATTCAAGGGAAAATAAACAGATCAGACTACATACTTTAATCTTTTCACTATGTTTGCCATACGACTGGCCCGTTCTCCCCATACCACGCGTCGGAGTAAGGGCCATACTCTTCCTCTAGCTTGGAACGCTTGAGTTTCATGGTGGGTGTCAGAAAGCCATTTTCTGGAAGCCACTCGTCCTTTACCACAACCACAAATGCCAATCGCTCGTGATGCGGGAGCTTTTGGTTTATGCTATTTAGATGCGCTGCCAGGTCCGCTTCAATTGTTGATTTATCTCCATGCTCGATGGTTTTGCGGGCACCTTCCGATAACATCACCACCGCATGCGGTTTAGGATATCCCGAGCCGGTTACACAACAAGCCTCCACATGGACGCTCAAAGCAAGCTGATTTTCGATCGGTGCGGGCGCAACGTACTTTCCTTTAGATGTTTTGAACTGTTCTTTTGCACGACCGGTAATCTTAAGGCGTCCCTTCTCATCAAGCTCCCCAAGATCTCCCGTTTTAAAAAATCCATCCTCAGTAAATTCCTCTTTGGTCTTTTCCGGCATCTTGTAGTAACCCATCATGTTACCGGGGCTCTTGATCAGGACTTCGCCTGTCTCGCTAATTCTTTGTTGTACATCCGGATATGGAGGACCTACGTAGCCGGGACGCACCTCACCGGGTTTGTTGCAGTGGGAGTAAGCAAAATTTTCGGTCATGGCATAACCTTCAAGTAGCTCCAGCCCCAGGTTTCGATACCACTCGATGATTTCCTTGGGGATGGGAGCGGAGCCTGAACCGGCAAACCGCACGTGGTCCAGTCCCAATTGGGCCAGGATCTTCTTTTTAACAAGACCATTCACAATTGGAATTTTAAATAGGAGATCAAGTTTTTTCGGAGGCAACTTCTGAAAGACACCGAGTTGGAATTTGAGCCACAGACGCGGTACTGAAATGAATAGTGTCGGACGCGCGCGTTGCAAATCCGCAATGAAGGTTTCAAGACTCTCAGCAAAATACAACGGAAAGCCGGCATATAGAGAATGTGCCTCGGCTACCCAGCGCTCAAACACATGTGATAAGGGTAGATATGACAAAACTCGGTCACGATCATGGGTCTTGAGATAATCTGAAATCCCTTTGGCACTTTGGTGCATGGCACCAAAGCTAATCATGGCACCCTTGGGTTTGCCAGTACTCCCCGAAGTGTAAATAATCGTAGCTAAGTCGTCAGGTAAACGCTCGGCCGGCTCTGTCAGGGGTTCGTGATCGGCAACGATATCATCCCACTGGTCCAAACCACTCTCAGGGGCGAGGGGAAAAGCAATCTGGGGCATGTCAGCGGGCACACCTTTTTTCATTTCATCCCAGATCGGGTCAAGTTTGCCGACAAAGAGGAGTTTGGAGTCTGAATGCTCGAGGGTATATTGGACTATATCGGCAGTCAAAATTGGAAAAATTGGGATGCTGACATGTCCTGCCATCCAGATAGCCAAATCCGCTAATATCCAATGGGCGCAATTCTTGGAGCACAAGGCGATGTGGCTCGACTCGGGCAAATTGAGACTTTTGAGGTAGGCCGCCATGCGCCGGGCCTCACCAACCGCCTCTTTCCAGGTCCAGGTCTTGAGGTTGGCATCATCACCACCAAGCGGTTGAGTGAAATAAGTCCGATCCGGAGCAACACGTTCCCAGTAATAAGCACAATCCAGCAGGTTCTTGCTATCTGTCATGGGTGTCATGGCTTTCCTCCTTTTTAATCAGAAAAACTCCAAAGTTTCGAGTTTTCTAATATTTTTAGATTATTTACTAACTCATTTCTAGATTTATCATCCAATTTTTCAAGTTTCCAGCTCTGAACTGTACCAGAATCGGTTCTCATTGAATTTATGACGACAAATTTGCTATTTAGCAATGTAATATGCTTGGGCTTTATTTCAAAAGAGTCCCCGTTTATGGTTTTTTCATTTCTCAGTGACATCGGTATCGTCGTACCAGAGTGATCCGGCAACGTTGTTACACCGGTTATCCAGTATTCACCAACCGGAAAGTGATCAACCATAATAAAATCGCTTTTAATGCTCGGCTTTATCTTAATCTTAACTGAAGCTTCTGGCAAGTACTTCAATTCATATTTAAATCCAAAATCAAATTGGGTCTCATTGGTAGCTTTATGAGCGATTACCAGAACTCCTTCTTCTTTAGATATGGGCTTTGGAAACTTTTGACTGCATGAAAACAAAGTAAAAACACAAAGAATAATCATCACGACATACGGGGCTTTATTTGGTTTCATTCTTGCCTCCTTTTTTAGTAGAATTGACATCTGACCAATATTGTTTTGCTTCGCTACTTCAACAAATTTGTCTGATTTACTAGCCCACGGTTTATCCGCTATGGATAATAGTTTTCTCCTATAAAGATGAATCATATACCCCACTAAAACACCAATAATCAGCATAAGTTGTGCTATTTTGACATGCTTTGTTAGTTCGAGCCAAAAAAATTCTCTAATAAAGTATAATTATGAATTCAACTAAAACTCTAATTCACGCTTTGCTTGATTGTATTTTTCAATCAGCGTATCCAGATTGATGTATTTTAACTTGTCAACGGCGGCATATTCGTCCGGCGTCAACCAATGGGTACTTCCGTTTTCCAACAGCACGACATGGTTTTTTCCGGGCGGTTCCCAAGATTCCTTGCGGACAGAATCAATGGGTGTTTGACATATAATTAGCGGCCGCTTTCCCTCCTTTTCAATAGAAATATCCATTTCAGCAACCAAAAAAAGTCATCCTTACACCCCGACTTTTCTGGTATCTCTATTTGGTCTTTCGGACTGCGTCCCTTTTCTTCCCAAACTTTTAAAAATTTTGAAATAGTGATCCCGCACTGTGGGCATGCGTCCGTAGAAAGGGGCTGATAACCACACTTGGGACAAATTTCTTCTTTCGATTTCATCCGTTATAATTTTATTTAGGCATTGTGGCTAATTGGAGATCAGAATAGGCTATCATTACCATACCAAGGTGACGGTAAGTCAAGCTATCTACAATCTAACACCTCAAATAAAAAATAATGTCGGTTATGACTGATGCTACCCCTTATTGACATTATCTACGCATTTGAATTATAATAGATCTCAAAATTAAACGCGCCACGTTTATTACTGTTCCATCACACCTGTTTTCAAGCTAACTCATTCTTCGCTGACATATCTGCTTGATCGAAGATTACTACCAAGACCCACTATCCACTCAGTTTCGTAGACTTACGCCTTCCTTTGGTTGTCCAAACCACTCGGCGCGAAAGGATGTCGCATGAAAACCACAAGCCGTTCCGTTGAAAAAATCATTGAGGATTGGATTGCATCGCTGGTGCACGATCGTCATCTCTGGCCAGACCAATATCTAAAACAGCTCATGAAGGTCATCGCAACTATTGGTGAACATGGTCGTGCTGTAATTGTGGGCCGCGGTGCCAATTTTATACTACCATCCGAGACGTGCTTCCAGATCCGCGTTGTTTCACCCCGACCGATACGGGTTCGACGCGTTGTCCAAGAATTCGATACCTCCGAAGAAGAGGCCCATAGGCGCGTCCTTCGGACTGAATCGGATCGTCGTGCCTTTATCCGCAAATATTTTAATGCCGATATCGCCGATCCGGTCAATTACGATTTTGTTATCAATACCGGATCGGTAAGCATTAATGATGCTGTCAAGGCGATCGCTTTTGCCGTCGGCGCCTAGCTATTTTTCTCACACTTTAAAAATTTTTATAATGAAGCTCCCTGTAGCAAGTTGCGGGGTATCAAAGCGGAATTCGCCGAAGTTTTCCCTCCTGCAGCAAACTACAGGGTATTTAAACGAAGGCAATTTAATCCGTCACCGGTTTTATTTTGACAGGCATTTAAAAAAATGCCATAGGCTCGACTTGTTTTATAGCGTTGTAAACGATATGTGAAATATATTGGTGATCGATGAGTAAAATATTGCTTGTAGGATTGGGCGGCTTCATTGGTGCGATTTTAAGATATGGCCTAAGCGGATTGGTCCAGAACCTGACCCACAGTATCTCATTCCCATATGGTACCCTGGTAGTTAATATGACAGGATGCTTTCTGATATGGCTACCTAAAAAGCGTAGAAAGCGTCATCACCGAAGGCCTGGTTACCCTTGAAAAAGCCGAAGTCCATATCTACAAAAGTGGCAACCCGGCCAAAGAATAATAATGTTGAGATGATACTTGTTTAAATCAATAAAAACAATTAGGGGACGCCCCTTAAATTATAAGTTTCTATTATGCATGCAATATGATATCGTTTCAACATGCCACGAAAAGCCCGCATTGATGCCCCAGGAGCCCTTCATCACATAATTGTTAGAGGTATCGAAAAAAGAAACATCTTTTTAGATGATACCGATAGATATAATTTTCTCGATCGGCTTGGAAAAGTGTTGTTGGAAACCAATACGATTTGTTTTGCCTGGGCACTGCTCCCCAACCACTTCCACCTCTTACTTCGTACTGGTACATACCCACTCGCCACGGTAATGCGAAGACTTCTAACAGGTCATGCTATGAATTTTAATCGTAGTCATGGCCGTGTTGGAAAACTCTTTCAAAACCGTTACAAATCAATTCTCTGCCAAGAAGATTCTTACCTATTGGAATTGGTTCGCTACATCCATTTGAATCCCCTCCGGGCAGCACTCATTGCAGAGGCTAGAAACCTCGACTCCTATGCTTTTTGTGGCCACGCTGTCCTCATGGGCAAAATTAAAAATAACTGGCAGGATCACGCCTATGTGTTGCGTCTATTTGCTAATCAGATATCCATTGCACGTAAAAAATATAAACGTTTTGTGCTGGAGGGTGTTACAGTTGGTACACGACCAGAATTGACCGGTGGCGGACTACTTCGCAGTAACGGTGGCTGGACCGCCATTAAACCACTCCGACGTCAGAATTTTCATCTTAAAAGTGATGAGCGTATTTTAGGAGATTCTGATTTTGTTGAAAGAGTATTAAACGCGGCAGATGAACAGCTCGAGCGCAAATACCAATTGAGATCGGAAGGTTATGATTTACAAAATCTCACACTAAGAGTCTCTGAGATCTTCGGCATCAAGCCGAGCGAGATACTGAAGCCAGGAAAACAGCCAGAAAGGGTAAAAGCTCGAAGCCTCCTATGTTTCTGGGCAGTTCGAGAATTGGGATATACAATGACAGAATTGGCTTTAAAGTTAGATCTTTCACAACCTGCTATCAGTACTTCCGTCCGACGTGGAGAAAAAATTGTGGAAATAGAAGAGCTTTCCATCACATGAAACTAGAAACTTATAATTTAAGGGGCGTCCCCTCTCTTGAATAATTTAGCGGATCAGACAGTTTCTCCGAAACCCATTGTTTGGTTGGCCGGAAACCTTCAGCATGTGCGGATATGGATTCTGCTTTCTGTTGTAGCTGGTTTTAGCGGCGGGTTGCTGCTAATTTTGCAGGCTACGCTTTTAGCGCGCATCATCCACGGCGCTTTTATGGATGGACTGTCTCGAGCTGCATTCAGCCCCCTTCTATGGCTGTTATTTGCGGTTATCCTCGTACGCGCTGTATTGGCCTGGGCCCGAGAGGTATTTGGCTTTCAAGCCGGCGCCCGTATACGTCAAGAAAGTCGCATGATGTTGATGCGTCATATGGGGGCCTTAGGCCCCATCCATAGCGGCAGCTCGCATAGTGGTGGATTATCCACTGTCTTGTTGGAACAGGTGGAAGCACTGCAAGCCTTTTATGCACTCTATTTGCCCCAGTTGGCGTTGGCAGTTGCCATTCCAGCTGCTATTTTGGCGTTTGTTTTCCCCATTAGTTGGGCCGCCGGGGGATTATTGTTGTTGACCGCACCCTTAATACCTTTATTCATGGTGCTCATCGGTATGGGTGCCGAATCCATCAGTCAGCAAAATTTTCAGGCGCTGTCACGCCTGAGCGCTCATTTCCTGGATATCCTCCAGGGGCTACCGACGCTTAAACTCTTGAATCGCAGTCAGGAAGAGGATACCGCCATCGCGCGTGTCTCAGACGACTACCGCCAGAGCACCATGAAAGTGCTGCGCGTCGCTTTTTTATCCACGGCAGTATTGGAACTGGCCAGCTCACTGGCTATAGCGCTTGTGGCGGTTTACCTGGGAACCACCTACCTGGGTTATGCCAACTTCGGACTCTACGGCCAAACACTCACCCTAAAGCATGGTCTTTTTATCCTGCTGCTGGCACCTGATTTTTATCTGCCTTTACGAGAACTGGGCACCCACTATCATGCCCGCGCCGAAGCATTGGGTGCGGCCCAGAGTATCTTGGAAATTCTATCCACCCGACCTGAAACAAATTTCACAGGTCAGCAACAAATGGATACGACAATACCCGCTCGCATTAAATTTCATCAGGTGGGGTATTCCTATTCTAAAGACAAAGATCCGGTTTTAAAAAATGTGGATATAGGCATCACCGCAGGCCAACATGTGGCCTTCGTCGGTGAGAGTGGGTCCGGCAAAACAACCGTTTTAAATCTATTACTCGGATTTATACAGCCTGACCAAGGTGACATTCGCATAAATGGCCAACCCTTTTCTCAAATACACCTGGAAGTCTGGCGGCAATCCCTGGCCTGGCTAGGACAGGATCCTTTACTATTTCAAGGCAGTATTGCTGCAAACATCAGTTTGGGACAGCCGCAGGCCAGCCCGACGGATGTCGAAAAAGCTGCATATCAAGCCCACGTCCTCGATTTTGCCCAGAAACTGCCCCAAGGTCTTGAAGCGCAGATCGGTGAGCATGGTTGGGGCCTGTCACGGGGACAGGCACAGCGTGTGGCTCTGGCACGTGTATTCTTAAAAAATGCACCTGTTTTGTTATTGGATGAACCCACAGCTGGCTTGGACATGGATACAGCCCAAAAGGTGATGCAGGCTCTGATGTCCTTTGCTGACAATCGTACCATGCTCATGCTGACCCATCGCTGGGAACAGCTAGACAATTTTGACAAAATCTATGGTTTGGATAATGGAAGCATTTTTGAAAGCCATAAGCAGTAAGCATAGAGCCATCAGCTGCGTATACCTTATGGCTTATCGCTGACGATCTCATGAAGCATTTCACAAAACCATTTTCTCCTTTTCTCAACCTGCTAACGCAGCATATCCAACGGATGCTTCTGGGCACCTTCCTGGGATGGTTGGCTGTCTTGGCTTCTGTGGGTCTGCTGGCCTTGTCGGGCTGGTTCATCTCCGCCGCAGCCTTTGCCGGGCTAACACTTAGCACGGCCCATCTGTTCAATTTCTTCTATCCAAGTATTGGCGTACGGCTATTTGCCGCCACCCGCACCTTGGCCCGATATGGTGAACGCATCACCAACCATGATGTCACCTTTCGAATACTGGCCAGCTTGCGGGTGTGGTTTTATCGCAAGATCGAGCCCCTGGCACCGGCTCGTTTGATGCAATACCGTAGCGCCGATATTCTCAATCGCATCGTTAGCGATATCGACGCCTTGGACAACTTATATGTACGCACGCTATCACCCAGCGTGGTGGCTATTTTAACCATTCTGATGGTTGTTGGACTTTTGGCATTGTTCGACATCTGGATGGCTGGATGCGCACTGCTATTTCTGTTGGTTTCTACTATTTTAGTACCCTTGATAGCCGCCAAAGCCGGGGCGGACCTGGGCCGCAAGCTGGTTTTTCAAACAACTACCTTGCGAATACGTGTTGTCGAATCCATCCAAGGCATGGCCGTATTGATGCTGTTTCATGCCTGGAACCAACGGGTCGAAAGCTTGAGATCCGAGAGCCAGGCGTTGCTCCAGATCCAAAAGCGTATGGGAAATCTACGCGGACTCTCTGCAGCAGCCACTATCCTAATCAGCGGTTTGGCAACCCTAACCGTATTAAGCATCGGGATCGACCGCATCGAAACCGGCCACTTTGACGGTACCAATCTGGCTCTAGTAGTTTTTGCAGTCCTGGCATCCTTTGAAGCTTTTGCACCCCTTCCCTTGGCCTATCAATATATAGGGCAAACACGACAGGCCGGCAAACGGCTGACAGAATTGGTGCAAGGTGAGCCCCTGGTCACTTTTCCAACTACCTCAGACGCCCCGATCAAGCAGTACGATATTTTTTTTAAGCAAATTGATTTTCACTATCAACAAACCGAAAGGCCGGTTTTAAAAAACTTTAATCTCCATATCGAACATGCCCAACATGTAGCCGTATTGGGGGAAACCGGTGCGGGCAAATCCACTTTAGTCAGCCTGCTGGCTCGATTCTGGGATCCATCCCACGGCCGCATACAAATTGGAGGTCATGACATCCGTGGCTTGAGCGAACCTGATCTGCGTAAGGCCATTGGCATCGCTTCCCAAAACGCCCATCTATTTCATACGACCGTGCAAGCAAATTTAACTTTGGCGCAACCTGAAGCCGATACGGCCGCCATGCAGTCTGCATTGCAAAAGGCACAATTGCTTGACTGGGTGGAAAGCCTACCCCATGGATTGAATAGCTGGATTGGTGAGGGCGGCCGAACCATTTCAGGCGGCCAGGCGCGACGATTGATACTAGCCCGTCTGTTTTTGCAAGAGGCTCCCATCTGGGTGCTGGATGAACCCTTCGAAGGGCTGGATCCCAACACCTACAAGAAACTTATGCCGACCTTGTTACAGGCTGCACAGGGCCGCACCCTGCTGATGATTACCCACCTAACCTCTCATCTGGAAAAGTTTGATCAAATCATCATCATGGATAACGGCCGCATCCAGGCACAGGGCAGCCATGCTGAACTGATCGAAATTAGCCCAAGGTACAGGTCGCTTATACGGCAAACCTAAAATGGGTCGAGGAAAAAAAATATGCTGTTTTTCATCATTATGGCAATCCTGGCTACAGCGGGTTTTCTCTTCTATTATAAAACCCAGATGACCTGGGTTGAGTCTGCTCCCTATAAGCGAACGTCCGAGGCGTCGACCCGTACGCTTGTTGTCGTTTATTCTCGCACGGGTAACAGCCGTTATAAACAGGAGCTTATCGATAAATTCAGCTCATTGGTCCGGCAGAAAAAAGGCCAGTACTTGGGCAAACTCTTTGTTCGGCGCGGTCGAATTTATTGGCAAAGTTTAGATATATTGCCTTTAATTTTTGATCCGATTTCTTTACGCAGCTTGGTAGAAATGGAATATTGATCTGCGTAAAAAGAAAATTTATTGGAAGTATCAATTATTTGCTTAATTATTGCATCGGTTTCTTTTTGCTTGATGCTGTGATTGTCACAAACCTTGTAAACATCCCGAATGGTTGGTGCTTTGCCCTCCCCCATTATTGTCATTGTATGTTCACCTCCAGGTCCAGGAGAAAATGTTAAATCGTATGCCGGTGATAAGGACCAGTCTCCATTGTGATCCATGATAAAGGCGAAATTTTTTACATGATCATCCCGGTTGTTAAATATAATATTGAAAACCATTTGGCGAACAACGGACAATTGGCATTCGTAATTTTTTGTTAAATC
>CAZWEO010000031.1:0-47595 GCA_964633115.1 uncultured Desulfobacterales bacterium
TTTCGAGTACTTTTTGAGATTTTTAACAATATTTCACGCTTATATTCAGCCTAATTTGGGCATCGTGCGTTTTTCTTCTTGAATTGCTGGTTGCTTTTGGACCGGCTCGTAGATTTCGGATTCGGTTTTCACAACTTGCTGATCTTGCTCGCCCAAATCAACTGGCTTTTGCAATACATCAACTGTACGAGATTTTCCGATAAAGAAACGTAATCCACCAAAAAACAATATACAGATTGCCGTTAATCTAAGAAGAATTTTGATTATTTGAATGGTATCGTCTTCACCTGACAAAACCAGAACCATAAAATAATCGACTAGGTCAGAAAGAAATAGGATCAGTAAAAAACCCATTATCAGGTTAATCGCGGCACCAATCTTCCCGCCGATATATTCATTTCTGGCACGGTTGTATATTAACAATGTCATAATGTAGAAAACCAGAATCAGGACTTGTGCCATCCAAAAATTTAATTGATTTTCCATCCTATTTCCTTAAGCCTAATTTAGCCTCAACATTGCAACTATGAGGTTAGATCTGGTGCAATGCTCCCTAATGTGGTTAAAAAATATTGGGCAATTGGAATTAAATCCTTTTGTTTAGGATCTGACATGAATTTGCGAACCTTGGTTAGACTGGCGCGTGTGGGCTTATCCCCCAATAATTGCCTTTGCTCCAACAGCAATTCGATAATGACTTCTTGAAAGCCTTTGATAAAACTCATTTTGCTAAGGCGATACCCCTCACTGGCAATATGCCGTCGAATATTTTGTACATTGGTCGATATGTCCTTAGCGGCTTGAAACTGGCCTAAAAACTTTTCATTATATTCTGAGTTTTCGATTATTTTCTTGAAAATAATGTGAGCTTTAACACCAATTTCGGCTTCAAAGTCAGCTATTAACAATTGGGCAATTCGGCTGTAAAACGAAATTATCATGGCCCCGCCAATGGCGCCAAGGTTGGGTTTGCCTATGCCGGTACCACCATCTGTCATTATCCCTTCTGAGGTCGTACGCGCAAAAATATCTTCCGTAGCTTGGGAACGCTTGGTATTAAAAAACATTTTGTTCAGTATCGGCATGAACGACTTGGCGATAAGTTTTTGCTCCACTGGCATGGCCTCGATGAGAGAATCAATCCGCTTAAGCGTACCGTTAACCGCATTAAGACCCAAAAATCGATGTTCTTCTTTGATGACCTGGATAATGGTGTTTTTCAATCCTCCGGCCAGTTCGGTTGATTTTACCGGCTGGGGTGAATGCGACATACGATCTCGTATTTTCAAAACCATGGTAGCGGCAGTATCCTCTGATTTAATTACATTTAAATATTCATGCGGCGGCGAATAATTAACAGCATGCCTTACAATGGATGCCGCCTTTTTAATCCCCATTTCAGTAGATAGATCGGAAATGATTTCCTTTAGCAAAGGCAAGAAAAAGTTCATGATGGCATTGACGCTAATCTGTCTTTTTTGGAGATCCTCCGGCTTAACTTTCCGCTCGATGATGCCCTGCACAAATAAACTGGTTAGTGCCCGATAAACTGCGATGCGTGTGCGGCCCGTCGACTGAATTATCTGTGCCACTGTTCGTTTACCGTCAATCAGCAACATGATGTCATATATGCCCTCGGCCGATAGGCTATTGGGACGCAGGTCCAAATCCTTAATTTGAAATATCACCTGATCATTTGGAATCAGTATGCGGTATTCTTTCCAGCGTTCAGCTTCTGCAACCAAGCGGATAGGATCCATCTTTAGATGGATATCCTCCACATAACCGTTCAAGCCTTCATGGTAAACAAACGAACCATGCTTCCATGTCAGGACCTTTGATATCGCTTCTTTGAATTGTAAGTTGAGAATTTTGATTAAATTATCCTGGGACACGACACCATTTTCTATCAGGACGACACCCAGCCTTCTTTTGGTCTGCGAAGCAACTGTCAAAGCTTGCTGGATATCCTCTTCATTCACCAAGTTGTCAGCCTTTAACAATGCGCCCAAAGAGAGATCTTCAGCTAGATCGCCACTGATAAAAATGATCCCGCCATCCTCGAAATAGATACGCGTTTCATATTGGCCGCTGCTGATTTTCAGAATGCCGGTCTTTCGCTCTTCATGAATCAGTCGGCCAATGGCGGACAAGGAAAATGTTTGGATGTCTCCCTGAATTGACATTTACTGCCTTTCTAGCGGGTTATCGGATGACACGCAAAAGCCGGGACGCCTGAATGCTGGAACGCTGCAAACCGCTACCCGAATCCCGCAACCCGTGCCCTGAGCCCCTTCCGTCGTTCCCGCGGAAGCGGGAACCCAGACAAAGCCATCAGCTCGACGCTTTCCTGGATCCCCGATTTCTTGGGGATGACAACCGAAGAGGGCATGCTGGAATGCCAGGATGCTTTGCTTCTGTTTTCCGCTCTCTGCTTGCTCCTTACGGCCTACTGCTTACTTTTCTCTTCTGTCTCCTGAATTCCCTGGCCGCCATAGCCCTGAGCCTGTCGAAGGGCGACGGCGGCTGACTCCTGCCTTCTGTTCACTCACACCCTTTTAGTATCTTCCATCTATCCTGGGTCACCTGATAAGCCATTTCAATGGAACAATTTCCTTCTGAGATGCCTTTAAAAAGCCATATCTCCCAGGTATAGTCGACACGATATCTGGAGTTGCTACTGGTACTCTCTTGTAACTTCATGCGCTGGTATCTAATATCCTTTTTATGGATCGTCTCGCCGCCAAATGTAGACATCACATGCGCTTCGACCAAGGGCTCTGTTTTCGTGCGAACTACCTTCTTAAGGTTGCGATGATCAATTAATTTTCCTTTGTATTTAACGTATCCCTCTTGGTAGCGTGTCATCTCATAGGCCTCTGGAGACAACCATTGGCCATTATATTCTATATATCCTTTGGGGCCATACACCATATCGTCCTGCAGTAATTTCGCTTGAATATCAATCTTTTGTTGCATCAAAATGGCATTGCCTCTGTGAACACTTCGGTCTATGGCTTCAAGGGCGGCTGTATATTCATTTTTGGCTGCGCTGTATTTCCTATTTTGACGTGAGGCATCGGCTGATTTCACCAAAGATTCAATCTGGGCGATATTGCTTTTGAGCGCAGCTTGTTGTCTTTCTCTTTCGAGTTGTAGTTCTTTCTCTAAGGCACGTCGTTTTTCTTCGGCCTCCATTGCCATGCGTTCTGCCTTTTTCGTTTTCTCTTCCTCAATGCGGCGTAGTTTTTCAGCTTCCTTCTGTTTTCCCAACGCGAGTTTGGCCTGACGTTCGGCTTCCTTTTTCTTTAAGGCATCTATTTCTTGGAGCGCCAGAGCCATTTGCTCCTTTTTCTTTTCCTCCATGATTTGGGCTTGCTTTATTTCTTCGGCTTTTTTCTGGGTCTGTTCTTGTTCGCGCTCCTGTTTTTCGGCTAGTTTTTGTTGCATGATTTGCTGAACCAACTTTTGTTGGGCCGCAGCCATATCGCCTGCTTTTTGATCTTTGGATTCGAAATACCGATAATAAACTAGCTTTAACAACCGGTTATCTGCTTTCGGGCTGACCCAAAAAAAGTAATATCCCCAGCCAATCAGAATAAGCGTAAGAACTGCATAGGCCACCGGAAATACAAATCCCGGTAATGCTTTTCTTTCTATTTGCCTTTGGAATGGTGTTGCTCGATCCGGAGCCGGTTCTTCCCGCTCCATCAGAAAAGACTCTGTAGCAACCAACTCCCTACTTTGATCGGATTGAACGCCCTTAACCTGGTCAATTGTCTGCTCGTCCCCAAAATCATCTGTTTCAGCCTGTGATTCTGTCTCCCGTTTTTTACCAGCAGCCATGATCTCTCGAAGTTCAGTCAGATTGAAACCTTTTTTGCCCGAATCAGCTGTTAATACTTGCTCTAGATCCGAAAGGTTTATGGTTTCTTGGGGTTCCTCTGTTAAATCAGATTGGAATCCCAGCTGCTCTGAAGGTTTGGAAAAACTCAGATCACCTTCTGATTCTAGTTGATGGGCCTGCGAAGTGTTGATGAATTCAGATAAAGACTTTGACATTTCCGCGGCACTCGCAAATCGCATCTCGGGATCTTTTTCAAGAGCCTTATTCAGAATTGCAACTATCCTTGAGTCTAAATCGGGTTTATACGTCGTTACTGGTTCTGGTGCTTTATTAGCAGCCTGATACATGATAGTTGCCAGATTCTCACCGGTAAATGGCAGTTTACCGGTGAGCAATTGGTAAAATAGTACACCGAGTGCAAAAATATCCGAGGCCCCTGTGATCTCCCCGCCCCGGGCCTGTTCAGGTGACATGTAAAATGGCGTGCCTTTGATCACACCTGTGCGCGTTTTAGTTCCACCGGCAGCTCTGGCTATGCCGAAATCCATGACTTTGGCCAGGCCATCCCCAAGAATCATAATATTTCCAGGCTTGATGTCCCGATGAATTACGCCTTGAAGATGGGCATAATGAAGTGCATCACAAACCTGTATTATGTACTCAATACATTGGCTCAGGGGCAGCAAGTTATTACGGGATGTATGTTGCTCCAGACTTTGGCCTTCAAGATATTCCATGGCCAAGTAAGAAAGGTCTAGGTCTTCACCCACATCATACATTCTAACAATGTTTTTATGCGAAAGCTTGGCCACAACTTCCGCCTCGCGGTAAAATTGGGCTTTAATCTGGTCAACTTTATCTTCATCGAACTCATCCACAAAGCGAATGGTCTTGATGGCAGTTAGTCGATTTAACTTGGGATCTCGTCCTTTATAAACAATCCCCATAGCACCTTTGCCAATTTGTTTGATTATTTCATAACGGCCCAGCCGAGGATTTTTTTGGGGGGTTAATTCTCCTAAAACAGCTGTCGAACCAGCATCCGGAGTATCTGCTTGAATTTCCGATGCCGGTAATTCCGTACCCACACCTATCAAGAAATCTGGATCCTCACCCATTTCGGTGTCATCTGAGCGGGTTGTAAAAAATCGGAGCCCGCCAAAAAAGAGTACACAAATAGCCGTCAGTTTAAGTAAAATTTTGGAAATGGTAACAAGGTCCTTTTGAATTGAAACCAACTTAAGCAAGAAATAATCGACGAAGTCAGTGAGCAACAATATCGCCAGGCATACCATAATTAAGTTAATGGCAGCGGCAATTTTGCCCCCGACGTACTCTTTTTTGGCGCGGTTATAGACAAGGATGGTCATGAGATAAAACACAAGACTCAATAGTTGCCCCAACCAATAGTCCACACTGCCGTTCATATGTTCTCCAATTTTATACCATGTGCCCGGGTAGGGCTAACCCCAAGGCGGCAACATTGGGGTCAGTGCACATGGATCCCCTCAGGCAAACCCATGGTCCCATTAAAATCCCTGTTTTCGCCTTCGACTAAGCTGCTGTTATCCGCCTTACCCGTGGGTAACATCGCAACCTAGCAATTAACATATTTCTTTTGCATTCATCCACGGGTATGCTGGCGGTATTCTGCGAGGGCGGATAAAATATTTATATATATACCAATATGGCTTGAATTGTCAAAAGTTTGATAGGGGCTCCATCCAATCTTTATAGGTATCATCTTGAAATGTAAGGATGCGGTGCATTTGGTGTCTGAGCTTTTTTGTGATCGGTCCGGGCACTTGCATATTTTTTTGCTCAAACTGACAGACCATTTCCACCTTATTGCCGGTATGCGACAGAAACATTTCATCTGCTTGCTGAAGATCTTTAAATTTTAGAGCTTGTTGGACAGTTTGCAAACCCATTTTTTCGGCCATTTCTAATACTGACATCCGCGATATACCAGCCAGAACGCGACCCAAAGGCGGAACCTTTATTTCCTCATCTTGGACAAGAAATAAGGATTCAGTTGATCCCTCCGCCAGAAAACCATCCGTATCCAACATGATGCCAACATCAAATCCACGCTTGGCAGCCTCTTTACGCGCCAAATAAGCATTCAAGTAATTGGAACATGCCTTGGCCTCCACAGGAACTGTACTTGGATCAATCTTGTGCCATTTGCTCAAACAAGTTGTAACTGGCTCACTGCTGTCCAAATGCATATCATCATTTTCGGCTACGGTAAAAATTGCAACATCTGTTGTTGTATTGGGCAATAGTCCGATCACCATTTCCTCACTCCAATATACCATTATCTTGACAAGACCACTTTCAATTTTGTTCCTTGTCGCGGTTTCCGAAACTGCCTTAGCGATATCCTCTAAAGAATAGCATAAGTCCATATCCAGAAGCCGAGCACTATTCAACAGACGTTTAAGGTGGGCTGTCATCCTGAAAGCAGCCGGGCCCTGCGGACCGGCATGAATGCGGAATATTTCGAATATGGCGCTTGACCTTGAAAAAGAATGTGATAGCAATGGAACCGTGGCCGCGGATCCCGGGATGAACTCGTTATTTAACCAGACCTGTATTTCCGGTATCATCTTTGTCTCCACTTACATTTGATTACTGCTTTTTTGACGTTTATGGAATTTGTTTGGTGGATAAGCCTGCGCTATTTAAGGCGACAACGCCGCCAACCCAAAAATTGCATAACTATTTTATTGAAGATACTTTAACCCACGATAAATGGCTAAAATTGAAAGCGCATCCACAATTATACCATTATCGATCATTTCCATGATTTCCGTGATTGTATATTGCTCCACGCTAATAATCTCATCTGCGTCGAGTTTTTGTGCTGTAGGGATCAGACCTTTTGCCAGAAAAATATATGATATTTCATCTGAATAGGCTGGTAGCAATAAGGTTTCTCCAAGTGAAATTAGCTCCGTGGCTGCATAACCGGTTTCTTCCTCCAATTCACGGGCGGCACATGTTTTAGGCTGTTCGTGCAGATCCATCGTTCCTGCCGGCACCTCATATATATAGCTCTTCACGACATAGCGATACTGTTTGATTAAACCGATAGATTGATCCTCAAAAACCGGTATAATGACGGCTGATCCAGGGTGTCTAACAAAGGCCATTTCAGCATCAACCTTATGCGGTAAGGTAATTTGATCCTTTACAAACGAAAACTGCCGACCTTTATATATGACTTCACTGCTGTGCACCGTTGCGGCTCCCCTTGTGTGCTTTGTTTGTGTCATTTTGTCTCCCCAAATATTTTTTTTAGATTCATGTTGGAAGCTCGATGAGTTATGCATTTATCATTTGCGTAAGTACCCTAATATCATCAGAGTACCACATCCCTGTAACCTCATCAACAGGCGTCACAGCAGAACTATTCCTGTTGTCAAAAATATATTCGAAATAAAACAAAATTTAAGTGGCCCGCTTTTTTTCAGACGGGCGGTATGATCTTAATCTATCATTTGAATACATTCCGCGCTGCAGGATGTATGGGGAAGGAGTTCGACTCCTCTTTAGATTCAAAGGTTAAGTCGAAACTTGACGTATGGTACAATTTAGGAAATTTAAAATTAAAGTCGATTGAGGATAATGCGGTCCCCCTCGCAAGATACTTTAAACATATCACCGGTTTTAAAATCAGCATCTTCGATTCTTGCCTTGGGGATTATGATGGCGTTTTGGCTCAGTTTCACTATTTTGGGTTTGGGTTTATACAGTCCTCTAATATTAGAAGGACTTTGGATTGCGTTTTGATAGGTCAACTTGGCTACCCGTGCTTGGAGTGTTTTTAACTTCAAGTCGGTTACCTCGCATATCTTATCGGCATCCATGTATTGATGGATAACCTTTAGAAGCTCATTATCAGAAATTTTTACAGCCATAACTCCCTTTCAAAATTGAAAATTCCCCATAAAACAATACAGGGAATCCTTCCTTGAGGCATGCTGATGCTTTATACCAGCGTGTTTTCAAATATCCCTTTTCATTTTTTGCCGATTAAATCCCGTGATTTACTTTCCAGCCCCAAGGAACTCCAACAACGGCTTATTTAAGAAACACGCATGACGAAATCATGTCAGATGACTTTATTCTAACATAATTATTTTATTTTATCAATATCTTTTATTTTATTTTTTGACGAGCTTTTATAATCATATTCCTTAGTAATAACCTCTATATCAAACTCTTCAAATCTATCAATTTCATCAATAAATGGACTGTAGTTGTATTCATCATTGAATTTTACATCTAATAATCTCATGCTATTCCTTCTTTATTGATTGATTTAATAAACATACTTAATTTAAAATGTCAATGATTATTTATTTTACAATATTTTTTTATTTTTATTTTTGATTAATATTTTTGATGATATTATTATGATTAAAATTTTAGAATATGGCCCACAGCAAGTCATGCTGGTGGCGCATTCAGCTAAGATTTATTCGGAACTCTCAGTCAAACAGATAGAGGTAATGTGCTGCGATTGGAGTTTGAACAACTTTTGCATAGTCGCGGGCTGGATAATCAGTAGATATGATACAAATTGTGGAGGGAATGGAAGAAAAAAAATGGTTTATTGATTGATCTGTGTATCAGAAAAGGCAAGCAGCCTGCGAATCTGTTCTGAAATTGGCCCCACGAACATAATCTGGCTTGAATCCAGATGCAAATAAACCTGCTCCAAAGATTTCGCTATAATTCGTCGCGGTCCATAAATTAAGCCTAGGGCTGCTTGAAATAGAAAAAAACTCAAAATCATTGTGATTCCGGCTGTCATAAAGGCATGTATGAAAAAATCAGTTGATAGGTAATCGGCCGCAAAGTAGTGTCTTGTGGTTAACCAAGCAATATGTGCCAATATGGCAATACTGGAGAAATTCAACAACACCTGGAGCCACATGCTGCTGAACCGTCTCGATGCGGTTTCGATGGTTGCCCCCAGCGTTTCCTGCCACTGGGAGAATAGATTTTCGTTTAGAGCACTGTCGGAAGTCAATTGCCTATCTGCAAGACGTATAGACGGATCCCACCCGCCGCGCACCAAGAGCTCAGCAATTTCCGGCCAAGCCGAAAGATACGTCAAGCGGAACTGTCGCGCTGCAGCATCCAATATGTCGCTTTTATCAAGTGTTTGAACAGATGCTTTGGCGTCCTTAAAATGCCGTAACGAAGAAATGATGCCCATTACCTGGCGGATCGGATTTCCGAATCGAAATAAAGCCATTAAACCGGTCCCAAAAATCAATATTCGGGCCCACAGGGCAATCAACCATCCAACCGGCCCAAACCACTGTTGTGCGATTTTCTGATAAAGCTGCACATTCACTCCCATTGTGTGTCCGGCATTGTTGGTTTTGATGACATCCAAGGCAGATTTCAAGCCGTCTTTTTGCATTTTTGTGATCTGGGACCACGCCGCCTCAACTTGCTGTCGTCGCTGCGAGATTGCGCTCTGGACCTCGGTGGATATAAAGCCAACCATCTGTTGCGCATTTTTTAGGCGCCGTTCCGTAGTAGCATTTGTGAGACTGGAAACATCCATCACCATATTTTTAAGAGACTGATATTGATCAAATTCATGTTTGGGTTCCGCATTCTTATCCCAGCCGGGATGATTCAAATGCCTGCGCGCTGAAATACAGAACAATGTACTCAGAGGTCGCGTCCAAGCTTTGGTTATGTAATCTTGAAATGCTGGTACAATATATCCTTTAAGTTCGTTTTCATCCACTCGATCACATCTATTCAAGACGCCTATGAGCGATTCACCATCAAAACGCTGAATGTAGCTCCCAAAAAAATCAACGTGGTCCTTGGTTTTTGGATTCTCCGCATTGAACATGCAAATAAGCACATCAGCCATTTCGATAATTTTGCGAACAACTCCTCGATGCAGATCTTGGTGGGTACTGTCAATATCCGGGGTGTCCACCAAAATATAATGATCCAATTGTATTGCGTTCGGTTCCACAACAATTTCTATGGCAGAAGAATCAGACTCTGAAGTTATAAAGTCTGCGTCTTCGGATGATTGACAAACCAATACAGCATTCTGGGTTGTTGGGCGGCGTATTCCGACGCGGGTCAAATCGTCTTGACCTGTCAATGCATTAACCAGAGTCGACTTACCTGCTCCTCCGGGTCCGATCACGACAATGCATAATTTCTTGTCAAATCGACGCTTTTGGTTGTCAATGATGTCGAGAACTTCGCGGCATTCCTGTTTCAATGCCGTGGCTGGGCGCCATAATGGTATCGCTTCCAGTAATTCAACAATCGTTTGGACCTCTCGGCGGGCAGATGCAATTTCCCCCATCGCCTTGATCGTTTTCACGCTGGTTACCTGAGTCATATTAACACCTTTTTAAAGGACCTAGTCCTAATTTCCGGTATCACGTTGCTTACAGGCTTCTAATGCCTTTTTTAGCCCATTCAACTGCTTTTTGGATTGGATTCCGATATCCTCTGCAGAATCCAAGGATTGGCCGCTGATTGTGTCTTCAAATACTATCTGAATCATCTCAAGTTTGTGATTGAGCCAGGTTTCGGCTATGGGTCCCATGAGCAGCTCTAACTGTGACCGGTCTGCTTTGCGCAGCCCGGTGGTAGCCGGCAACGCGACCAGGGCGTATAGATCCTTCAAACCAAAAAGGCCTGACAGCTTAACTTTGATACCAGCTGCACCAACAGGGTCACCAGTGGAAAGTATATAGGTAACAGCTAACGTAGCTGGTAGTACATTTAAAAATGCTGAAAAAGTCTGTCCCATTTTAGCAAAAATATTCATGCGATTTCGGAATGTATGCACCAGTCCCTCTAAATCATGGTCAATAGAGCTGGATGGTTCCAACAATATTTTTGCATCCGAAATTTTCGATTCAATGCGTGCACGCCAATCTGCCGCATCAGGAAAGGCGCCTGCATCAATTATCGCAGGATGCGCTTTAATATTAAATATCCAGCGACTATCAGACGTAATCTGCATTTGGTGTGGACAAACACTGGCATGACCTTGATGATATTGTCGAATTGTCTCAAGGTCAGCACTCATTTTTTTTGCCACCGGATCGTTTGAGCTGATTGCAACCGAAATATCTGCATCCATGAATTTACGCCATAGGTCGTTGGCGGCTGTTAGAAAATCCTCCTTTGCTTTTTCAGCAAATTGCTCCGAACGTTTTCGGGAATTCTGGGCTGCCTGGCTATTTTGACCCCGGAACCACTTAACGGTTTTGATGGCAGCCTTCACAGGTAAATCAATGACACGACCGACTTGACGCATCCACTTGACATGGGCTGGATCGGTTTGATGCCAGATTTCCATAAAGCGCGTAAGTACAATGTCCATGGGAAATCTTTTTAGGGCTTGCTGTACACACTGACTCTGCCATGTCTGCAAGGCATTGCGATACAGGTCCAGTGCCGCTAAAGATATATTGGCCTGTTGATAAATATCATTTGCCGTTTGAAGCACATCATTAAGGACAGACTTCATCAATTCCAAGCGAATCTTGTCACGCTCAAGCGCAGCTATAGATGCCATCAGAGGCAGGTCATCTTTACCAACAGGCTCTGCCTTCATAAATATCTCATCCGCGGCTACGCGATTATCCTCTTCAGCACGATAGACTCCCAGTACCTGTTGGGTCCATGCTTGGCCATAAAGGTTTTGGGCAACTGTCTCGGCATGTTGTTTGATTTCTTCATCAGCATAACTGGCATATACGCGGTATACGAGCAAACACTTTCGCATACCAATGCCGGTGAGTATATCCGAGATAAAATCGGTGTTATCTCGGTTGTTATAATTGGCATTGGTAAAAATATAGATGAGGATGTCAGCAACTTCCAAAGCTTGTCTTGCTATCTCCCGGTTCAGATAAGCCCCCTTGAGTCCGGTATCAAAATCAGGTGTATCTAACAAAATCAGATTCTCAGGAGTTGTGTCATTTAAAATATAGCGTGCATCTCCCGGCCGTGTCAGTTCATCTTTATCCTTGAGTGGCTTCGGTCGAAATCCAAAATTTTCAAACAAGTCGCCAAATTCTTTATTGCTGGTGGTTAATCGTTTGTTGCCAGATATAAGAATTCGGCGGTTAATTCCGGCAGTGCCACCTGTGGGCGATGCATGTTCCTGAATCATTGCATTAAACAGCGAGGATTTCCCAGATGATCCACCACCGCAGATGGCCGCTACCAAAGGGTAATCCGATGACAGCTTGGGAAGGAGCTTTTTATCAACATTTGACTTCCATGCGGACACATCCACATCCAGTTTTAATGAGTCAATTAAAGCCGGCAGGTTGTACTTGAGGGTTTCGATTTCTTCCCCCAGAGAACTTTTAAGTTTGGGCGTATTCATTTATATCCTATGGGCTGAGGAATGCACTATTTACGATATCTTATTCCCAGTTCTCATGAGCGGCGGCCCCTGGCATGGTTATTTATAGGGCACTGCCAAGCTTAAGTACTTACCCTGTTCCGCAAACATGAGTTTTTTTGCAACCATCATGTTCAAAAATGGCATCAGCTGATCCTCGCTCAACTCTGGAAATTTATTTCGTAAGAGGTTAATCGTGCGTATTTTTTGGCAGAATAAATAGATTTTCCTTGAGGTGCCAGTCAGCCGATGCTGCCAAGGATCCCTGGTTTTATGACGTTGGCGGATAATTAAAAAAGTAGCCCCATCTTGAAAAAAAAGAATGGGGTCTGTTTGCGGATATTGGTGCAGATCTTCATAATACTGATGCCATTCCCGAAGTTTTTCTGCAACCGGCTTCCAGAGTTTGCGCTGGCGCATACGATCACCGCGATAGGTCTGAATTGAGAAAAGCACTTTCTGGGTGATCTGCTTTGGAAACAGCACACTATAATGTGGATGGTTGCCTGTGGACAGAATGTTATACCGTTTGGCATCCCGCCACACTGGGCTGCCGAGACCCAGCCAGAATGGCACTGGTTTTAATGGTCTAAATATTAGAGCCCATTGAATGGTGTTTAGTGTTTCAGTTACATCGGCCTCCTTGCTACTCGGAAAATAAAGCATCAGGTTGGATAAATTTCGCAAACCCAAGGCTTCGCAGTGTTTCATCACCGCCAGGTTCTGAATGGCCGTCGTCCCCTTGTTCATTTTATTTAGAAGGTCCGTACTCAGTGCTTCAATGCCCACTTGAACTTCGTACATGCCGGCGGCTCGCATTTTTACGAGTTCATCTGGTTTTGTGGTAGCTCGTATCTCTGAGAACGCCTTCAAATCCTTATCCAACTGTTCCAGCTTTGAAAATATTTCATTTGTTGAATTGGGTGGCAAAACGTTATCCATAAAGGCCACCGAAAGGGTTTGATACCGGGTAGTCAATACATCAATGTCCGCAACCACTTTTTGAGGTGCTTTTTTGCGATATCCCTCCCATTGTTTATTCAGGTTGCAAAAGGCGCACCCGTCGGCTTTGTCTGCTAGCGCCCTACCCTGCCACCAGCATCCGCGTGATGATTCCACCGGCAAAGTTGCAAAAAATTGCCTTTCCTGGGGAAGTGCGCCAAGAGTTTTAAAGTAGTCGTCGTAGTTTGGCGTTGGCAGATCTGAGAGACTTGGCAACTGATAAAATGAGTTTGCCATGTTTTCGGTTGTATTTCTTGTGATGATCCCCGGAATTGTATGGGCTTCATCCATGTGACCGTTAGATTCGAAATGGGCTATGAATTTCGCTAACGGTAGTTCGCCCTCACCAATAACAATAGCATCCAAATATTGAATCACATCCAAATACTTGCGGCAATCAGGATTTGATAGGGTGGAGCCCCCAGCGATAATAAGGGTATCAGGGGATTTTGTTTTAATCTGCTTGGCCGCGTAGAGCGATGCGGTCAACTGGCATAGACAAATGCTAAAACCCACCAGTCCGATTTCCTGCCAGTCAACCTGGTTCAAGGTCTTATTTGTAGCTTGTTGGGTAGTGTTTATTAGGGCACGAAAATTTAATTTGGAAAGAACTTTATTCTTTTGAACCTCTTTATGAAACAAGGTCTCGATAGCAACAAAACGTTTAGGATACAATAGGGCCGCATACACGCATTCAGACAGCCAGGTACGTTTTGACACCTCGTTATAAATTTCATAACCGACTTCAGCAGCCACATTCAAATAGATATGGTGTGTAACCACGCGCGTATGCTTAAAAGATTGATTTAAGTAAGATTTTAACGTGCCCAATTGAATGGATGGGCGCTTAAAGAGCGGCCATGGCATTGAAACCAGATGAATATTGTTAAATCGATCCGATATCCGTGGAATCATGCCTGCTTTCCATTTTTAAATAGGTTTGATCCATCGTATCTTTAAGAACCGGAAGCAACTCTAATTCGGGTGGTGAAAAGCTAAAGACAAGTTTCAAAAAACCAAGGGTCATACGGCAGGTAGCACCCCAAAGCATCTCATTTTCCGCATTTGTTCGATGCACAAAACTGGGCGCATCATAAACCCGGTGTTTGCCCCCCGAATCCGTGGGATCTTTGATCTCAAGTAAGTAGCGGACATAATTCTCAGGATTAAGTAATGCGCTTAAGGGAATTGCCACAATTTTGTCGACTTCCCAATTTGTCCGGAAATGCTGTTGCCGAAATACCCAACCCACCATGGGATAGATTACCCGACTAAACATAACCAGGTGCTCCGTCGGCAGAGGGCCTAAAAACCGAACCCTGAAAGGATTCAAACGCATTTCTTCATAACTTTCCCGAATACTGGTTGAGAAAAGCAGACGTAATATCTCAGCCTCCTGCCTATTGCGCCATTTAATTTTGGTCCAGAAAGGCCAGCGCCACATGGGAAAACCAGGTAAGGCCATAGTTTTGGCTATAGCTGTATCAAGTTTGGCTGATATACCACCCCCCGGGCAGCACAAATCACCCGGCTGGGTAACGCTTTTGGATCGCTTGGTTAAAATCAGACTGGGTTCTGGTTCAGAGCCATTATGACTGGGCATGAACCCCAACAGGAAAAGCACCGCCGAAGCACCTTCAAGAGCTTCGATATTGGAAGGATATAGCGGCTCTCTGAGCAAATGATCTCCGGTAACCTGCTGGATATGGTCTTGAAGCCTGGCGGTATTTGAAATGAGATCATGCATATTATATTTCAGTTTAAGTTTTACAACCAAATGATCGGTATCGATATCGAAAAGGTTTACTCAGTGGCTTATACCCCACGATCCCGATACCAATAACTATAGATATCAAGTATAAGTTAGGAAAAGGTAACTGTTGGGACAAACAATGTCAAGGAAAGGCGGCAACCCGCAGCCGCATCAGAGAGATGGTTTGCTTGAATCGCACATGAAAAACTGACCGTCCCACTTGGACGGGCAGTAATGATTGGGTAATAGATTTTGTGGGTTTGCCGCTCGAGGTTCTCCTGTTCTCCGGTTTACTGGTGACTATACGTTGATTTCAAATTTCTGCCTATTGGCATTCCCTTACTCCGCCTACCATTCACCCTTAAAGCACTACAACCCTCTATACAAACACGCCCCCCATGTAACACCCGATCCCAGCCCCAAAAATAGTAACGTACTACCACCATCTACAATACCTTTCTCCAGGGCTTCATCCAGAGCCAGAGGAATGGAAGCAGCCGTGGTGTTGCCATAAGCCATAATATTGTTATAGACTTTGCCCTCGGGCAATTTCATGGTCTGCGCATAAAATTGGTTGATTCGCAGGTTGGCCTGGTGCGGAATAATCAAATCGACATCCTCAATGGCAACACCGGCCTGTTTCAATACTTTCATGGTGACATCCGGCAAGCGTCTGACAGCCAACTTAAAAATAGTTTTACCGTCCATAAACGGAAAGTGCTTATTCTGATCCAGCATACGTTGGCCAAGGCGGGGATTTTCACGCGATGCCGGTGCTTCGGTCCATAGACTCTCGGCATATTCACCCTGAGCGTGCAATATGGATGCAATCAGCCCCACATTTTCATCAGTTTCCGTAGCTTCCAAGCACACGGCCGCTGCGCCATCTCCAAAAATAACAGCCAGGTCCCTACCCCGGGATGAGATATCCAGACCGGTACTGTGAACCTCACCCCCAACCAACAAGACCCGATTGTAAAGACCACTGCGGATATAGGCATCGGCCGTCACCAAACCATAAAGAAATCCAGTACACTGTTGGCGGATATCCAGCGCGGGTGTATCCGTTAAACCCAGTTTATGCTGCAAATAGCAGCCGGATCCCGGAAAAAAAACATCCGGACTCAAGGTGGCAAATATGATCATGTCTATATCTTGCGGTTGCCACTGCGCTTTTTTTAGGGCGATCTGGCTGGCCTTGAGTCCCAAATCAGAAGCACCCACATGTCCCTCCTCTGGTACCCAGTAACGCTGTTTGATGCCGGTACGCTGTTGGATCCACTCATCCGAGGTATCCATCCATTGCGCCAGGTCTTCATTGGTAATTAATCGCTCGGGTACATATCGGCCAGTACCCTTTATGATTGTTTTGCGCATTCGCTTTATTCTCCGAATAAGTGGTTTATTGAGTTGAAATGAACACGCTAACTCCAAAGCGCATCTCGCAGTCCCGACGTCCGTTCTATACGTCGCGACACGGCGCTCCTTATAACAGATTCCGTTGCCAAAATCGACAGATTTCGTTTGGCACGTGTTATTGCGGTATAAAGCAATTCCCGGGTAAGCAAGGGCATGTCCAGGTCAGGCAGGACTATTAAAATGTCTTCAAATTCGGATCCCTGACTTTTATGAATGGTCATGGCATAAACAGATTGATGCTGCGGCAATCGACCAGGCGTAAAGCTGCGAATATCGCTGGAAAAACCTTTAGCAAAATAGACTTGCAGATTATTTTCGCCTTCTCCTTCCGCTTTGATAGCAACACCAACATCCCCGTTGAACAGATTTAATTCGTAATTATTGGCAGTAATCAGAATTGGGCGGCCATGGTACCATTCCTGCAACGGAACAGACACTTCTTGTTGGTTTGGATATAGAACCATCATCATAGCCAGCTGATTCAATCCAACAACACCCAAAATCCCTTTGTTAACAGCACATAATATTCTGAACTCATTCAGCGCAGTTAGCCCAACAACAGGGTCCGCAATGCTGTGCAGTCGACTGTAATGAGTTTGAATTTGTTGCCGTAAAAAGGCTTGCTTCTGTTGGGCGGATTCCATTTGATACCAGCTGATTTCCTGATATTGATTACTTTTCAATATGTCTACCACCGCGTCAGAATTACCGGCATTAACGGCTTCACTAAGCCGGCTGATGCCACTTTGCCCCCCAAATCGGTAGTTATGCGTGAAATAGATCAGATTGTCATGCAGATCTGCGTTAATTGACTCCCGCCCTTGGAATACATCTTCAGATACCCCGGTAATAGATGCTAGGCTTTTAGTAAAGTCGGGTGAGTAATAATTATCCTGCTTTTGTCCGCAGATATCTCCCAAAATCGATCCCGCTTCCACAGATGCCAGTTGATGTCGATCGCCCATCAGAATAACTCGGGTGTCATCAGATATGGCTTGCATCAATTTGGACATCAATGGCAAATCCACCATGGAGGCTTCATCCACGATTACGACATCAACGGGCAATGGATTTTCCGAATTGTAATGGAAAAAAGGCGTGCCTTTTATCGGTTTGAGTAAACGATGAATGGTAGAACTAGTTTCAGGAATAGACGTTATAATTTCGGCATCTAACTTCAGGCCATTTTTAGCTGTCTGAACAGATTCAGCCAGTCTGGCGGCCGCTTTGCCCGTCGGCGCGGTTAGAACAATGCGTAAATTATTCGGTTGCGCCTGCTTTATCAGCGTAGCCAGTATACGGGCGACAGCATAGGTTTTGCCAGTTCCAGGTCCTCCTGAGATTACACAGAATTGTTTTATAACAGCCACTGCTGCTGCCACCTTTTGCCAGTCTTTACCTGAATCTCTATTGTCCGGAAAAATCTGGCCAAGATCGCGGTTCAGCGTAGCGGCGTCCACGTCTTTAACCATATTTTTAAGTTTGATCTGGATGGCTTTGGCGAGATAATTCTCATATTGCCAGTAACGATGGAAGTAGAGCCGATCTTTGCTGTCCAAAATCAATGGGGCAAAATCACTTGGTTCCCCAACCAATGAAGATGCCTGAAGGCTTTTGCGCCAATCTTCAATATCGGGGAATTCTAAATCATCGATTGCTTCGTCGTTCTTTTCATCTACTCCACCTGCAAATCTCTTCAAATCGATACACACATTCCCTTCTCGGGTGCTACGACTAACAAGAGCTGCAGATAGGGCCAGTACTGAATCTGCATAATCTGTCAGCTTGAATATGAAATCAGCAAAATGACAATCAATGGCGGCAAATATTCTGCTCTTTTCTAGTTGTTTAATAATGTCCATTTTGATAAATTTTCATGTATTCACGCAAAATTGTCATTCAAGATACTTGGTGGCAAAATCTGTTTCATGCTTAGTAGTGCACGTTTGGGCATGAAAATTTATTTTGGCACCAAAGCTTTCTCCAGGGCCTTTATTAAGGCGCCTTCCGGCCTATCCTCATAAATACCATAATCGGAAACCTTTTCCGCATTGATACCACGTAAAAATATGTAAAATACGCCACCAAAATTCTTATCATAATCATAGCTGGGTATTCGCATCTTTAGGTGTAGATGGGTTGCCAGGATGTACAAATGGTATTGCAAGATGTAAAAAGACTTGCGCATCTCTTCATTCAAGCGTTTTTTTATGTAATTATCCATCGCAACACCCAGAAAATTTGACTTCCAATCAACGATATAATAGCGACCATTATGCTCAAAAAGAACGTCGATAAAACCCATCATCAACCCTGCCACGGGAGAAAAAGTCAAGCGCTCCAATGTTTGTGGAAAGTCTTTAAGAGGCGGATGGTGTATAAAATCATCAAAGACACGCGTGAGTGTGCTGGGATTTACCTGTTTTAAGGGGAAATAAAAGGACATTTCATTTATTCGGGCTGCATTATCCACATCAGAAAGTGTAAACGGGGCTAGTTGTGGTGAAAGCACCAGATTGGAAAGATTATCGAGCATATCTACAATCGATGTTTCCCATATTTTATCAAATCCATATGCGGATAACTTGTTTCTGACGAGTTTCTGCCAATCTCTTTTATCTGTTGTTGAAAAATCAAGATTCTCAAGGACATCATGGAAGAAAATGCCGCTGGTTACACCTTTAGGAAAAGAAAACAGCGCCTGGGTCCTTTGACCCAATTCAAAATTCGGCTCCTCTACTGTAACAGATTCTTTACCTAAATCGGCGGAATCCAACAATTCGTCCCGATCCGGCAACTCATGGTCAGGTTTGCTATGCGAGACCAGAGAAGAATAACTTGTGATGCGCCAGCTTTTATCTATTTGTCGGTTAAATTGTCTTACCTGAAGCCTAGCTTGAACGATCGCTTTTGGCGCCGGCATGCTGACACTACCCTCGGGTAGTGGTGATAAGACAATGGAATCTTGCGACCGCTGCTTCAATTGTTCCAGATCGGCTAAATATGCCTCCGGGCTTAAGTTGGAAAAATGTCGTTGCAACTCAGCCGCAATATCGCCTGTGTTCCCATGCTCCTTCACCACACCATGACCATGAATTAGATAGGCCAGTGCACTGCTGCCGGCGGTACGCGTCCTGGGCCAGACTAAATAACACCGGTGCGCAGCTCTGGTGACAGCTACATAAAGTAGGCGTAGATTTTCGGCCAGCTGTTCGTTGCGAGCCTGAACCCAATGTTTTCCCATCTCAGCCGATCCGAGATCCAATGTGATTTGGCCATCTGCCTGCGTATCATGAAAAATGAAATCTTCCGTTGCAACCTGGGTGCTGCCCCATGAAAATGGGCAAAAAACAACCGGGAATTCCAAGCCTTTACTTTTATGTATGGTGATAACCTTGACTGCCTGATCATCACTCTCCAAACGTAGTTGATGAATTTCCTGCTTCGGCGTTTGCGGGTCGGTTTGCTTAAAAAACCATTTGAGCAAACCGGTCATACCTAAATTCTTATCAGTTGCGGCTGCATGAAGTATCTCAGCCACATGCAACAAGTTCGTTAACCGCCGATCACCATTGGACCGAGACAGCAAGCGTGCACGGACATTCTCCGCTGCCAGGAACCGCCGAAACATGGCAATAAAGCCATCCTGTTTCCAACTTCGCTGATACGCATTGAATCGAGCTATTTGGCTTTCCAGCCAGTCTGTTTGCATCTCCTGCTGATCGATATCCTTAATGCGCCAACCCATAACATCTGTGATCAGGGCTGCCTTTAAGGTTCCTACCCGGGAAGGATTGGATATGCTCAGTAAAATCCGACCGAGTTCTTGTGCTTCCGCTGTTTCAAAGACATTGCCGGCACTGTAGATAACCGCGGGAATATTTGCATCAGAAAGGTTCGATTTTACCAAAACTGCCTGGCGATTGGTTCGTACCAAAATAGCAATGTCACCCAGCTGTACGTCGTTTTTATTATCCTGTACAAGACGGGCGATTTCTGTACAAACAGATTTTACAATTTTGGCATTGACCTCTTTCACAGTTAAATTTTTTTTAGGTTGGGATGCCAGATGCCAAATATGAAATCCGTCCTCACCATAGTCTACTTTTGGGTCAAGTGACTTGCCGGCGGTACCATTTACAAAAGGAATCGCCTCGAAAATCAATGGTCGTTTTACGTTGCTAAAAAGCGCGTTGACTGCCTGGATCAATCCCGGTGACGATCGATAATTTTCCGTCAGGGTGTAGCGATTGAGCGCCTGCGAAGCAGCCTTGAAATAAGAAAACACGTCAGCCCCACGAAAACTGTAGATTGCCTGCTTGGGATCACCAATCATGAATAGCGGATACGCGCTATCAGAAAAAATTCGGGAGAATATTTCATATTGAACTTGGTCGGTGTCTTGAAATTCGTCCACAAGTGCCGCTCGAAAGCGAAGGCGTATCCTCGCTGCCAACATATTGCCTTGTGGTTCCACAAGCGCCTGCCGCACCAAGACCAATAGATCATCAAAAAATTGAACATTCTGTTGCAACTTTTTTTCACCTAAACTTTTTTCAATAAAGTTTAGGCTTTTATATTTTAGATAAACCCAGTTAGCTGCCATCTCGTTCAATAATCTATCAGTGGTTTGCTTTAGGACTTGACAGTGTTTAAAAAATGGGTGTGATATGGGATCGTGTCCCTTTTTAGTGGCGGAATTGATCTTTGCAGAGGTAAAATTTTCAAATTTATTCCAGAGTGGTAGCTCCGGTTTTTGGTCTGAAATGAGTTGGTCCATTTGTTTTATTAGTGATGATATGCGCACCTGTCGGATGGTTTGTTCCGGTCTGGTCTTGTCGGGTTTTAGGCTGCCATATACAGTCCCATTCAAGCCAGGATTTGTAAGCAGATTTTCGACTTCGGATCGAACATCGGGCCACATGGATTGAATCTGCAACCATCCTTTTCGAAATTCGGATAAATGATTAAGCGCAGGCTCATCTAATTCCGGAATAACGCAAACACCCGGGCGCCAATTTTTTTCAAACAGTTTCTGAAAAAATACCGGGCTTTTGGCTTTTTTGAGACCGTACTGGATTATCTCAGGTACAGCCTGATAAAAATTTTGTCTCCAAAAATCATTTGCGACCGATGTAACCAAGGGTGACGGTTCGGTCATGAGTTCGGTATCAAATCGCCCACCCATCTCAAAAGTGTGATCGATTAACAATCGTTGACATAAACCATGGATTGTAAATATGGCTGCGTTGTCAAATTCCTGAAGCGCTTCCTGAACTCTATCAAAAGCGGCTGCATCCGAACCCATACGCGCTGTTAGCATTAAAACAGCAGGGTCATTGCAGGTACCCTTAATGAATGCCTTACGGGCGGCTAATAATTTATTACGAATGCGCTCTTGTAATTCTTGCGTTGCGGCCTTGGTGAAGGTTACCACTAAAATCTGATCAACAGTCAGGTGCTTTTCTAAAAGCAACCGCAAATATAAACCTGCAATGTTGTATGTTTTTCCGGTTCCGGCACTGGCCTCAATGAGGTTGGTGCCGGACAACGGAATTGTCATTAAGTCGAATTGTTTCATATGGCTTAAATTACTTACAATTGCACAGTGATGCAAAACATGCTATCAATCCCATTATAAAAATATTCTAACAAATATGAGGGACACCATGACGCACCACGACGCTGGCCACTATGCCGCTAAACATCCCAAAGAAACCCAAATCGATCCACAAATAAAATCAGCACTCACTTCCAAACTCAGCGACAATCAAATATCATGTGCTACGGCTCATGCGTTGGCGGCTGAACTATCAATTTCTCCGGCCCAAATCGGGTTAACAATCGACCTGATGGAAGCCCGAATTATCAAATGCCAGTTGGGGCTTTTTGGTTATACGCCCCAAAAGAAAATCGCCCAAGCAGCCGACAGTGTTTCCCCGGAATTAAAAACGAAATTAGAAGCAAGTTTGGTGGAAAACCATATCACCTGTTTACAATGCTGGGATATCGCCGCTGAGCTGTCCTTGAAAAAAATCGACATTGCTTCTGCATGCGAGGCCTTGGGGATGAAAATTAAACCTTGCCAGCTGGGTGCTTTCTGATTGGTTCCACGAATTGTGACTCGGTATCCCAAGGGAATAAAATCCAGGTATCCTGGCTGACCTCGGTAATATATGTATCCACCAATGGCCTTCCGGCCGGTTTGGCATATACAGTTGCAAAGTGCGCTTTGGGCATCATTTCTCTGGCCACGCCTGCTGTTTTTCCAGTATCCACCAGATCGTCCACCAAAAGCCAATTATCACCATCACCTTCGAACCCTTTAAGAATATTGATCTTTCCCCGTTCCTGCCATTGGTAACTGGAGATACAAACGGTATCGACCATATGAATTTCCAGTTCCCGAGCTATCACGGCTGCCGGTACCAAGCCGCCACGGGTAATAGCCACAATTCCCTGCCATTTACCCTGATCCAGCAGCCGCCATGCCAGCGCTTTTGAATCCCGATGGAGCTGCTCCCAAGAAATGGGGTATGTTTTTTGATATGTTTGTGCCATGTTCGCTATCCTTTCAATTCTCTAATATTTTTTAAAATGGGTCCATAAACCGAAATGGCCAGGTCCTCAAATCGGTCATCCAGGGGATTTTTATTTTTAAAACAGAGCGAAATGTAGGAATTCTCCGATTCAGACCACCCAAAGTCATTGTTCCATTTGTTCTGGACTGCTTGCAGTGCTTTTTCAGGTTTGACTGCTTGCTGCACTACTTGTTTGGCATATGCATGCGAAACAAACGGGAAAAAATGAATCGTATCGCTTAAGCCCTGCCAAAAAAGGTCCAACAGCGATAGCAAGATGGATTCGCTATCTTTCAAAGGCAACAATTCAATCGTTGTATCCCGGGCAACATACCAGCTGTTAGCAGGAGTTTTTGGTGCTGTACTGGACCGGATCAGGTGGTAGATCCACACACGAATCAAATCACCTGGATTGAATCGGGTATAGCGGGCATACACACAGGTATCACCATAAATTTCAGGTATCATGCCATTGATGCTAAAACGGCCGAGTTCATAGTCAATTGATAGCTGTTGTGCCTGCAAACCTTGGGAGTAAATTTTCATTTTATCGGCAAATTGACGAATGTAGCTACACATGCGTTTAAATTCAAATTGGCCGATATCGCCATGTGGCAAAATGCCTCGGGCTTGGACTGCCACTTTTAAATCCTCTGGTTGCCTGCCCTTGACATAATGGTGCAATAATTCCTCAGCCAACTGGTATTCATGCAGGTGGGCAAGTCTAAAGTTTTCATAATCATCCAGTAGAGTTATTTCATCTTCAAGTGCAATCCCCAACCGCCGTTGTAGTAAAAACCGGATTGGATTGCAGAAGAATCGACACAATGAGTCGATGTCTACCTGCAGCCATTCATCAGGCGGTATACTGATCCCAACTGATTGGTTACTTGACAGTCGGTCGGCGGATTTGACCTGGGCCACTGCTTCAAAGTTTTCTCTAGAGAAACTAAAAAAGGTGCTACTTTCTGAAAAATAAGCATGTGAAAAAGCTTGCAACGGATGGTATTGAATTAGATCGGTTGCATCAACACCAAATCGATCCTCAATATAATCGACAAGTTCACTGACCAGCACTGAAGGCACCAAGCGGGTGTTATCCTGTATGCTTTGGCCAATATAACTGATATACAGTTTTTCTCTGGCCGATATCAAAGCTTCTAGAAACAAATATTTATCATCATCGCGGCGGGATCGATCACCTAGACGGGGATGACTTGCCATCAGGTCAAAACTGACTGCCTTGGAATCACGTGGGAATGCATCTGAATTCATACCCAATAGACAGATGGCTTTGAAAGGAATACTGCGCATGGGAAGCATGGCGCAAAATGTCACCCCGCCCAATATAAATCCCGTGCTAGCACTTTCTCTTTCCAAGGCATTACTCAAATAAGATTTGATTACCATTAAATTGAGTTTCACATTGAATTCTGCAACGCTCGCATCTGCCTGCATGGTGTCAATGGCGAATTGAAGCGTTTGTAAATCCCTTGCATAGGCATCATTGCGAACAAACATTCGGTCTAACACAACGGTAAGCGTTTGCGACCATTGTGATACCAGTTGAGGCGCTTCAAGAAGACTACAAACATGAAACAAAGATTCTATAAATTCCAAGAAGTTGCCTAAGAGGAGCGTATCGGCGCCCTCTAAGTTGTCATATGGCAGGATGCCGGCAAACAGGTGTTGATCATTGCCGATCATGGCCATTCCCATCAACATGCGCTCCATGCCAGACCGCCATGTGTTTTCATCCCCGGGTGGTAGTCCGAGTCGCGATATGGCTTGCGCATCTTTTCCCCAACGGATATTCAGGTCTCCTATCCATTCTTCAATGCGGGGTAGATCGCTTTCATTAATTGCAAATTTCTCCCTGATGGCATCATAGGTCAAAATATCAAGTATCCGCCCGACTTCCATGCGACTCATGGTCAGTCCCAGTATGGCTAGAAATCCCTCTATAACTGGGCTTGAGTTGAGGGCGCTTCGATCGGCGATACTATAAGGGATACGCATATGACCATCGTCAACAGTGCCGAACACCGCTGTTATATAGGACGAATAAGCTTCGATATCGGGTATCATAACCAAGATATCCCGCGGTACCAGGACTGGATCTTCTTGTAACATCGCCAGGATTTGATCATATAGAATTTCAACTTCGCGCATGGGGCTATGACAAGCATAAATACAGATACTATTGTCATTAATTCGGCCAAACTGGGCATTGGAGCTGTCCGATACGAGTTCAGCTTTGGCATTTTTATCGGCTGGCGTGATACTACCAGGTTCATATAAGTCAAAAATATCTGCCTGTATCTGCGAAAGCATAGTCTGACCATCGGGTCGCTCGAAGATTTCTAGCTGCACACATTCCAGTTCACTCACCATGGACAAAAAATCCCTTCCCAAGTTACCCATGGTGGAGAGGATGCTATTGCCCTTGTCCAAGTGTAAATCCTCTGACATCTCACCCTTGGATTCATAGTGGGTCCGAATTTTACGGATATCCCGGCGGGTGACAATCTCTCCCCAATACTCCTGGCAGGGATTCATGAGATAAAGATGGACCGGGAGGTGCTGTGAAACGGCAGCCATAATTTCGGTATGAAAACGGGGGAGATGTGATATCCCAAAGGCTGAAATTCGTGATGGTAAAACACCTGAATCAATATTATCAACCATCAGCGTCTCCAATAACCTTTGCTGCATCTCTGCCCGATGAATGCATTCTTTGGATGTTTTGACAGCTTGCCACAGATCCGCCTGCCAAGCACGGATTTCATCCGGCTGATTGATATTCCGATCCCAATTTCGAATCATATCTGTTCGAAATATCAGATATTGGTCGAACAAGTCAGCTATCTTGACTGCCAACTGGAACAATTTGATACCTTGAGGGTCATCAGCTAGGTAGGTTTGTAAGGCACTATATTCTGGCTTGTGCAGCCGATGTGGTAAAATTGCCATGATCCTGAATGCCATGGCATCAGATTCAAATAGACGATCTTCGCGCGTATCAGGCAGGAGTTTACGACACAGATAACTTAAAAAGGCATTGGGAAATGGGAAGTGGGTATTGGCACAGATGCGATTTTGCTCAGCCAGTTGCATGGAGACCCAACGAGCCATACCCTGGCTTTGTACTATAATTAGATCTGGTTCTAAGGGTATTTTGTGGGGTGTCCGTATTTCTCCAGCCAACTGCTTGACAAGATTTTCCAGACGATTGCTGACATATACATTAAAAACAGAATTTGACATTGTAAATGTGAATTATGAAACAAGTAATTCTAAGCACCGGATAGACGGTTAAAAAGACGTTTCACCCGCATCTGACAGTAAGACAGCATCAGGCCGACACACAATTTAGGATCAAAATTGAAATTTTTAATACCTGCTAAGGCAGATAAATAATGGACATGTTCGGCAACGGACAAGGTACATCCTTTGGCATGCACATACCTCGTACCGATGCGCTTATACGAATTAAAAAGGGCAGTTACAGTTTTAAACAGCAAATCGTTTGTTTTCGTTTTGGTTTCATCAACCTGCGATGTGGTTTTGTAATTGGGTTTGATACAGACCTTTTTATTATCAATCTCACCTTCCCAACTGGTACAGTTTCCTGCAAATATTACTTTTTCATCTTTGGCCAAGTTAAGCGGACCCTCCACCTTTCCGACGACATAACGGATTTTTTTCATCTTTTTGTCCACACCCGGATAGAATCCTCTGAACATATGCATGGCTTCCTGCAACGCCCCCGGGCATCCGCCCCAGCAGTAATCAGGGGAGTGGGCTTCCGGAAAAGTTCCTACGGTGCATGACAGGTTACTTTTATCTTTAAAATAATCATCAATACGTTCCACACAAAAAGCAAAATCTTGGGTCTTGGCCTGAATCTCCTCGAGCGGGAAATCCCCTACGATATCAATTTCATCCAGATCCATGGGACCAAAACCACGCTGGGACGCAAGTTTTAAATGAATGACCTGATTTGGATCGGCATGCACCATGTGGCACCCCACGGTATCCACGGCGCAAGAATTGATACCCATGATGATGGCGCCCAGTGGAAATGGTGTAGGGGTCAGCATCATCTTCTGTCCAGCGATGATCCCATCGATGGCGATGAATTTTGGCTGGATCACCTCTTGCAGATCGGCAATTTTGTGCTCCAGAAACTGATTGTGGTCCACCAAGCGATGGCGGTCATCCTGGATACCAATAAAATTCTTAAGACTCAAAGTTATACGGCTCCAAGGGTGGGCCTTAAACTTAGGCAGGTTGAATAAAAAATCAGCATCCACTATTGGTTTGGGCATAAAGAGCTGCTTTCTCAAATTGTCTTTACCGTTGATCGCCACAGGGACTTGGCTTACCTCATCAAAATAATGGGTTTTTATTCCATGCTTTTTTATTATTTTCGGGTATCCTGCTTGCCGAAAACAAAATCGTGTTGGCACGGTAATACCACAGCGTTCACCCACGGCAATTTCCTTTGAATCTTTGGCCATGGATTTTGTTGCACTGATGGCACCGTCTAAAAATTCCTTACGCGTAAAGGCATACGGAAAGATTTCCTTGTGAGCAATGACAGTATTGGGCTTTAGCAGGATGTTTCCCTGGGGTACAACGGCCAACTCCTGCATTCCTTCACGAATAATGCCACCAATTAAATCGGCGTCATATTCACTACACTTTCTAATAATCACACGGTGCTTCATGTCATCTGTCTCCTTCGCTCAGCACATGCGTTTCAAGCACAAAACAGGTAAAATTTCCCGACAAAACACTTAGGTTGCCATTTTGGACGACGACATCAACTATCTGCTTTTTTCCGCTAACCGTTTTTACAGATGCCTTAGCCTGAAGGGTATCGCCGATCTTTACCGGTTTTAGAAATTTCACCTCTACAGACCCAAGCACCACGTTGGGATGATTGACGGCCAGCATAGCCGCATAGTCTGCCAACCCAAAAACAAAGCCACCGTGCACCAAGCCAGTCTTATCGGCCGCCATGTCAGATGTGGTGACCAACTCGACCTGGCTAGTGCCGTCTGCGGTCGCAACCGGTTTGCCACACAGTGATTGGTTAATCTTTTGATGGGTACAAATTTCGAGCAATTGGGCAACCTCCCTAATTTGAAATTAAAAAAGGGAACTTAGCAAGCTCCCTTTTAGCAACACAGTCCTAATAGGCATTTATTACTCGGTATGCCTGTTCCATTCATCAGCTTTTGTAGATAAACTGCATTTTAACCGGGCCCAGTTCGATTATGTCAAACTCATTTAGAAGAACCGATTCTTTAACAGCGGCATCATTGACTTTGGGTTTGGCCATGCCCCCCACATAGCTTAAATAATAACCTTTGGGCCGTTTGCTGATTGTAGCGGCTGTTTTTCCAATCATGAGCCCTTTGATGACGATGTCGTTGGCGGTATCCTTGCCGATTTTAATCAGCTTCTTTTTAATTTCAAACTCGCCGTCTCCACCGGATAGAAAGGACAAAACACCTTTGGATTCTTTTTTGCGGATGGTTGCGGCCACATTTCCAGAACTTTTTGCCAGCATATCGCGATATTTTTCGGTATCCATAACCATGGTTTTATCCATGCCGGCTTTACCGGTCGACAGCCGTTCCTCGCCTTCTGCATAAGTGAACACCAAGGTGTGCTTGCCAATACTGACGGTATCCCCGTGACCCAGCCAATGGGTTGCCACCAACAGGCCATTGACGAAAGTGCCGTTTTTACTTTTCAAATCGGTCAATAGATAGCCTTTATCAATGGAATCAACCTTGGCATGCATGCCGGATACCGCTAGGTTTTCAATCACGATATCGTTACTTTCGCGACGCCCGATGGTTATATTTCTCCCCTCTTCCAGAAGAAAATCACTGATCTTGGTATCTTTGAATTTCAGTGTGAGTTTTGGCATCTTTACTTCCTCTTTTCACGATTCATAAATCATAAGCTGGAAAGACATAATCATCTATCTTTTAAAAAGATTGGTGAAAAATGAGAACAAGCCTCCTTTAGAAGACTTACTACCCTTAATTTTTAAAACGACAACCGTGACATTATCGCTGCCGCCGCGACTATTGGACATGTCCACCAATGTGCGGCATGCTTTTTCCGGTTTTTCTTTGGCGACAATTTCATGAATCTCTTCTTGGGTTATTTTTTCGGTAAGCCCATCAGAACCGATCACCAGCATATCGCCTTTAAAAAACTGAAGTTCGGATATGTCTGCGCGTACTGATTCGCTCACGCCCATTGCACGCGTCAGCATATGCTTAAACTCATTTCCCAACTGCTTGGTATTATCCGGATCCATGGCCCGTTGCTCGGCCAAAACAGTATGCATAACTGACAGTAATTCGATTCTACCATCATGAATTAAGTAGATGGGACTGTCGCCCACATTGGCTGCTATGAGCGTACTTTCTGTAAAATAAACGGTTGAGACCGTCGAGCCCATCCCGCGGTAGGTTTCATTGCTTTGCGAAGCTTGGTAAACGCTTTTATTGGCCAACCGGATTCCGGAAAGGAGGCGGTTGGCTTCCTTGGAAAGGGAGTCGTCATGGTCTTCCAACTCCTCGACCTCCTCATCCCCATTGAAACGTTTTATATATTCCCATAGCGTTTCCACCACCAGGCTGCTGGCAACCTCGCCGGCCTGATGCCCGCCCATGCCGTCAGCCACAACATAGAACTGCTTTTTATCATCCAGGAAAAGCGAATCCTCGTTGTTTTTACGCCTCATGCCTACATCGGTAAGGCCTGCAGATTCAATATGATACATGCGGTTTTTTTTCACCAATCAGCAAATGTTTGTTTCAATCGATAGTTGCTTGTATACCAAAATTTTGAGCAGGTCAAGGGTCCCCATCGCCTCCTTGCAGCCACACATGACCCTATGTTTGTACCTTAGTTATGCACGGCCCGCAGGCTTACATTAGCCCTGTTGTTTCTTCTTTGC
Organism: uncultured Desulfobacterales bacterium; assembly: GCA_964633115.1. Taxonomy (GTDB): domain Bacteria; phylum Desulfobacterota; class Desulfobacteria; order Desulfobacterales; family B30-G6; genus B30-G6. The sequence continues at coordinate 30,022 of CAZWEO010000031.1, forward strand.
CATGGCCGCATCAATGCGCTTGGCAATCTCCCGAAGATGTGTGCACATTTGGGTCGCGTTCTGGTAGCGTTTGTCTCTGTTTTTGATCAAGGCATTATTGATAACGGCAACTACCGGTTTAACAATTTTAGGATTGATTTTGCGCGGATCTGGATGGGGTTCGTTCATGATCTGATTCATCAATGCCGCCGGGTTGTCCGCATAAAATGGGAGCTTGCCCGTCAATAACTGGTACATCATGACCCCTAACGAGAAGATATCGGATCTGCCGTCGACCTTTTTCCCAGAAAACTGTTCCGGCGACATGTAATAGGGCGTTCCCTTGACAATCCCAGTTTGGGTCTGGGAGGTTGCTGTTATCCGGGCAATACCAAAATCCGTAATTTTAACCATGTTATTTTTGAGCAGCATGATATTGGCCGGTTTGATGTCCCGATGCACGATACCCTTCTCATGGGCATAGGCTAGTCCTTCAGCAATATCGGCCATATAGCCGATCACTTGGCGCATGGGCATCAGGTTTTTCGTTTTAGTATATCTCTCCAGGTCTTCGCCCTCCAGATATTCCATGGCAATAAAAGCGAGGTCCTGTTCATCTCCAGCATCGTAAATAGTGACGATGTTGGGATGCGAAAGGGTGCCAGCACTTTCTGCTTCGCGGAAGAATTTCTCTTTCATGCCGTCAATCTCGGATTCCTCAAAGTCGTCTGTGAACCGAAAGGTCTTGATGGCGGTGGTACGATTTATTCTGGGATCTTTGCCCAGGTACACAATACCCATGGCCCCTTTGCCCAATTGTCTTTCAACTTCATAACGTCCCAGGGTCGGCTTGATATCCGTTCCGGTTTCCATTAAGCCGCCATCCTGAGTACCACCAATCAAAAAGCCATCACCAAATACCATGGTTTCACTGGCCTGTAGTAGCTTTTTCTTGCGTGCGGCCACATCTTTGAATTTTCGATCGTTATCTTCGATATACTCATAAACTGCAGCGGCTTTATTAAATTGGCGTTTCCGCTCATAATCGAGAGCCAGATTGTAAAGGATATCCTTCATCTCATCGTTAACAGGCACTCGCCGGAATTTATCAAAAGCCATATCCAGCATTCCCTGGCTTTGAAAACTTAGCCCCAGCATGCGATTGGTCTCAGCAGATTCCCCTTCTACTTTATCTTTACGGGTTTCGGTAACCAAATAGCTGAGGCTCACCACCCCGATGTAGCAAATGATTAATTCTAATAGGGGGTACATGGACGGGATCCACATGCCGCTGGATGCAAAGGCAAAGGCGGTTCCCCCGATAAACAGCAGCAACAAAGCCATAAAAACAATCCCGGCCAACATCGCTTTAAGCCGTGGCAACACCCAAGCAGCTATAATGCCGATACAAATTATAGCAATAAATTCGGCCAGTTCAGCCCAGGGGGGTTTTTGAATAAAGGTATCATTTAACATGGCCCAAATGGTATGGGCTGAAAATTCACCCACTGGCATGGTCGGATCTGTAGGGGTGCTCAAGGGATTCATGATACCAGCCGCAGATGGACTCAATAATACCAACTTGTTCTGGAAAACGCTGGCTGGTATCTTATCATTGATCACATCAAAAAACGAAAAACTGCGAAACGAGTTACGCGGTCCCTTGAAGCTAATTAACATTTCGGAATAAAGTGTCGTGGGCACCGCAACTTTGGACCCGAGATGGATTGCCGAGCCGATATCGGCTCTAAGTTCCGCCAACGGTATGTTTAAATAAAGAGCTGCTACGCGCAAGGTGTAGGACGGAAAGAAAAGACCGTTATACTCATAGAGCAGCCGTTCGCGTCGTGCGGTTCCATCCATGTCGTAGTGAAGATTAAAATGCCCGATACCCTTAGCAGTATTAAATAATTGGCTTACCGGCAATACAATTTCATTGCCCACAGGTACACTGTACCCGCCCTCATTTTGAATCTGTTGAATCGATTGGGCAATCAAGGTTGCATCGGGAGCTTCGCGCTGCTCGCCCACAACAGCCGACTCCTTAAAGAATATTGGCAAGACAACATTATTCGCCTGTTCCAGCGCCTGAGTCAGTTTTCCATCATTATCCAATCGGGTTTGAGCTAGACGTAGTTCCTCTAAAAACACATTGCCATCCCGGCCGGCTTTCTTTAGGAGTTTTTCCTGGAACATCGTTTCCAGAGATTGCAATTCACGTAAACCTTCACTGGTTTCTGCTTCGGTCAATAATAGATTCAAGGCAATTACTTTGGGGTTTCCGGCGCTAATTTTCTCAATGCCTTTGGCCAACAAGGAGCGTGGCCAGGGCCAGCGTCCTAGTTTCTCAATGGAATCCTCATCAATATCAACCATAACGATATTGCTTTGGGCCTGCGGGTCGCCACGTAGCTTCATCATGACGTCATAATATTTCAACTCCAGGGTATCGATAAACTGAAACCGCGCGAACCAGAGTCCCAGAAACAGAATCATGACAACGACACCCAGAATCAGTGCCGGGTGTTTCTTAAGAAAATTCATTTGGAATCCTTTCATTAGAAACAGTTAGTCCTATTTTAGGCTTGCTCTCCCTTCCGTGAAACCCTGGTAAAAAAAACTTTTTTCCAAGATACATGTTTCTAATGTGTAATTTTAATAATGATAATGACGATCTTGAGAAAATCGTAATGTCAGGCATGAATGCATCGCGGTTTTATTTGTGTGGTCTTTGACCACAGTAGGTTGAACGCCAAGCTGACTGAACATATTTATTTAGTGTTCCCAACTATTGGTTAGGCGCCAACCGCCAGTGCATTTTCAAAATCATCATCATCCAGTCTCTATTTGTTATTGTAAAATAAAGTCGATCCTTTGCATAAATTTTCATGCATTCACGCAATATGATCATCGGAGACATTTGGTGACAAAAACTGCTGCGTGTTTTATCGTGCGCATTTGGGCATGAAAATTTATTTGGTTTTCATTGAATAGGAACCATTCCAGTCTTTTGGTGGTGGATCTTGCTTATATTCCTGACATCGAGCACGCATGGTCTTAGCCGGACCGTCGTCGTCGACAATCTCCAAGGCCTGGTCAAATTTTGCTATAGCCGCATCCCATTGACGCTGCCGATACAAACCGAGCCCTTCAGCATAGCGGCTGGTCATTGAGAGCATGGTTTCATCGATATCATCAGCATAGCCCAGGACTTGATAGACAACCACGGGCTCGGCTTTTCCGACTACGTTGATGGCATCTATTTCTCTTCCCCACACCCGTTGATTGGCGTTCCTGAAAGTTGTCTCGCACACCAATGTGTAGATCCCGTAAATTTTGTTGACTCCCTCAAGCCGGGCGGCTGTATTCACCGTATCACCCATCATGGTATAATCCATGCGATTGCGTGAGCCCATGTTGCCCACAACCGCAGATCCGGTGCAGAGTCCGATGCGCATCATCAATTCAGGCTTGCCTTCCTTTTGCCATTTTTCGCGAAGGACTAGCAAACGCTGCTGCATGTCTACACATGTTAGGCTAGCTGTCTCCGCTTGATTTGGTAGCTCGTTGGGTGCGCCAAAAAATGCAATAATCGCGTCCCCTTCAAACTTATCCACAGTGCCTTCGTGTTTGAGGATGATGTCGGTCATCTCGGTTAGAAACTCATTTAAAAGCTCAACCAATTCATGCGGTGTCAGTCTTTCGGAAATACTCGTAAAGCCCTGGACATCCGAAAAGAAGGCTGTAATTTCTCTTTCCTCACCACCCAGTTCCAAATTGTCGGGAGAGTCGATTAGTTGCTGGACCACCGTCGGTGCCAGGTATGTGGAGAATGCGTTGCGGATAAACCGTTTCTGACGCGATTCTATTAAATATTTATAAACGGTAATACCGATATAAATCGAAACGATTACCAATAAAGGATAAACAATATTCAATATCCAACCATGACTCACAAAAAGATAGCGGCTGAAAAAAATATAGCCGAAAAAAAGGATGCCGGCTGTCAATATTCCCGTAAATACACCCGTTCGCGGCAGTACAAACCCTAAGACAAGGCCGCTTAGGATGATCGCCAGTACATCGAAAATCGCGGCCCAAAGAGGATGATACAAAAATTCCTGTTTCAATACGCTGTCCACAAAACTTGCATGGATCTCGACACCTGGAAACACACTCGAAAAGGGTGTCACTCGCATGTCGTAGATACCAATGGCGGTCGCACCAACAAAAACGATCTTATTTTTCAGCTCCGCTGTGTCAACCTTGTCGTTGAGAATATGAGTCACCGGAATATGTTTGAAGGTCTTTGCATCACCCCGAAAGTTAACCATGACCATTCCCAATTCATCCGTCGGAACATGAATATCCCCGAATTGGATACGTTGAATGCCGCCTTCTGCCACCACTAAAAGTGGTTGCGCGCCTAAAGCCGCACTCAGGGTTTGAATTGACAAAGCCGCGTACATTTCACCGTCGTGAGTAAAGACCGTTGGTATTTTGCGAACCACGCCGTCCCGGTCCGGGATCATATTAAAATAGCCGGAATATGGTGTGGCCTCAGAGATTGCGGTAATGTTTGCTGTGGGAACATGGGCCTCAATAATAGGAATTCCCATTGCTTTGGGAGACTCGTATTTAACCTGGGCATAGCGTGAGGATCGGATGTTTTTTGTTTGCGCCTGAATGGCCTTAGCGTCAAGATGACTGGCAAGATTTCTTTCCATTTGGAAAAAATAACCCAAAACAATTTTGGTTTTGGATGTAGTTATGGAATCTGCCAAAAGTCGATCATTATCAGATTGTCGCTTCAGATTCTCCAAAAAGGCCTGGTTGCTTGAATCAAGTCCTGTAAGCTGATTTTGAATGGCATCAATGGTTTTAACTACACTTTTTTCGTCGGGTTCTAGAAAACCGACGTCAAAAGCCACAACCTTGGCCCCGGCATCAGACAGTTTTTGAACCAGCTTAGCCATCTTGGATCGCGGCCATATCCACTTGCCCTCTTTATCGATGCTTTCCTCATCAATAACTGCTAAAACCACATCGGACTCATGCGCCTTTTGGTCCCTACTGGTATAGCGTAGGTCGATGGTTTTCAACTCCATCAATTCTAGAAAGGGAATTTCCACTAAATATAAAATGGATCCCAGAATAATCAGTAAGATCGAAAGTGTAATTGGATTTAATCGGATCAGTTTTTTCAAAGAAGGGATCATGGAAGGCATCCTAGGCGACAATATCGCTCCAGCGCGAAAGGTTTCTCCGCGATTTGTTTTAATTGGATAAACGTATAACCTGATGTAGTTACAACTGTGCTACATTATGTGATATTCCTCCAAAAGTCAATTGGTTGATCGGTTTCTGTTTGACGCGCTTTATGGGAGTGTTTATAAAATAAGATCGTATTTTAATTAATTGTTAGTTTGGAGAAAAGGCTTATGCAACCAAAGATTATAGACCGAATTAATAAGATTCGATCCCTGTTAGTATCGGCTGACATTGAGGCCCTCATGGTTTCAAACGCAGAAAATCGACACTACTTGAGTGGTTTTACCGGTGAAGATACACAGTGTGATGAATCCGCAGGAACGCTTTTTATTTCAGCGAAACACCTGGTATTGGCCACCGATTCGCGTTTTGATACGCAAGCGAAGGCGGAATGCAAGGGCTATGACATTCATTGTTATCGTGAAGGTCTGGCCAAATTATTACCGGAAATTCTAAGGCAGCTTAACACCCAACGCCTGGGATTTGAATCTGCCAGGGTAACTTACAAAGTTCTAACGGAGTTAAAGCAAGCCCTTGCTGCGCATAAATTGAATATCGAGATGATCTCCACCGAAAACTTGGTTGAGCAACTTCGCGAAATTAAAGATGAGCAGGAGATTCAACACACCCAATCAGCACTGCACTTGGCCGAAAAGGCCTTTTTAAAAATTTTGGCCGTAATCAAACCAGGTATGACTGAGAAAAAGATGGCTTGGATGTTGGAAAAAGAGATGCGTGAAGCCGGTGCCGAAGGCTTGTCATTCCCATCCATTGTTGCATCCGGACCCAACAGTGCCTTACCGCATGCGATTCCCGGGGATCGGGTTTGGAACGCCGGTGAGCCTCTATTGTTTGACTGGGGTGCCAAGCTACATGGGTATTGCTCGGACATTTCCAGAACCTTGGTATCTGGCGATGCTGATAAAACCTTTCAAAAGGTATATCAAACAGTGCTTGATGCCCAGCAAAAAGCGATTGACGCCATCCGCGATGGGGTTAGTTCTGTTGCGGTGGACCACATCGCCAGATCGTACATCGAAGATCATGGTTTTAAAGGTAAATTTGGGCATGGGCTAGGACATGGCACCGGACTGGCAGTTCATGAATCACCCCGATTGAGTCCGTTGAAAGACACAATTTTAAAATCCGGTATGATTGTAACCGTGGAACCCGGCATTTATCTTGAGGATTGGGGAGGTGTTCGCATCGAAAACCAGGTTGTCGTTCGACAAGATGGCGGTGAGGTGCTGAACTCGCTGGATGTTGATGTTGGATTCAGCTAACTCCACTTTGCGAAAGCCGGAGCGCAAACAACAAGTTAACAAAGACATCATCCCTTAATTTCTCCATCGTAAATATCAAATAAATGGCGGCATCTCTATGATATGGGAAAGAATAACAACGCATTGTACATTGCCTGACATGTTACTTGCGCAACCTTGGGGTTAATAATGGATGCCCTTGTCGACCAATACTTGCAATATATCCTTGTGGAAAAAGGACTCGCCGCCCAAACCATCACGGCCTACAGCCGCGATCTCGTACGCTACATCCGTTATCTAAGAAAAAATCATATCGATAAGATACAAAATGCTGATACGGCTATCATTCTGCGATATCTCATTCATCTCAGAAACCGTGGATTGGGAACAACCTCGCGGGCCAGGCATTTGGTGACCATCCGCGGTTTTTATCGATTCCTCGTTCAGGAGAGATATATTTCCACCAATCATGCCAAAGTTGTGGACTTACCCAAACGACAAGTTACCCTACCGGATGTGCTGTCCGTGGATGAAGTTAGAAATTTATTGGAAACGCCTGAGCCGACCACCTTGGCAGGCTACCGGGATGCTGCTATGCTGGAACTATTATATGCAGCGGGTTTGCGCGTTTCTGAGCTGATCAACTTAAAACTGTTGGATGTAAATCTGGAAGCCTGCTTTCTGCGTGTAACCGGCAAGGGCTCCAAAGAACGTGTGGTGCCATTTGGCAGCTATGCCAAGCTACGATTGGACAGCTATCTTGAATTTGCACGGCCAGGCCTATTAAAAGAGCGTATCAGTGCCTATCTATTCATTGCCAGGGCGGGCCAACCGATGACCCGCCAGGGGTTTTGGAAGCTACTAAGAAAATACGCTTATAAAAGCGGCTTAAGCAAACATATAACCCCACATACCCTGCGGCATTCTTTTGCGACTCACCTTTTAGAAGGGGGCGCCGACTTACGGACAGTTCAGGTAATGCTCGGACATGTTGACATCACCACCACGCAGATATATACGCACGTTGCCCAGAAACATCTGAAGGAAATACATACAAAGTTTCATCCGAGAGGATAATAATGTTACCGAAAATACAATTGGGTTGGTGGGAAAAAGGCAGCACTGAGCCAGTATGGGGCCCTGCAGCCGTATGGGATGCATTGAATCGGGTTGCCGAACCGGTCCATATAATCGCTACTGAGGATCAAATCGGAATCGCCCGTGAAGGTCGCTATATCCCCTTTGAAGATGAACAACAGACTTCCGAGATTGTTAGTGACCGGTTCCCGTGGATAGCCAGCGTACCTGCGTTGCAACCAACTCGTTTGGGGAGTAGTGTATTCATGCAAGCATACGGCCTACGTTACCCTTATGTTATGGGTGCCATGGCCAACGGAATCACCTCAGTTGAAATGGTTGCCGCCGCCGGGGATGCTGGCATGCTGGCCTTCTTTGGTGCCGCGGGACTTTCCATCAATCAAATCGAAAATGCTATTCATGAAATAAAAAGCCGCTTAACCAATAAACCGTATGGTTTCAATCTTATCCATAGCCCCACTGACCCAAATCTAGAAATGGAAACCGTCCGCCGTTACATACACAATAGTATTCATCTGATCAGTGCATCGGCATTTATGGACATGACCCTACCCTTGGTTTACTACCGCGTGAAAGGGATTCAAAAGGACGAGAATGGCAGTATTAATCCTCTCAATAGCATTGTGGCCAAGATATCGCGCGAGGAAGTGGCCCGTAAATTTTTAGCGCCCGCGGCCGATAAATTTATCCGGCAGCTTCTGGAACGTGGCTGGATAACGACGCAGGAAGCGCAGCTTGCCAGAGAAATTCCCATGGCTGACGCGCTGACTGCTGAAGCCGATTCTGGCGGTCATACTGACAACCGACCCGCCTTGGCATTATTACCTACGATACAGTCAATTCGGGATGCAGCTGCGTTGACCTACTCATATCAACGCTCTGTTAAAGTCGGCCTAGGTGGTGGTATCGCCACACCCGAATCCGCGGCCGCCGCTTTTGCCATGGGCGCTGATTATATTGTCACAGGTTCCATAAATCAGGCTTGTATAGAGGCGGGCACATCCGATTCGGTCCGGCAAATGCTGTGTGAGGCTGGCCAAGCAGATGTCACCATGGCACCCGCAGCTGATATGTTTGAAATGGGCGTCAAGGTGCAGGTGTTGAAACGCGGAACCATGTTTCCATTACGGGCAGCAAAACTCTACGACCTCTATGCGACCTATGGCTCCTACGACGAAATCCCTGAAAACCAGCGCCAAATACTCGAAAAGGATTTTTTCCGCCGATCATTTTTGGAAGAATGGGCCCATACCAAAAATTTTTTCAGCGCTCGCGATCCCCGTCAAGTTGAACGTGCCCAGCAAGACCCCAAGCATAAAATGGCTTTGGTTTTTCGCTCCTATCTTGGTCAGTCTTCCAATTGGGCCAATAAGGGGGAAGCATCGCGTAGATTAGATTATCAGATATGGTGCGGTCCCGCCATCGGCGCATTTAACCAATGGGCACAAGGCTCATTTCTACAATCGCCCCAAAATCGAAAGGTTGTTGTAGTAGCGCTTAATATTCTACTGGGGGCCGCCATTGTCTTACGAAGACAAGGTTTGCGACAACAGGGCATTCAATTTGCGGGCGAATCCGCAGGCATTCCACCGCGTGACCAGGATGAGTTGGCCCTGATGCTGGAGAGTATAGAACAGTTATAAGCGATCAGCCTTGAGCTGCTTATAGCTGAACGTTCGAGGTTGGTGCTATTTTATTGTAACGCAGCATTATAGCATTCTCGAAGCCATAGAGGAAACAGTAAGCAATTAGCACTAAGCATTAAATAGGCTGTGGCTTGATGCTTATTGCTTACCGCTGTTACCATTTTTCGGGTCCGTGGCAAGTTTACGCTTAAATCTTTCATACAGCTTTGATATATATATAATTCGGGAATTGCCCCATTCCAAAGCCTTGTCAGCATCTGCATCCCCGCTGACAAATTCACCGCCCTCAAGCCAATTTTCCAAATAGCGTTCCGTAATCATACGGGTGCCCCGCTTACCATCCATCTTTTCATCAATAAGTCGACGGACAGCATAACGTCGCTTCTGCTCAGTGTCAGAATCAGCTCTGGTTGTAAAAATATGAATGCGGTACTCCTTAGCAGGCAAGGCCACGGATGAGGGGACATTTTTATTTGTATACGAAAAGAACTGACTGCGTGCCCAGGGTTTTAAATCTTCAAGGATCACCCTGGTTTCCGGTATGGGAAAATTGAGATCAGCCACCAGATGGCCTCCGAGATACACATGGAATGCATCTGCCAAGTTATATTGACGTGCGAAACCCGATTGCAATCCTCCCAATGGATCTGGCGGTAAGAATTCTCGCGACCATCGCTTCCAGCGCGAAAGTTTGAATCCCAAGCAATCAGCTAATTCTCGATTAAGGTAAAATTTGATCATAATTAATTCTTCTGAACCGATTTATTTTTGCCACTAAAATGCGTTAAATCGAAGTCCACTGTTTAACCCTTCGGGGCTAATATAAATTCTATATTAATATCAATAAGTAACGGGCTATAGTTGACCTTTCCAAATTGATCCGCAAATATATAAACCCAGCTGTTAAGTTGTTGCACCAATGTATCAACCCAGTTTTTTCTTGTCAAGCCTTGAAAATGGATCAGTTATACATTATATTTCTTGTTTTAAAGGATAATTGCGTTTTGAAGACGAATTGTGAAACGCTCCAGAATTTGGGTCTGTGTCACTTTCGTGTCGATTGATTAAATATGACTAACAAAAATAATCACAAAACCCAGCAAGATCCAATAGCCATTATCGGAATCAGTTGCCTATACCCTGACGCACCCGGATTGAAAGCGTATTGGCAATTACTGGTTCAAAAAAGAGATGCTATTCAGGACATACCCGAGACGCACTGGTCAACCGATGAGTATTACCATGCTGATCCTAAAAAGCCCGATCATGTGTATTGCCGTCGGGGCGCTTTCTTGCCGGCAATTGACTTTGATCCATCCGAATTCGGTATCCCACCGGCCTCGCTTGAGGCTACCGATACATCTCAAATTCTTGCCCTTTTGACAGCCCGCGATGCGCTACAAGATGCCGGCTACCATAAAGCCAGAGAATTTAATCGCGAACGAACCAGTGTTATTTTAGGTGTTACGGGGACGCAGGAATTGGTTATTCCGTTGGGAGCGCGTTTGGGCCATCCAATTTGGCGCAAAGCTTTAGAAGAAAACGGCGTTCCACATGAAACCGCTGAAGCTGTAATCCAGAATATATCTGATGCCTATGTGCCTTGGCAGGAAAATTCGTTTCCGGGTCTGTTGGGAAATGTAGTGGCTGGTCGCATTTGCAATCGCCTGGATTTAGGCGGCACCAATTGCGTTGTTGATGCTGCCTGTGCCAGCTCTATTAGCGCCATGCATCTGTCCATCCTGGAATTACAATCCCGAAAAAGCGATATGGTTGTGACAGGTGGTGTTGATGCCATCAACGATATCTTCATGCACATGTGTTTTGCAAAAACGATGATTCTATCACCGAGTGGCGATATTCGACCATTTTCAAAATTCGCTGACGGCACCATTCTTGGCGAAGGGGTCGGCATGTTGGTCCTCAAACGACTCGAGGACGCCGAACGCGATAGAGATCGTATTTATGCTGTCATCAAGGGGATCGGTGCTTCCAGTGACGGCAAATCCCAAAGTATCTATGCACCCCGCGTTAGCGGTCAAGCCCAGGCGCTTCGCTTGGCCTATGAAAATGCCGCCATCGATCCAAATACGGTTGGAATTATCGAGGCCCATGGCACCGGAACCCGGGTTGGCGACAAGGTGGAAATATCCGCTTTAAAAAGTGTTTTTGGGCATGATCCCGATCGACCCCAGTTTTGTGCCCTGGGTTCGGTCAAATCCATGATCGGACATACAAAGGCAGCCGCAGGATCGGCTGGTATCATCAAGGCCGCCTTGGCATTGAAGCAAAAAGTTTTACCCCCCACTATCAAAGCCGAAGATCCTGATCCCGATCTTAATTTAAATGAATCTGCTTTTTACATAAATTCATCGACACGTCCCTGGTTTGTGGAAGATCAAACCCCCAGACGCGCGGGTGTCAGCTCTTTTGGTTTCGGCGGTAGTAATTTCCATGTGGTTCTGGAAGAATATAGTCCGGATAAAGCCGACATTGCCTGGGATGGTAGCGTTGAATTATTTGCTTTCTCGGGTGCAAACCGGGATGACGTGTTGATGCAGACTTCAAAGCTTGAAAAAACCATACAGACGGAACTATCCCCCCAGCATTTGGCTTATTTGGCTCAACAAACTAGACTTGGCTTCAAGCCGGAACACCATTGCAGACTTATTCTGGTCCTTGAACGATCCAACAACCATGCCAAATCACAAGCAACTCTCAAAGAGCAAATCCATTCTGCCATGTTGCCAAGCGAACATCCTAACGGGACCAATTCATGGCGATCTAAGAATATCTACTGGGGCAAGCAAAACGATGTGCCGCCCCTGGCATTCCTCTTCCCCGGCCAGGGCAGTCAATACGTGGGGATGGGCCGTGACTTGGCCTGCATATTCCCGGAAGCTCTGAATGTAGTGACGCATGCCAATGATGTCTGCGCGGATCATCAGCGTTTGAGTGACCTGATCTACCCGGCGCCTACGGGTGATAAACAGGCGCTTCATGTTCAAGAACAATCCCTGCGTCGTACCGAGGTAGCCCAACCCGCCATTGGTGCAGTCAGCCTTGCCATGGCACGCATCATGGAAAGGTTTGGGATCAAACCAGCCATGACCTGCGGGCATTCTTTTGGCGAGTTGACGGCGCTTTGTACCGCCGGGTGGATAGATGAAGCCACATTTCTATATCTGGCATCTACTCGCGGCAAAGCCATGGCTGCCGCTGGAAAAAGGAATGGCCATGGGAGCATGTTAGCGGTAAGGGCGCCTTTGGACGAGCTCAAGGTATTTGTCCAAGACAGAACCGATTTAATTTTGGCAAACTTGAACAGCCCTAAGCAGGGGGTTTTATCCGGAACCAGTGCGGCCATTGATGAAGCTAAAACGCAACTGCAATCTGCTGGATATCACGCAACTCAACTCCCAGTATCGGCTGCCTTCCACAGTCATCTGGTTCAAGATGCTCAGGCTGCGTATCAAGCGGCGCTCAACCAAGCCGAGATCATTCCAACCGCCATACCGGTATTGTCCAATACAACCGCAGACTTTTACCCGCAACAAGCCACGTCGGTTCGATCGATTTTAGGTGATCAGATCAGCAATCCAGTCCATTTCATGGACAATATCGAAGCCCTTTACAAAAATGGCGTTCGAACCTTTGTCGAAGTGGGACCCAAACCTGTACTCACAGGGCTTGTGCGGGCCATATTAAAGAACAAAAATTATGAGGCCCTTGCCATGGATCCGTCCTCCGGTCGTGGTTTTGGTATTTCGGATTTAGCGCGTACCTTGGCCCATTTGGCATCACTCGGATATGCGGTCGATCTTGCTTCCTGGGAGGAACCAGTCGCTCCACCCGAGGCCAAGCGTATGCAGGTTACGATCACCGGAGCCAATTTGCGGCATTCTAAAAAAAATAAGGGCCGGTCATTGAAGCTCCCACAAGACGACACCAAGACGAAACAAAAAAATCAAACCATTCAGTCTAAGGCGTCAAATCCAAACGAGTCAATTAACGTGCCTATTTACCAACCCAAAGTAACAGATGCGATATCCATGAAGAATAAAGCTAAAAGTAATGCAGCCGCGGATGTGCGCCAAGAAGCTCTTCGTACCCTCCAAGCGGGACTCAAATCGATCCAAGCGATTCAGGCCCAGACAACCGAGGCCCATAAGCAGTTTCTCGAAACCCAAAAAGAAGCAGGGCGGTCTTTGCAACGCGTAATTGAAAATGCTCAATATCTATCTGGCCAAGGAATCAAAAGCGGATCCCACCCGCAAATTGCAGCCCAGATTGAAACCGAAGTGACAAGCGATGCAGTCAATCTGCCAGCATCGCCTGGGGTTGGCATCATACCACATTCGGAACCAGTAAAAGCACCGCAACCTGAATTCAAACTCCAAAGCCAGGAAAATTATCCAATACCCGCCGCTGCCGAGTCTCCTGCTTCTATCGATCCTTCTGTCACCCCAGAGACTGCCAACTCACCAGCTAAAAATGCGGGTCTCGAGAACACCCTTTTGACCATCGTCAGTGAGTTGACGGGCTACCCCATAGATATGCTCGGAATGGATATGGAACTTGAAGCAGATTTGGGCATCGATTCCATTAAGCGGGTTGAAATCCTGTCGACGCTGGAAGAAAAACAACCTAATCTCCCGGCCATCTCCCCGGATGTAATGGGTAGTCTCAAAACCCTGGCCCAAATCGTTGCAGCCCTAAACCAGGCTGAGGAGACCACTGCCTGCGAACAACCGGTGCAGATCCATCCGGCTGAAAACATCAACTCAAGGCCTGTTATCGTCGCTGAAAACCAGCCCAGCATTCAACCCATCTTGATCGACATAGTTAGCGACTTAACTGGGTATCCGGCGGAAATGCTGGGGTTGGACTTGGATATCGAAGCCGATTTGGGAATTGACTCCATTAAACGGGTCGAAATTCTCTCCAATTTAGAAGACCGGATCCCTGGAATGCCTACGATTACACCGGATATCATGGGCAGCCTTAAAACCCTGGGTCAGATATGCGACTATTTGACATCAGATGCACCTTCAGACCAAAATCCAGCGCTCCAAGCAGGTAACACCCAATTGGGACAATCCCCCGTGAGGTCAATTGATTCCCCCCTTGAACAGGTCTCTGAAAAACAGCCGACCCTGGCCATCCAGCGACAGAGCCTCCGGCTTGAAAAACAAACAATTCAAGCACCCCGTTTACAACCTATAGCGAGTGACCGACGCCTACTACTTGTGGTGCCTCCCGGCGAACTGTTGCAGGGCCTACAAACTCATATCAGCAAACATGATATGCACGTTACCACCATTCAAAATGACGACCTGCCAGCGTTCTTGAACGCGACTCATGACCTAACGGATCTTGGCGGCGTAATCATTGTGGCCGATCCACATGAAAAACAAGATCAAGCCGAGGATGCCTACCTTAAAATGGTGTTTCGATTGGCGCGCCAAATCGGACCGTACCTGATCCAAAATGCACGTTCGGGATTTGCTTTGTTTGCCACCCTTACCTGGATTGACGGTGGATTCGGTTTCAAAGGCGGTGCTCAAAACAATCCTGTATCCGGTGGTTTGGCGGGTTTGACCAAGACTGCCGCAATTGAATGGCAAGACGTGACCTGTAAAGCCTTGGATCTGGATCCCACCTGGAATAATATCAGCGCCATGGCAGAACGCATCATTAGCATGCTTTTTGGCGAGTTGCCTTTCGATGAGATTGAAATCGGTCTGGATAAAGAAAATACATATACCTTATCCCTCTCGCCTGCGGATTATGACATTCATACGGCGGTAGAACTCGACCTGCAGCCAAAGGAAGTTGTTTTGGTAACCGGCGGTGCCCGAGGAATTACTGCAGCCGCCACGCTGGCGCTCGCTAAGCATGTACCCGTTACCCTGGTTCTTTTAGGGCGATCTCCGCAGCCAAGCCCTGAGCCAGATTGGCTTGTGAGGTTAGAGCAGGAAGGCGATATTAAAAAAGCGATTCTATACCATCAGTTCAACAATAACGGTGCTTCACCCAAGGATATCGAACTGGCATACCAACTTCATCTGGCCAATCGAGAAATCAATACTACCATCTCCCAGCTCAAAGCTCTGGGGGCAATCGTCCGCTATGAATCAGTCGATATTCGCGATAGCGATGGGGTCTCCCATCTGCTTGCTGATGTTCGTCAATCACTGGGACCGATCCGTGCAGTTATCCATGGTGCCGGTATCATCGAAGATCGATTCATTATCGATAAAACAACTGCCCAGTTTGATCGGGTCTATGATACCAAGGTATGTGGATTTCAGTCGATCCTGACGGCACTTTCACAAGAACCATTGCGTCATATTATCGTTTTCTCCTCAGTTAGCGCTCGCTTTGGAAATAAAGGCCAGGTTGACTATGCTGTGGCCAATGAAGTTCTGAATAAACTTTGTCGCCGGGAAGCCTATCAACGTGAAACCTGCCGGGTGGTTGCCATCAACTGGGGTCCCTGGGATGGCGGCATGGTAACACCTGCTTTACGACGAGAATTTCAAAAAAAGGGAATCGAATTGATACCCATGGATTCAGGCGTCCGCTGCATGTTGCTCGAAATGAGTCAATCGGATACCCATCCCGTGGAAATAGTATTGGGAGCACCATTAGCCGATCCGATAGCGACTCAACCAAAGGTGCAAAAAGCCGTTCTTCAAACCGATCGGTCAGGCCCCATGTCCCTGACATTCAAACGAGAAATCGATACAAGCAATCACCCTATTTTAGGTGCGCATGTCCTCGATGGAAAGCCGGTTGTACCCCTGGCTTTGATGACAGAATGGTTCGGGCATGGCGCCCTGCACGATAATCCGGGACTGATGCTGCACGGGATCGATGATATGCGGGTGCTAAATGGCATTAAATTAGATAACCAAAAAAAGATGATCCGTCTATTTGCCGGAAAAGCTGACCGCAAGGGTTCCATTTTCGAGGTGAGCGTCGAACTTCGAGACGGAATATTAGAAGGTAAAGACGTCATCCACTCACGGGCAAAGGCCATACTAACCGATGCATTACCGCAAGCACCCTTGTTTGAATCCAAGCTGCCAACACCAGCCCGAGCCTATCACCGAACAGTAACAGAAATTTATGATAAAATCCTGTTTCATGGCAGCGGACTACGGGGCATCCAAGAGATTACCAATTTCTCCTCAAAAGGGATGTCCGCCCGAGTTTCTTCAGCACCCGCTCCAAATGAATGGATTCAAGAGCCCTTGCGAAGCAGCTGGATCAGCGATCCCCTGGCGATTGATTGTGCATTTCAACTGGCGACACTTTGGTGTTATGAAGAAACCGGATCGGTCTCTTTACCAAGCTATTGCAAACGATACCGTCAGTATCGTGCATCATTCCCGATTGATGGTCTCACAGCTGTATTGCAAATCAGGGATGTTAACGATCATAAAATGATGGGGGATTGTGTCTTAATCGATGCAGAAAATCGCATTGTAGCTGAGTTGCGCGGTTATGAAGCTATCATGGATGCGTCGCTATACCGGGCCTTCAAACCGCACTTGGCTGATTGATAACGGGTTCGAGGGGTGGCGGTTTGACGGGTTTTAGGGTAGGCTTTGGAGTGATACTGTTTGGCAATGATAATAAATTTTTCGGGAGGGTGGCATTAGCTATAGCTTAGTTAGGTCAGCTTCTCACGCTTCTCACCTACAACACTTCTACCCTATCCACTTATCTTTAACCCGCCGCAGCCCGGGACTTTCATGCAGGTACATCAGGGACGACAAATAACCGGCGTCTATAAATATCTGTTCTAGTTCATCAAAGAGCACCGGCCGATCTGGCCAGCGAAACTGCTTGGCACAATGACTACCGCTAGCGCTTGCAATTGTTCAATCTGATAATCACTTAACTCTATTTGCATGGCATCACGCTATCCCTTGACGCTCAAATTGGCAACTGCTAATAAAATTGTCACACGATTTTATGATATGGAGATACGCTTATGATCGAACCTGATAACACTTTTGCTGTTAACGTGGTCGTAGAAATGACACCCGCTGCTCTCGAAGCCATTGTGGACAATGCCAAACGCCTAACCAGTCGTAATGAAAAGGGTCACTACAATATCGATACGGCCGATATGGTTGGGCAAACCATCTCTCGCTTCTTGTTTGAGCGTGATTTTGAAACATTTACCAAAAATATTGATAATTTTGTTTAGAATAAGTTTTAGCTCGGGGTGCCCATGAATTATGAATGTATTATCTATGAAAAAAAGAACCACCAGGCTTGGATCAAACTGAACCGGCCCAAAG
>CAZWEO010000032.1:0-47525 GCA_964633115.1 uncultured Desulfobacterales bacterium
GGCTAATTACAAACATATCTCGAACTTTGGACAGAGTTGTAATTATATTCTCGGATATTCCATCACTGAAATAATCCTGCTTTGGATCATTGCTCATGTTATCAAAGGGGAGTACTGCAATAGAGGGGATGTTAGGCAGTGGGAACGCCATGTTTTCAATAGAGACTGGCTCAAATTCTGGAGTAGTCGCCTTTTGATAGAAGTGCCAAATTATAGAGGTGAGAATGATTGCTGCCAATACAACAAGTGGCAATACATATTTTTTGGGTTTCCTCGTTGGTTTCTCGCCAATTAATTTCCCTGCATCCTTGGTATCCATCAGAATCTTATAAACTCTGATAGGATTTGTTATATTCTTAACGCTATGTTCTCCAAGATATTCATAGCCATAATCAAGTTTATTACTAATTTGGCCGTATGCATTCCTTGAAATGCACACCCCTCCTGGATCAGTGAGGCCCTCTATTCGGGCCGCTATGTTGACTCCTTCACCATACAAGCTTTCTCCATCTTGAATGACATCCCCAATATTCACACCGATCCGAAATTCAAGCCTTTTATCAAGGGGTAAGACTTCATTCTTATCTTTTAGTATTCTCTGAATTTCCACGGCACATTGTACTGCATCTACCACGCTGGCAAATTCAGCCAGGAGATTATCCCCAGGCGCATCCACGACCCTACCTGCATGTTGTTCAATCTGTTTAGACATCAATGAACGGTAGGCTTTGAGCGTCTTGACCGTAAAGGCTTCATCGTCTGCCATCAGGAGAGAGTAGCCTTTGACGTCAGCTGATAGGATGGCTCTGAGTTTTCGAGTAACGTTAGTTTCGCCAGTGGTCATGGAGATCACCTTCATAGGATTTGGCATTAATAGAAGATGATACGGATTGGAAAGGTACTTTCAGCTGAAAAGGAGGTGAGCGCAGGCGTATTTAGTGGAAATTAGTATCAGATCAGGTGTAATTCAGAAGAGTTATATGTTTATTACAGGATTTTAGGAGGCGGGTCAAGTTGCTGACGGTTTCTATTGCAGATAGTTAGGATTATTTAACTGAAACACAACTGTCATCATATTAAACATAGATTGAGATGAGCACAAACCTTACAACGTAACAGATATCATGAACTGAGACTATAGGACCAAGCAACTCTTGCGATGTAAAATTGTCAAATTACTTTCATCTTTTGACGTTTCAATCTGTTTCTCATTTTATATCGTCTTTTCTGTCTTAAAGGCGGTTTCGGCATTGTTTAATTCCCGGGCAATGGACTGCATCTGACTATCTTTCAATCCATCTGCATTGGCCACCACGCCGGCTGGATTGCCTTCAAATTTTGTTTTTGTAACGGCATCCACCTGGTAGATGCGATACGTTTTCATATGGTTATCCTTTCGAGCTTATTCCTTGGATACCTTCTTTAGAGGTATTTCTGGGGCATAACCTTAGAAAGTATCTTTGATTACCCTTAACCAATTCTCATGGGCAATTTTTATAATGGAAGCCTCATCATACCCGTGATCAAACAGAGCTTTGATTAATATAGGCAGCCCGGCCACATCGCCGATACCCTCTGGAATCAGGGCCCCATCAAAATCTGAACCAATGGCCACATGCTCCACACCCATTTTTTCCACTGCATAGGTAATATGCTTTACAATATCACCGATAGGCGTATCCGGCGCTAATTTAGCATCTTTACGTAAAAAACCCGTACAGAAATTGATGCCGACAATACCATTGGATGCTTTAATGGCGTCCAATTGCAGATCGGTGAGATTCCTCGTTATGGGCGTCAAAGCGTGCATGCATGAATGCGTCGCCACCAAGGGAGCCTTAGATATGTTGTGTACATTCCAGAATCCTTTTTCGTTGAGATGAGATAGATCGATGAGAATCCCCATCTGGTTGCACACCCGTACAAGTTCCTTGCCAGCAGTGGTAAGACCGGGACCGGTATCCGGCGATCCGGGAAACTTAAAATCAACCCCATACCCAAATGCATTGGCCCGACTCCACACAATTCCAACAGAACGGAGACCGGATTGATAGTAATCTTCCAGGTTGCTGCAATCTGCGGCAATCGGCTCAGCACCTTCAAAATGAAGTATGGCTGATATAATACCTTCATCCAGGTTGTCCCGAACATCCCTCGCAGTAAGGGCAATTTTCAATCTTCCCTTAGAGTCGGCTGCGAATTGATGCAGGCAATCAATACCGCTTTTGGCAATACCCTCAGCATAGTTCCTTTCAACCGGGTTTAAGCGGGGGTTATCTTTCCCCGGAAATGCTGTGTGTTTCACGTTCTGTTTTGGGGAAGCCGGCACATAAATGGCAAACAGACCACCGGCAAAGTGCCCATTTTGGGCTCTTGGCAAATCAAAATGGCCTTGCTTTGATTCTACCAATAAGGATCTGGGTTTGTCGCCGGGCAGGTACAGTGCCTGCAATGAATCTAGGTGACCGTCAAAAACAGGTATCATATTTTTACATCCTTAGGGTCGGTTTAGCTAATGCGTCCATGTTAACAAAAAATGTCATAATCCATTAAAATTACAAAAAGGGTTCGAGGATTCGAGGGGTCAAGGGATAGCGAGTTTCGGGTTGCGTGTTTCATGTTGCGCGTCGCCCAATGCCTTCAGCTACTCGATACTCGTTACGCGTAACCCGAAGTCACGGTAATCCTTAAATCTGGATTGCCTAGTCTCTATCAATTGGAACGATCATTTTTCATTGCTACAACAAATCGCGAGAGAATCTGAAAGGGTTAACCCAGTTTAAGCCGCATAATCGGACGCCTGGGCGAACGCCGTTTGACCTCTTTGAATCCTGCCCGAAGGAATGCGGTTGATATCCCGGTCCAGGCAAAAGCCGGCGCCATGTCCTTTTCCGATTTGGGTTCCACCGGGTATCCCTCTACTATGGTTGCTCCCTGAGACTGGGCGTATTCGCTAGCAAAACATAGAAGCGCCGTTGAAACGCCTTTCTTTCGAAAAGCCTTATGAATAAACAGGCAGGCGATCGACCAGCAGGCCTGCTCATCAACCGGTTTGAGGATTCGCGATCGTTCCAAAGCCGGGTAGCTACTCCTGGGTGCAATCGCACACCAACCCACCGGCTGTTTATAATGATAGGCCAAAATACCTGGCACCTCACCAGAATGAACAACAGCCTGCATGGCCAGTCGGTTAACTTCTCCTTTTTGGGATTCAAACTGTTTGCGCGGCAAGCGCCAGAGCATGCACCAACAACCACCGCAAGCCCCGCGCTCCCCAAATAGTGTTTCAAAATCATCCCATATCTTTGGCGTCAACGGCTTAAAGGAAAGTCGCATACACATATCCCCACAAACTCATGAGTCTTTTTAATATTAAATCGCCTCTTGGTTAATTTCGCGACGGCAATTGCAGCCTCGCTGGCATACCCTTTGTTCCAATGCTGCCGCAGGATACCGTAAAGCAGTTCAACCTCATCGCGGCCGTTGACATCTTTTTGCAGATACAAGCCGCAGTACCCTAAAAACTGTCCTGAAGATTTCTGTACCAGTGCCCAGGGCCCATAGCCATGCACACGAAAACTTTCTTGAGCCAAGGACAACCATTCATGGACCCCATCCGCATCTCTTTTGGACGGCATATAACACATGGCCTCGTCATCACTGAAAAAATCCTGCAGGTCCGATGCATCCAGATCGGTCAGCTGCCGAAATTTCAGTCGTTCTGTTTCAATTTGTTCTTGAACGCACATGTTTTTTTGGATTAATCTACCGGAACCAAATGCTTCATAGGTACCCAGCCGTATTTGCCCTCACTATTTCC
Organism: uncultured Desulfobacterales bacterium; assembly: GCA_964633115.1. Lineage (GTDB taxonomy): Bacteria > Desulfobacterota > Desulfobacteria > Desulfobacterales > B30-G6 > B30-G6. The sequence continues at coordinate 3,821 of CAZWEO010000032.1, forward strand.
TGCACCCCTAATTTGAATTCGCTCTGTGCAACAACGCTTCTAGGAGGATTCCGGATTAACCTGACTCGAAGGCACAGGTGAGTCTCAGAATGGAATTCAAATTCCAAGTAGTTCCGGCAACTCAGTTACCGATTCCAGGCAGATGAATGAAGCATTGTATTTGAAGCTATCGTAAGTACTGCGAACCCCGATAAATCTTACTCCGGCAGCTTGAGACATTTCGTAATCTGCATTGGCATCACCGATATAGGCCGCCTCCTCCGGTTGAAGATCTAACTTGTGTAAAGCTACGTCCAGACCCTCCGGAGATGGTTTGGGCCGCTGGATGTCATCCCCGGTAACGATGACATGAAACAATTGCGCAATATCGGTTCGATCTAGGTCATTTATCACGCGCCGCTTGGAACCGGATGTGACCAAACCAATTACCCGACTCTCATTTAGTAGTCTTAGTGTGTCCAGTACACCTGAGAACAGATTTGGTTCTTGATGTTCCACCTCCTCCAGCCAGATCTGGTCGGCAGCTTTCCAATCGTGCCGCGGCAATCCCATGGCTTCATAAGTTACATACCAGTTGGGTGAATATGAGTCTAAAAATTGCTGTTTTTCGATTTGGATGCCAAACCGCGCAAACATGATTTGAAATACATCAAAATGTGCTGAAAACGAGTCCAGCAGGGTACCGTCAAAATCAAACAGCAATGCCTTATATTTGTTGGGATTTAAATTCTGCTTTTTCACGTGTAATCCTTTTCATCTAATTCAATCGAACGCCAATGTTGGTTCAATGTATCGCAAGCATCCCGGAAATAAATTCCTTTGGCAGGTCATCTGCGTAGGTATCTTGCCAGCTTTCGATATGAATCGCGGCAATTTCCTCAAAATCCGATGCGATCGCGGGTCGTATTCTCATTGTTATTGAAGTTCCACGCCGGTTGCCAACAAGGAGGAAATATTCATCTTGACCTCAATTTGAAATATGTGCCCGATGTATGGCATCCAAGCGTTTCTTTTTTTCAAAGAAAGCGCGCTTCAATATTTGATAATCTTGTGGGTCGCAGGTCTGTCTGCATTTATTTGCATAGGAATGGGTTTTATCAAAAACCAGATGCAGTTTATCACACGGATACACGTCGCATTTCCCGCAGTTGCTTACATCCCTCTCCCGGGCGCATCCACGGACATCATTATAATGGCAGGAATCCAGTGCAGCGCAACCATGGCAAATCATTTCCTCGGGGTTCGCTACCTCGTCTCGCAAACCCACCTTATGCCACAAAACCGCCGCAGCCTTTAGCGCTTCACGATCATTAGTTTGGGTTGCTATATATCGGGGACATTCTTCGCAATCATCGCCACAATATCCGATTAAAGCCATGTCAAATTCTCCAAAAGTGTTGGATAAACAAGGGTTCAAGAAATCCAGATTAGGTCCTTATCATTATAATCCCGATGGCCAAGGCATCTTTCCCTTCGGTTCGTCCGGCTCTCTCGCCCTGGCAATTACCAACAACATCCCGCCAGGTGCTAAAAAAGAAGCAATACGGCGGGCAGCTTCCGACCGTAATTCTGGGGGCAACACCTGCAGCGTGTATAGTTCCAACACAAAATCGAACCGGCTCTGCCATTGCTTTGGCGCGTTGAACAGATCCGCCTGCACGTACTTTACCTTCGATTGGGGGAACCGTCTGCGACTCCAGGCAATGGCTGATGCGGATATATCGAAAGCGGTAGTTTGAAAGCCTCTGCGGGATAGCTCCTCTGCGTCGTCACCTAATCCGCTGCCGACTGTTAATGCGCGACCGCTACCGATGTCACCTTGCCGATCCAACCAACCAACAACATTCTGATTCGGTTTCAAATCTGCCCATGGAATTATCCGTGTATCCTCGTTTGCCCCGGCATACAGTTCTTCAAACCATCTCAAAGGATTATCAGAATCCAAATGTTTCTTCAGGATCGTTCTGGCAATTTTTCGATTTACAGTACTCATGAATGCCTGGTTAAGATCCACCAAGTAGATTCTGAAGTTCTGATGATTCAATCCGCGATGTCATGTCCAAACTTAAAGGTGTAACTGAAACTAGTTTTTCTATTGCCAGTACATAAATATCAGATTCCGGGTCTATAGTGTCAGCATCAATTTTAATGGAAATTTTACCATCACCTAATTTTGTCTGGATACCTGGCTGTTCAATCTCCCTGGAGTAATATGCGCTTCTTGCCAACTTTGTAATCTTCCATGCTGTGTGCGGTGTTGCATCTACGGGCACATCAACTTTTAACACATGCACATCGGGCTGCAAGTTGTTTTCTACTACGGTTTCTGCAAACTTGCGTAAAAAATGTTTAGAAGCCGCCCAATTCTGGTCTGTATAAGATTGATGTAAAGCCACATCTGTTTGTTTTGATATGGCCAGGCTTGGTATGCCATAGCTTGATGCTTCCAACGCAGCGCCGACTGTTCCGGAACAGGTAACATTAAAACCAAGATTCTCACCATAGTTAATTCCGGATATGAGTAGATCTGGTTTGGATTCCAGTAAGAGGGTTCGGATACCGTGCCGTACAATCATGGCCGGAGAACATTGGCAATGATATGCACGAATATAATTTCCATTAACTTCATAGTCAATAGGTTCCAGGCGTGATTGCATTTCACCGGTTAAAGCGCGTCCAGTCCCTGTTTGCTGGCTGCTTGGAGCCAGCACCATTATTTCTCCCATGTCAAATACAGCTTCAACCGCAGCTCTCAACCCCGGTGACGCAATACCATCATCATTCGTTATTAAGATTTTATTATTTTTCATGATCCTCGATTTCTTGATACATTAGGTCCGCCAAATTACAAATTTGCAGGGTTTTTTGGGAATAGTGACAGACTGTAATCAGCATGTCTGCTTGTGTTTCGGCGGCTTACAGCCGGGGAAAAAGACGGTTTTACTCTTGGCTTTTACCGATTTCTGGGTAACAGCCGATCTTTGGCGTTCATTCAGATCATTTTTTATTGATTGATGGTGCGCCTGGTGATCGGCTGAATTTGTCAAAACGTACGGTTCGAGTCCATTTTGAAACGCCATAAATTTAGCTAGTTCGATAAAAGCAAGCGGATTAAGATCTTTGGGGCAAACATCTACAGACTTAAAGCATTCCAGACACGAATCTATCCGCCTGGATACAATATCATCCGCCTGATGTGCTTCTATAAAATCGAACAGGTGTTCCTGAATTACCTTCGGTTTGATATGGCCCATTTGGGCAATTTCGATGCTCGGACATATTTTGGCGCACGTGCCACCAGCAATGCAATTGTCGAGTATTTGCTGCTTTAAGCTCTCAATAAAATCACTCACATCATATTCCTTTTTGAGATAGCTTCTAAATTGATTTGGCAGAAAAAGCCGCAAACCGTGTTTGATACTCTTTGGGCCGCAAACCTGTTAGCCGAACAAATATTTTCCTAAAAAAGGAAATATCCTCATAACCCACCTCATATGTGATCTCATTAAAACTTAGATCACACTCCTCCAACAAACGCTTGGCTTTTTCCACCCGCAGCTGTTGTAGAAAACCCAGTGGTGTTACGCCGGTAGCTTGTTTAAAGCGTCGTTCCATGGAACGGCGACTGAGGCCAAGTTTAATAGCCAAGAATTCGTAATCGATCGACTCTGTCTGATGCTGTTCTAACCAATTTTGAGCTTTTATCACAATTTGATCGCCATGTTCAGAGGAAATAAGAAACCGGCTATAAGGCATCTGGCTTTCGCGGCCCAAATCCAGCACCATGGTCTTGGCAGACTCCAAAGCAGCTTTACGACCACAAAATTTCTCCACCAAATAAAGGGATAAATCCAAACCGGCATTGGTGCCGGCCGAGCAATACAAACGTCCCTGATCCAGAATCATTTTGTCGGTCTGCAACTGTATCTGGGGATAGCGGTTAAGAAACATCTGGGCATAACCCCAGTGTAAAGTAGCCGATTTCCCATCCAAGAGACCAGTTTCCGCTAAAAGAAATACACCCGTACATATACTGGCCACATGAGCACCCTGATCAAATTGCCTACGTATCCATGGAAGCAGCTCGGGATTTTTCTCAAGGATATGATCGATATAGGTTGCCGATGCAATCACCAGCAAATCGGTTTGCTGAATGGCCTCAATACTGCAATGGGGTTGCACCAATACATCGTTGGCACAACGGATGGGTTGTCCGTCCGCCGAGGCGATGGTCACATCAAAATAGGGTGAACGCGGCTGGTTGTCCAACCGCTGCCAGAGTCGTCCGGCCTGATTAAAGATATCCATGGGGCCGAACAGTGTCGTGGCCATGGTGTTGTGTAGTCCGAGGAGGGTTACTTTCTTCATTTTTGAAAATGGCCTTTGTCGATATTGCCTCTTTAACTGTCGTTTATGCCACTTTTCATATGGATTTGCAACCGGTATGATGATCTTAATTCAATTAACATGCTTAAAACTATAGAAAGGAGACGAAAAATGACCGAAAAATCGATCCAAGCATCAGTGGCGCCCTGCGGACTCAGTTGTGAAAAATGCTTTGCCCATGTGGATGGCCAAATTCGTAGACAGAGTTTGAAACTCCAAGAATTGCTGGGCAACTTTCATAATTATGCCCAACGTTTTGAAACCCTGCTGGATGAACCCATATTGGGAAAATATGCGGATTTTAAGGAAGTGCTTGATTTTTTTGCGTCTGAAAACTGCCGGGGATGCCGCCAGGAACAATGCAAATTATTTAAGGAATGTGGTGTACGACCCTGTCATCAGGAAAAAGAGGTTGATTTTTGCTACCAATGTGACGAGTTTCCCTGCGATCGCACCAACTTTGATGAGCCGCTCTACAATGCTTGGATTAAAATAAATGAGATTATACGCAAATCAGGGATAGAGAAATATTATCAAATTACTTGCGATCGGCCGCGATACCCATAGAAATCAAACCCAAACCTCGTAAAAAGAAACTACGGTTTCAATACGCTGGAAACTATTGTTGTTTGTTTTCCTCATTTCTAAGGTTCTTAAGGTCTAGTATAAAAGCAGTAGCGGTTTAGAAGCATTTCGCTGGATTCCAGATCCCCGTTGAAGCTGTTTCTCTGACATATTCACCAAAGTCTTTTGCTTTTCTTCCAAGTACTTTTTGTATATCATTGCAGACAATGGAATTTCTATCAATTAATGAACTGATTTCCGATATTGATTATGGTGGTCATTCAGGTAATCCAGCGTTTCGCAAAGAATCAATAATGCGCTCTAAATGATCTGGGTTTTTGAAATGATTATATCGTTTTCGAACGGATGTTAATGAATAACCAGTATCTAATTTAAGCGCCTCATTTATGTGAGTTTTTGCTTTCTGATATTCACCAAGCTCACTGTAAACGTCAGCGATATTTAAGTGGATTTCTATAGGAGAAGTCTCTCCTTTTTTTGCACGTTCCAATTGCATATTGAAAATAGTTATTGCTTCATCAAAATCTCCAGTCAACCGATACGACAACCCCAAAAAACTTAAATACCACACCGGATAATATGGGTGAAGTCTTATCCCTTTTTTGCATATCGCAATTGCTTCTTTAAATCGACCGGCATAGAGTAATGTCTGCGCAAAAACAGGATAATTAAGAGCAATATTTGGTCCAAGGGTGATCGATTTTTTTCCTAACTCAATCGCTTTTTCAAAATCACCCTGAAAAAGATTAATACTCCCCAACATAGCCGTAGCGCACCAAAGCGTATTATCTAATTCTAACGCCTTTAGATTAAGCGAAACAGCTTTTTCATAGGATTCTGCTGGAGAATGAGCCCAACCTCTTAAAGCTTTGTGAAAATGAGTATATGCCACTAAGGACCAGGCAAAGCCGTACAGAGGGTCTAACTTCACGGCACGCTCCGCAAGTTGTTGCGCCATACTAACATTTTCCCGGCTAAAATGCTCGATAGTACTCCATGCTTTAACTGCTAAACCCCATGCTTCAAAGTTATCAGTTTTGTGCCACAAACGGGCCATATCTCCATGTGTTAGCTTGACTTGAAGTTCCACTGCTATCTTTTTTGTGATTTCATCAAGTAAATTAAACAGGTCTTTCATATTGCGATCATAATGATTTGCCCAAAGATGATGTCCAGTCAGAGCATCAATCAGTTGAGCAGTTATCCGGACACGATCTTTGGACACTAGAATGCTACCTTCCAGGACATAGCGAACCCCTAATTCTTCGCTTACCTGTTGGACCTTTATATGCTTTCCTTTGTATGTGAGCATTGAGTATCGCGAAATGACAAGCATTTCCGGGATTAACGCAAGGCCTGAAATAATATTTTCAGTCACTCCGTCAGCCAAATTATCTTGTTTAGGATCAGTACTCATATTGTCGAAGGGAAGAACTGCAATGGAAGGTTTTTCAGGTAGTGGAAAAACCATGTTTTCTATGGATGCAGGTTCAAATTCAGGTGCGGTAATTTTTTGAAATAATTGATATCCAATCAATGTTAAAACTACTGCCATTACAACAATAGCTGGAACGATCCATGGTTTTACCAAAGATTTTGGGATTTTATCGATCAATTTTCCTGCATCTGCGGGCTGCATCAGCACCTTATAAACTCTGACCGGATCTTTGATATTTTTTACAGCATATTCTCCAAAGTATTCATATCCCAGCTTAAGTTTGTTCTTTAAATGATCATAGACATTTTGGGATATACACACACCACCAGGCTCTGCCAATCCTTCAATCCGAGCTGCAACGTTTACACCGCTACCATATATGCGATCGTCCTCATGAATTAAATCTCCGATGTTGATACCAATTCTGAACTCCAAACGCCTGTTTTCCGAAAGTTCTTTGTTCTTTTGTTTCAGGTCTCTCTGAATTTCGACTGAACATTGGACAGCATCCACAGCACTTGAGAACTCTGCTAATAAATTGTCACCGACTGCATCAACAACCCTGCCGGAATGAGATTGAATGATATAAGACATACTATCCCGGTACTCTTTTAATTTTTTAACAGTGTGAATTTCATCCTCTACCATCAGGATGGAATAACCCTTCACATCAGCACTGAGGATTGCCTTTAACTTTCTTGTAACTTTCTGTCCGGTAGTCATTTCATTCTCCCTCATAACTTATATATTCAGGGGAAATCTTCTTTTCTGCGAAAAAAAATGCTTTTGGACCGAATATTACCAATTATAATTAATAGGTATTATGTCCGCGAGAGCACCTAACCCATTATGATCATACCAACTTGCTATTAAGCTATATGAAATGGATAATCTGGGTGGCAATAATAGCCTACGGTCCTTGATACCCTGATATATATCTGCATGCGAAAACCATTTTGCATCTTCGATTTCATCCCCATCAATTCGGATGTCTGGATCACTCGCCCTGGCAGTGAACCCCAACATTATCGAGCAGGGAAAGGGCCATGGTTGCGACGAGTGATAGGTAACCGATTTGACGCGGACGCCGGTTTCCTCGAACACTTCTCGTACCACGGCAGATTCTAAACTCTCTCCCGGCTCAACAAATCCGGCTATGGTTGCATACCCTGTGGGCTTCCATCCAGGTGGACGTGCCAATAGGCATTTCTCTTCATAGGTGACCAGTACAATGATAGCCGGATCCGTGCGCGGAAAAAGCTGCATGCTGCATTTCTCATTGGTGCACTGACGCATATGGCCACCATCCCGAGATTCGGTCGGATGCCCGCACGAACCACAGAATCTCTGACTTTGATGCCAATAGGTGATCCCCCTGGCATAGATAAGCATCTCACCCTTTTGGGTGTCGATTAATGCACCTACTTTCCTGATATCCCGAAACTGGCCAAAATCTGAGAATAGCTTTGATGCATTTTTTTCATCTGCAGGCACTTCAATGGCAAAATAGGTTTTATCAGTTTGCCTGCCCAGAAAAATATACGCGTCCAAATCTGAAGTGATAAATTTACTGACGGTTGTCCAATCTAAAAAAACCGGGTGATGGATATCCTGCAATGAGAATAAATTTTTGTTACGCCACACCGGAACAAATGATGCCGTGGGACTAACAAGTTGTTCCTGAATCCATGCTTTGTCTTTGCGAACTTCTGACATCCGGTTTAAAACTGCGGAGCCAAAGCAGTTGCGGGTTGATTGCGCCAAGTGATTCATGGGGTATTTTTAATTCCTTTGCTGAGCAGAATTTTTTATGATGAATACATTTCAACCGCTTGAAATAATGATATCTCAAGGGCGAGCAGTGTTAGGTGCTTCTCCCAAAGTTTTTGCATCGACAGTACCAATACTGCTGGTAATCAGCATGTAAAGACATTTTACCAATCGAAGCTTATCATCAGGATACGCTGACTTGAATTTTTTAACAATGAAAGCCATTAGGTTTTCGAGGAGCTTCTTTTTTGTCGAATAGATATGATGGGAAAAGGTCGATATTCTGTCTCTAATTTCGCTCAGTTCTTTTTCAGATATTTTTCCATTCATGCGTTCCTCAAAGAAAGCTAATTCTTCCCTGGCTAAAGCGAATGCATACTTCTATGCTACTCGCGGTTTGATGGTTTTGATCGCCAGGATTTGTCTGCCACCCAACCATTGGAGGCGGATTCAATGATATCAAATTTCGGGATATAGGGTTTGATGTCCAATAAGGGTGTGCCATCCAGAACGTCTACCCCACGTATATCCAATACGTTGTCATCCACGTTCACGAGTCCAACGATGGACATGCCGATACCATTGGGCCGACACGGGTGCCGGGAGGCATAGATGCCATGGGGCGTGTCGTCCAAAAAAGTTGGGCGCACCATTTGAACATCCCCGGCACGATCGAACAGATACAAAATATAGATATGCGAAAAAAGGTCGACATCTTTTAACCCGGCGGCATATTCCCTGAAAACCTCAATTTTGCCCCGGGCTTCTTGGGCGTATATCGGTTGAATCGGGCAGTCTTGCTTATTTTTATATGGCGAAAATATCTTACCGATGGGTGTAAATTCCATTGCTTTATCCTAACTGATAGTTATGCTCCGTTTAATAGAATTGAAGTTGATTCTATTTTCATTTAGCAAGATATGCAAACCAAAAAGCAAGGACTGGCAAGCAATTGGCAAGATATGACAAGACGAATTGAATTGTAGGCGCTAATATACCTAAAATTGAAAATTCAATATATATAAAATTTTTGGAGAAATAATGCATACCTTTACGGTCGATTCAATCGGCAAGATTGTTAGCACCCCAAAAAAATCAGTGATTCAACTTGAATCAAAATATTCCCGTGCTTTGAAAAATTGCGATTTATTCAGCCATCTGCTCATATTCTGGTGGCATCCTCAAAGTGGACATACCCAAATAAATGAGCGCTCGCCCTCTAAAGATGAAACCAGATTCATCGGCGCATTTGCATCCCGAGAAATCGCCCGACCCAATCCGATTCAACTCACCACCATTAGGCTCAAGGCTGTAAACATCCAACAGGGTGTGATTGAATTTGTCCCCGCAGAAATTCCCAATCACGCCCAGGTGATAGATATCAAAGCACACATTCCTGTTTCCGATCGGGTAAAAGATGTTGTCGTCTCATATGCTTTTGGTAATTTACCCAAGTTTATCCCGGAGCTACCATTTGATAACAGATTGGCTCGACCTAAAACCAAGGTTGATCCAAATAGTTTGCCGCAGGAATTCATACTGGAACCGATTGGTACAACCCAAAACCGGAACGGCCGCACGGTCATCATTGTAGCTAAGCCATTTGTGCGGGCAATGGCCGGTTTGGACAACTTTTCCCATATCCGCATTACTTGGTGGTTTCACCGCTTTGATCGTCCCAGGTATCGGCGCATCATGCAGGTCACGCCACCGTATGAGCGTGCTCCTAAATGTGGTGTTTTTGCTACCCGATCTCCAGTTCGCCCGAATCCCATCGGTTTAACCACGGCCCAAATAGACCAAATCGATTATGATAACGGATGTCTGCATATATCTGGATTTGATGCCTTCGATAAAACCCCTATATTGGATATTAAACCATATATCCCTCACTATGACCGGGTTAAATCTTTCGCGGTACCGGATTGGTTCAAACATTGGCCCGAATATGCAACCACGGACGAACTGAGTGAAACCGCTGACCCCAACCGGCTATACCCATCCGACGCAGAACGTTTGGCAGCCTATGGATCAAGATCATTACCGAGCGGTAAACCATCAAAAGAGAAGTTAGCGTTAAAAAGCCGATCACGAAAACAGATCCAGCCTGAGAAAAGTGGTGATTGCATTCAAATCATTGGTGCCCGTCAAAACAATCTTAAGAACATTGACGTGCACATCCCCCATAACAGTTTCACCGTTATTACCGGTGTCAGCGGTAGTGGTAAATCATCGCTGGCTTTTGATACGCTCTACGCTGAAGGTCAGTACCGATACCTGAAAAGCCTCTCCACAACCGCCAGGCAGATTGCTCAAAAACTCGAACAACCGGATGTCGATCATTTATACGGATTGCATCCCACAATTGCCATCGGACAACGATTGCACAACCGAAACTCCCGGTCGACAGTGGGTTCGCATAGCGATATTTATAGTTTACTTCGGGTACTTTTCGCTAAAATCGGCCAGCGCCACTGCCCGGGATGTGGCCGTGCTGTCGTTCCGTGCTCGGCCCAACATATCACCAATATGCTTGTTCGATTACCCCAGGGTGCTTGTTTTACTATCCTGCCGGGAAATGGAAACAGTGTCGCTTCAAATGCCGACCTGACCTTTGATCATCCAGGGCAACAGGCCGCCAAAGAAACTATCCTTGACCTTGAACTCAGCACCGCGGTCCAAACAGCCTTTGATCAAGGCAATGGTTATCTCAATCTGGCTTTGGATAATGGCGAAGAGTACCGGTTTTGCGAGCGCAATGGTTGCCCTTATTGCCAAAGTTTCTTTTTCGAGATGACACCGCAACTTTTCAATCCAAACAATCCAGATGGCATGTGTCCGGATTGTGAAGGACTTGGCCTAAAACACGTTGTCGATCCTCAAAAAGTCGTTGCTGCGCCTGAATTGTCCCTTCTGGACGGTGCCTCGCCCTGGTTCGGTATTCTGCGCAATGTAAAACCTTCCGGAAATTGGATGCGAGCCGAACTATTTGCCCTTACGGATTTGAACCAAGTAGACCTGGAAAAACCCTGGCAGGATCAACCGGAAACGTTCAGACATCAGGTTTTGTATGGTAGCGGAGATCAAATTTTAACCTGGCAATTTGATGCCAAAACAAGAGGCAGATCCATTGGCTTTGAACGATCGGCCCAGGGTGCCGTCAATAATATCAAACGATTGATTTCACAAACCAGTTCTTCTCAAAATCTAAAAAGACTACTTGAGTTCACCAGCCCGGAATCCTGTTCAAGCTGCAATGGTGAGAAACTCTCAGGGGAAGCTCGACTGATCCAAGTGAACGACAAACGCTATCCTGAGGTCAGCGCCCTGACTATTGCAGGAATCAACTCTTGGGTGGCCGAGCTTGAGCTGGTTTTAGAAGGCCAACAATTTGAAATCGCGGTTGGCATACTTCACGAAATCAAACAAAAGACCCAAGCACTTATGGACATTGGATTGCATTATCTATCGCTTGATAGAGCCATGCCAACACTCTCTGGCGGTGAAGCCCAGCGTGTTCGCCTGGCCAGCTATCTCAACAATGAGCTAAGCGGCTTGATCTATGTCCTGGATGAACCATCCATCGGTCTGCATCCCAAAGACAATCAGAATCTTTTGCTTACCTTGATCGGTATAAAGCAGAAAGGCAATACCGTCGTGGTGGTGGAACATGATGCTGAAACCATGCTGCATTCAGATTGGTTGATCGATATTGGGCCCGGGGCCGGAACCCATGGTGGTGAGGTGGTGGCCTGTGGTAGCCCGGACCAGGTGATGGATACGCCGGCCTCATTAACGGGGCAGTATCTGAGCGGTGAAAGCAAGATCTCCGTAACGACAGCCGGTCAGACACCTGCCAAAAAATGGATCAAACTGACCGGGTGTGAAAAAAATAATTTGAAAAACGTTGATGCCCGTTTTCCGGTAGGATGCTTAACTTGCGTCACCGGTGTGAGTGGGTCTGGAAAAAGCAGTCTGGTAGTAGAAACGCTATCCCCCGCGCTTACAAACGCTTTGAATCAAACTTCCCTTAGGTCCCAATACTGCAAAAGTATTGACGGCGTTCAATATGTTGACAAACTCGTCGTTGTGGACCAGTCGCCCATCGGTCGCACGCCTCGCTCCAATCCAGCCACTTATACCCAATTATTCGACGAGATCCGTAAAATATACGCCCAAACACCGACTGCCAAGGCGCGAGACTACACCGCGTCTAATTTCAGTTTCAATTCCCCAGGCGGACGTTGTGAAGCCTGTAAGGGCCATGGTAAAAACCGGATTGAGCTTAACTTCATGCCCGACATATGGGTTACCTGCATGCAATGCCATGGCCTCAGATATAATCCCCAGACTCTGGACATCAAGTTTCAATCCCTCACTATTGCCGATGTATTATATATGGATGTGGCTGAGGCTGCTGACTTTTTCAAACAGGAGAAAAAGATTACCAAGATATTGGATACCTTAATTGAAGTAGGGTTGGAATATATTAAGTTGGGCCAAAGTGCCTTGTCGTTCAGTGGCGGTGAAGCCCAACGGATCAAGCTGGCCAAAGAGTTTTGCCATAACAATACCGGCAAAACCGTATACATTTTAGATGAACCCACAACTGGCCTGCATTTCGCAGATATCCAAAATTTACTAAATATTCTGGGGCGCCTGACGCAGGCCGGTAACACCGTCATCGTCATAGAACATGATCTGAATATAATTCAGGCTGCCGATTGGGTAATCGATCTGGGGCCCGAAGGAGGGCACGATGGCGGACAGATTATTGCTACAGGTAGGCCGGCAGATATTATGAATACGGCCAACAGCCACACCGGAAAATATTTATGTGAACACGTGGCCGCGGATGCATGATTTTTCCTATACTCACTATTGGTTTATCAAGGGAGCTTGCAACTGTTCGGAACATTGTGTGCTCTCAGGATATGTCGCCCGTTGATGAATAAATCGTTCCGGCAGGTATCTCATAAGCCCGGTGCCTTTGAAGGCATACCGAATCAGATCCAAATTCATCTCCCGCCCATATTCCACAAAAGCTTCTGCGATATTTCCGGATAAATCCGAATCGATGTCGACAACTTTCACCGGTGTTTCACAATCAAAATCAAGATTGTTGAAATCAACGTAATTGATGTTTGGGTTTGAAGCGGTCCGGAAATGGACGCGCATTTTTTCCTGGTCGTAAACGATACGCCATTTTGTGGAAGCCTGGGATACATTTTCCAGAATGTGAAAGGCATAATCTACCGCCGATCCATGCACATTTGAATCATAGTTTTTGAGCATATTGGCGCTTTTCACGAACCTCTTGAGTGAGGCGTTCCCCTTAACGACGGGCAATTGACCGCCAAAACCCTCATGCTGCCTAAGATATTCGCAGGATTCGGCATAGGTATTGTTAGCGAGCGTCTTGGCTATTAGGATCTCTTTTATGTGAAGAACCAAGCTGCCGTTTAAAAATTCAATCACAGCACAATCCCCGGTTTTATCCGCCACCAGAAAATGCAGGCCGGGCCTTTCGTAGGAGAGTATTCTCAGGCTGGCATTATTGGCGATCACCTCGCCCACTCTACTGAAATTATCCAACTGGTATTGAATCCATTGTAAGTCTTTGATGGCATGGCGGGCATCCGGTTGCGGGTATTGCGTTTCCGAGAGACTCATCAACTCAACAACCAATCCGGCCTCATTCATCCCGCCCATGGGCATCTCGCGACCATATTGGTTGAAGGTCAGGCTGCCGTATTTTGATGTCCAGATGGCGTATTCGCCCGGGTCGTCCCGCAAACCGGGCATTGCCGTCTTTGACACACCGCGTTTATTGGCTATCACCATGCCGCGTCCCAAATGCCAGTCATAATTTTTACCGAATACGACCTGGTGACCTTCTTTCAGGCTGAAGGTTGTACAAGTTAAGCCATCACTGGGTATCAGACTAATGGCACCCCATAAAATTATGATAGCAAAGTTCCTAAACATAAGGGCCCTCTTTATCTGTCTCCGGTGTTAATGCCACTACCTCGCGGAACTTTTTAAGCATATTTAGATTTTCGGGCACAAGATAAGGAAAATTGCCGGGAATCGAAAGCGATTCAATATCGGCCAAAGAATTTAAAGTTTTCAGTTTGTCCCCAATCGCCAAACCAAATTCCTGAGCCGCATTTAAATCCTTTTCATCCGGACGGTCATGGGCAATGGGGCGCTCAGAAAACGAATAGGAGTGCTCAGCCACAAAAGCCCCGCCGGCCAGTGGTGTCATTTTAGCGGTCACGGCCAAGTCATGCAATTCCCTTAAGGCATCTTCGTAATCACGGTTTCCATAAACTACCACCGGGATTGCGCTGGCCTGCTTGGCCTGCATCTTCGATAGGCATTCTACCACCACCTCCGGAACCCGGCCATAATATACCGGGACGGCCAAGATGACCGTTTCATCAGCCAATTCCAGCGCGGGTCCTTCACGGCGTAATGCCTGGGTGATGTCGATCATCTCGATTTTTTCCGGGTTCAAACCCTGGGCTATACTCTCAGCAATTTTTTTTGTCGTTCCGGTGGGCGAAAAATGGACACATGATACAGACTTTACATTCATTGATCATCTCCGTTTTCGGTTTCACGGTTCAATTATTGTAAGAGGGGCCAAGGTTTTATCACTCTGTTCCTCGGTAATTAAAAAGTGATGGGCGACACATTATTATCCCTTTTTGAAAATAAATGCATCGAAGTTAACCCCATCGATTTTGCGTGCTGCCAGATCAAGGCCTGAAGTATATCCAGTCGGATCGGCCGGCTCTGGATGGCCTTCATCCGTTTCTCTAATCCGCTCGACTGTATGGTGATTGGGCTCGAAAAAACAGATGAGCCCCGTGGGTTTAGTTGTCCGCATGAACTCTTTCAAAACCTTTATGCGATCGGACTCTTCAATATGGTGAAAACTGCCCAGGGAAAATATGACATCAAAATAATCATCGTTATAAGGGAGACTATTGGCATTAAAGGCTTTGAAGGTTATTTGCTCATCGACCCCAACTTTTTTGGCGTTTTCATGCCAGTTCTGACGTGCATAAATGGATTCATCGTCACCTGGTTCTCCGGTGGTTACCGTATATCCGTTGAGAGCCAGGACAATGGCCATACTGCCGAGCCCGGTACCCACATCCAAAATCGTGGCGTTTTTTTGCACATTCAGTTCCTGAACCACCTTATGGGTATCGACAGCCGAAAAACTAAATTTACCCCCCAATATTTCTTTTGCTTTTTCTATGTCCATTAATCATTTCTCCATTTTAAGGTGCAGTGCAATATTCTTATATATTTCAGATAATTAATTTCTGGTGAGGTGGGAGTCTGTAAGTTTAATCTGGATTCCCGCCTCCGCGGGAACGACACGATGAATGGCCTTTACCGGTACAAATGTATATACAATCTATATTTTGGCGGCCATACCAGCAATGCTTGGTATAGAATGATTAGCCAATCTCATCTAATCCTTGGAACTACCTCAATTTTGGCCATTACCTCTCCATAACCCAGGCATTCCACACCTGCATCCGGACAACGGACATAGCGCATAAAATGAAAATCGTTGGGATCGAGGCCCTCATTTATCCTTTCATTGATAAGTGCAACAGGTACGGTGAACTGTGAAATCAAATAGACACACAATCGCTTTGGGCAAAGTTTGGTAATGAAGTTGCCATCCACATCCAAAGTGAAAGTCTGACCCACCGTATGGCCCGAATTGCAATGTCTGCTGGAAACTACCTCAGCTTGTATCGAATATTTGGGAGCCGCTTCAGACACTCGCCGGATTTGCCTGACGCGGTGACCGCCATCTTGAAATAATTCTATTTCCGATTGCGAATATCCGACCCGGTCGGCATACTTGTTAATAATATCATCTGTCATTTGGCCCCCTTTTATAAACAGTTTGTCCCGAATTTTTTAGCCCGAGGGTATGTCTTCTTCCAGTCTTTTGCTTAAGACAACAACCGGATCATCCTTGTATCCAAGTTTATGGTAAAACGATATGACGCTGTGATTCGTTTTCCGGACCATGAGATCAATTTTGGGACACCCGATTTCCTTGAGGGCTTTTTCCGCATATCCCATAATCTCGGACGCCAGTTTCTGTCTTTGTAGATCCGGCTTTACGGCCAAATAGTAAATCCAGCCTCGATGGCCATCATATCCGGCCATGCAGCTGGCGACAATTTTATGATCGATCTCACCCACAAAAAACAACCCCGACGAATCATCAATTTTTCTCTCGATATCTCTTTTGGGATTGTTCCACGCCGTGGTCAATTTGCATTGCTGCCACAGGTCGATAATCTGGTGTTCATCTTTCTTTTTATACGTTCTTATTTTCATTTGTGCGAAATTTTCCTAACCCTAATGAGTTTATGAAATCGCTTTCGTGACAGCCGCTATAATAACACTTGGATGGGTCAGGCCGTGTTCACTCATCAGCTTCTCATAGGCCTGCAGTTGCGCATCCATCAAACCGTCCAATTTCTGGGCAGTTTGGGATGCCGGGGTTTCTTCGATTACTTGTTTGATAGCCGGCAATCCCAATAATCGATTAGATTGATGCCCAGCTTTTTCACACGTTTCTCAACGTTATATCTGTACAACCAGAGCATAAAGGCTGATCCCATACCGCTGGTGATGAATATGAAGGTTTTACAGTTTTTGGAAAGCAAGGATGCTGCTTGGTAGATTTGGGAATCAACCTTGGTCCAGTAGATGCCGGAACCAAAACCCACCATCGTGCGTCCTTGAAGCAGATAATATATTTTATCTAAGAACTGATCCAATTAGTTTACCTACCTTTCACAATTTGCCTATAGCGATACAACCGTAGCAAAACAGAATCCCAATCTTTATTAATCCCCACTGTTTGAGCCGATATTAATGACCACTTTCCCTCGCGCATGCCCGGTTTCCACGTATCGAATAGCTTCCGGAACTTCGGATAAAGGGTAGCTTCTATCGATTACGGGTTTGACTTTTCCAGCTTCAACCAGCTCTTTTATATATGTCAAATCAGTTTGCTTTGGTCGGGCCACATAGTTGCACAGTTTTTTGCTGCTGGCTAAAGATAGGATTGGTCCTAAGAACATACCCTGGAATATCTGGGCTCCAGATCCGCCGGCCATGACATATATGCCTTTCGGGCGAAGTGTGCGTTTGTAGGCCGATATGGGATGAAATCCATTTACGGCCATAATCAGATCGTAGCGCTGGCTTTTACGGGTGAAATTTTCTTCGGTATAGTCGATCACATAGTCTGCACCAATGGAGCGCGCCACATCCAGATTTCTGGTGCTACATACCGCCGTAACCTCAGAACCAAAGGATTTTGCTATCTGGACGGCAAAGGTACCCACACCGCCAGCAGCCCCATTAATTAGGACAGATTGACCCGATTTGATCTTGCCATTATCACGCAGGCCCTGCAGGGCGGTCACGCTTGCAAAGGGGACAGCGGCAGCCTCTTCGTAAGTCAAATTGGCAGGTTTTAGCACCAATGCTTCTACCTTGGCGCACACGTACTCAGCAAAGCCTCCCCAGCCACAATCGGAAATATCACCAAATACGGTATCACCAGGTTGAAACTGTTTTACGCTTTTTCCAACCGCTTCAACCTTTCCGGCGATGTCAGCACCCAGAATTTTGACTTTCGGTTTTAGAAGCCCTGAAACAAGACGTATAATGATGGGCTCACCCCTTAAAAAATGCCAGTCGGCTGCGTTGACGGATGCGGCCTGCACTTTCACCAGAACTTCGTCATCCTTGGGAATGGGTTTGGCCACTTCCTTCAATTCAAGTACATCCGGTGAGCCATATTTTTCACATACGATCACTTGCATAATCAATTCCTTTACTTTTTTTAGGGGGCGTCCAAATAGTAGCGAAAATCACAATGCTCGGCACCTTCCATAATCGTCTCTGTACGCACCAACCTCAATTTGGGATTAAAACCGTGCGCAAAAGGTTCGTCCCGACAGCATGATAATCCAACCCCGTACTCCGCCAGTCCTAATTCTTTATATTTCTCAAAATAAGGACAGCGGGTGACATTAAAAAAATAGGTTGTTGCTGTTTGTTCCAAAACTTCCATTTCCCAAGCGCCACCCTCCCCCCAGCTGGCCACATCAATAACTAACTCCGCTATGCCATTACCGCCTTCTTTTTTTTGCATATTTTGTCCGCGTTGATAAGCCTCCTGCTCATTGACCTCCTGAAGTATTTTCAAGGCTTCATTTTTACCTATTTTCTCAGATACGGCTCGAAGTATTGGTGCCACCGCCATCGCCTCGATGGCTCGTTTTTCTATCCGGTTCAGATCATCGCCTGTGACATTTTTTTTCATTTTATATCCTCTGTTCTATTTTAAGTGGCGGTCTCTATATGGGCAGGGATTCTAACCATTTTTTGATTACGATTCTTATTTCAGGACCAACCACAACCCCCATATGCGAAACACCTGGCAGCAATTCAACAACAACGGAAGTATATGGCGATATTACCGGCTCAAATTCTTCAGCGATAAAGGCATTGTCTGCTGTGCCGGCAACGACCATCAGGGGTTGGGAGATCGCCTGGAGATCCTTTTTATAGTCGCGTGGCGCAAAAGCAGTATTAAGCCGGTGCGAGTAAACTAAGGTCTCAGTTCCATTACGGGCTTCTTTGGACATGTTGAATCTAATTGCGGGCAGATAGTCAAACAAGTGGATGCCAATATTATTTAACATCGTTAACCCGATGATGCGCTTTGTATAGGGCAGGGCCCATCCACCTGAGTTAAGGCGTATCGTGGGCGCATTATATTTGAGGAAAGGTGAAAGCATTAAATACGCATCTGCCTGATTGCCGTATTGACTACCCGCAAACCGCAGAGCCAAGCCACCACCGGACGAATGACCACCGACAATCAATTTGTTTTTCGGATTTTGTTCTCGAATGAAGTCAAGCAAGTCGGCCAAATCATCTTCCAGTTGGCAGATGTAATCGACATCGCCTCGTCTCACAGGACCGGGCCCATGGCCCCGCAGATCAGGCGTATAGACCTTTGCCAGACCTTCAGAGCTTATGAATCGTGCTAATGGCAGGAAATACTGGCTGTGCCAGCCTGAACCATGCAAAAGTACTATCACCTTATCCGATTCAACAGGATAGTACCGATATGATAATCGCACGCCATCCCGCGCCACATACTTTTTCAGTTCTGGCAATCCGGAATAGTCAAAAAACAATTCCTTGAAACCAAAACTTTGGTTAATCTTCTCAGGCTTTTTCGGTTTATCTATAACGATCATCGTAACGGCTATTCCGAAATAGATCAGCACAGAGGTTAGCACAAAAGTGATAAGCTTGATCATCAACTTTCATTCCCTTTTATTATTTGAAGGAATTTAGGGGACGGCCCTTATTATAATTCAACTTTCGGCTTTCGTTTCGCGTTATCTGAATCCCGAAAGTTGGGTTAGACTTCACTCTTCAAATCTACGTTCCGATCCAACCCGAACAACCACATTTCCCTTTTTATGCCCTTTATCCACATAACGGTGTGCCTCGGGAATTTGTTCCAAGGAATAGCGCCTGTCAATGACGGGTTTAAGATCACCGGCCTCGATCAATTCTCTGAGAAAAACTAAATCTTCACTACTTTCTTGGGAAGCGCCAAGTATGACTTTCCGGCTGGTGAGTGCCGAGGTTATCAGTCCACGAAGCATATCGATCAAACTCGGGTTGGCCAACAAATAAATACCCTTACTTTTCAGGGATCGAATGCATTTAGAATACGGGCTCTTACCGATGGGATCAAAAATAATATCATAAGTCTCACCACTTTTCGAAAAATCCTCGCGAGTATAATCGATTACCATATCGGCTCCCAGAAATTTCACCATCTCCAAATTCGTCGTACTGCAAACCCCGGTTACCTCCGCATCAAATTGTTTGGCAAGCTGTACCGCAAATGTACCGATACTGCCGGAAGCACCATATATTAAAATCTTATTCCTTTTCTGAATATTTGCCCTTCTCAGGAATGACAGGGCTTCCATACCACCTACGGGAACGGCGGCAGCCTCCTCAAAGCTCATATTGGTAGGCTTCCGAGCGATGACTGCTTTCTCAGGTATACACACATACTCGGCGTACCCGCCAAATCCAATGCCAGTTGCTGCGAAAACCGGGTCACTTACGTTAAACCGCGTTACATCTTTTCCGATGGAATCAACTATTCCGGCCAGTTCCATACCTAGTATTTTAACCCGGGTCGGCTTTCGAAAGCCCATATAGATGCGCATGGGCAGCCGATACAAAACCGGGATTGTATTGTTCCGAATCTCACAATCACCTGCGGTTACAGTCGACGCATATATTTTAACACGGACTTCATCGTCAGCAGGCGTCGGTTTTTCGACCTCGCTGAGTTGAAGAACCTCCGGGGAGCCATAGTTTGTCCAGATAATTGCTTTCATAATATGCTTAATAATTCAAAAAGATATAGTCACATCAAGATAGATATTAATATGTTAAGGAGAATTCTTATTATTAGATAGTGACTGGTCCGGCAAAATATTTAACAGCCTGCCCGCCTATTAAAACACGATCGCCTTTGTCTTCACAATATAGGTCGCCCCCTCTTTTGGAAGCTTGGCGGGCGTGAATTTGTGATTTTTTTAGGCGATTGGCCCAATAAGGAACCAAGGCGCAATGAATCGAACCCGTTACCCTTGTTCGATCGGAATAAAGAACGCGGTTTCAGCCAGATTGTTTTCCTGGGCAATGGCTTGCAGGGTTTCATCATCCAGCCAATTCTCCAGCGGGTATACCGCTGCAGGGTTCCCGCCAAACACCTTATCAGTAAAAGCGTCTACTTGAAATAACTGCAAGTGTGACATTCTCGATACGACCTTTATGCTAAGTAAAAATTACTTACTCGTTTGATGATTGAATCCTATCGTAGTGGAAAATTAATAAAATCACTAAAAAAATAGACAAATGACCATTTAAAGTCAAGACAGGTTCCAGTATCAAATATATATGATAGACAGTCTGAGCTAAAATATGTGACATCCTTAATTCAACACGGTAAAATATAGTTAAAATTGAGCCGCTTCTTTATAAACTTTCATTATAATAGTTGACATTTAATAGAAATGGTTTTATATATAACTTATTATATATAAAAGGTGATGAATATGCTGAAATACGCACTGCTCGGATTTCTACAATATGAGCCTAAAACCGGTTACGATCTTAAGCAGACCATGGACGGGTCCACCAATCATTTTTGGCACGCCAAACAAAGCCAGATCTACAGCACGCTCAAGCAGATGGAAATGGATGGCCTGGTCCAATCGCACGCTGAATCCCAGGAAAGTCGTCCCGATCGAAAGGTTTATACCATAACCGAATTAGGCAAAAGCAGCATGCATACTTGGCTCCAGCAACCGGTCACCAAGTTGGAAACACCCAAACAGCTATTGCTATTAAAGCTGTTCTTTTCCGGCAACATAGAGAAAGAAACCATTTTGACCCAATTGCGATTACTACGCAATCTGCATGAGCAGCAAATAAATGTGTACAAAACAGAAGCGCCGGACTTTATAAACCAAATTAGCGATGAAAATCCGGAATTAAGACGAGATGCTGTCATGTGGGAGGCCACTCGCTGCTTTGGGGAAAAATTTGAAAATATGTACATTGACTGGCTGGATGAAACCATCCAAATGATTAAGAAAAATTATTAGGTCTCATTCTAAAAAATTTTCACTTATATATAATTATTTATATATAAAATAATAAGGAGGCACCCTATGCAAAAGACAGATACATCCATTATAAAAACTCAAGATGAGTTACCCCTGCCTCAGGACCGGCCAAAGTTCAAAACCATAAAAGAACTCTTCGAATCCATGCCCTTAGGATTAAACCCAAAAATCGCTGAAGGTATGGATACAGTCATTCAATTTTATTTAACTGGTAAGGAACCTATTGACGGCTTCTTTACCATCAAGGACAGCACGTGCATCTATGAAGAAGGCTCGCATCCAAATCCCACTACAACCATTCATGTCGATTCCGAACTATGGCTGGGGATCTCCAATCAGGAAGTTTCCGGTGAAAAGGCCTTTATCAACCAGCAATACACGGCTGAAGGCGACATGAGCATTTTGTTGATATTCGATAAATTGTTTTCACTGGAGGAAGATGAAGAGCAAATAAAACTTCCGGCCTATACAACCGATTTTGACTACCATGAATTCAAGCCGGGGGATATTAAAAATATAGTCGTATTTGACGGTGGACCCCGAAACTCAAAGTTCAGCAAAACACTGTTAATGGTGAACAATTTTTGTGCTGGCGCCCAATCAGCCGGTGCCAACGTGGAGCATATCAAACTAAAAAATAAAAACATCCATCCCTGCACGGGCTGCTACACCTGCTGGACCAAAACGCCCGGCAAATGCATTTTTGAAGATGATATGACGGATCTGCGATTGAAATTCAGGACAGCGGATTTAATTGTTTTTGCATCGCCGCTATATGTATACAGCGTCACCGGCATCATGAAAAACTTTCTAGACCGAATTACTCCCAATTTAATGCCGTACATGCAGCTAAAAAATAGCATCACCAGACACCCCCACCGGTTTTCAGATGATAAACAAAAGGGCTTTGTGGTTTTCAGTGCTGCTGGATTTCCTGAAGTGGTCGGTAACTTTGACGGCCTGCAAGCACTATTCCGGTGTTTAAGCACTCACAGTGAGAAAGCCCATTTGATGGGTGAGTTTTTCATGCCGGGGGCGGAATTAATAGCGCAGCCAGTTTACGCCAAGCGTCGCGATTGCATCGAGCATGCATGTCATCAAGCCGGAAAGCAGGTTGTCTTGGAAGGAAGAATAGATCCCGCTTTGATGAACACGGTATCGGATGCTGAGGTATCGCAATTAAATTTTCAGGAAAACGCCAATTATTTTTGGGAATCATTGGATGGCAAGGCTGCTTATCTTAAAGATGCACCCAAGCTCGAATATCATAGTGTATTGGTTGGATAAGTATTAGGGTATAAGCTCAAATCTTCAGGAGTACAGTGACATGTGTGTATTATTCTGCCCTATCTCAAAGTGAAATATATCCTGCTAATTATTTGCCCTGCGTAAATCTTTCCATCGTTGAAAGGCAACGACTTTACGGATAAGCCACGACATTTGCTTAAACCATTTTCCTTCAAAATCACTGGCGACATTTTCAAGTGTGGTTTGAATTGGTAGGTTCTGGGGACATGCTTCTTCACCGTCGCCACACTTTTCACACAATGAAGCGTACGCAGGCTCGCCAAGCGCACCAGAAACGAATATTAAATACATCATTTTTGCCCTTTTTAGATTCCCAAACATGTGACCGCTATTGTAAGATTCGAAACAACTGGGAATGTTGACACCTGAAGGACATAGCATACAATAATTACATCCTGTACAGCCAATTTTCATCAATTCTAAATATTTTTTCCTGACTGAATTGACCAATTGCAGTTCATTGTCGTCCAGTGATTCAGGGTAGGAATTACTAGCAACATTAATATTTTCATCAATATGGGTTTCTTCATTCATACCAGAAAGCACACACGTAACTTCAGGATGGTTCCAAATCCACCGTAATGCCCATTCAGCCGGGCTCCGTTTTATTTCTGCTTGATCCCAGAGTTTTTGAACATCTGGGGGTACATTGCCGGCAATGTTTCCACCTCGCAGCGGCTCCATAACTATGACGCTGACACCTTTTTCATGTGCATATTTCAACCCTCGCCTACCAGCCTGGTTTTGTACATCCAGATAATTATACTGTATCTGGCATACGTC
Source organism: uncultured Desulfobacterales bacterium (assembly GCA_964633115.1). Lineage (GTDB taxonomy): Bacteria > Desulfobacterota > Desulfobacteria > Desulfobacterales > B30-G6 > B30-G6. The sequence goes on from CAZWEO010000032.1 coordinate 27,890, forward strand.
CCAATCATACGCATCTATGATTTCCCTAAACGTGTCTTTATCCCCATGATAAGAAAAGCCAGTATTGATGATGCGCTGATCCTTTTTCAAACTTTCAAGAAATTCAAGGATGCCGAATGATTTCATCTTTGCCCAGCTTTTTTTATCGAGGGTATGAACCAGGTAGTAATCTATATAATCGGTAATTAGTTTATTAAGCTGTGCCCTTATACATTTTTCCATATCCTCAGGTGCGTTGATATGAAAATGGGAAATCTTTGTTGCCAATTTTATTTTTTCTCTGTGACCATTTGCAAATACCTTTCCCAAAAATAATTCACTAGCACCCATGTGATAAGGCATGGCCGTATCAAAGTAATTAATACCTTTGTCAATGGCATAATAAATTTGTTCTCTCGCACGATCTTCATCTATTTTGCCATCTCCAGGAGCTCCTTTTTTTTTGAGGAAGACGCATACACCCGAAACCGAGTATTGAGAGCTCATCACCATTACTTTTTACTTTTCTATAAAGCATACGTGCTCCTTTCGTATATCGGTTTTACGTTTATACAGTTACAGGATTATTCAATTGTAACAGCCCTCAACACAATCAATAAATCCAACCATCGCACCTTTTTATCTTGTCAGACTGGAAATAAGCATTTCGCTCCCGGCAGTTTAGCTCACTTGAACCCTTGAACCCTGGAATCCTCGAACCCTGCTCTTATTTGCCATGCAACACCTTGAGTTTGGCATCGATAAGCTGATTATGAGATAAGCGCAGCAGGTTCTTGAGCTTGTTCATCAGGTAATGCTCATACTGATCCATATTGCCGTCCACGTAGACAATTTGCCAGAGTGTTTCCACGATCTCTATCTTTTCTTCATTGCTGTAATTGTCATTAATCAGCCGAGCGAACTGCCATAAATCGACGCTCTGCTTCAATTCGGCCTCAGCCTCAGCAATCAGGGCATCGGCATGGTCCGCCGACAGGTTATATTTTTCCTTGAGTATTGATAAGACCAGCTCCAGCTCCTGTTCGGTAAAAGTCTCGTCAATACGTGCAATCTCCACCAGCAAAGCACAGGTTGCCACACGTATATCATGTTCGCTACCGAGTTGGGTTTCTTGTCCGCTATCGGCCGATGCTTTTGCAAATATTTTCTTTAATGATCTCAGCATTCTGTCTGTTCCTTTCTAATATCGCGATTCGTATCTCTATGCCGTCTATAATTATAGCTAAAAGTAAGCGCCGGAATGGATCGGGTTCGGGATCGCTATCGGAATCGGTATCGATTGAACACGACCGTCATTCCCGAACATTGGATCATCGACGCCGATTCCGATACCGATTTCGATTCCGATAGCGATTTCGATTTGGAAAAGCAGTAGACTTTTCTATCGGAACATTTTTCTGATAAATCTATAGCCTTGGACTGTTCGATCTTTACTTATCTATAGTCTTTATAATCCACCCCGTTCTGCTTAGCCTTATACCCAAACTTACGTACAGTGGTGTTCAAAAGCGCCGCTGCCAGCGTGATATTCCCGCGCGTATTTTTAAGTGCATCGATGAGCATTTCGCGCTCAAGCTTGGCGACGGCATCTTCCAGCGAGAGTCGTGGTAGCGTGTTGGTCTCCTTGCCAGTCTGGAGGGTCGGCGGCAGGTGATAGCTGTGAATCACACCCTCATCACACAGCAGCACCGCGCGCTCGATGCAGTTTTCCAACTCGCGAACATTGCCCGGCCAGTGGTATTCCATCATCATATCAATGGCCGGCGTTGAAAACCGCAGAATATTCTTATGATTCTCGCGGGCATACCTTTCTAGAAAATAATCCGCCAACAGCAATACATCGGTCTTGCGCTCCCGCAAGGGAGGCATATAAATGGGAAATACGTTTAAGCGGTAGTACAGATCCCCCCGAAAGCTTTCATCTTCTACCGATTCTTCCAGGTTTTTGTTGGTGGCTGCGACCACACGCACATCACACTTTATAGTACGATGGCCCCCAACACGCTCAAACTCTCGTTCCTGAAGAACCCGTAACAACCTTACCTGGACATCCAACCCAATCGATCCGATTTCATCCAGAAATATGGTACCTTTGTGGGCCATTTCAAATTTGCCCAGTTTTTGATTGATGGCACCTGTGAAAGCGCCTTTTTCATGACCAAACAACTCACTTTCGATCAGGTTGATCGGTAGTGCGGCACAGTTTACTTTGACGAAGGGACTTTTAAACCGCAAGCTATTGTAATGAATCGAGTTGGCTACCAGCTCCTTGCCGGTGCCGCTTTCGCCCCTGATCAGCACGGTGGCATTGCTAGAACTCACTTGGGAGATCATCTGGAAAACTTCGCGCATTTTATTACTGTTGCCAATGATATCGGTGATACGATACTTTTTTTCCAGTTCCCCACGCAGGCGTTTGTTTTCTTCCCGCAATTGGTCTTTTTCCAACCGAATTGTTTCCAGATTGCTCACGTGCCGCGCCAGCATGGTGGCGATTACGGACATGAGTTTTTCACCTTGCTTGAGATCGTAGGATTCTTCATAGGGCCTGTCCACACTGAAAGCCCCGATTACCTGTTTGCCTTTTTTTATGGGCGCGCAGATAAAGGACATTTCTTGATTGACTTTCTTTTTGCGCAAAGCTGTACGGTTCAAGAACAGAGGCTCCTGGCTAATCTTGGGAATCGTCAGGGCCTTGCCGGTCTGGAAAACTCGCCCGGTAATGCCCTCACCGATTTTATATTTAACACTGTCCATTGCTCTCTTTGAAATCCCATGGGCGATTTCGATATGAATCTCATTTTTTATCGGGTCTAGAATGGTGATGGTACCCCGAACGTAGTTCATAGAATTGGACAAAAGATCCAGAACCCGATATAATGACTTTTTAAGATCCAGTTGGGCATTCAGCGCCTCGCTGACTTCATAAAGTAAAGTTACTTCTTCTATTTTTTTCATGTTATTCTCAAATGCTCGGGTGATCCTGTATTACACCGCGCCACATTGGCGAGGTATATCGCGACGTTTTATGAACAGGTTTGGATCAGGGCGGATTATAACGTTTTTGTAATTTTTTACAACGAACATTTCAAATTTGTACGACTTCTGTCTAAAATGATAATTCACGTTGACATGGATGCATTTTATGCATCAGTAGAAATGCTGGACAATCCGCAATTAAAAGGTCGATGCGTCATTGTGGGTGGCACCAGCAATCGGGGTGTGGTTTCAGCGGCCAGTTATGAAGCCCGCAAATACGGTGTCCATTCCGCTATGCCCGTTTTCCAAGCCAAACGGATTTGTCCCCAGGGTGTTTTTGTCCCACCACGGATGTCGCGTTACAAAACCGTGTCACGCAGCATCATGGCCATTTTTAAAACCTTCTCTCCCCTGGTTGAGATCGTATCCATCGATGAGGCTTACTTAGACCTGCAGGGTAGTCCCCAAACCATGGGCACTTCTCGCGAAATCGCCACTAGTATCAAAAAGAAAATTCAGGCCCAGACCGGATTGACTTGTTCGGTGGGTATGGCCCCGGTTCGCTTTTTAGCGAAAATCGCTTCAGACCTGGAAAAACCAGACGGCCTTACTATTATTTACCCGGCAGAGGTACCCGACTTCATCACTTCGTTGGTGATTCAAAAAGTACCTGGTATCGGTAAAAAAAGTACCCAAACACTCCATCGTCTCGGTATTCGCTACCTGGGTGACATCCGTAACTATCCACGCGAAATGTTGGAAAAAAGATTGGGCAAATGGGGTCTCCGCCTAATTAATCTCTCCCAAGGCGTCGATACCACACCTGTGTCCCCTCATCGTGATCACAAATCTGTCAGCGCCGAGCAGACCTTGACAACCAACACCATGGATAAGCGCTTGCTTGAACAGATCATGCTGCAACAATCCCAACGCGTAGGCAAGCAACTTCGTAAAATGAAGGTGCGCGCCAAAGTAATTATCTTAAAACTTAAACACGATGACTTCAAACAGGTAACCCGGCGTACCACCATTTCGGTGCCTACCCAGTCCACCGAAACCATCTTCCAGGAAGTGGTCAATCTCTTGGAGCAATACCAGTTAAGTCAGAAGGTCCGCTTGGTGGGTGTGGGCGCTTCCGGCTTTATCAGCAGTAGTCAACCCATCCAGATGGACATCTTTGACGCAGCCCCCCACCGCAATCGCAACTGGGAAAAAATCGACCAAACCCTCGATCATATCAGCCAAAAATTCGGTAAAAAACTTGTGGATCGAGCATCTCTGACCGTTGAACCAAAGAAAGATCCCAAAAACTCTTAACCCAAATTTGAAACATCAAATTTGGGTTAAGAGTTTTATTGACGTATCCCTGGCAATCTTTTATTCCATTGTTGTAATTTTATAGGGCTGTTCATATGCACACTTCATTCACACGAGGATTATCCATGCAAATTCCTGAAACTGGACTGGCCACGAACAAAATTTTGTCAACCCTGAAATCCTACAAACAAGACGACCTCGACTGGGCCTCCGGCAAGGTGTTCGGCTTGGTATACGATCCCGGCAAAGAAGCCACCGAAGTCATTCACCAGGCCTATACCATGTACCTGACCGAAAACGGACTGGACCCCACCTCCTTTACCAGCCTGCTGCGTTTGGAAAACGAACTGGTACGGATGATGGCCAATCTGTTGGGTGGTGATGAGGACGTTGTGGGCAATTTTACATCAGGTGGCACAGAAAGCATCATCCTGGCAGTGAAGGCCGCCCGGGATATGTCGCGCGCTACCAAACTGGAAATTCAAGCGCCGGAGATGATCCTCCCAATTACGGCGCACTCTTCTTTTTTTAAGGCTGCCCATTACCTGGATGTTAAACCCGTGGTGGTGCCGGTTTTAGATGATAACTTCCGGGCGGATGTGGCCGCCGTTAAAAACGCTATTACCGATAACACGATTCTCATCGTCGGCTCGGCGCCCAGCTATGCCCATGGTGTGATCGATCCCATAGTCGAATTAGGCCAAATCGCCCATGAAAACAACCTGCTGTTTCATGTGGACGCCTGTGTGGGCGGTATTCATCTATCTTATATGCAACAGATGGGTTATGAAATCCCTGATTTCAATTTCAGTGTCCCGGGTGTAACCTCCCTGTCTGTGGACTTGCATAAGTATGGTTATGCGGCCAAAGGTGCTTCCATCGTTATGTATAAAAGCCAGGAGATCCGGCGTTATCAGATGTTTGCCTGTTCCCGCTGGACGGGTTACACCGTTATCAATCCAGCCATCACCAGCAGCAAACCCGGTGGACCCATGGCAGCGGCCTGGGCTGTTTTGCATCATCTCGGCAATGAAGGCTATCGAGCCATTGTAAAGGAGGTCATGACGGCCACCCAGACAATGATCACAGGCATCGAGAAAATCGATGGCATTCGCGTTTTGGGAAAACCGGACATGTGTATGTTTGCCTTTGCATCGACCTCAGAAAAGTTAAACGTATTCCGATTAGCCGATCGTATGAAAGCCAAAGGTTGGTTCTTGCAGCCCCAATTTGGCCGTGAAAACTCACCTTCCAATCTGCATGTGAGCCTGAATTATGGTTCGGCGCATCAAGCCATTGACATGGTGGCCGCCCTGGCCGAAACCGTTCAAGAAATGATGCTGGAGGAACCCGATGAGCATCAGCGGGACCTGCGGGCAGAACTTGATAAGCTATCCATATCATATGATGAAGAGACCTTTTTTAAACTAGTTGAGATGGCTGGCATCAGTGTTACTGAAATCCCCAAAGACATGGCTGAAATCAATCAGCTTCTGGAAGTACTCCCCTATGACATGTCCGAATTTCTCTTAACCGAATTTCTGAATAATCTTATGAAATAATTATGCATGTGCTGATTTATTAAGGAGGATCATTATGGCTGGCGGATACATGGGCAGATATTGTGTGATCGATCTTACATCTCAAACAGTCGAGACCGTTGAACCAGAGGACAGCTTCTATCAAAAATATTTGTCCGGATATGGCCTGGGTGCTGCCGTTATCGTACAGCGGCAAAAACCTGGGATTGACCCCCTGGCACCTGAAAGCCATATCGGTTTTTGTTCTGGTTTATTGACCGGTACCAAAGCCTATTTTTCGGGACGTTTCATGGTCGTGGGCAAATCGCCCCTGACAGGCGGCTGGGGCGATGCCAATGCCGGTGGTTTTCTTTCGCGAGAGCTAAAACGTACCGGATACGATGCTGTTTTTTTCACTGGTAAATCTGCCGAGCCGGTCTGGGTAGATATCACCGATCAAGAGATCCAATTTCATAATGCTGACCAATTATGGGGTCAGGACATTATCGATACTGAATGCCATATCAAGGACCGTATTAAGGACAAATGGACCCAGGTAGCCGCCATTGGTGTCAGCGGAGAAAAGCTTTCCTTGATTTCGGGGATTGCCACCGACAGGGGCCGTATGGCCGCTAGGTCTGGCCTGGGGGCCGTCATGGGATCCAAACAACTCAAGGCCGTAGCCTTTCACGGCAACGCCAAGATTCCGGTCGCCCACCCGGAAAAGGTAAAAGCTATCAACAAAGACTTTATGGCGGAGTATAAAAAATCAAAGCTGGCCGACCGGTTAACCGTTCGCTTTATGCACACGGTTGCCAAACTAATGGGCAAAACTGGCATATCGATTCCCATCCAGGCTTCACTTGTAAAAGAGTTATTCAGAACCTTCGGTACACCTGGGTTGACCATATCTTGTGCCCTCACCGGAGACATGCCGATTAAAAACTGGACCGGCGTGGGCCTCACCGACTATTCTTATGAGAGTGCTGCCAAAAATGCCGATATAAGCGTCATCAAACATCAAAAACGCAGGTATGCCTGCCAGGCCTGTCCCCTCGGTTGCGGTGGGATTATTGATATTAAAAAAGGCCGTTTCAAGGATACCGAAGGGCACAAGCCCGAATATGAAACTCTGGGTGCATTCGGAGGATTATTACTCAACGACGATCTTGATACCATTATCGAACTCAACGAAATGTGCAATCGGGCCGGCATCGACACGATATCCACCGGGACTGCCGTGGCCTTTGCCATCGAATGTTTCGAAAACGGTATTATCAACACCGATACCACCGACGGATTGACCCTGGCTTGGGGAAAAGCAGATACCATCACCCAACTCACCGAAATGATTATCCAGCGTGAGGGTATTGGTGACATCTTAGCTGATGGTGTTAAAAGAGCAGCCAAAAAAATTGGTAAGGGTTCTGAACAATACGCCATCCACGCTGGTGGCCAGGAACTTCCCATGAAAGATTCTAAATACGACCCCGGATTTGCAATAGCCTATCTGTGCGAACCCACGCCCGGCAGACACTCCATCTCCAGCTATCTCTACTATAATCTTTATGGCGTGCCCAGCCAATTTCCAAGAGCCAAGCAAATGGTCAAGGAAGCCCATGGCAAGACCAAAAAGGATGTACGCAAGTATGCTGCGGGCAGCTTCTATATGCAGTTGCTTAACGGCTCTGGTATGTGCTTTTTGGGGGCCATCACCTGCACAATTCCAATGGTGACGTACTTGAATGCTGTAACCGGTTGGGAAATGACGCCGGACGATTATCTAAAGACCGGTGAACGCATTCTAAGCCTGCGCAAGGCCTTTAACGTACGCGAAGGCATTCGACCTGAGGATCATACCTTGAGTAATAGGGCCATAGGCGCGGAACCGCTTACCAGCGGACCGCTAAAAGGCGTGTCTATCGATTTACCGACCCTCAAAAAGGAATTCTTTGACACCGTAGGGTGGGATTTGGAAAGCGGTGGCCCCACACCGCAGAAGATGAAAGAGCTCGGAATATAACAGGCTGTTGGATATAGCTAATCTTATCGATGAGCCCCAGCAAGCTGAGCGGACTTTCTGGGCAGCTAAGGCATTTCATGGCTACATCAGTGACACCTATCAGATTGAATGTAGTTATGAGACAGTTGTCCGTTTAGATAGCGTTTCAATACATACATGAATCTCTGCAATCGACGAGAACTCAAAGGTAAATCCGTCACATTCCACCTTAAAAACAGGAAAGCCCTTTCCAGGAACAGATGTTTGTTTTGGCGGTTCAAATGTTTGCGCCTCGAACCATGGTTTTCCATCAACAGAGCGATAAACCCACGATGTCATTGGGCAATATGGCTGTGTATCTTGAATGTCAATCCAATGCTTTTTCATACTATCTGTTATTCGCCTAACTTAAAGCAAAGTCAACCGCGGCCTCGGCATGAATCATAGTTGTGTCGAATAGGGGTATAGTGCGGTCTTTGGGTTTTACCAACAAGCCAATCTCCGTACACCCCAGAATCACGCCTTCGGCGCCTGCTTTTGCCAGGCGATCGATGATTTCAAGATACTGCTTTTTGGATTCTGGTTTAATTTTCCCCAGGCAGAGTTCTTCAAATATTATGCGATCAACCGTATGCATATCTTCAGCATTGGGAACAACCACGTCCAGTCCATGGTCGTGAATCAGCTTACCTTTATAGAAATCCTCCTGCATAGTAAAGCGCGTCCCCAGCAGTCCGATTTTGTGGATATCTGCAGACAGAACCGCCCGGGCCGTGGGATCGGCGATATGCAGCAAAGGCATATTGATACGGACCTGAATTGCCGGCGCCACCTTGTGCATGGTATTGGTACATATCAATAAAAAGTCTGCCCCACCCTTTTCTAGTCCAACGGCTGCATCGCTGAGAATTCGGCCGGCCTCATCCCACTCACCTTGAGCTTGAAGCGTCTCAATCTCCTGAAAGTCAACCGAATACATCAGGCATTTTGCGGAATGCAGCCCACCCAGCCGTTCTTTGACCAAGTGATTGAGACTACGATAATACTCGAGGGATGATTCCCAACTCATGCCGCCTAGTAAACCAATGGTTTTCATTTTCCGTCGATTAACCTCCCGATACCGCCCAGGATCGAACCTTCACCTTTCTGACTACCACCTGCACTGGGTGCATGTGATAATATCCGATCTGCCATTCGGGAGAACGGTAGGCTTTGCAGCAATACCACTCCACTCCCCTGCAAAGTAGCCAGAAATAAGCCCTCGCCGCCGAAAAACATGGATTTGAGGTTACCTGCGCGCTCGATGTTATAATCGATGCCACTGGTAAAGGCCACGATACAACCGGTATCCACCCTTAAAGTTTCGTTTTTCAGTTTCTTTTTAATAACCGTACCGCCAGCATGCAAAAATGACATACCATCGCCCCGTAGCCGTTGCAGTATAAATCCTTCACCCCCGAAAAAGCCCACTCCCAGGCGCTTGGTAAAGGCGATCCCTACTTCAGTTCCCATGGCAGCGCACAAAAAAGCATCTTTTTGGCACAGTAACTCGCCATTGACTTTGGACAGATCAATCGGCACGATTTTTCCCGGATAGGGTGCCGCAAAGGATACCCGCCGTTTGGCCCCACCACTGTTGGTGAAATGGGTCATAAAAACGGATTCACCCGTCAATACCCGCTGTCCCGCCGACATGAGTTTGCCAAAAAAACCTGAATCCGGCTGCGAGCCATCCCCCATTTTGGCCTCAAAGGTAATCCCTTCTTCCATGTAGTTCATGGCGCCGGCTTCGGCAATCACCGTCTCTCCCGGATCGAGCTCAACTTCTACAATTTGGATGTCGTCACCCAGAACTTCGTAGTCTACTTCGTGGCTAATCATTGTACCCCCCCCTTCTCTAATGTTTCAATACTTTTCACTGAGCATACTCACCTACTGGAATCGGTTCCGCACTGCGATTGATGAAGCGGATAAAATTACGGGTAAACAAATATAGAATCACAAAAAAGGTCAACGGAAAAATAATGCTCTCCCTTGCCAAACGGTTTACGCGCCTTATTTGAGGCTGATACCAGGCCAGTACCCAATACACACCGACACTCAGCAGCATCAGAACCAGAAACCAATGGTCAACCAGAGCCACGGCATCCAGGCAGAAGCGGGTCATCAACAAAACGGTCCCACCGGCCAAGGCGGTTTTCCAAGCCACATCCACATAGTCATAGACCGACTGGACAATATCCCCGATTTCCAGATTAAACCCGATGCCCACCTCCGAGCCTTCGATGATAGCCAGGCCGCTTTTAATGCCCGACAATACCAAGAAACCCACCAGACAGCGATCAAAGGCGTCCGTTAAGTAATCCCGATTGCTATCGGTCACCAGGCCCATGCCCGCGCCCTGAATCAAGGTATCCGCATATCCAGCCATCGTCAGAATCATGGCGACAGCCACCAACGCTAGCAAAACACCGTTGCGGAAATGTTGTCGGGATGTTGTCATGCTGTTACCTTTATAACGATATCCTGAAGTTTAAGGCTAATCCTTGAACACATTTTCAACCCGTGTATAATACATGCATTAACTGTACCTTGTCAAAAACTAACACCAAATCTTGCTTGCGACCTTTGGCCTAAGCAGGGAACACGAAACCATGCTAAAAATATTGGGCTGGATTGCGATAATTTACGTGAGTTATTGTCTGCTGCTTTTCCTGGCTCAGCGCCACATGCTGTTCCCCAGATATATGCTCCCGGAAGTTGACCAGGTAGAATACCCTACCCGCCCTGATCGTGAAATTATTTGGATTGAAGGTTCATTTGGGAAGGTGGAAGCCTGGCTTATTAAGCCGCCCGGCATGTCTTTAGAAAATCCGGTTCCCTTGGTCATCTTCGCCCACGGGAATGCCGAGCGCATCGAGTATAATGTGGATGAAATGTCCCGGTTTCAGCCAATGGGCATCGCGGTTTTATTGGTCGAATTTCCAGGATATGGTCATTCCAAAGGCTCGCCATCACAGACAAACATCACCGCTGCCTTTGTGGCCGCTTATGATCGAATTTCCAAGCGTGCTGATGTGGATGCAGACAAGATCATTCTCTATGGGCGCTCCATTGGCGGGGGTGCCATCTGTTCGCTATTAAACCAACGACCCGCAGTGGCAGTTATCTTAATGTCCACGTTCACGAGTGTGCGCGCTTTTGCACCCCGATACCTGGTACCTCCCTTCCTGGTTCGTGACCCCTTTGACAACCTTGCTGTATTACGCAGCTATGCAGGTCCGCTGCTACTCATACATGGCAAGCAGGACGAGGTTATTCCCTATAGCCACAGCAAAAGGATACTGGATGCTGCGCCAAACGCACGCTTGATATCCTATGATTGTGGCCATAATGACTGCCCTCCGGATTGGCAGGCTTTTTGGCAGGAAATTGAATCTTTTCTCAGGCAGGCGGGAATACTTTGAACTGAACTTACAGTTTATTGTGTTCATTGAGTTCGTTGCGTTTATTGTGTTGCTCAACGCTGAGGGTTAACCTGCAAACCTGCTTCCATTTGTCAACCCAATGAACCCGAGAAACCCAACAAACTCAAACAACCTATTTGGCTACCATCGCCCGCATCATATCACCGGCATTTTCGGCATGATCGGCGATGGAGCCGATAATTTCACTCAATCGGACCACGTGAAAAATGGTTACCGGATCCGTATCCATATTGAAAACTTTAGACTTTAGGGTGTGCTCCACACGGTCCGCCTCACGCTCCTGATGGCGCAGGCTGCGGATGATATCCTTTACCTTCACACGCTGCTCTTCCCTGAAGGTCCGGAAATATTCCCTGGCTTCCTGCACCATGACATGCAATTCATCGATGGGATCTAAGACTGTATCTACCAGGTGGAGTACATCCTGTTGCAGTTCCTTTGGAATCTCCACCTCGGATCGAACGGAAAGCCAATCCAAGGCATGCTCCACTGAGTCCAGCACGCTATCCTGCTCGCGTAAATATCGAAAAAGCTGAAACTTATCCACCGGCATAAGCGTACCTTTGGGTAGATGCCCCCGGACCCTACGTTTGATGGCATCGGCCTCTCTTTCCATTTCAATAATATCACCTCTTAAAGCGTCAAAGCGGACACATTTAAGGGAGATATGGCACTCCACAGCTTCCTGGAAGGACCATGCGCAATCCTTTATGACTTCGGCATGCTCTTGGATGCCATCAAATGGTGATGTCATGAACATGGACATAAAAGGTAGTCTCATGATCAATCTCCTTTAATAGAAAATTCGAATAATTTTAAATAAAATCATACTGGTAACAGCTGCAGCCGGCACTGTCAGGACCCAGTATATCATGATCTGAAAAATAATCCTAAAATTTACAGCTTCAAAACCTCTGGCCAGCCCCACCCCCATCACACCGCCGACAGCTGCATGGGTTGTGGAAACTGGTAATCCCAATTTGGAGGCCAGCAAGACAGTGGTGGCAGCCGCAAAGTCAACCGAAAACCCGCGCGTATTGGTTACGGTGGTAATCTTGGTGCCAATGGTAGTCATCACCCGCCGGCCGGCCATGCCAATGCCCAAGGCAATGCCAACACCACCAAATAGGAGTAGAAAAATCGGTACCGGCACCTTGGCCCCGATGGATCCTGTCTTAACCAAAAAGTAAATCACCGCCAGCGGCCCAATGGCATTGGCCACATCATTGGCACCTTGTGCCAGTGCCACATAACAGGAGGTTCCAATTTGAATTCGGCGAAACACGGATTCAGCGCCACTGCCCTCCACATCCTTTTTACGGACAAATTTTTGCAGCAAAACCTTGCCAAGAAAACCGAAAATTACCGCCAGGATCAAGGCAATTGCCAGCGCAGCCGGCGTTGATAGCTTTAGGGTAAGGCCCAAGGGAGTTTTAAAAACAAACGACAGGGCCACCACAAACATGGCCACGCCCACAAAATAGGGCGAGTAACGGATAGATCGTTCAAAAGCGGCATCTCGTGAGATAATCACTTGGACTATGATTTTGAACATGACAAATCCGATAACCAAACTAAAAACCGGTGAAATGACCCAGCTTAAGACAACGGCACCCAGTTTGGCCCATTTGATCATGGAAAATCCACCGGCCATGATGCCGAATCCGATCATGGCCCCCACAATGGAATGGGTGGTAGAAACCGGCAAAGAACGCCAGGTGGCAAAACTGACCCATAAGGCTGCGGCCAGCAGGGCAGCTAACGCTCCGACCAAGGCAACGTGTGGATCCGACATGACTTCGGTGGAGATGATGCCCTTCCGAATGGTGTTGGTGACATGTGAGCCAATAAAGGTGGCACCCACAATATTCAAGATGCCGGCGATGAAAACAGCCTGGCGAATGGTAATGGCTTTGGCACCCACTGCCGAAGCCATGGAATTGGCCACATCATTGGCGCCGATGTTCCAGGCCATATAAAACCCAAAAATAAATCCAAGGATAAGAATCAGAAATTCAGCCGACATGCTTGCCTTCCGGAATAGGTTGAATGGTCCATAACACCCCTCCTATAACTATTCAAATAAAATAGTTTAGCGCTTAGGTTCCATCATTTTTTAACCCAGCTAAAATCAGCACCAAATAGTTATTAATGGTTATTAATGGTTATTAATGGTTATTAATTTCCTATTTTTTAATTTTATTGAATATTTATTGACTCAAAAGAACTAAAAATATAAATGCTGTCTGTACACCAATTCGCTTTAGATTTATTATCAAACATTTCTTAAATCAAGATACAGGGGCATATAGGATGAAAGACTTAATGACCACCAAACAAGTTGCCGCCTATCTTAATATCAATGAAAAGATGGTTTACACCCTGGTATCAGAAAAGGGTCTGCCCGCAACCAAAATAACTGGCAAGTGGCTCTTCCCGAGGCATCTTGTGGAACAGTGGATCGAAACCAACACCCAAAATTATCCTGATAACGGAAACCGTATGCCCCCATACCAGGGGCTACTCATTATCGCCGGCAGCAACGACTTGCTTTTGGACAAAATCATCAACCTATTCAACAGTAGGTACTCCGAACATTTGGCTGTATTCGGGAACTTGGGCAGCATGGGTGGACTGCGTTCACTGAAGCAAAATATGTGTCACATCGCATCCAGCCATCTTTTGCAAGACAATGACCATGATTACAATTTTTCATTTGCATCCGAAGAACTCGAAAATATGCCGGCGGTTATCAATTTTTGCAAACGTGAACAAGGGATTCTAATCCAAAAGCACAATCCCAAAGGACTACAAGCCATTGCCGATCTCGGTCAAAAAGGTCTCCGCCTCGTCAATCGGGATTTGGGGACCGGCACACGGCTTCTTTTTGATAAAGTTCTCCAAGAATCCGGACTTAAGGCTGAAAAAATCGATGGCTATCACCATTGTGTCAACCGGCACATGGATGTTGGATTGGAAATCTTGTCGGGTCGTGCTGACGCCGGACCCGGCATCCGGCCGGTCGCGAGCCTGTTGGGTCTCGATTTTCTGCCCATTCGTTGGGAACGATTCGATCTGTTGATATCCAAGGATCACTTTTTTGAACAGGGTGTTCAGTATTTCCAAGCGCTCCTGCATGAGGATGGCTTTGCGGATATGGCCGGCAGTTTGGATGGCTATGATGTCAGTGGGAGGGGTGTAATGCAGTATCCTAAATAATTTTTCAGACCGCCGGCGTTGTGACGGTTATGAAAAATTAGGCGATACCTCAATAGTAAATCGATAATTATTTAGTTGGATGAAAAATTATTTAAGGAGAGTGAAATGAGGGAATTGTTACGAGTTGGGTTGGTTGGATTGGTGGCTTTTTTACTGCTGAGCGGCCTTTGCATGGGTGCGGATAAAGTGCTGATGATGGCCACCACCACGAGTACCGACAATACCGGGCTGCTCGATTATCTGGCGCCCGAATTTACCAAGGCCACAGGAATCGATTTACGCTGGACCGCAGTTGGCACAGGCAAAGCTCTCAAAATGGGTCAAAATTGCGATGTGGACGTCCTCCTGGTGCATGCCCCGCCTGCTGAAAAAAAATTCATAGACAGTGGATTTGGTACCAATCGAAGCGAGCTCATGTACAATGATTTTGTTATTATCGGCCCTGGATCAGATTCTGCCAAGATCAAAGGCAATCCCATCAGTAAAGCCATGAATAGCATTAAGAACAAAAGAGCCTTGTTTGTCAGTCGTGGCGACAATTCCGGTACCAACAAAAAGGAAAAGTTTCTCTGGAAAAATGCGGGAATTCAATTACCAGATCAAGAGCCTTGGTACATCCAAACGGGTCAGGGAATGCTATCAACCATTCGAATTGCCGAACAACGCAATGGTTACACCATGACCGACCGGGGAACATATATCAAATACAGCCACACTAGCGGCGGCAAACCTGCCTTGAAGGTTCTGGTGGCTGGGGACGACATCCTGCTCAATCAATACAGTGCCATTGCCATCGATACTGGCAATTGCCCCAATGCAAAATTTGAGTTGGCCAATGCCTTTATCGACTGGATGGCTTCGGCCGAAGCCCAAAAAATGGTTAAAGATTTCAGGCTGCTCGGGCAACAGCTTTTCACACCAAATGCGAATTAGTGACCATCCATAAATGGCCTTTTTGTGCCCTGCCGGCGTTGGACGGACACTAAATAGATAAAATTGCGGCGTAGCCGCACACAATAAATTTACGGAGCAAATTTATTTATGGAATACATCATCACCGGTTTTATTCAGGCTTTCCAATTGCTTTTTAGCGGAGATGCCCAGACCTATTCGGCCATTTCCGTGACCGTTCGTCTGACCTGCATGTCTATGGCAGCCAGCTTGATGGTGGGTGTGCCCCTGGGATTTATACTGGGCTATTTTGATTTCAAGGGCAAGCGCCCCTTACGTCTGATGGTTGATACTGCCCTGGCACTGCCTACGGTATTTATCGGCCTCATGGTGTATGCCTTTTTATCGAATCGGGGCCCGCTGGGGCATATGGGGATGTTGTTTACCCTGCCCGGCATTGCCGTCGGTCAAACTATTTTGGCTTTACCCATCGTGGTCGCACTGACGGCAACCGCCGTTGAAAGCATGGACCGTCATCTGCGCACAACACTGATATCGCTGGGAGCCGACCGGCGACAATTGCTGATCAGCAGCCTTTGGGAGGTACGCTTCAGCATAACTGCAGCAGCATTAACCGCCCTTGGTCGGGTCATGACAGAAGTTGGTATTTCTATGATGGTGGGCGGAAATATCAAGTGGCACACCCGAACCATCACCACGGCCATTGCCCTGGAAACCAACAAAGGCTTGTTCGGCATGGGAATCGCTCTGGGTTTGGTGCTCTTAATGATCGCCTTTGCCGTTAATTTATCGGTAGCTCTGATCCAGAAGCGATAGGCTGTTAGCCTTAGAATGATAAAATTATAACAATGCATTAGCAAAGTTGGTCAGACGTTTTGAAACCATTATATCAAATAAGCGGCCTCCGCCACCACTACAACGGCCACCCGGCGCTGGATATTGAAGCGCTGACGATCCAATCGGGCACCATTACCGGTATTATCGGCCCCAATGGAAGCGGTAAAAGTACCCTGCTGAAAATGCTGGCGTTTATCGACAGATCCAAGCAAGGCCAAATTCAATTCAAGGGCCAGCCCGCCGAACCTTTTTCGGATCAGGTCCGTTTTCAGGTTACGCTTCTGACCCAAGAGCCCTATTTAATGAAGCGATCTGTTTTTAAAAACATCGCCTATGGACTTGAGCTTCGTAGAGACACGCATGACTTAGAGAACCGCGTGCATGAGGCCTTGTCCTGGGTCGGACTGTCGGCCAAAGATTTTTCACATCGCAAATGGTACGAATTATCCGGAGGGGAAGCCCAGCGTGTGGCCCTGGCAGCCCGTTTGATCTTAAAACCCGAGGTGCTGTTACTGGATGAGCCCACGGCCAGCATCGACGCCGCCAGCGCGCAAATCATTAAAGATATGACCCTCATGGCGCGTGATTACTGGGGAACCACGCTTGTCATCGCCAGCCATGATTGGGAATGGCTTTATGATATCTGTGAACATGTGGTCCATCTGTTCCGGGGACGATTATTTGGCAGCGGCCGCCAAAACTTCATCTTCGGGCCCTGGCGGCAGCAGCCCAATGGAAACTGGGCCAAGGAACTTCATGACGGTCAGCTTTTGGTTGTCACCAACCCGCCTTCAGAAGATGCGGTCGCCATCCTCGATCCGCTTCATCTGGAATTGGTCGCTTCCGAAAAAGCCTGTACCCTCAGTGGTATGATCACACGCCAGTTGTATGATAAAGATAGCCGGGATATCCTATTGGTTGTGCAGGTCGCCAATCAGGCCGTTACAACCCGCCTAAACGGGGATAGCATCCATAAAAATGGCTATTACCCCGGCCAAACAGTGACGCTCTCCTATCACCCCACCAACATCACATGGTATTGATCTCATGAAACTCGATGAGATTGCATTTATACCGGTTGCCATATATATGATATATGGCACGGTCGTTAATCATACCCAACCCTGGGAACGCTACGATTGAAGATATTAAGGTGGTTTGCCGACGAATCTGGCTTATAATGAAAGTGCGCTGGTTCAATAATTATGTGTACAAAAATGAAGAACAACTAATAGAGCGTTTGGATCAAGCTATTTTGGATGTTGTCAATAATCCAAACAAGACTCAAAGAACCACCGATTTCGGAACGTTATTCTGACAAAGGCTCTATCCCTAATATTATTAGGTGCATATCAAACCTCTGGTCCTACAAAACACCTCCTCCTTGACATAAAACGGTGTACTCATGTAAAATTACCGACTTGAAGATCAAAAGATAAGAACGGATCAAAATCATGATTTGTATTTGAACCGAGACTGCGACGCAGTCGCACCACAAAAAATCGCCCCGCGATTTTTTGATAGGAGGCGAAATGCCGGAAACACAAAAACAAGTAAACGGATTCAACTTCATGCCACCATCCCTGGGCGCCTGGATTGGCAAAAGCATACCGGATAACGAGTTTGAAGGACATATACCCTGGACACCATTAAAAAAGCCGCTTTCAGAGACGGTTTTCTCTTTGATGACTTCCGCCGGTATCAATATGAAGACAGATTTAGATTTTAACATGGACCGCGAAAGACAGGAGCCCGCATGGGGCGATCCTTCTTACAGGCAAATTTCCCGGAGTGCTCAGGAATCCGATATTCACGTGAACCATTTACATATCAATACCGATTACATTAAACAGGATATCAACGTGATGCTGCCTGTGCGGCGCTTCCAAGAATTTGAGGCAGATAAGACTATCGGTGCCCTGGCGCCAACTGTTTATTCCTATTATGGGTTTCAATTGGATCCAAAGGAACTGTTGCAAAACACCATGCCGCAGGTTGTTGCCGCTATGCAAAAAGAGGGGGTAGAAGCTGTATTGCTCACCCCGGCCTGACCGCTGTGCTGCCGGTCCGTGGGACTGGTTGCGCGCTACTTGGAAAAGAATGGCATTTCAACGGTGGTCCTCACCACAACGCCTGAATTCAATCGGGAAATCGGATTTCCGCGCGTGGCAGCCATTGAATATCCGTATGGACGTGTGGTCGGCGCTGTCAATGATGATGAAGGTCAGCGCCAGGTTTTAACAGCTGCTCTGACTGTATTAGAAACAGCTGAAAAACCAGGTCAGGTAGTTCATCTGCCCTTTACCTGGCCGGAAGAGGCCAAGCTTACCCAATGGCATCCACCTGAAATATCTCCCATAATAAAATTGTACTTAGACGAGATAAAAAAAGCAGCTGCGAGTAAACGGACCGAATCATAAATAGTCACTTTATTCCCAAACCAAAGGGGATTTAAAATGAAAGTGATCACCCGAAATCGATATAAAAGCATTGCCATGATTGTGGCCGTCTTGCTGTGTGTTTTACTGATATTTGCCTGTTTCAATAACAACGGTGGATCCGACAACGACGATCCCGATACCAGTATAAACCTGACCCTCGATATGGAGCTGCCGGAAAGCATTACCGGAGGCCGCATGACCACCACTTCCGGTCTGGGCGTTCAGCCCGCGGCCGAATCCGATTCGGGTCTGCCCTGTATGTTTATGGGGTCCGAGGAGGAGGATCCCTTTCGCAATGGTTATGAAATGACCAAATTTATGGTTTCAGCCATCGCCACCTGGACCTGCATTGCCGAC
This sequence comes from uncultured Desulfobacterales bacterium, assembly GCA_964633115.1. Classification (GTDB taxonomy): domain Bacteria; phylum Desulfobacterota; class Desulfobacteria; order Desulfobacterales; family B30-G6; genus B30-G6. The sequence goes on from CAZWEO010000032.1 coordinate 46,962, forward strand.
ACCTTAATCGATATAGCTGCTACTGTCGATCACGACGGTGAAATTTATGAAACTGATAATGACATCAGCCAACCGGATTACGATGCCGAGGATCCCACTCATTACAGTGTTAGCGACGATTCGAGTTCCCAGACAACCATTCGGTTTTACTATGGCTACGACCGAACTGCGCCACCTGAGCCAGAAGACGATCCGCAGTTCTTTCTATCCTGGAACGCTCCTGAAAATGGGGATCTCACCGGCATTTTGATTATCGATGGGCAACAGCTTAACCCTGAGGACCGGGATCCAGATGATCCCACCATGGTCCGTATGGATTTCACTTACAGCGATACCCAAGAACAGGCTGACATGTTTTTGCAATTCGATGAAAACAATGAATGGGCAGAAGGATTCCGTATCCAGGTAACAAAGGACCTTACAACCAGCTCCTTGGGCCAAAAATTCACAGCCTTTGGGCTGATTAAAATGAAATCTCAGTTCTTTGAAATAGACGGTATAACCGAAATACCCCACAGCGTCAATCTTTAGTTGGATTTTATAACTACCTGTAAACATAGTATA
>CAZWEO010000033.1:0-47074 GCA_964633115.1 uncultured Desulfobacterales bacterium
GGTTTACCGCAAGTTTGGTGGACATCTATAAGGCCAGAGGTATAAGCCTGATTGATTTCAGGAGACATGCCGGCACCGATTACCACCAAGGCATCGACGTTCGGATCGGCCACAACCTTTCGGGCCGATTCAATATAGATGTTCATATCCAGTGAAGCCATCAATCCCACATCCACTGGATTGTTGGCGCTTGTACCAGTGGGCGGTATGATTTCTTTCAATGCTGCTTGGGTCTCGGGCGACAAGGTGGCTAGCTGCAGGCCTGCCTGCCCACATGCTTCCGACGCAGAGACAGCCAGGCCGCCGGGACCGGATAGAATCCCCATGCGTCCACCAATATTATTTGGCAGCAACGAAAATGCCATCAAGGCGTCCATATAGGCCTCAAAACCAGTAACTGCCACAGCGCCACTCTGCTGGATCACAGCTTGCCAGATCTCGCGGGTACCGGTTAAAGCGCCCGTATGAGAAACAGCTGCCTGAGAACCTTCGGGTGTTAGCCCCACCTTCCATAGGATAACCGGTTTCTGCAAGGAGGTCAGTTTGAGCGATTCTAAAAATGCGGGACCATCCTTGATTCCTTCGATATAACCGCCTACAACCCGTGTGTCCGCATCTTCTCTGAAATAATCTAGAAAATCGACTACAGAAAGATCACATGAATTGCCAAGACTGATAACCTTGCTAAAATAAATCCCCTTTTCCCAGGCGATACGCCCCAATATGTTAGTCAATGAACCGCTATGCGAAATCATGCCCACGGGCCCGGATTTTCGAGAAAGCTCCGGGAAAAAAGACAATCCTGACTTGGGAACGTAGAAGCCCATGCCATTGGGACCTACCAGGCGCAGATTGCCTGAACGGGCTGCTGAGACCACCTTGCTTTCAAGATCAATACCTGCTTGGGTATTGGTTTCACTGTATCCAGCAGTAAACAACACGGCCCCTTTGACACCTTTTTTTACGCAATCTTGAATCACCGGCAAGGAGTATTGACTCGGGACTAGCACGATGGCCAGGTCAACCGGTCCGGGAATAGCCGCAACACTGGGATATGATTTTAGACCGTCAATCTCTGCTGTTTTGGGGTTAACAGGGTAGATAGGCCCGGGGAATTGCTGGTCCTGGAGTGCCATTAAAAATAGTTTGCCCGTTTTGAGTCCCCTGGGCAAACCCACAATGGCAACCGATCGGGGATGCAACAACTCCTCTATTTGTTCTAGCGTATTGGACATGAATACCTCTAAATTGTTGATGCTCGTTTCCGCGGTCGCTTTGACTCTATTCTCAATTTCTCCCCGTTGGTCCACATTTGAACAGCCCCATCCTTATCGGTCCGCAAAATTCGGCTGCCTCTATCTGCATATCGATTCAAGACCGCCCTGCTCGGCAAACCAAATCGATTTTGCCAGCCGCAGGATATCACCGCGACTTCCGGATCAACTTGATCCAAAAACAGTTGCGTGCTGGAAGTATCACTACCGTGATGCGGTGATATCAGTACCGTACTTTTCAGGTCTTTTTTTGCATTGGCCACCAGGGCTTTTTCTCCAACAGCCATGATATCGCCGGGAAATAAAAATGCATGCCGCCCAAAGGTTACTTTAATCACCAGGGAATTGTTGTTTTTGCTCTGCTGATATTGGTTTGGGCCTTTACTGAGAAAATCCCGGGGCGGGTAGAGAATGTCCACCTGGCCGCCGATAAATTTAATCCTTCCGTCCAACGCGCGATAAGATGGGTTGTCGATGCCCTGTTCTTCTAAAGTTTGTATAAACAATCGATATCCCATGGTATCAGCAGGTTGATTGTTGGTAATTGCTTTACACACCTTAAACTTCTCACCAATATATATCAATCCATTTAGATGATCGCTATTTGGATGTGATAAAACCATCGTATCGATACTAAGAATTTTTCTGCTCAATAAATAGGGAGCAATGATGTTTCTGCCTGTATCAAATGCCGCCGTACCTGAAAATCCGCCTCCATCTATGAGCATCGTTGCACCTTTGGGCAACTCAAGTAACGCGGCCGATCCCTGCCCCACATCAAATACTGTTATACGTAGATTGCGGTTCCAATACCTTTGATACAACCAATAGCCCCCATCCAAGAGCCAGCCAGCGGCAATCAGGCTGATCATTAGGTATGTCCACACAAACCTAGCCTTTTCAGAATTATGTCTCTTTTTTTGTTGGATCTTGTTTTGGTAAATCCAGATGAAACCGGCCAACAATGTCAGATAGAATAGACCAATCTCAAATAAACTAGGCGTGATCGTTTCCAGTGCGGCCCAAGGTAAATTTGAAAATAATGTGATGACTGCCAGTGCCTTCCCCAGAATCCAGTGCGAGGCCAATAGAAAGAGTTTGGCCACTGATGGGATAAAAAAATGAAGGAAAACACCCAGCAAACCCAGTGGTACGGCCATAAAACCCACCAAAGGGATTGCAATGATATTTACCACAATACCAATTAGTGACATTTGGTTGAAATAGGTCATTACAAGAGGTAGTGTTCCCAGAATGGCAAAAAGACTCACCGCTACGAACATAATCACCCTATTCACCAACCGATGAACGGTACTCCCCGCGTCTTGAAGTATGGATTGCATCAAGGACATGCCCCAATTAATTGCCAACACTGCCATAAAAGATAGTTGAAATGAGATGGAAAACAATGCCGGGGGATGGATGATCAGAATTGCCGCAGCGGCCATACAGATTGTATTGGTCAGATCCTGGTCGCGATCCAACAAGCGGGTCAGCAAAAAAACACCCACCATTATCACTGCCCGTTGGGTCGAAGGCGACATGCCGGCCAAAAAGCCATAAGCCAGCACCGGGATAAAAGTCAATATGGCGGCGGCTTTCCGCACCCAACCCACCCAAAGTAACGCAGGGATCCATGAGGCCATCCACACAAAAAGCATATAGGATGCCGTGGCTACAATCCCAACATGTAGTCCTGATATGGCCAAGAGATGTCCAACGCCGGAGCGATTGAAGCGTTCTCGCAATTCAGTTGAAATAGCGGATCGGTCCCCTACCAGCAGTGCTTTTGAGATGGCTCCGATATCCATCCGCCTATTTTTTGACGAAATTGTCTGGCGCTCAATCCAGTCAGATACCTTGAATCTTCTGGCTTCCAGATCAAGCCAGCGTACAGATGTAATGCTTTCTGGATGGATGGTTAGCTTGTCTGATTTCACATAGCTTCGCGCCCATATTTTTTGAAAAGCCATATAGCGCTCATAGTCAAAACCACCTGGATTGTTGAAATTTCGAATGGAACGAATTCGGCCTACATAAGCAATCCGATCCCCCTTTGAAAGCGCAACAGGCTCTCCCGCAATTGTCAGACGCACGCGACCCTGGAGTGTCTTTAATTGATCGCCCTTTGTCATCGATTCAACTGTCATCACCACACGGGTTCGATTATAACGGTATATTGGTAGGCTAACGACTTTCCCATGAATTTGACTTGCGGGAGTATCAATATAATGCCAGACATGATCAGATTGGAAGCGGGGTGCGACCCAGGGCTGTATGGACAAATAGCCTAGACAGCAAAAAAACAAAAGCGGCAGAACCAAAACCATCTTTTTTCGAGTTAAAAAACCTACATGGGCGGCACCCATCGATATTGCCACGAATAAAATCCAAATGCCGTATCCGGGATAGATTTCTCCTAACAGGATGCCGATAATCATCGCAATCGTCAGGGGAATTAGGGGGCGATGGATTGTATTGTCCATAGGGGCTAAGGGGCTGGGGTTGAGGGTTACCGAACAGCAATAATTGAACTACGAACCTTGATCTTGTGGTGCTTCTATACTTTTTCTCTGCGAATGATCGCGCCCAATGCTGCCAATTTCTTATCCAAACCTTCGTAGCCTCGATCCAGATGGTAGACCCGGTTTACCTCAGTGCGACCCTTGGCCACCAGACCGGCCAAGATCAGGGACGCACTGGCTCTGAGATCTGAGGCCATCACCGGTGCTGCCGATAATGCTGGAACGCCTTTTATCAAGGCGGTATCACCGGAGATGGTGATATCCGCACCCATCCGTTTTAATTCACTCACATGAATGAATCGGTTTTCAAATATGGTTTCGGCAATCATACTTAAACCCTGAGCCGCGGACATCAAGACCATGAACTGGGCTTGCATATCTGTGGGAAAACCCGGGTAGACCTGGGTTTTGACGTCGACACTTTTGATGCAATCCGGTCCCTTGACCCGTATGGCGGTTCCATTAACCGAAATATCCGCACCAGCCAGTTTGAGTTTATGCATTACCGCTTCCAGGTGACCGGGATCACAGCCCCTTAGGGTAATATCACCTCGGGTCAGGGCTGCCGCCGTCATCAGAGTACCGGCTTCGATGCGATCTGGAATGATTGATGCTGTTACCGGGTTGAGCTTAGAAACCCCAACAATGGTCATCACGCTGGTGCCGGCATCACGAATATCAGCCCCCATGCGGTTCAAGATATCCGCCAGGGCTACCACTTCCGGCTCACAGGCGGCATTGCGTAAAACGGTTTTACCATCGGCCAGAACAGCCGCCATCATAAGATTCTCTGTTCCGGTTACCGTGGGGATATCAAAATATATTTCGCTGCCTTTTAAGCGCGAAGCATGCGCTTCCACATAGCCATGTTTTAAATCGATCTTGGCCCCCAGGCTGGCCAATCCTTTAAGATGCAGGTTGATGGGCCTGGCACCAATGGCACATCCGCCCGGCAAAGAAACGCGTGCTTTTTTAAGGCGCGCCACCAAGGGACCCAAAACCAATATGGATGCCCGCATCTTGCGAACCAAATCATAGGGTGCTTCATGGTTATTGAGACCGCTTGAATTGATCCGAACAGTATCGCCCACTGCCTCCACCTCCACACCCAGGTTGGATAGCAGGATCTTGGTGCTATCGATATCCATCAATTGCGGCACGTTTTGAAAGGTATTCCAACCATCCGTCAAAAGCGCGGATACTAGAATGGGCAAAGCCGCATTTTTGGCACCACTTACCTGGACTTCCCCTTTTAATGGCTGGCCACCTTCGACAATGATTTTATCCATGAGCGAATAATCCCCTTATGGGCTTTTTAATTTTCTATATTTGAAGGTTTTGAATGATTGACTTAAAACACAATCAATTGGGAGGGTCAAGGTGTGAAATGGCGTTTAAGGATATCCGGTAATGGGGTCGCAGAACACCATCACCGCCTACATGAATACCCCATATTCTATTTAAAGTCATCTAAACAGGCACAACAAAGTGCAGCAGCAGCCGACTCAGCCGCATTTGGTAAAGCCACAATAATGACATTTCATGCAACCTTCTTCGAAACTGATGGTTTGGCCACAATCAGGACAATTTTTGCCGTTCAAGGTGTTCGCATAGCCACCCTTTTTGTGAAAACCATCCTTCAGATACCTTTTTTCTAGAACTCTGGCGATGGCATCTGGTATGGAAAGCACCAGACCACCTTCTTGAAATACAGGATACTCGCCACCAATGCCTATTAGCTGATCGATTATTTCGGCCACATGCACACCGGATCGGAGGGCCAGCGAAACCAAACGGCCAATGGCTTCAGTTTTGGCAGTTGTCGACCGCCCAGATTTCCCGATGGTGGCGAAAACCTCAAAGGGCTGACCTTCAAACTCGGTTACGGTCAGATAGAGGTTGCCGTAACCGGTTTTAATGCGGGTGGTGAATCCTTCGAGTGTGTCTGGACGTTCACGTACGGCTGATTGAGAACTTTTTATGGCACTAGTTTCCTTGGTTGTGGAGAGAACTTGGTTCTTTTTGCTACCGTCACGGTAGATGGTGACACCTTTACAATCCAGCTCGTAGGCCAAGGAGTATATTTTGCGGACATCCTCGATGGTGGCATCGTTGGGTAGATTGACGGTTTTGGAAACCGCATTGTCGGTATGTTTTTGGAAAGCTGCTTGCATACGCAAATGCCATTCCGGGGTTACATCGTGGGCGGTTACAAAAATCTTACGGATATCTTCCGGAATCTCCTGCAGGTCGTGGATGCTTCCTTGACGCGCAATTTTGTCCATTAGTTCTTTGGAGTAAAAACCGTTTTCTTTGGCGAGCTGCTCAAAATACGGATTGACTTCTGTAAGCTTGTCATTATCCATGACATTGCGAACAAAACTCAGGGCAAACACCGGTTCGATGCCACTGGAGCAGTCCGATATGATACTCAAAGTTCCTGTGGGCGCGATGGTCGTGGTGGTTGCGTTGCGGTAGGCATCACCATTTTGGCCTACGTAAACGCTTTGCTCAAAATTTTTAAAGGCTCCCCGTTCTTTAGCCAGCTTTTTGGAGGCCTCGTGGGATGTTTTTTGAATAAATGCCATCACAGTTTCGGCTATATCCAAGGCAGCTTCGGAGTTGTAAGGTACGTTCAAACGGAAAAGCAGATCGGCAAATCCCATAACTCCCAATCCGATCTTGCGATTGCCCTTCACCATGTCGTCGATTTCAGACAAGGGATACTTTGACATATCAATGGTGTTGTCCAGAAAACGTACGGCGTTATAAACAACCGCTTGCAAGGCTTTGTAATCCACTGCGGGCGTCTCACCGCTGGTGTTAACAAATCTGGCCAGATTGATGGAGCCCAGGTTGCAGGCCTCTAAAGGCAGCAGGGGCTGTTCACCGCAGGGATTGGTGCTTTCGATGCTTCCAAGGCCGGGAGTCGGATTGTCACGGTTGATCCGGTCCAGAAAAACGATTCCCGGATCGCCAGTCTCCCAGGCTTGGTCTACCAGGGTGTTAAAGACTTCGACCGCCTTGAGTTCACCGGCTTTTTTCTTGTCGTAGGGGTCGATTAGACCATAGGTGCTATCGGATTTGACGGCTTCCATAAATTTTTCGGTCAACCCGACCGATATGTTGAAATTGTTTAGATCGCCGTCATATTTTTTGCACGTAATAAACTCCATGATATCCGGATGGTCAATCTTCAATATAGCCATATTGGCACCCCGGCGAGTGCCCCCCTGCTTAACCTGCTCGGTTGCTGTGTTAAAGATTTTCATGAAGGAAACCGGGCCGGATGCAATGCCACCCGTAGTGCCCACACGGCTGTCCTTGGGGCGTAAACGCGAAAAGGAAAATCCAGTCCCGCCACCAGATTTGTGGATGAGGGCGGCATTTTTCAGGGCGTCAAAGATGCCGTCCATACTGTCTTCCACCGGCAGCACAAAACAGGCCGCCAGCTGCCCAAGTCTTCTGCCGGCGTTCATGAGCGTTGGCGAGTTGGGCAGAAATTTGAGCTCCGTCATCATGCGGTAGAAGGTTTCTTCCATTTGTTTGGATGCATCGGCATCACCATATTTTTTTTCGGCACGCGCAATATGGCGCGCTACGCGGGTGAACATCTGTTTGGGCGATTCAATTAATTTGCCTTTACTGTCCTTTTTCAAGTATCGCCGTTTTAAAACGCGTTTGGCATTGTCGGAAAGAACCAGCCCGTTTTTAACAAAAATCGAAGGGCTTAATTTAAGCGCATAGATGTTCTTTAATCCGACCTCTTGTAAGCGGGCGCCAACCATTTCATCAATTGCCGGTAATGTGATGGTTTCAAGTTTGGTCTGGTTGATGGCTTCACGGATAAACTTGCTAATCCCGCGTGCCTTATCTTTGTCGATAGAATTCTCTTTCACCAGGGTATTGGTAAAAAGCGTGTCATCCCATTTATAATCTGTTAAATCGATGCGTTCATTATCTGTAACCAAGAATTTTCTTTTTTGACCCATTTTGCACTCCAGTACAACTGCTCAAGAAATAAAATCGTAGAACGATTTTATGAAACGCGACGGTGTCGCTCCGATGCGGTCAACGCCACCAACTCTGTTGGTGGCTTATGATAGCTAAAATCCCTATCCCTGCAGCAAGACTTGTCGACGAGCTCAAGTCGAGTCGCTACAGGGTATTGCGGGATTTTTGCCGAAATTCTTCGCATTTCGGCACCGCACTTTTGCAAAAGTGAAACTCCCCTGTTTATAAAGTAGAATTTTCGGAAGAGTTTCATAAGACCTTTATCCATAATTTGAATTCCTCCCACGCTTCGAGCAGCGGGGAATTCAAATTTAAATCGTAGGTTCCCTTATTAACAGGTGGCGAAATAATGCCCACCCGCAAATCAGAACATGAATATAGGCTCAAGTAAAAATATAAGTACTTTAAGATGAATTGTATAGCTGGTTTTTTGCGGGTGGGCACAAACCAACAAAGAAGATCACTCTCATACAATATATGGTATGTCAACGAAAAAAAAACACCATATTTTCGATTTTTCGAATACAAGTTCATACCGTTACCGCAAATATCACTGCCAGTGCTGTTTGAAGAGATTTCCTTAGAATTGGCTAGCAAAATTAGGAGATGGAATCCCATTTTTGTTCTGGGGGCGCTTGTATTATTGGGATTCATCGGATATTTTTTTATGCGAAAACAAAAATAGAAAGTGCCAGAATTATTCAGACTCAAAAGTGAAGCCACATCCAGGCAATTGATTAAATTCGATCCTCTTCCGCAAAAGAGTAATATCCTTTCGCATTGAAAATGATATGGTCTAAAAGATTAATCCCCAGTATGCCTGCGGCGTCTTTCAGGGTCTTTGTAATGGCTACATCTTCGTTGCTGGGTTTCAACTCACCATTTGGGTGATTATGGGCAACGATTACCGCAGAAGCTCTTTCCGCGATAACATCAGCAAACACTTCTCTTGGGTGTACATGGCTCTTGTTTACAAGGCCAATGGTGATAACCCTTGAATTTATCACTTCGTTAGCACCGTTGATCGATACGCATAAAAAGTGCTCCTGCTTTCTGTCGCCATAGTGCTGGATTAACGGCAGTATATCCGCCGGGTACTTTATTTTAAATCCTTCGGGCTTTATCCGTCGTCTGACAAATTCAAAAGATGCCGAAATAGAGGCGGCTTTTGCCTGGCCGATACCATCAATATCCAGAACATCTTTGGCCGTAAAATCCAGATCCTTTTCATCGATTATTTTGATAATTTTTTTAGAAAGCGAAAGAACATCGTGTTTTTGGGTGCCTTTACCCAGCATAATGGCAATCAGTTCCTGGTCGGAAAGATGCCGGGCGCCTTTCGCCAGCAGCTTTTCGCGTGGGCGTTCGTTTTTTGGCAGGTCTTTTATTTTCTTCATAATAAAAAGTATTATAACGTTTCAAGTAGTCGCTTTTCCATAGAGTGCAGATCACTTAAACCCTTTAGTTGTTTTAAAATATCACTTCGAGGGTTCCCGGCATTTACCATATTGTTGATTTCGTATATTTTATCACCGATCTTTCTGATGATTCTTTTAATTTCCTCTCTTAAAATTCTTTTTCTCCTTATTTGCCTTCTTGCCATTCTGTCGAGTTTTAGAAGCTGGATAATATAGTCTGATGGCACTTTTCTACCTCGAATTCTTCCCGTATTTTCAATCTCAAAATATTCTTTCCGATTCTCCTTAAAAGGATCTATAAATCCGCAATCACCATCACAAGTTGTATCAGCAGACACATCGGCCGGCCAGTGATTTGATTTCAAACGATTACACTTCGGGCATGACAAGACCAGATTAGTGGGGTCATTGTTTAAAGATTCAAATTCTGGAATAGTTTTTGGCCTAAAGTGATCCAGTTGCATTCCTTCTCCACCTATTTCATCTAAGGAAACATCACAGTAGACGCAACATTTCTGACAATCTGTTTCAATTTCGTCATAATATTTGTAGTAATTCGAATAGTATTTACCCTGATTGGTTCGTTGATAAGCTTCTCTTCGTTCTAAAATGGGATAAAATAGTTCTTGGTTAACCGGCATCCCCATCCTCCAACTTTGCCTTGATTTTATTCAATAATTCCTCTTGTTTATCCAGACCCCCTTTTAATTTTGAAGTTGCGGCGGCTTCTTCCTTAAGCAATGCAGACGAACGGAAATAATCAAGGTTCTCAATCTCCTTTAACTCATCCTCTGTTAATGTTGTAGAGATGGATTTTTTTAATAATTCCGCAAAACGCTTCTCCCTTTTATCCTGAAGGGTGAAAAAGAAATCAATGTGTCTTTTAATGCGTTCTGCAATTACACGTTTGTTGTCGATGAAATCATCTTTCGAAAACACGTATTCAATTTCCCACTCATCAGAAGTAAGATCATCGGAGTGATTTGTTAAAATATATATGGGCAATTTATCATTTAATTTTCTGATTTCTTTAGCTAAATCCAAACCACTATAAGAAACTCCATGTCTTGTATCTCCCAATCTTTGATCAATTACCGCAGCAACGGTTTGGCTTTCAGAAAGAATCTTTTCTGCCATTTCAAGGCAACTCTCTAATGGTTCAACGGCTCGAATATCGATTTTTTCTTGTGTGATATTCTGTAGCTGTTTTTTATAGGTAAAAAGATCATCTTTATCTTCATCAATATACCAAATCATAATATCCTCTTTATTTTACGGGGACTTTAATAATAAATTCGGTTCCACCAATTTCACCCGGTGAATGGACATCAATCGTTCCCCCTGCATGATCGCAAATAAGGGTATGAACAATTGCCAGGCCCATGCCTGTGCCATCGACCACGCCCTTTTCATTTCGCCGGGTGCTAAAATTTGGCAAAAATATCATCTTTTCCGTTCCTGTTTCCAATCCTTTACCATTATCGGAAAAATGAATGAGAAGGGTACCACTTGGTTCTTCTTTAATTGAAAGCTTAATTATTTTTCCTTCTGGTGGCGCAGAATAATTTCGAAAAGCCCAAATCGAATTAGTGAGTAGATTGACGAATATACTCTCCCAGTCTATCGTAAAACCTTTGATTTTAGGCATGTTATCAACAATACCTTTCGTGTCTAAGCCGATCCCCTGTTTTTCTTCCAAGGAATGAGCAAAGGTGTTTATAACTTTTCGAGCAATCGTTGATATAGATATTTTTGTCTGCCGTCTTTTATCTCTTTTAATATTTTCCAAGGCAAAACCAGCAAATTTATTCACATATTCGGTGCTCCCCATTATTATTTCGATTTGTTTTCTGAAGTCTTCTTCGATATCCGGTGCTATCATAAACGTACCTTTTTCAAAGGATTCCTGTAAATCCTGTGCATTCAGATACGCCCTATTACAATTTCCTTTAGCTTCGTGGCCAAAACAGACGGTTAATATCCCTAAAGAAGCAAGATTTGCCAATGTGTTTTTTTCCTCCTCAAAATGGCGCTCAAGCTCATCCGCTTGTTTTTCACTTTCATTTAAATCATCTTTTACGGAAGAAATATCAGATATCACCAAGTCAATTGCATCATCTCTTTCACTAAGTGATTTGCCGGATTTAATTTGAGAAAGTGACTCTTTGATTTTTTCTATTTTATTTTTTGCCTTTTGTGTTGATTCCTTAATTTTTTTTGCTTCATCCGCCACCGGTTTTTTAGCTTGATTAAAAGAAACAACATTTGCCTCAAACCACTCAATAATTTTTAATGCAAACGCCTTCAGGTCAAAAAATGGCACTTCTTCTACCAAGCCTTCCCGATTGGTTTGATCTATGAGTCCGGCATTTTGCACTCGTGAAATAAATACAGCGCCGACAACCTGCTGAGGGGCTACCGGCCACCCCTTTCTTGAACTTGCCGCCGGGTTTTGACTCCTGCGATATCCCAGATTCAGCCAGTCACCACTACTATCGGGGTTTCCATAAGGTTTAGCTCTAAACTGATCGCGATAAATTTTTATGCCGCGATTACTTTTTAAAAAATCACCAACTCGTTTTTTTTCAAAATCAATTTTTTTGAATTCTTCAGCTTTACGCATCGGAATATAATAAAACGAAAACACCAATGAACCACAACGAGGAGTGTCTGCGCGGGATTTTATCCACTCTTGCCACGCCACTGCATCCAACTGAAATTTTTCTTCATAAATATTAGAATCCATGGTTGCTGACACCATGTTGTTTTCATCTATTTCAGCATGAACCTTCCATTCTGCTGCTTCCAGATATTGATCAGAAGAAACCAAACCATTTAACCCTTCCTCTTCATATTCAGTGTCAAGCTCGATTGAGAAATCGTTTACCCTTCCAAAAGGAGATACAAGCATTGAAAGTTCCTGTTTTAATTCCTTAACTGCCTCGATTGACCATTGATCCTTAAGGCCTTTTAATTCTAAGCGAGTGCCTTTTGTTTTTTCGCTCAGATATTTTGAATCAACAGGAATGGCATTTGTATATAACCCATGTTTTATTTTGGACAGCCCCCGGCCTGACACCTCATAATCAGCCCAGGTTATATCCAACTCATAAATATGATCTGTTTTTTTTGTTTTCGTCTGAAGTAATAATTTGCTGCATAATCTGTCAATCCCCAGCCTGCCCAGCCCCTTGGCACCGGTCATGATACGCTTTTTACTTTTAGATTTAACAGCTTTGTCTTTTATATCTGTTCCAATGCGAAGCCAGGAATTTTTTATGTCAATATCACTCATTCCACTGCCGTTGTCCTCTATGATCATTGCGGCATCGTCTTTACCGATATTACGAAGAAAAATCGTTACATTCTCAGCATCCGCATCGTAAGCATTTTTAACCAGCTCAATTATTGCGGTCAATGAACTTGAAATGCTTTCCCGTCCGAGTTGAATAGCAACCCTTGCCTCGACTTCAAATGGCAACTCTTCAATTAGTTTACGATTGCTCATATTGCTTCTCCGATCCAGGGAATCTCTTTTATTGCGGATACGGTTAGGTGCCTGCACCTGATACGCTGGTTAAGAAAATCATCTATGGCTGGTTTTGCCAATATTTTTGTAAGTTTTTGGCAGTCCCGGACATATCCTGATTTGGGTTTAAGCGCTATTAAGTGATTTTCCACTGCAACCGGCTGATTTCCCCGAATGATTGTTGCTCTCGCACGCGGGGTATTCGAAGGGCTCGATGTCCTGCGAATAACAACGAATGGCGGGGATATCACCGTTCCCGGATACCTGCGTCTGGATGTAATTTCATCGGTATGAGTGTTGGTTTTTCCTGCCAACAAACTCGGCGAAATATAACAGAAATCAGTACCTTTTTCCTCATCGCGATATGGGACTACCGCTCCGGTCGAAACCGTAAAATAATCTTCAATTGTTTTGGGATGCCTGCCATCAGGTTGTTTTGTCCATGATGTTTTTGTTTGATCTCCTCCAATCTCCCCAAATAACAAGAACACATCAACATCAGTTTTTGCATCAAAACGCCCAACAATATTCAAATCTATTTTTGCATTTTCAGAAACGAATTCTCGCCATCGCCGATATCGACTTCCACTTCGCAGAACATCCGGAAGAATTGCTACTATTTGTGTTCCGTGCCTAGAATCGACTATACATTTTTCCATGAATACTGCCGCTGAATTGCCTGACCCACTCCCCCAGTCACATGCCTTTGGAAGGCGCATTTTGCAATAAGGAGGATTAATGATTATATGCGATGCTGCTTCAAATAGTGCGTCCTCCTTCAGGCTGTCTTGTGCTTTAATATAAGGAAACACTGATTTAAGTTGTTCAATATTTATAGCGTCGGGAGTTGCCCCTCTTTTTATGGCCTCCAATATCAAACGTGTTTTGGTTGCCTCCACAAATTCTGCATGTATATCAGCACCCGCCAGCCGCCTTCCCCAATTCGTCAAAGTATCAAGAAGGCTGTTACAATTCACAGGAAACTTTTTCGAGCATGCAATTAAGAGGTTTCCGACACCACACGCAGGATCAAAAATTATGCTTTCTTGACTTATGTCTCCCCTGAAACAATTCGTAGCGGTCGTTCCCAATTCATCACCGGTGAAAAATGAGCCGGCGGAACGCAACTCTTCAACCGGAATAAGCGTCCTCAACTTATTATTCAAGTATTGTGTGTTTAAGGGTGACGTGGTGGAATTTATATTCCCCAGCACAGGCGAAGGCCTGAGCAATATTTTATCTGCAAATGCGCCCAATTCATGATTAAATATAGCAAAGTTATTCATGGCCACCTGCGACACGTCTCTTTTTGCCAACCGGTTTCTTCGCGACTTTCATCGCTGCTTTCATTTTAGCTTTCTCTTTCTTAATTCGCTCCAGCAGCATTTCAGCGCTTTCAAATTCCCGGCCCTCCTTTTTTGCCAGTTCTGCTTCGTTCATCACCAGCTCACCGCGAAAGGCTTTGGCAAGAACGGACTGGGAGAGTTTGTCAATACAGGCTTTGGCTTTTTGGTAGTGTGCATCCAGCTTACCTGCAAGGGCGAAGAGTTTGTCCACCTGGCGGACTATTTCTTTTTGTTCTTCGAGGGGAGGGAGTAATATTGGTAAATCTCCAAGATTCGTCATGTTAATTGACGCAAGGTTTACGGTTTGGTTCGCAACTGTATCAAAATATGCTTTTGAGAATTCAGATTTTGTTGCAAATGACACGTATTTAGAAATTATTAAGTTTTGATTTAAGCGAGCTTTAAAAATATGATTTTGATGAATACAATTATGAATCTCATTTTTCCATACGCACCCTCGTCCAAGTTTATCTCTATCGCCCCCTTCAGTAAAAAGAATATCTCCCTCAATTAATTCATATTTTCTAAATTCATTTTTCCTTATTTCTATTTCTTTAATCTCGTTTAAATCCAAGTACCCATCTTGAACATTTGCGACTCTTAAATATGGCAAGCTTATTGTATTAAATTTCTGTAAATTCCGCCCCTTGGTAACACCACCGGTGATATTGCTTATATTTGAAAGAAAAGCCCATTTCCATGTTTTAATTTGCACCTTTTTAGTAATTTCTGTTAAATTTTCCCTATATTTTTTGGGCTTCCTTGCGGCAGCTTTTTTTGCTTCATCACAAGCTTTTTTATACCGATCTTCACGGTCTTCCCCTATCCTCTCCAACAAGATCTCCGCACTCTCCACATCCGGATGCTTCTCCCGCCAATCCTCCGTCAGCTTCCCGTTGACTGCGTTGTTAATAACCGACTGGCGGAAACGTTTGATAATCTGCGGCACCTTATCAAGCCGCTCTTTGACCTTGTTAATGCGCGGAATAATTTTATCTAACCGGGCGACAATTCGTTTCTGTTCATTAAGGGGTGCTATTGGAAATTGTAAATTCCAAAAAATATCAGGGTTTACATGAGGGGTTCCGGTGCCTTTTGGTTTTGAGTTTATATAGCTGTAATAGCGATTTATAAAATTAAAAATATATTTTGGATTGCAAATTATTGGTTTTAAAACCATTAGTGTCGAACCTGCCGCTCCTTTTATGCCCATTCCTGTTAATCCAAAACGAGCGCCGTCCCATACAACTAAAATATCATTCGTATCAATCAACCTTGAAGAAGGAATATCTGCATATTCATTGATGACACCTTTTTCAAATGCTTGAATATTGATATATGGCACCATTTCTTTAGACTGCTCAACAGAAAGTTTTTTCGGCTTTTTGCCTTTCCCATAAATGACAGCGCGTCCCAAGGCTATGGATTCCCATCCTTCTGGAATCCCTGCCTCCTGCCCGCTACCCGCTACTGATTGCACCCAAAGCCTACTCATCCGGCATTCCTCGCATCAACCAAACTCAAAATTTTCTGCAAATCATCCACACACGCCTCTAGCTCAGCAATCGCATCACCCACCAGCACCTGTGGTTCAGGCAGGTCGTTCGGGTCTTCCAGGCTATCATCCTTGAGCCAGGAGATATCGAGATTGTAGTTTCGTTTCTTTATCTGCGAAAGCGTATATTTTCTAAAACGACCCTTTTCGCCCAGGTCTTTTCTTTTCGACTGTCCGTTGGGGTCTTTACCATAGCATTTTTCGAACTCCTTGAACATCTGCGGCGTCAGCGGCCGCTCTTTTTTGGTCACTCCCGGGATATTGGTGCGACAGTCATAAATCCAGGTGGTTTCGGTTTGCTGACCTTTTTGTAAAAAAATCACATTCGCTTTTACACCCTGGCTGTATGGCGTAAAGGTTCCGTTTGGCAGGCGCAGCACCGTATGGACATTACAATCTTCCATCAGGTATTTGAACACATGGCCCGCTTCATCGGAAAAAAGCACATTGTCCGGCAAAACAATAGCCGCCCTTCCGCCGGGTTTCAGAATAGTGCTGACATGCTGCACAAAATTGAGCTGTTTGTTGCTGGTGGAAACAGTGAAATCATCACGCACCGGCGCCTGATTTGCCCCTTTGGTGCCAAAAGGGGGATTGGTTAAAATACAGTCGTAGCGCTCGCCTCTATCCGGTTCGTAGATACTGTCACCCAGATAGATCCGGGGCTCAAGACCGTGTAAAAACAGGTTCATTAATGCCAATCTGCGCGGACGGGGAACCAACTCCTGGCCGTAATAGGTCCTCTTTTTTATGCGGGGCACATCTTTTCTAACCAGCGCTCCTTTAGTGATCTGCATCAGCCATTCATACGCCACCATTAAAAATCCGGAAGTACCGCAGGCAGGATCGCAGATGGTAAATTTTTTGTTTTTGCGCGGGTCGGGCTGCATCACATTGACAATAGAGCTGATCAACACACGGGGTGTAAAGTATTGTCCGGCACCTTTTTTGCCCTCGGATGCGGACTTTTCCAAAAGCCCTTCAAAAGCAGCGCCTTTTACATCCACCTCCATTGACGACCAGTCTTCTTCGTCAATCATATTAATGACTTTTTTCAAATTAACCGGGTTGGTAAAGCGCGGCATGGCCTGGGTGAAAATATCTCCCAGGATTCCTTTGGAGTCTCTCAACTTTCGGAGTATTTCATTATAATGGTCAAGCAAATCTGTTCCGGCCATTTCAAGCAGACTGGACCAGCTATATTTTTTGGGGATATCAACACCTTTTTCATCAGCCATTTTTAAAAACATCAGATAGGTGAGCTGTTCGATATAGTCGCCATAATCAATCCCGTCATGCCGCAGGGTGTGGCAAAACCCCCATAGCTTATTAACCACATCAGTCATAATGTGAATTTCCCTTAAATTCTTGCTAAGCCGCTATTGCCTCGTTTAACGCTTCGATTAAATGATTGAACTCATCACCAAAAACGATCTTTGCCTTACCAAGCCCGCCGTGCCGTTCAAACACCGGTATCAGTTCAAAATCATCTTCGGCTATGGCCAGGTTGGCAACCAGGTGTTCTTTTATGTATGCAAGCCAGGAAAATTGTTCCTCGTTGAAATCATGCGTTTTAGATATCCTCTCCATCGCCAATTCAACCCGTTTTTGCGCATTGAGTATGGGTACATCAAAATCGGAAGCGTGTTTTACCATGGAGATAATATCTGCCAGCGGTTTTTTATAGACCAGCGCGTGACCGCGCTGTAAATCCTTTTCAGAAAAATCGCCTTTATGCAGTTTGTTGCGTAAATCTTCCAGGGCGTCACTGTTCCAGCCCTTTGGTTTTGACAATAATATCTCGATGGCTTCAATCTGATGTTGGTTTTCTTCAACAAACTTTTCAAACAGTTTGAGATAATCGCCCGGTTTTTGGTAATCGCTACCCACCTTGAACATCACCTCATCTTTTACTTCATCGACAATATCATACCCCCTGAAAAATACCTTTTTGGGCCGGGGATAATTTACAAGCAGTTCCTGAAACGCTTTATCGCGAAGCAGTTTCATTGTCTTGGTAAACTTGTGGTCGATATTTTCTTTAAGCGTATCCGTATAGGCTTTTACATCACCGTCAGGGATAAATTTTGCAAATTCTTCCCTTGCTTTAGCGCCTATGCTCTTTTCTATTCGACGAAATCGTTTGATAAGCCGCTTGGTATTGTACGCCCTGTCCTGGTTATCATAAATTCTTTCGATTATTTCAGAAATCGGAAAGGTATCTTTTTGTAAATTCACATCAAAATCGGTGGCATCCTTGAAATATTCAATAAGAGAGCCGTTAAAACAATCGAAAATGGTAAATTTCTCTTTGTATATTTCTGCGCATAAACGGGTCCCCCGCCCCAGCATCTGCACCCAGAGAATACGGGATTTTACCATGCGCATAAAAACGATCATTTCTATTTTTGGAATATCCACACCGGTGGTCAGCATATCAACGGTTACAACGATCTTGGGCTCCGGTCTGTTTCTAAACTGACGAATCTTTTGCAAGGGCCGGTCAACGGTGGGACTTCCGGTAATTTTTATTACAAAATCATCGCCTTTGCCGAATATTTCCTTGCATGTTTTAACGACTTCATCCGCATGCGAGACATGCGGCAAATCATTCACGGCAAATATCAACATCTTGGGAAAGCGATTGTATTCCTTTTCATGCTGGTCCGCATATTTTTTGATCGCGCTGATTATTTTCTTTGTACTGTCAGGAGCGGTGATCTTGGCTTCTATTTCACCGGCGGAAAATTCCCGCTCATCTTCCAATTCATCAAGCTGTTCCGCACCGGTTTCAGTATCTATTTCTCCCACCATCTCGCCTTCTTTTAAAAAGGCGCCGTTGATGTGTATATCGGACTTTATCTTAACCGCGTCATAATCAACCAGGTATCCGTCTAATACCGCCTGCTCTGTGCTGTAGGAATAGACCTTGTGTTTAAACATGGCGAGGGAGTGCGTGGCCGGTGTTGCTGTTAATCCAATCTTGATGGCATCAAAATAATCCAGGACATACTTCCAGCGGCCGGTCTCTTTTGCGGAATATCCACGGTGACACTCATCCGCAATGATGACATCAAAGGCATTTATGGGAATATCCAGCTTGTTGGCTTCAACATCATGATCGTAATCACTGACAGCCTCTTTACCCAGCAGGTTCATTGACATCCGTTGAATCGTCGAAACATAAATATATGTATGCTTCTCCTGGGGATTGGTCAGATATTCCTCAGGCAATACTTTTGGATCAAAGCCGGCATTTTCCTCTAAATCCTCCCGTCTAAATTTCTGGCTATAAACTTCGTAATCTTTATCAAGCTTTAATCCTTCAGGCGTTTCAAATGCAGATATGGCTGATACTGCCTGGGCTGCCAGGGAGCGTCTATCAACTAAGAATAGAATACGCCTAGCATAACCCGATTTCAATAGCCGGTAAATAGAAGAGACCAGTGTGAATGTTTTTCCCGTACCGGTGGCCATGGCAAGCAGCATACGCTCTTTACCATCACAAATCGCTTTTTCCATCGCCTGAACAGCTTTTATTTGATATGGCCGCAAGCGCGTTATCTCTTTAACCGGCTTTTTTTCGAACCAGACTTCGGCAGATTGAGTGTCTCTATTGAATTTGTCAATTAATGCCTGGGGGGAGTGAAAGCTACTTAAACGGTATGAATAGGTCTCTTTTTTCCTTACATCCAGATAGAAAATCATCTCTCCATTTGTGGAATATAGAAAAGGCACCTTATAATCGCGCCATTCACCGATTGTGTTTGGAACGCCCCTGGAATAACGCTTTGCCTGTTCCAGCACATTTGCCGCGCCCACCGCAATTTTCTTGGCTTCAATAATCCCGAGCAATTTGCCTTCAACGAATAGCGCATAATCGGCGGGGCCGGTTTGTGTTGGATACTCCTCAACGGCATGTGCATTTAAAACGGATGTATCCATATCTTTTTTGTATTGAATTATTTCCCAATTCAATAACGAAGACCGCAATTTTTTATCAATCCTTTTTTTTCGTGTATTTTGTTCAGATTCTGTCATTTTCCATGCCCATTTTTGAAGTGTTGAACCTCATGCAGTGATGTAATGAATTAAAGATAGGAATTTGCTTTAGTCGGCATAGAGCATGCCAAAATGTTGCTTGTGCGTCAATATGTTATTGAATACAACATGTTGTATGATTATAAATTCGAACCGTATCCGCTGCAATCGCTTGGCTGGCCGACGCCGGAAAACAGCAGCCATACCTTGCTGTCGGCTCACAACAGGTTAATTTTGGACAAGGGCAATCCAGGTATCTATAGATTACATCCATAATATAGGGGCGCCATTAGCCGTAGCGACGTTTGTAGCAGTCATCCCAGGCCCTTTCCAGTTCTTCGAAAATGGAATGGTCCAGTCGGACATGTCGAAAAAATATCATGCCCCTCTGGCTCTGCAAATGATGACAAGACGGTGCAAAAAGACAACCCTATATATGTTGCCATTTAATACGGATATAAAATGCGTTCTTTTCTACTCTAACTTGCTGATGATCCGGATTTGGAGTTGTCAGTTCATAGAATAGCGATATTCCTGCCGGTGGAAACGGAACGAACAATGTATTTATGTGTCTAGGAATACTTAGATTTGAAAGGTTTCGAATGCAAATTGTTAGCTGATAATTGCTGGAGGGATTGAAGATTATCCCATTCTTTAAGACAGACAATGAGCGTTGACTTCATGATTCAGGCTTCAAGAAATAGAAATCCTAGACGATGAGCAAATCTTCACCCTGCATGTTCATTCCACGGATGTAGGATTTATCAGCATATGGTATAATTGGGCCCGCCGCCACCTTCAGGACAATTCCAGATAATGTTGTCGTAGGGGTCCTTGATCTCGCAGGTTTTGCAATGCAAGCAATTTGAAGGATTCAGTTTGAGGCGCGCTTCGCCTTCGGTCTCCATTTCGTAGACCTGCCCGGGGCAAAAACGGGTACAGGGATTCTGGTAGCTTTGCCGACATTGATTAAGACAAATATCCATATCCAGCACATCCAGATGACAGGGTTGATCTTCCTCATGTTGGGTTCCGGACAAATAAACACCCGTCAATTTGTCCACATAGAGTTCACCATCATAGTGTTGATCTTTATCACCGGCTTCATTGGCTGGCGCTGTTTGGTTCTTTAGGGTGGTGCTATCTTTTTCAATGGGCATGGGGTCAATGAACCCGCGGCCCTTGGTCAAGTGTTGGGCGCCTATATGAAAAAACTTGCCAAACCCTTGTTTGCTCAGGGCTTGGGAAAAATTGCGGGCCGCCCAAAGCTCATCCTGAATCCAGCTGGCTTTGATTTTAGACTCATAATTATTCAACATCCCCACAGAAACATCATCGGCTGCAAGGGCCTCCATGATGGTCTCGGCTGCCAGCATACCCGATTTCATGGCGGTGTGAATGCCCTTTAGGCGCTGGATGTTCAACATGGAGGCGCTGTCGCCCACAAACAACGCGCCGTCCACCGCCAACTGCGGCATGGTATAATAGCCGCCGGCGGATAGTGTCTTGGCACCCTGTTGCAGCACCTTGCCGCCCTTGATGATGTCGGCAATCAAAGGGTGGTGTTTAAACTGAATAAAAGCGTCATACGGCTCCAAAGACGGATCGGCATAGTCTAGACCTGTCACCAATCCAAGCGAAACCCGATTGTCGGCCATCTTGTATAAAAAGCCGCCCCCCTTGGTCTCCATCCCAAGCGGATAGCCGAATGTATGCACGACAGTTGTGGCTGAATTTAAAAATTCATTGGATTCCGGCAAGCGGATAACTTCTTTGATGGCGGTTTCAAAAATCTGCGGCATGCGGTCTGAAAAAATTCCCAACTGATTGCCTACCTGGCGCATGAGACTCCCTTTGGGGCCCTCTCCAAATACGGTCACACGAGCGGTTAGATCAACACCCGGTTCAAATGTGCTCTTTTGCTGGCCGTCTTTATCAATGCCCTTGTCCCCGGTAACAACGCCCAAGACAGTCTTGCCAGTCTCATCAAATATGACTTCCGTACCCGAGAAACCCGGAAAAATCATGATGCCCATTTCTTCGGCAATATCCCCCAACCAGCGTGTAAACTGGGACAAACTGATGATATGGCAGCCTTGATTGTGCATATATCCCGGGGTATAGGGAACGGCAAACTTGCCCTTGGGTGTCAGATAATAAAATTCGTCTTTAAGGTCAGAGCATTCCAGGGGGCATTTCTTATCTTTGTAATCGGGCATCAACTCAGCAAGAGCTTTGGGATCCAAAATGGCGCCACTCAAAGAATGGGCCCCAATGGTGGATCCTTTTTCAATCAGACCGATCTCAATTTCCAGTCCTTTTTCCTGGGCCATCTGCATCAAGTGAATGGCACCGGCTAAATTGGCAGGGCCGCCTCCCACAAACAGTACATCCAGGGGCATTTCTTCTCTTTGGCTCATATCTAGGCTACCTCCTCATCATGATGATATGACGAATATAGACCACTGATTATTTCTTCGGAAACTTGCGTGTCTTTCAGCTCTAATGGTGTGAATAACACGTTTGTAGTTTTATATCCGAAGGATTCAAGTGAAAAAATCAGTAGATAGCTCAGAGGCGGTAGTAGCCTCCAGCCATAAGCTTTCAACCAGGCCCTACCACTTGAATCCTGGGCCCCTTGAATCCTCGAATCCTGATTTTTATGGTCTATATAGCAAATAGCTGTTGACGACAACAAAGTATTTGTTCAAAATTCTTGCTTATCACGCTCTTAATTACCATTGGTTTTAAATATGTACGATTCCGAGATTGGGGATAAAATAGTCTGGTCCAGCTGCAATGTGAACTGCGGAAGCCGTTGTCCGTTACGTGTGCATGTAAAAGATGACAAAGTGATACGGGTGGATTCAGATAATACCGGTGAAGATACCTATGGGATTCATGAAATTCGGGCCTGTCTACGTGGACGCGGATTGCGTAAATGGGTATACTCTGAAGATCGTCTGCTGCAGCCCTTAAAAAGAGTGGGACCCCGCGGCCAGGGGAAATTCAAACGTATTTCTTGGGACGAAGCCCTGGATACAATCGCGAGAAAACTCCAACAGGTCATCAAAACTTACGGTAATGAAGCTGTTTTTCGTATATACGGTACCGGTAATTTGGGAGGTGTCGTATCCTCCCGCGATCAAATCGACCGCCTGATGAACTTGCTGGGTGGGCAGCTTAATTATCATAACAACTACAGTAACGCCCAGATCCATCATGGCATGCATTATACCTATGGTACGCAAGAGTGCGGTAATCACCTCAGCGATATTGCCAACAGCCAGTTGGTGGTTTTCTTTGGCAATAACCCGGCTGAAACCAGGATGAGTGGCGGTGGCGCCATTCGCGACCTGGTAATGAGCAAACAAAAAAGCCAGGTACGCATTATCGTGATCGACCCGCGTCACACCGATACGGCCGCTGGTTTTGCAGACGAATGGATCCCCATTCGGCCTGGAACGGATGCCGCCCTGGCATGTGGATTGGCGCATGTTTTAATAACTGAAAATTTGGTGGATCAAAATTTTTTAGATCGCTACTGTATCGGCTTCGATCAGGCCAGCATGCCGGCCGGAATTCCTACAGGCAACAGCTACAAAGATCATATTTTAGGTCGCGGATCTGATGGAACCATCAAAACCCCCGCATGGGCATCTAAAATTACAGGGATCCCGCCGGAACGCATCCATCAGTTGGCTTTGGAAATCAGTAGCGCCAAGCCCGCATTTATTGCCCAGGGATGGGGCCCACAACGTCATGCCAATGGGGAGCAGACTGCGCGTGCCATCTGTATGCTGCCCATCTTGACTGGCAATGTGGGGATCCAAGGTGGCAATACCGGTGACCGCGAAGGCTCGTTTGAAATCCCCTTCCCTGGCATAACCATAGGCAATAATCCAGTTAAGACCTCAATACCCTGTTTTTTATGGGCCCAGGCCATCAGTGAGCATCAAAACTTTACCGAAAAAAGCCATGGCCTGCAGGGCAGAAAAAGGCTGAATACGCCCATTAAATTCTTGTGGAGTTTTGCCAGCAATACCCTCATAAACCAGCATTCTGATATTGGCAAAACCCACCGTATCCTGGCCGATGAATCTTTATGCGAGATGATCGTCTTGATCGACAATGTCATGACCGCCAGCGCCCGCTATGCCGATATTGTTCTTCCCGGTACCAGCACATTTGAGGAAAGCGATCTGGCTTATCAAGGCTATGCGGTTGAGATGGGTGCCTTAATCATGAGGCAACAGGCCATTGAACCTTTGGGAGAATGCCGTTCAATTTATGATATTTGTGCGGGCCTAGCCCAACGGATGGGTATCGAAGCGGAATTTACCGAAGGTCGTAGCCATGACCAATGGGTGGAAACCATATACCACCAATGTCGTCAGCTAAAGCCAGAACTTCCCGAATCATATCCTCAGGCCGTCAGTACCGGCCTCTTTAAATGGCGCCGAGAAGGAGGCCCCAAAGTGGGGTTACAGTCTTTCCGAGCTTATCCGGAAAAGTTTCCATTAAATACTCCTTCCGGGAAAATTGAGATTTTTTCGGAGCCTCTTTGGGACCTTTCACAATCCTGGGCACTACCCGAAGGTGACGTGATTAGCGCGCTGCCAGAATTCCATGCCACCTGGGGCATGCCATCTGACAATGAAGCATCAGAATATCCACTACAGTTGGTGGGGCATCACTACAAACAACGCACCCACTCCTCCTATGGTAATAATCCCTGGCTGCAGGAAAGCGCCCCTCAATGCCTATGGATCAACCCGTTAAATGCCGAACCCAGAGGGATTAAACATGGCGATTGGGTGAAAGTCTTTAATCAATACGGCCAAACACAGGTGCGCGCCAAGGTAACGCCCCGCATCATGCCCGGTGTGCTGTCCCTGCCCCAGGGAGCCTGGTATAGGCCGGATAAAAATGGGCAAGACCATAATGGGTGTGTGAATGTTCTCACACGCCAGCATCCGTCGCCGTTAGCCAAGGCCAATCCCCAGCACACCAACCTGGTGCAGGTTGAAAAGGTCTAAAAATGAACGCCATACCCAATAAACCGGCCTTTTTTCTGGACACCCAAATCTGCACCGGGTGCAAAACATGCATTGTGGCCTGTGTCGATAAAAACAATTTGGATCCCGGCGTCCGCTGGCGACGAGTGGTCGAATATACCGGCGGCAAATGGAATCCTCTGCCCGACGGCACATTCAATCAAAATGTGTACAGCTACTATATTTCGGTCAGTTGTAATCACTGCGCCGAACCCATTTGTGTGGAAACTTGTCCCACCACAGCCATGCATCAAGATGAACATGGCATCGTCACAGTTGATCAGGAGAAATGCATCGGTTGCAAATATTGCCAGTGGGCTTGCCCCTATTCCGCACCTCAGTACGAGGCCTCCAAGGGCCTGATGAGTAAGTGTAACTTTTGTGTCGATGAGGTCAAAACAGGCAGCGCTCCTGCTTGTGTTGCCGCCTGTCCCACCCGGGCGCTTTCTTTTGGTGAATACGATGCGCTGCTGAACTTGTCTGCTCAGCATCTTACCATAGCGCCCCTGCCCGATGAAAAACTAACTTCACCGGTCGCCATTTTCAAACCCCATAAAATGGGCAAACCAGTTGGTAGTAAGGACGGACAGATTGCCAATCCGGAGGAGATAAAAGATGCGTGACCACTGGAGCCTGGTTCTATTTACCCTACTGGTCCAATCCGCCGTGGGCGGCCTGTGGTGTCTGCAGGCGGTGCTTTTGGGGGGCATCAGTTTACTGGATCTACCTCTCCTTAAATATCATCTTTATCTAACTTTATTTTTAGCTTGTGGGGGCTTGGGGGCTGCTTTTCTGCATTTGGGCTTACCCTTTAATAGCTATTATGCCATCAGAAACCTTAAAAAGTCATGGCTGAGCAGAGAAATCACCTTTGTCAGCACGTTAGGCGGCGCTCTCATCATCCTGATAATCTTGGCTCAAACGCATCCAGGTGTGCTAAATAGTTGGATATTGTTGATTGGGAGTATGATTGGCGGCATAACCCTGTATGCCATGACCAAAGTCTATCGACTCAAAACAGTGCCGGCCTGGAATCATGTTGGCACACCACTATCATTTTTGAGTTCTACTTTGTTGCTCGGGGGCTTGCAGTGCACTGTGCTTTTAGAGGTACAGGCCTGGCATAATTTCGGTAGTTCAGGGACCTTGGCACAAGTTACTTTTTTAAAAGTGGTCTTCATTGCCTTTGGCGTTGCAGGTCTGGCATGCAAATTCCTCGCGGCAGGGTTGAATGCCACCGTGTTATCTGCTTCCGGGACTTATCCTGCCCGCCAACCGATTCTGCAAGCCGGCGGTCTGGCAATCTGGATGATTTATATTCTCATCAATGGCAACCCGGCCTGGCAAACGATTCTCTTGGTGCTAACTGCCTGCGCGCTGATTTCGGGCGAGACTCTTCACAGAATCAAGTTTTACCAATCCTATAAACGGCTCGGGCTATAATGCTGCATATGGCGGTTCAGAATGGATCCCCACGGGTAAACCCGTGGTCCCATTAAAATACCCGCCTTATCTTTGGGGTGACATTGCGCCGTAGCAATTAACTTATTGCTTTTGCATTCATCCACGGGCATGCCCGTGGTATTCTGCTAAGGCGGATAACATCCCGATTGAACTATGGATCATACATCGAAATCGGTATCGGTATCGGTATCGAAAATTGCAAGGCTTTATAAGGTATTTAAATAGAAACGATAGCGTTTTCGATAGCGTTTTCGATAGCGTTTTTTTAAGAATATAATTTTGACGCTTTGTATGCTATCGACATATAAATAGTCACACAGGGTCATGCAGAGACATAAGAGGACACAATAATTTCAACAAGTTGTGTCCCTTTTTATTTTTGGGCCACGCTGGATTAAGTGGGGATATAGAGGTTTATCTTCTCAGAAATGTTGATCTTCAATTTTGTACTTGTTAAAATTTATCATAAATATTATATTATTCACTTAAAGTCGCTTTCATCTGTCTTGACAACTTAAAGGTTGACAATTGTCAACCTTTGAAATATGTTTATGGCATATATAGATGCCCCATTATCCATTACAAAAAATAAAGGAATTGATTCGGAATAATCGTTACGATATTCGATTGAATGCATTAGAATCGGCTTACAATGATTTTAATTGGGGTGAATCTGAAATAGCCAAATGTATCCTAAGATTGAACGGTAGATTACATACCGCAGATAGAGAGAACAATCATTTCTATAAATCAGAACCACATTATCACCTTCCATACACCGTGATGGATTATTATAAAGCTAAATACATTTTGCGAGGATTCAGTGTTTACACACATTTCTATATACATCCGAATTCAGGAAGATTAATAATCAGTAGCTTCAAGGAGCTCTAGATATGAGATGCAGTATTTGCAATGGTTTAATCTTTCCAAAAACTGATTCAATTAGTTTTAAGAGTAAAACTATTGGCGAAGTTCTTGTTCCTAACATTAAGCATAAAGCATGCTCACTATGTAGAGAAGTTCTGATTTCTCCTTCAGAAAGTAAAAAAATATTTAATTATGTAAAGGAAAAAGAAAGAAATGCTATAGGTCGACTACCCATTTCTGATTTTGTATCTTTAAATATGGCTGCAAAAATTCTTGGGGTTTCGAAGCAAGCATTTAGTAAAAATCCAAGAATAAAAGCTGGTTTGATTTATTCCGTTTCGGTTGGTGGAAGAAAACTTTATAACCGCAAATCTGTTCAACAATTTAAGGAAACGGGAAACGGAAGGTTCCTGTTACGCAGAAGAGAATTAGATAAGTACGAAAAAATAAAAACACTTGAGTTATTAGAAAAGAAATGGATCTCAGAAAAAAAACATAAACTTTTGTCTTTTGTTTATGATACAATCTCTGAAAGTCAACCAGTGCGACGATCAGTTAAATCTGATTGGAGAATCGGGGAAGGTATAGAAAAATATGCAAGAAAATAAAGAAAACGACAAACAAGGGCCAGAATTTATTCCATCCCAAACTCCGACATCCGCAACCGATTTTGTCAACGTTGCAGGTTCAAAAGACGGGTCAGTTTTGATGCAATTTGTGTCAGTCACGCCTGATTTTATTTATGAAAACCATCGAACAGTAGTCAATGAAGATTTTGTTAATGACTTTATCGACATCCTCTGCAGTGCTAGGGAATACTATCCAAAAAAGCCACGGAAAAAAAGTGTGTCACCAAAAAGGAAAAGAGCGTCAACACCTAAGGAATAATATTTAGAGGAATATTAATAGTAAAAATCCGGCAGCTTCGGCGCCGGATTTTTTATTTTGGAAAATCAAATGTAGATCCATTTTTCTAGGTACTGGCAAGGATTTGAAAGTGTCTGGCGGCTTCCCCTGCAGCCTTCTTTGTACTCATGCCCACGAAACAATATCTTTTTACATTACTAAGGACGTCCTGTTTTAGAATGTCATCACGCCTTGGCTTGGAGGAATGTAACTCTTCAATATAAAATCCAAACGAATTTGAAGTGGTCGTGAACTTACATGTTGGAAAGGAACAGTAGATCGCACATTCTGGATATTTAATTATTCGCTGAATTTTTTTTTATGCTTATCATAAG
The DNA here is from genome assembly GCA_964633115.1 of uncultured Desulfobacterales bacterium. GTDB lineage: Bacteria > Desulfobacterota > Desulfobacteria > Desulfobacterales > B30-G6 > B30-G6. The sequence goes on from CAZWEO010000033.1 coordinate 28,335, forward strand.
TGGCCCCGGTTACTTCACCATACTTTCGTTTATAAGGCTTACCATTTGCGAGCCCAATATAGCCTTAAACATCAACATGAGTATCAACAAAAGTCCAAAGGTGTTCAGTGGTGACCATATCACCTTCGGGGGTGTCATACACATCAATCTCATTTCCCAGAGCTTTCTCTATCTCATAAGGCTTAACAACCTCCTCGATAATCGGATGCCTATCATTGATCCACTGAGCGATAGCTACTCAGCTATCTTCCTTGTCATACACATTCGCGATACAGCATAAAAATGTGCCCGGCGTATCACCTATATTTTTCATCCCATGCGGCTCCATGCTGGGCACGTAGATAAAGTCGCCCGCGGTGGTGACCTGCTTTTTGACGAGCTCTTCAGTTTCCAAATCAAATTGCCAGCATTCAAATTTGCCACCTAGTATATACATGGTCTGATGATAGAAATGATTGTGGATCGGTATTTGGCCGCCCGGTTGGATTGTAAAAAAACGCAAGCCATACTCTGGGTACCCGGTTCCATCATCACCATGCTTGGAGAGCCACCGGATGCTGGTACCGATCACCGGCCGCTTTTCACCTTTAAATGGAAACTTATCTATCTGGACGTCTTCGCAGTCTTTAAAATTCGATATCTGCATGAGTTTATCCCCCTATTTATACAGTTCATCTACCAGTTCGATGTAGTAATGATAATAGGTTCCTCCCCCTTCTTTCGATTATACCCTTAGGATTCCAGGATCCAAGGAGTCAAGGATTCAAGTGATAGGCTCTCCGATATTAGCTCCTGGCTTTTTGTAGCTACCAGCTAAGAGCTAACAGCCAACTGTCTTTTTATTTCGAATCCTTGGATCATTTTCTCCAAATCGGTTGAAGAAAAACCTTATACGATCACATTCACCTGTATGGGTTTATTCTCCAGAACCCTTTCGGTCCCGAAAATGGATAAATCCAAACTAGGCGGTTTACCAGTCATTAATTCAGACATATGCCGGCCCACGGCCGCAGCCTGCTGAAAACCATGGCCGGAAAAACCGTTGGCCAAAAATAGCCCTTTGAGTTTGGGCCATTCACCTAAAATGGCGTTAGCGTCTAAAGTATTTTCAGCGTAAAGCCCAGCCCACCCCCTGATGAGCTTGAGCGTTTCTAGTTGTGGATTGAATTCAGCTGCTTCGGGCCAAATAACATCCATAAATCGCTTGTCATCCCAATTAAATTCAAAACCAACCGGATCTTCTGCCATGGTTTTACTGATAAAGAGGATGCCACCGGCTTCCTTTGCAATGTAGAGCCCGGAGGGAAGAACTGTCAAACGTGGCATTGTGTCCTGTTTAATTTGGGGATCCACGGCAAACACCTGTCGTTTTACCGGTACCACCGGAATTTCCACCCCGGCTGTCTTGGCAATTTCGCCGGCCCAGGCACCGGCACAATTTAATACAATATCAGACTTGAGCTCTTTACCGGAGGCCAGTTTGACGCCTGTTACGCTGCCATTTTGTTTGCAGATCTCGATGACCTCATCAGTTATATATTCGGCACCCAACGATCGCGCTTTGGCCTTAAAGCCCATTAAGACCGCATAGGGATCCATGGTTCCATCCCTGGGGCCGTAAGTAGCGCCAATGTAGTTTTTCAATTTGCAGTGTGATAATCGTTTTCTTAGCTTTTCTTGGGACCACCATTCAACCTGACACCCCAGGTCCAGTTGCATGGCCATTTCATTTTGAGCTCTTTCTTTGTTTTTTTCATCAAGAATAAACAAATTACCTTCCTGATGCCATGATATGCTGGGTCGCGTGCCATCAACCGCCATCTCTTCCTCGAACTTTTCAAGAAACTCGAAGGCATACTGGGATATCTGTACATTTTCTTTAAGGTTAAATTGGGTACGCAGGTTGCCAATGCTAAGGGGCGTTGAAGCCTTAGTATAGGTTGGATCTCTTTCAACCACCGCAACTTTTATCTGATCGTTTTTCAGCAAATGATAAGCTGTTGAACTCCCCATGACGCCACCACCGATGACGACGATATCGTATTGTGCTTTATTCAAATATTGAATCCTCCCAATTTGTCATGCTTGTTGTCAAAAGTGTGTCTGATTTTAAAGCGTTTGTCAGAATAAGGTTCTGTTTCGTGTCAAAAGCAGTTCAGGTATTTTTCCAAAGCAACATATCAAATCAAGGCATCACATGTGCCCCACGGATTGGTGATGAGGTCATACCGGTTGGTAGTAAAATCAGGTAGTCGAAACATCACCAATACGTCAGGGCACTACGCTAGCGAGGCAGATTCAACGTGATATGTAGCTTTGGAAAAATACCTGAACTGCTTACGCTCATACTTGTTATTTCGGAACATAATGATGATGGTCTCGTAAAAAGTCGAAGCAGTCTAACTTGCTGAAATATATGTGATATTATCCTTTTTCTTCTTGCTTTTTCCATATGGTTTTGCTATAGAAGAACAATAATATCAACCAGTTAAATGGAAAAGGCATGATACACGTCAAAGACCACAAACAGCACGAGATGTTTGATCCATGGGATTTTTTGAGTCCCAAACGCCGTCGCTTACTTGATCAAGGCTGGCCCGGTTTATTCCGCGAGCAGTTGCTCTGTGAGTTGCCTGTCGATCGGATCAAGCCGTTCCTAAGCGAAGACTTTGGTCGGCCTAGCAAAGAGCTTTACACCCTATTGGGTGTGCTTTTATTACAGCAGGCTATGGATCTAAATGACAGCGATACCGTTGAGCAGTTGTCCTTTAATATTCAATGGCATTATGCTTTAAACATCACCGATGAAAGCGACAGCGCCAAGTATATCAGTGAGAAAACCCTTTGGTTTTGGCGCATGGTTTTGTTGCAGCATAATGTAGACCAACTGATCTTTGAAAAACTGACAGATAAACTGGCGCAGGTATTTAAGGTCAATACCGATGATCAGCGGTTGGACTCGGTACACATCCGGTCAAATATGCGTAAACTCGGGCGCATCAGTTTGTTTAGTCAAACCATCCAAAAGTTTTTGGTCAACTTAAAGCGTCATCAGCGTCATTTATTCAATGAGCTCGAAACCGTGCTGATTGAACGCTATTGGTCAAAAAAAGCGCTGGCCGCATTTTCACTGGTTAAACCATCTGCTTCCGCCAAAACCCTTGAGTCGGTCAGCAGTGATCTGTTTGGCCTGATTCAGTTGTTCAAAGACGAACCATCGGTTTGCGGCATGCACAGCTATAAACTGCTGCAACGGGTTTTGAACGAACAGTGCCAGGTCAGTGTTGATGAAAAGGGCAGCCGGGTAACGGTAAAAGACACCCGTCAAATTTCTTCCGGTTCCATGCAAAATCCGTCAGATCCGGATGCGACCTACAGCGGGCATAAGGGCCAGGGCTACCAGGCTCAGATCATGGAAACCTTTACGCGCGTTGAAGATCCGCAAAAGAAAGCGCAGGAACTTAATTTGATCACCCATGTCGCTGTAGAGACTGCCTGTAGGCATGATGTTCACGCACTTGAGCCAGCTATCGAGGATACCAAAGCTCGTGGCTTAGCCCCCAAAACGTTGGTGGCCGATACCCTCTACGGTACTGACAGCAATGATCAAAAGGCAACCGAGCACGGTGTTCAAATGGTGGCGCCAGTCCATAAAGGTGGCCGACGGAGTAAAATCGAACTCAAAGCCTTTGACTTTGACGACAGCGGTCACGTAAAAGCTTGTCCGGCCGGCCATCGTCCCGTGGCGGTTCGCTTTAAGAAAAAGACACAACGATATATTGCCCGCTTTGACTTGTGCCACTGTAAAGATTGTCCCCAAGTCGGCAACTGTCGCGTTAAGGCCGGCAAGAAAAATTACTTCATGGGATATTCTGCCCAGGATCAACGGTTAGCGGTTCGCCAGCAGATGGAAAGCAGTGACGCATTTATCGAAACCTATCGCTGGCGGGCCGGTATCGAGGCAACCATGAGCCACTATAATACTTTGACTGGCGTCAAGTGTCTACGGATCAGAGGCATGATGGCTGTACGATACTGTGCCACGCTTAAGGCGATTAGTCTCAACATCTTGAGGGCGGCGGCGGTGAGAAAAGCTCGCACAAGGGCACACGGCACGGATAGGTCCCGCTTATTGCCCAATTTAAAGCCTTTTCCATTTGTCAAAGAGCTAATTTACGCGTGTCTGCAAAAATGCAGCCCGATCATGTATGTGCAACCAATTTGAATCACAAAAGAGCAGCAGACGGCTTTGTGACTATTTACGAAGCCATCAATGATGACAAATAGTATAATCAGAACTTATCTAAGTCGCCTTAAATTTCAAATCAGAATGTAATCATGACAATAGCTATAAACAATGTGTATAAATAATAAAGACGCTTCCCGTTGACATATCAATGGGTAAGCGCCTTTTGTTTTATTCGCTACAGTAGAATCAGTGATGGCCGCCATTGCCCATATAGGTGTCATACACTGCCTTGAGGATACAGTAGGTCATGCCCATGCCGATTATGGATAATGCGTACCAGAGGCCACCATGAAACACGAAGTGGCTCATATCCCAAACCCATTCAAAACTTATATACGGAAACATATGTTTTCTCCTAGTTCTGTACTCTCTACAATTTCATTTGGCTTGACTCGATTCTTTTGGAATTAGTGCTATTGAATACCAATTTCATGCAAATTCCAAATCCGAATATCGAAATTCTAAACAAATATGAAATTCTAATGCTCAAATGTTCCAAACATGTGCCTTTAGCGTGATGCCGGGTGATATGTTTTGATCATTTGAATTTAAGTCATTGGATATTGTTTCGGATTTGTAATTTCGTGCTTCGAATTTCTTATTTTGTGTTGAGCCCCTTTTTTAAAACAGTTTTGATTTTTTCAGGGCAAATCATTTTCGCGCATATCTATGCCTCCGCCGGAGCCAACTCACCTTCTGGCGCGGCGGCTTCGTCGGTTTCGTCTACAACGGCTTCTGCCGTCGCCGCAGGTGGCTCTGGTTCTTCAATCGGATTCAGTTCGGCCTCCTGGGGGAAAATGGGCATGTAACGGTACGATATTAGGATCAGAATCACACCGTAAGCCACGGGTAGTATCGTGGTGGCAATTTCCTGCCAGCTGGGGAAATACGCAAACCAGCTCTCATAACTCACCACCGGAACCGCCAAGACTTGCAAAACCATGACCCATCGGTTCAGCAAAACGCCAAAAGAAGCCAGAATCACAGCAGTCCATAACGTAGCCGGCGTTTTGCGGCCTTTCTCGGTTATCAGAATCAGCGCCGGCAATACCCCGCAGACACCCACTTCCACAAACAATATCCAGTAACCATATATAGACCCCGGGTTGTTGGTATAGAAATCTGATAGGCTGAATCCTAAGGAGGGCGCGGTAACGTTGGCCCAATAAATGGTATCGATAATCTTGGCAATCACATAGGTAAACAGCATCCATCCGGCAATCTTGGCCAAAAGCTCAATGACATTGTCCTTGACTAGTTTTTTACCGGCAATTTTTTCGGTCAGCTTGGTGACAAGAATGGTGAAACAGGGCCCGCAGGCAGCGGCCGACCAGGTAAACAGAAAAAAGGTGTAGGGCCAGATAAAGATATGTTCACGAAATCCAAAGGGTCTACCAAATAAAACACCGGCAACACCACCCAATGATCCCTGATGGAAGAAGGACAAAAATGCGCCCGTGGCCGCAAAAACAGCCATGATTTCATGCATGTTATGGCTTAGATTGTGAAAAAGAGGAACCCGATCGATTTGTTTGTTCTCTAAAACCAGAGGTAGGTATTCGATGCAAAGTACCCCAAAATAACAGGTCAAACAAAAGGCCACTTCGGTCAACATGGAATGCACATTAGCATGCCAGAAGATAAACCATCCGCGTAGTGGTTGACCGATATCGATGGCCAGGATCAACAGGGCCGAACTATAGCAAATGAATCCGATCAAAACAGCATAGTTGATGATGTGCTTGAGTTCGTCTTTGCCAAATATGTAGCGCATCAGGCCGGTAAAAAAGGCGCCGCCACCCAAGGCGATAACGCCCAGATCGGCCCAAATCCATAAAGCAAATCCATAGGCATTGTTCATGTTGGTCTGGTTCAATCCCTTGATCCAAACCAACACCATGGCAAATACGCCCCAAAGTAAAACCGCGCCCACAACGGCAATGGCCAGGCCAAATAGCCAAATGGGACAACGTTTAACGCCATCGGGTATTAATGCAGAATCCATAAGTTGGTGCTCCTAAGATGATTGTTGTTCCTCTTTCGAATAGTTATCTCCGGCTTTGCGAACCCACTCGCGACTCGAAAGATAATAAACTTTTGGGTTGGTGCCCAGCCGTTCCAGGAGTCTGAAAGCATTTGGATTTTCCGGCTTGCCGCCATGGGCATTATCCGGATGGACCAATTGATAAACAGTATGATCCGGGTTGTTCAGGTCTCCAAAAGTGATGGCACCCGCCGGACAAGCCTGGGTGCAAGAGGTTTGGTATTCCTCTTCTTCCAATTCTTCCCGTTCCTCGTAGTGGGCCAATTCCATGGCCCGCTGATGGCGGTGAAAACAGAAGCTGCACTTTTCCACGATGCCGCGCATACGTACGGAAACATCTGGATTCAAAGCTTTTTCCATCCCGGCCGGCCAGACCGGATCCCACCAGTTAAAAACCCGGGCATGATAGGGACAGGCAGCCATGCAATAACGACAGCCAAAACAACGTGTATAGATTTGGCTGACAATGCCGGTCAGATTGTCATAATCAGTAGCAGTAGCCGGGCAGACCGATACACACGGTGAGTGCCCATGATGGCCTTCACAATGCATGCACGGTCGGGGAATATAACACATATCCGTATCCGGATAGGGCTTTCCGTTTGTCATCTTGAATACACGCATCCAGGCAACGCTGAGCATTTTATCCGTCTCATCATCCCGGAAGGGGACATTATTTTCGGCCATACATGCAACCATGCAAGCGCCGCAGCCCGTACATTTATCCAAGTCGATAACCATACCAAATTTATTGGCCTTAGTGTGCGTGTGTGCTTCTTTCATTCGTCCCTCGTTCTAACTCCCTTCAAAACCCATAGAAATTTTTTCTAATTTTTTGCTGACCATTTCCAATATAGCTGCAAAGCCGGTGATATGGGAAGGGAGTTAGTTAGGCTTTCGTCAGCTTTGCGCGAATACCCCAAGCCGCATCCAATCCAGATGCCTGATCCACAACCGGTCCCATGAGCTCTTTGATGTTGACACCCTTGCCGGCTGTAAACTGATCTTTGGTGCGATGGCCCAAGCCCTTGGGCATAGCCACAACACCGGGTTTGATACCGTCAAAATAATGAACCTTTACCCGGGCCTTGCCTTTGGGCGTGCTCAATTGGGCAACACTCCCGTCAGCTAGGTTCAGTTCTTTGGCTGTTTGTGGGTTAATTTCGACCAAGCCGAAATTACCCTTTAAAACAGTATCTTCAACCGATTTCATTACAAAAGGAGGCGAGGCAACGGCATTATTGGCTAATCGCATGCTGTCAAACGAGATAAGCGTCAAGGGAAAGGAACCGCGATCCCCTTCCGGCGCCAGTGCGCTGTAACCCGGGCTTACGTCCAGGGTTGTGTCGCCGAATTCAAATTTGCCCGAAGCCGTGGCAAAAGCCTCCTCCCAACTGCTGATTTCAAAATCCTCATTCACCCAGACACCTTCTTCGTCCAGCGTGTCCCATTTGTCTTCCAGGGTCTCCTGCAGACAGGTTTCATAGTCTTCCCATGGGAAAGCGCTTGCGAGGCTGTCGCCCATTTCCTGGGCTATGCGAATCAAGACGTCCCCTGTGTGCATGGTGTTAAACAGCGGCTCGACAACCGGCCGGGCCAGCCCGACGATCGACTGGGTTAGACCAGCTGCCACCGGAACGTCTTCATAACGCTCCAAATATACATGATTGGGCAAAATTAGGTCTGCCTGCATAGCTGTCTCATCCATATAGGATGAGAAACTGACCAGATAGGGTATTTTTTTAATCTGTTCTTGAAACTTGCCGGCGTCCGCCATGGTATAGAATGGGTTGGCCCCGGATATCATCAGGGCCTTTAAAGCCGGCCCCCCTTCCGCCTCGGACAACTGATTGAGCAAGGAAGCGGACAAGCCATAGGGACTGCTACCGGCGCCATCGATGCGTGCCGTGCTCAGACCGGATTCGGCGGCAGCATCCAATTCGACCTCAGGCCACTCAATATAATCCGGCTTGGGAACCGCCCACACCCCCCCAGGTTGGTTCAGATTGCCTGCCAGCGCATTCAGAGCGTGAACCGCCATGGCTTCGCTGAGCGCCAAGGGTTCATCCCCTTGGCCCCGACCGCTGATGGCCAGAGGATGGCTTGCAGCGGCAAATTTTTTGGCCAGGCCTTGAATAACATCTGCACTTGCACCGGTGATTGCCGCAACCTTTTCGGGAGTATAATCTTCTTGAACCAGTGTTTGCCATCCGGCAAAACCGCTGGCATAATTCTCGACAAAATCGGTATTATACAGATTATCGTTGAGCAACACATGAATCATTCCCATGGCCAAAGCAGCTTCTGTTCCTGGATTGACAGCCACCCATTGGTCTGCCTTGGCGGCCGTGTTGGACAAGCGTGCTTCCACCTGAACGATTTGTACACCATTATCCTTCCAGCCACTATTGGCACGGAACGATCTAATTGGTGAACCCCAGCCTTCAATCAATCCGCTCCCAAAACTGAGGATGAAATTCGCATTTTCCAGATCGTATCCCACCATTTGGGTGTCGGTGCCGTGCATAACCTTTAAGCTTAGATCCAAAGAGTCCTGTAACGAAGGGGTAGTCATAACATTGGGTGAGCCATAAGCCGTCATCAACCGTTTGAACAGCTCTGAAACGGTACCGTAGGGTTTCTCAAGAATACAGCCCAAGGCCTGGGGACCATCTTCGGCCCGCACTTGATTCAGCTTTTCGGCCACCTCTTCTAAAGCCGCATCCCAAGAGATGGGTTGCCATTGTCCGCTACCCCGGTTGCCAATGCGCTTCATGGGTTCGGTCACCCGATTGGGGCCGTATAGCAACTGTAATCCGGATAAGCCCAGGATGCAGACACCGCCGTCGTTGACCGGATGACCAGCTTGACCTTCGATTTTGACCGAGCGCTCATCGGTCATGCGAACAGAAATACCGCAGCCACCTGGACAAAGGGTACAGGCCGATGTGGCATAGAAATTTTCACCTTTGGCCACCACGGGCGTCCACGGCCAATTTTGCGACCAGATTGAACTGTCGTCGGTCAATTTCCAGGGTAACGGTGTCAACGCAGTACCGGCTGCGCCACCGATCACCAGGGATAAAAAGCATCTTCTGTCTATCTTCATAGATTTTCCCCTAATAAAATCGTTGGGAACGATTTTATGAAACGCGACCCTTTCGCCCCCAGGCGAAAGGCCTTGTCGCTCCTAAACCAATTAATCCACACTGTCCTAAATTGTATTTATTAGCCTTTTCCATCCGTGCAGTGCTGTTTTTTGATTCCCTTATATGGAAAATGTATTATATTTTCCTATAGTGAAGATCTTCGTACTTAATCTTTAGATCTTCACTTATGGCACACAAAGCATCCGCCTTTGCCGGTCTGGACACTTCCCTGTCGGACATTTTCTTTCATATGGCATTCCGCACAGTCATCCATTTTCATCCGATCCCAAGTATTTTTCTTTAGCCCGATCATGTTCTTGCCCCAAATATCACGGCTATAACCAGTAATCCGATTTTCCTCGTAGACTTTCATATGATCGGATTCACCAATGTCCCCATGACATGTTTTACAATCCATACCGCCTTTGAGAACATGCGCTGCGTGGGAAAAGTAAACACAGGCCGGCTGCTTTGAATAAACCAACCAAGGGATTTCCCTTTCCGGGGTTATATAATCCTGGATGAATTTCTCTTCAGCCTCGCTTTCTCCCAATGCTTCCTCATGACACTCCATGCAGCTTTCCAATGTGGGAATCCCTGCAAAGCTGCCGTCCTCACGAAAATAGTGGCAGCTCTCACAGTCATCACTCACTTCTTCATTGTGAAGCACATGATTGAACTCAACTGGCTGGTGTTTTTGGGAATACAATAGCTTGGGAAAAATGCCCCATCCAACGACGAGACTAAGTGCGAAACCGATTATGAAAAACAGGGTAATCGGTCCGGCGGGTCCTTGGGTCTCTTTTGATTCGACCTCGGTGGTTTGATCCTCTTGCTTGCTCATGAAAACTCCGTTGAATCATTGATTAATTCTGAAATCTGAATAATGGAAATAGGATATGCAAACCCGGATGGCAGACTGAGACCTTTGAAAAATGCCCATTTTCGTTTTAGTTCTAAGGAATCTGAAACCGAAATCGGGCGAAAGGGGGTGTTATACAAAGGTCTTAGAACGTGCCCCCGGGCCTGAAGAACCTGCGATCTTGTACACAGGGTTCTATATTTTGTCAAGGGGAAATCAGTTGGTATCAGTCGGCAGAGCCACGATGACTGCGGCTTCACTGCCTTTCAAATATTTATTCGAGAGGTTTTGTAATTCTGCCGGCGTAATGGCGGCATAATCATTGCTGATGGAACGGCTCCAATCGATCTTTTCAGGATGTTCTTTCGATCCCATTAAAACCGTTTTAAGCCAGTACCCATTGCGTTGGCGCATATCTTTGATGCTGTTTAAGGTCGGTTCCAAACTCCGCTTGATTTCATCTTGCGATATGGCGGTGCTGGATAGTTCGGTTGCTATTTTTTGGATTTCTGTGATTACCAGTTGCGCACTGGCTGGATTGATTTCAACAACGGCATTGAATACGCCGTAGCCGTCGTAGCTCCGACTGGGCCGATTGAAGGCAAAGGGTGAATAAGCCTCACCTAGTTTTTCGCGAATTTGAAGACGCATCCGCTCTGAAAATACATCGGCTAATAAATTCAGGCGGCGGGTCTGATGGATATCCCAGATGTCGTCGGTTGCAAAAGAGACATAAACCAAACCATTGGGAATCTTGGTTTCTACCTTTAGGTCCAATTTCTTGCCTGCTGGGAAAACCGGCTGGTCGAATTGCTCAGGGTCCTGTGGTAAGCCTGGCGGTAAACTGCCAAAATAGCGGGAGGCCAACGCAATGACTGCCTCCGTATCAAAATCACCAACCAAGGACAATTCATACGTGGTATCCGCCAGGGTTGTAATCACCCAATTGCGAACGTCATTGAGTTGCAGTGTCTTAAAGGTTTCCTGATCGGGAAGTCCAAAGCGACTGTCGCCCCCAGCCAGAAAGCGTCTGCCCTTAAGGGTCATGACACCATCTAGGCTGCGCGTCAGGGCTTCATACTGATTTGCAAATTGATCCATAGCCAGGTTGTAGGCCTCAGGTCTGAAACCCGGATCCTGAATATATGCATACAGCAGCTGAAACAAGATGGGCAGTTCTTGGGGAATGGTCTGGCCGTTGAACACAAAATTTGCCTCATCTATTCCAAAGGAGACCTGCGTCTGCCGGCCGGCCAGAGCTGTCTCCAGCATGTGTCTATTCAGGGAACCCAGACCACTTTGATTGACAACAGCAATGGCTAGTTCGGTTAGCCCGGCCTTATCTGATGGCTCACTAAATCGACCTTTACCAAATGACAAACCTGCCAAAATCTCATCCTCCTTAAATTCAGTTGGTTTGAGATTTAGGCGGAATCCATTTTCATAGTCGATTTGAACAATGCCCAGATCTGCATCTGTTTTTCGTGCAATAATACGGCCGGCTGCGGTGGGCTCGGACAGATAGGGGAAAGAAATGACCTCTGAAACTTGCGGGGGAGCCACATTCTTTTGAATACTGGCCTGATAGGTCTGCAGGATCGATGTCTTTGGGTCTGCAGCATTTGACGCAAAATCAGCAGTTCCGGTAACCAGCAACAGCCGATGATGTTTGGCCCAGGATAAACGAAAGGCTTGGTTGACCGCATCAACTGTCAGTGATTGGATAAAAGGTTTCAGCAGTTGCATCTCTTTGCCAGGCGAAAGCATAACCCGATCGGCATTGAGGGTCCGGATTATCTGGCGTGCCAAGGCTTGGCTTTCCCGGGTGCCTTTTTGGCTGTCGGCCTGTTCCAAATTCGAAATGATATCCTTTTTTACACGGTCTAACTCAGAAGTAGTAAAACCAAAAGCGAGCGCCTTACGTAACTGCAGCTCTAAAAATGTCAGCATAGCCTGCCAATCATCGGCATGGCCATTAGCCGATATCATGGCATAACCGATCTGTTTGGCAAAAACACCCGAACCGATGCTGGCTGATGTGGCCGGCGCTTGGCGTGTGTTGATTAATTGATCCAGACGATTCTGAACAATCTGATCGCCTATTCGTCTTACAAGTCGCTCTTTGCGACGGGGCAGGCTATCTGCCTGCAGTGGTTCTTTGCTGAGTACCTCGATGGTCACGGATGTATCGCCGCTTTCGGCTTCATGGTGGTGAAAGGTCTGTACGCCCCGGTGGTTGATATCACCAAAGGGAATATCCGCTACAGACGGTGTCCGAGATGTTAGGGATGCAAAGGCTTCTTTGATTTGTTTGACAGCCATGCCCTTGTCAAAATCACCCACTGCAACCAGGATCATGATTTCCGGGCGATACCAGGTATCATAATAAGCCTTCAGCTCTGATCGGGTTGCCTGCTCCAGGGTTGAAATTTTGCCGATGGGAAGCCGTTTGGCAATGCGGGCATTGGGTAGCTCGAATTGAATCTCTGATTCAAAAGTCCGGTAGGATGCCGAATCCCGTTGTCGTTTTTCAGCCAGTATGACCTTACGTTCACGTTCGATTTCAGCGGGTAACAGCAATGCGCCCTGGGCATAATCTTGCATCACCAAGAGACCCTTTTGAAAGCTCTCCTCGCGGCCATCCGGCAAAAAAATGTCGTAAACTGTTTCAAAAAAGCCGGTATGGGCATTGGCATCAGCACCAAACTGCATGCCGATGCTTTGAAAATATTTAATCAGTTCACCTGGTGGGAAATGTTCACTGCCATTAAACAACATATGCTCCAGGAAATGCGCCAGGCCTCGTTGATCCTCCGCTTCCTGGGCCGAGCCGGCCTGGATGTTAAGATGCATGCTGACCCGGTCTTTGGGGTTTTGGTTGGGCATCAAGACATAACGGAAACCATTGTCGAGTCGGCCAAAATGCAGCCTCGAATCCGGTGGCAAATCGCTTTTTTCGTACGGCCAGGTCGCTTGTGAGGTAGTGCTAGCCTGAGATGGCTCCATACCTGGCATCACGGTAATTGGGGAAATCAACAGACCAGTAAGGCCCAGAAGTACCGCCACAATTTTTAAAATTTTTTCAGGCATTTAAAGTTCCTCTTTTCAGTTCATTGGCCTTACAATGGTTAGTTTGCAGCACGAATTTACTTTGACATTCATTAAACGATCAGCCATAAGCGGTAAGCCATGAGCTCTCAACCATATGCAGTTAGCTATGAGCCGGAAATCGCTTACAGAGCATAGCCTGCTGCGTCGCGATTTAGATTGCAAATGGAATTTTGAACTTAATATTAACTCTGAGCGCCTAACAGCCTAAACAGCTTAATCTGAAACACTCACCTTTGGTAAGGTAATTCATATGATTGATAAATCAACAATCCCCTTTGCCGATGTTCTAAATGAACCCCAGTTGGAGGCCGTGGCCCATAATGATGGTCCCCTTTTGGTTATCGCAGGTGCTGGCAGTGGTAAAACCCGAACCTTGACTTACCGTGTGGCCCGTATGGTACAGGACGGCATCCCGCCGGTATCCATTCTGCTGCTCACGTTCACCCGTAGGGCTTCATTTGAAATGCTGAGACGGGCATCCGATCTGTTGGACCATCGCTGCGAACAGGTTTCCGGCGGAACCTTCCACTCATTTGCCAATGCCGTACTACGCCGATATGCATCCTACCTGGGAATGAATAATGCCTTTACGATTATTGATCGAGCCGATATGGAACACCTCATCAGTATTCTTAAGAAAGAATCGGGTGCCGGCGCCAAGGATCGAACCTTTCCCAAAAATAGGACTCTGGCCAGCATTTTCAGTGCTTGTGTTAATAAAGTTTTAACTGTCGACGATATACTTTTTGAAAACTATCCCCATATGCATATGCACATGGAAACCATCGCCAGCCTGCATTCTGATTACCAAAAATATAAACATGAGCATAGTCTGTTGGATTATGATGATCTGCTCATCTACCTATGCCGGCTTTTGGAAGATGTGGAAAGTGTTCGCGAGCGGGTGGCATCGACCTACCAATATATTATGGTGGATGAATATCAGGATACCAACCAGATTCAGGCCAACATTCTATATCTGCTGACCCGACAGCATCAAAACATTATGGTTGTTGGTGATGATTCCCAGTCCATTTACGCCTTCCGCGGAGCAGCGGTGGAAAACATCTTATCCTTTCCGGATCAATACGCCAACACAACCATCATTCGTCTGGAGCAAAACTATCGGAGTGTTCAGCCTGTGCTGACACTTGCCAATGCCATTATCGACAATGCCGTCCATAAATATACCAAAACGCTATTCTCCACCAAAACAGGCGAGGCACCACCGATCCTGGTGCGCACTGCGAGTGAAAATAGTCAATCCCGTTTTGTACTAGATAAAATCAAGGAGTTATCGCTCCAGGGTATTCGTCTAAACCAGATTGCTGTTCTTTTCAGAGCCGGATTCCATTCATTCGATCTTGAAATCGAACTGAGCAGAGAAGCCATTCCTTTTGTCAAGGTAGGCGGTTTCAAGTTTATGGATTCAGCCCACATCAAGGATGTGCTGAGTTATTTGAAGGTAGGTTACAATTCCGAGGATACCATTAGTTGGTATCGGATTCTGCAGCTTTTGGACCGGGTCGGACCCAAAAGCGCTCGTGATGTTTTTCAAGCGATTCAAGAACAAGGCCGTGGTGCCCAAGGGCTGTCTGCGGTCAAGGTGCCAGATCGAATTGCCAAACAAGTCATTGAATTAGCTGAGCTATTTAGCAATTTGCATCCAGATGATATGTCGGTTGCGACCCTGGGTGAAACTGTTTTGGCCTACTATCTGCCGATTTTGAAAAAGAAATATGATGACCACCCCAAGCGAGCCAGAGATCTGGAACAGCTGGTTTCAATCATGGAACGTTATAATGATCTGGAATCCTTTTTGACCGATATGGCCATCGAGCCGCCCACAACCGCCGTGGATGAAACCTTTTCTGCTACCCTGCCCCATGATCAGCGCTTGACTCTTTCAACGATTCATTCTGCTAAAGGTCTCGAATGGCATACTGTCTTTATCATTTGGGCGCTGGATGGACGCTTCCCCTCAGCCCAAGCCATCAACAAATCAGACGATCTGGAAGAAGAACTTCGGCTGCTATATGTAGCCGCCACACGTGCCGAGCAAAATCTCTTTATCACCTATCCAGGCCATCTGTTTGATCGTATTTCTGGTTCTTTTCTAAACCGACCATGTCGATTTCTGGATCCCATTTCCGCGGATATATTGGCACGGCAGTCGGTATATTAGCGGGTTGCGGGGGTCGGGGTACGGGTGTCGAGTTGCGGGTTGCGGGTTGCGCGTGTCCTGTTGCGAGTATCGGGGCACGCGATACGAGTTTCGAGGTGCGAGAATCGTGTTGCGGGATGCGAGCGTTACAAGTTGCGGGTTACAGCGTCTAAGCGCACCGGCATTCCAACCTTCGGTTGTCATCCCCGAGAAATCGGGGATCCAGGATAAAGCCTCGAGCACACAGCTTTGTCTGGATTCCCTCCTCCGAGGGAATGACAGCAGGGGCAAGCGTTAGAAAGCTAAAGATAGACAGAACGAGGATTAGGTCATTTTAATTGAAATACGATGGCAAAGTAAAACGTTCGAGCTCAAGGCGTTGCAAATTCCGTGTGATGAGGCGTACCTAGCGTACGTTGCAATCATAACGGGATCTTGCGCAACGTAGAAATCGGATGTTTTACTTTGCCATTATTCCTTGAAGAAGGCATAGTAGAGAAATACAATCAATGCAATAAAAGCCGCAAAGGAAACAAAGTAACTGTAATATTCCGGATTTTTGGAAGCCATACCATACTTATCAACAGGCCCAACCTTTTCTTTGCAAGATGGGCACGCAAGAACATTCAGGGGCATATAAGTAAAACAATGCGGGCATTTTTTACTTACATAATTTG
The DNA here is from genome assembly GCA_964633115.1 of uncultured Desulfobacterales bacterium. Classification (GTDB taxonomy): domain Bacteria; phylum Desulfobacterota; class Desulfobacteria; order Desulfobacterales; family B30-G6; genus B30-G6. The sequence continues at coordinate 44,591 of CAZWEO010000033.1, forward strand.
TTTCTTCATTGAGGTCACTCTTAGACTTCACCATTTTCTTACCCCATGATGCTTTCATGCGCCCCTGAAAGCATCATTGTTGGAATTCTTCGCGAATACTTATATCGCTGCGCTCACGGGCTTCCGCAAGCCAGTTATTAAAAGCTTTAAGCTTCTTTTGATTGACCAGGGTTTCCTGAAGCTGTTGCTTTTCCTTATCAAATTCCTGAGCATCTGGCAAACTTCTTGCCTTTAACCGAATAACATACAAACCCTTCTGGCCTTTAATGGCACTATCTGGCAAGCGTTGTTCGGAAGACAGCTCAAAAGCTTTCTGTGAAACACTGTTATCCCAACCAATGTCTGGTATTTGTTCACTACGCTTAAAATAGTCGGTGGTTTTAAAAGTAACACCCGCGGAAGCATCGCTTGATTCTGTTTGACCTGTGGTTTTTAGTTTCTCCAGAAAATCATTGGCATCTTCCTCTGCCAGGGTCGCTTGCATCTCCTTGAGCAGATCTGCTTCCACCGAATTCTTCACTGTGGCAAGGTTCGGAATCTTGCTGGGAATGGATTCAATCACCTGAAGAACGTAATACCCATCATTCAGATCCAGAATATCACTAATCTGGTTCCCCGCTAGCGCAAAAGCAGCTTCGGCAAAACCCCTACGGTTGGCAATACCTTTGTCAGGGCCGCGTTTGGAAAATGGTTCAGTTGTTGCTGCAGTCAACCCAAGTTGCGCAGCAACCTGAGCGATATCATCCCCTTCTAGCGTGGTTTCATAAAAAGCTTCGCCTTTATCATAGGCTATTACTTTGGCTTCCTCAATGGTAAGGGTCCTGCCAATGGCATCGGTCGCCTGTTCAAGGGTCTGCTCCGAAGCTGGATTAACCTTTTCCACTTTGATCAGGTGCCACCCAAACTGTGTCTGTACCGGCTCGCTGACTTCACCCGCCTGCATTGAAAACGCTTTATCTGAAAAAGGCGCTACCATGTCCTCTTTTCGAAAGGTCCCCAGATGACCGCCATTTGTTTTGGAGGGTCCTTCCGAATGTTTTTTAGCCATCTCAGCAAAATCGGCACCCTTTTTAATCAAATCAAGAACCGTTTCTGCTTTGGTCTTGGCGGCTGCATCGGTTTGATCGTCAGCACCATTTTCAAGTTTAAAGAGAATATGTCTGGCCTCCACTGTTTTGGGTGAAGCATAGTCGTTTTTATGGTCCATATAGTAATTTTTGATGGCTTCGTCGGAAACTTGGACCTCAGCCGTATAATCTTGAGGATCGAAAAACAGGTACTGGGCCTGGCGTAGCGGATCTGTTTTATAAGTATCTTTATGCTCATTAAAATAGGTTTCGATGGCTTCTTTCGTCAATTCAATATCTTTATAAGTATTAGGATCAAAAAGCGCATAGTCTATGGATACAGCCGCGTTTTTCCAGTTGAAATATTCTTGTAACTCATTCTCCGAAACCCGAAATCCGTTAAACAGATAGGTTCGAAACTTTTCCATCAGGAGACTCTCTATCTGAGCAGCCTCAAAAATCTCGGGCGTCATGCGGTTATAATTCAAAATTGTGGTATAAAGCCGGCTGTCAAAGACGCCATTGGTTTGAAATGTGGGAATGCTCTGAATTGATCGAACCACCTCCTCGTCAGTTACCCGAAAATTGAGTCGGGCCACTTCCTGCAGTAACAAACGTTTTTCGATCAACTGATTTAAAGCTTGTTGATCAAGCTGCAACATCTTAAGTAAATCTTCATTGAGGCTATTGCCAAATCGTTGGCGCATCTGGTCCAGAAGCGTGTTGTATGAAGATCGATATTCCTCCAAAGTAACGGCATCGCCATTTACGCTGGCAATGATATTAGCCTTACGGTTTCGAAAGCTGCCAACACCCCAAAAAACGAAAACCACCACAATAGCCCCCAGGATAATCTTGATCATCCAACTGGTGGCGTAATCACGCATTAATCTTAGCATTGAGACCTATCCTATTTCTTGATTTTTAAATTTATACCTGAATTAAGCTCAAGAACCTTTCGCTCCGGAGCAAAAAAGTCGCGTTCCATAATATCGTGCAACGATTTTATGGAACGCTTCAGGAAACAATTATAGACGGCTGCTGTTGCTGCCGATCAATTTTAGTTCCGACCGTTTCCGCGCAGTATGGACAGAAATATTCGTATTTATCGCCCTCCGGCAATACCAATAACAGCCGCTTTCGTACCGGAACTGCCGTTTTGCACCGCGAACAATATAGCTCGGTTGCATCCAGTTCCTTAAACATATTATTTGGGGATTCTTGCTGCCCCGCTTGTGCTCCAAATCTCTGATAGGGATTGTTTGCCATGATGCTACCTTTCATAATTTGAATTCACCCCGAACGATAAACTTGACTAGACCTTGAGTTAACGCCTTTCGAGGTTCTCGGTCGATTCCCAGCCAGGAATTCAAATCAAAAGTATGATAATGTATTTTTTCGTACTAATTTTGTCAAA